>NZ_JBITXV010000027.1:0-80020 GCF_044544845.1 Streptomyces sp. NPDC053474
CGCCCGGTTACATTCCGAACCCGGAAGCTAAGCCTTACAGCGCCGATGGTACTGCAGGGGGGACCCTGTGGGAGAGTAGGACGCCGCCGAACAAAATTTGATAAGAGCTGGTCCCTGAACTTCGGTTCGGGGACCAGCTCTTTTTTGTTTTGCGTTACTTGCCGTTCACGTTGCGCGATCAGCATCCGTCACATGGGGACAGAAGCGTTGCTCAGAGCGGCAGGCGTAGGCAGCGGCGACGAGGTCGTCGTACCCGCGTACGGGAGTTCCTCGGTCGCCGAAGCGGTGATCTCCGCGGGAGCCATGCCGGTGTTCGCGGACATCGACCCGGCCACGTACTGCCTCGGCGTCGACGCGGTCGACGCGGTCCGCACCGAGCGCACGGCGGCTGTCGTCGTCGTACGGCGCTTCGGGGGCCAGGCCGACATGCCGCGGATGCACGTGCTCGGGCAGCGGCACGGCCTGCTGGTGCTCGAAGAAGGTGAACAGGGCGCGACGTACGACGACGTCGCGCGGCGGCGGACGCACGCCGCGTACCTCACCGCCCGGCTGAAGGGCGTGCACACCCCCGCCGACGGCGAGAACCACAGCTACCAGCAGTACGTCGTCCGCGTGCCCGGCAACGGGCGGCCGGACCGGGACGCCTTCGCGCGGGTCCTGCGGGCCAAGGGAGTCGACTGCCGGGTGCCCGTGAAGACGCCGTTGCACCGCACCCCGCAGTTCTGGCGGGACGTGGAGCTGCCGGAGACGGAGCGGGCCGCGGACGAGGCGCTGGCGCTGCCCGTCGACGCCTGGCTGTCCCGGCGCGACCTCCAGCGGATCGTATCGGCGTGCAACGCGCTCGGAGGATTGCTCCAACCGGCGTTCTAGCCGCTGGAGCAGGGTGGTTCGAGACCGCCGGATGTTCGGGTATGATTTATTTCGTTGCCGCGCGGAAAACCGCGAAAGGCGCAACTGGCCCCTATAGCTCAGTCGGTAGAGCGTCTCCATGGTAAGGAGAAGGTCAGCGGTTCGATTCCGCTTGGGGGCTCCATTCGAAAAGGCCACCGCCTCGTAGGCGGTGGCCTTCTTCGTTTCCCGGGCCGGTCCCCGCGCCGCGAAAGGGCACGGGGACCGGCCCGGGAGTTCAGCTGTGGAGTTCCGGGACGCGCATCGCCAGGATCGCCATGTCGTCCGACGGCGCGTCCGTCGCGAAGCGCTCCACCGCGCGCATGATGCGCGCCGCCACCGCGCCCGCCGTGAGACCCGTACAGGTCGTCAGGACGTCCGCGAGGCCGTCGTCGCCCAGCATGCGGGTGCCCTCGCGGCGCTCGGTGACGCCGTCGGTGACGCAGAGCAGGACGTCGCCCGGGTCGAGCGTCATCGTCTGCTCGTACAGTTCGAGGTCCTCCATGACGCCGAGGAGCGGCTGCGGCTCCGCGTACGGCTCGACCGTGCCGTCCTGGCGCAGGCGCAGCGGCAGCGGATGGCCCGCGCAGACGACCTTCAGGACCGCCGAGCCGTCCTCCTGGGGCCACAACTCGCCGTACAGGAGGGTGAGGAAGCGGCTGCGGGCGCCCTCGTCGAGGATCGCCGCGTTCAGGCGCTCCAGGACCGCGGGGCCGCCGAAGCCCTCGCGGGCGAGGAGGCGCAGCGCGTGCCGGGCCAGGCCGGTCACGGCGGCGGCCTCGGGGCCGGTGCCGCACACGTCGCCGATGGCGAAGCCGTAGGCGCCGTCGCGGATGGGGAACAGGTCGTAGAAGTCGCCGCCGACCTCGTTGCCCTCGCCCGCCGCGCGGTAGATGACGTCGACCTCCACGCCGGGGACCTGGGGCAGGCCGGGCGGGAGCAGGCTGCGCTGGAGGGACTGGCTGATGGCCGTGCGCTCCGAGTACAGCCGGGCGTTGTCCAGGGCGAGGGCGGCCCGGCGGGACAGGTCCTCGGCGAGCTCCAGGATCTCCTGGCGGAAGTGCTCGTCGGCGGGCTTGCCGAGCGTGAGCATGCCGATGACGCGGTTGCGGGCGACCAGGGGCAGGACGACCGTCTCGCCGCCCACCGCGGACGCCGTGGACAGAGAGGTGCCGATGCCGCCCAGGGACGACATGGGCTCGCCGAGGCCGAGGTTGCGCATGGAGGTGCGCAGGGCCGACTGGTGGGCGGCCTCGGACGGGGCCTTCCAGACGCGGGCGCCCGGGGTGGGCACCGGCTCCGGCGGGTCGACCTTCTTGAGGAGCGCCTTCAAGCCGTCGATGCGCTCCTCGTCCTCGTGCAGGACGTACGAGAGGTACGGCTCCGAGGCCTGGTCGGCGATGGTGTAGACGGCGCACCAGGTGGCGAGCGTGGGGACCGTCATCTGGGCCATGAGCGCCAGGGTCTGGTCCCGGTCGAGGGTGCCCGCGAGCAGGTCGGAGGCCTCGACGAGGAAGGAAAGGGAGCCGCGGCGCAGCCGCTGCAGATCGCCGAGCCGGGCCGACTCGATGCCGAGGGCGATGCGGTCGGCGGCGAACTGCAGGCGCAGGGCCTCCTCGTTCGAGTACCGGTTCGGCGCCTCGGCGGCGACGCCGAGGGAGCCCGTGAGACGGCCCTCGACCTTCAGGGGAACCGTGACGACCGAGCGCATGCCCGTGCCCTTCAGGAGGGGCACCGCGTCCGGGACGACCGTGAGGTCCTCGTGGACGGCGGGCATGCGGGCGGAGCCGTAGCGTCCGGTGCCCGCCTCCACGGGCACGCGGGCGAAGCGCTGACGGGCGGAGGGCAGGCCGGTGGAGGCTCGTACCTCCAGTTCCGTCTCGTCGTCCGTGGCCAGGAGCAGGAAGGCCGCGTCGCCGTCGAGCATGTCGCGGGCGCGCTCGACGGTGCGCTGGAGCAGGCCGTCCAGGTCCTCGGGCGTGGGGGTGCCGATGAAGACCTCGAAGGGGTCGGCGGCGTGCGGCTCGCTGAGGGCGCCGGACTCCGGCGACGGGCCGCGCAGCGGGGTCTGCAGGACGGCGCGCTCGTCGTCGCGTACGAGCAGACAGACCGTGGACGGCTCGCCGTCGGAGTCGCGGACGCGCAGGTGGGAGGCGTAGACGGGGGTGACGCGGCCGTCGGCGTCGCGGATGCCGTAGCTGCCCTCCCAGCGCGAGAGCTGGAGGGCGTCGGCGATGCCGGTGCTGGTCCCCGGGGTGTGTGGCCAGGCGGCGAAGTCCGTGAGGGGCTTGCCCGTGACCTGCTCGGCGACGTACCCGAAGAGTTCCTCCGCGTCCTCGTTCCAGGCGGAGATGGCGCCCGCGCGGTCGATCTGGACGACGGCGACGCGGACCCGGCCGTCGGTGATCGGCAGCAGGTCGGGCGGCAGCGTGGGTCCGGCGGTGCGGGTGCCCACGGGGCGGTCGGGCAGGTCGAGTTGGAACCAGACCTGTTTGTGCGTGGGGGTGTAGTCGACGCCCCAGCGGGTGGCGAGCGCGGCGCAGAGCTGGAGGCCGCGGCCGCCCTCGCGGTCGGGGCTGCCCATGGTCGCGGGGGAGTTCTGCAGGGGAATCTCGCGCTCGGGATAGCGGTCGGAGACCTCGATGCGGACGGTGTCGTCGGTGCGCAGGCACTGGACGTCGGCGGCGGTGCCCGCGTGCACGACGGCGTTCGTGACCAGCTCGCTGGTCAGGACGACCGCGTCGTCGACGATGTCCGAAAACCCCCACCCCTGAAGGGTGTCCCTGACGAACGAGCGGGCCGTCGCGACGGAACGCCCGACGGGTTCGAAAGTCGCAGCCGCGCGCGCGGTGATCACAGAGCTCCTCGTCCGTTGTCCCCCGGGAATCTGCAGTCCCATGGTGCGGCCGCCCCTCCGATGCCCGCCGAATATGTGTGCCACCGCCCTGGCCGGGCAGGACCGGGGTGGTTGGACAGCCGGATGCCAGGTTACTTACCTTCGCCGTCCATGCTGATGCCGGTCGCCTGTGTTTCCGCCCGGAGGGTGTGCGGACGGTGTGCGAAGCTGCCGAACTGTTATGGCCTGGTTCGGCCGTGGTGAAACACTGGACAGGCTTGAGACGAGCAGTACGGTCGACCCTTGCGGGAGGGACACAGTGGAGTCTGGCGCTGCGACGCGGGGCAGTAAGACGCGCGCGAAAGACGGACGGTCCCTGAACGGTCAGCGCAAGCCGCGGAACGGGACGACGGTCACGGTGGAGGCGGCGGCCCTGAACAGGCTGCTGACCGCCCTCGTGGCCATGCGGGACGGGAATTTCCGCAAGCGGCTCACGGTCACGGGCGACGACCCGATGTCGGAGATCGCCGCCGTTTTCAACGAGGTCGCGGACCGTAATCTGCACCTCACCGGAGAGCTGTCGCGGGTGCGGCGCACGGTGGGGCGTGAGGGCAAGCTCACAGAGCGGCTCCAGGCCGGGGCGATGGAGGGCTCCTGGGCGGCCGCCATCGACGCGGCGAACGACCTGGTCGACGATCTCGTACGTCCGGTCTCCGAGGTCGGCCGGGTGCTCTCGGCGGTCGCCGACGGCGATCTGGAGCAGCGCATGGAGCTGCGCGCGCACGTGGCGGACGGCAACGGCCATCCGCTGCGCGGCGAGTTCCTGAAGGTCGGGCGCACGGTCAACAACCTGGTGGACCAGCTGTCCACGTTCACCGACGAGGTCACGCGCGTGGCCAGCGAGGTGGGCACGGAGGGCAAGCTGGGCGGGCAGGCCCGGGTGCGCGGCATGTCCGGTTCGTGGAAGGACCTCACGGACTCGGTCAACACGATGGCGTACCGCCTGACGGCGCAGGTGCGGGACATCGCGCTGGTGACGACCGCCGTGGCGAAGGGCGATCTGTCCCGGAAGGTCACGGTGCACGTGGCCGGCGAGATGCTGGAGCTGAAGAACACCGTCAACACGATGGTGGACCAGCTGTCCTCGTTCTCCTCGGAGGTCACCCGCGTCGCGCGCGAGGTCGGTACGGAGGGCGAGCTCGGCGGGCAGGCGCAGGTGCCGGGCGTCGCGGGCGTGTGGAAGGACCTCACGGATTCGGTCAATCTGATGGCCGGGAACCTGACGGCGCAGGTGCGCGGCATCGCCCAGGTCACGACCGCCGTCGCCAACGGCGATCTGTCGCAGAAGGTGCGGGTGAGCGCGCGCGGCGAGGTGGCGCAGCTCGCCGGGACCATCAACCAGATGACCGAGACGCTGCGGACGTTCGCCGACGAGGTCACGCGCGTGGCCAACGAGGTCGGCGCGGAGGGGCAGCTCGGCGGTCAGGCCAACGTGCCGGGCGCGGCCGGTACCTGGAAGGACCTGACGGACTCCGTCAACACGGTCTTCCGGAATCTGACGACGCAGGTCCGTGACATCGCCACGGTGACGACGGCGGTGGCGAACGGCGACCTGTCGCAGAAGGTCACGGTCGACGTCGCGGGCGAGATGCTCGAACTGAAGAACACCGTGAACACGATGGTGGACCAGCTGTCGTCCTTCGGTGACGAGGTGACCCGGGTGGCGCGCGAGGTCGGCGCCGAGGGCCAGCTCGGCGGCCAGGCGCAGGTGCCGGGCGCGGCGGGCACCTGGAAGGACCTCACCGACTCGGTGAACACCGCCTTCCGCAACCTCACGGGCCAGGTCCGCAACATCGCGCAGGTGACGACGGCGGTGGCCAACGGCGACCTGTCGCAGAAGGTCACCGTGGACGTCTCCGGCGAGATGCTCCAGCTGAAGAACACCGTGAACACGATGGTGGACCAGCTGTCCTCGATGGCCGACCAGGTCACGCGGATGGCCCGGGACGTGGGCACCGAGGGCCGTCTGGGCGGTCAGGCGCGCGTGGACGGCGTGAGCGGCACCTGGAAGGAGCTGACGGACTCCGTCAACTTCATGGCGGGCAATCTGACCTCCCAGGTCCGCCAGATCGCCCAGGTGACGACGGCGGTGGCGCGCGGCGACCTCTCCCAGAAGATCGACGTGGACGCGCGCGGCGAGATCCTGGAGCTCAAGAACACCATCAACACCATGGTCGACCAGCTCTCCGCCTTCGCCGACCAGGTGACGCGCGTCGCCCGGGAGGTGGGCACGGAGGGCCGGCTCGGCGGCCAGGCGCAGGTCCCCGGCGTCGCCGGGGTGTGGCGCGACCTCACGGACTCCGTGAACGGCATGGCGGGGAACCTCACCGCGCAGGTCCGCAACATCGCGCAGGTCGCCACGGCGGTGGCGCGCGGCGACCTCTCCCAGAAGATCGACGTGGACGCGCGCGGCGAGATCCAGGAGCTGAAGAACACCCTCAACACGATGGTGGACCAGCTCTCGGCCTTCGCGGAGCAGGTGACGCGCGTCGCCCGCGAGGTGGGTACGGACGGCATCCTGGGCGGTCAGGCCGAGGTGCAGGGCGTGTCGGGTACGTGGAAGGACCTGACGCAGTCCGTGAACGGCATGGCGAACAACCTGACGCTCCAGGTGCGCAACATCGCGGAGGTCACGACCGCCGTCGCCCGCGGCGACCTGTCCAAGAAGATCACCGTCGACGCCAAGGGCGAGATCCTCGAACTCGTCACGACCGTGAACACGATGGTCGACCAGCTGTCGTCGTTCGCCGAGCAGGTCACGCGGGTCGCCCGTGAGGTGGGCACCGAGGGCAAGCTGGGCGGACAGTCCCGCGTCCCGGGCGTCACGGGCATCTGGAAGGACCTCAGCGACAACGTCAACCTGATGGCCAACAACCTGACCATGCAGGTGCGCAACATCTCCCAGGTCGCCGCGGCCGTCGCCAACGGCGATCTGACGAAGACGGTGACGATCGAGGCGCGCGGCGAGGTCGCGCAGCTCGCCGACACCTTCAACACCATGGTGAAGACGCTGAGTTCGTTCGCCGAACAGGTCACCAAGGTGGCGCGCGAGGTGGGCACGGACGGCATCCTCGGCGGCCAGGCCCGCGTCCCGGGCGTCTCGGGCACGTGGAAGGACCTCACCGAGTCCGTCAACGGCATGGCGTCCAACCTGACCGGTCAGGTCCGCAACATCGCGATGGTCACGACGGCCATCGCCAAGGGCGACCTCACCAAGAAGATCGACATCGACGCGCGCGGTGAGATCCTGGAGCTCAAGACGACCATCAACACGATGGTCGACCAGCTGTCGTCCTTCGCCGAGGAGGTCACCCGCGTCGCCCGCGAGGTGGGCACCGAGGGCCAGCTGGGCGGCCAGGCGCGGGTACGGGACATCGACGGCACCTGGCGCGACCTCACGGAGTCCGTGAACGAGATGGCCGGGAACCTCACCCGGCAGGTGCGCGCGATCGCGGCCGTGGCCACCGCGGTGACCCGCGGCGACCTCAATCTGAAGATCGACGTGGACGCGGCGGGCGAGATCCAGGTCCTCCAGGACAACATCAACACGATGATCGCGAACCTCCGCGACACCACGCTCGCCAACAAGGAGCAGGACTGGCTCAAGGGCAACCTGGCCCGCATCTCCGGTCTGATGCAGGGCCGCCGCGACCTGGAGGACGTCGCCTCGCTGATCATGAGCGAGCTGACGCCGGTG
Organism: Streptomyces sp. NPDC053474; assembly: GCF_044544845.1. Taxonomy (NCBI): domain Bacteria; kingdom Bacillati; phylum Actinomycetota; class Actinomycetes; order Kitasatosporales; family Streptomycetaceae; genus Streptomyces; species Streptomyces sp. NPDC053474. The sequence continues at coordinate 7,482 of NZ_JBITXV010000027.1, forward strand.
GTCTCGGCGCAGCACGGCGCGTTCTTCCTCGCGATGGCCACCGACGACGCGAACGACCCGGGGCGCGACGAGGACGCGTACGAACTGCGGATGCTGGGCAGCTACGGCTACTCGATGGGGTCGATGCCCACGTCGTTCCGGCCCGGTGAGACGCTGATCGGCACGGCAGCCAAGGAGCGCCGCACGATCCTCGTGGACAACACGCCCTCGGGCTATCTGCGCATCGCCTCCGGGCTCGGGGAGGCGCCCCCGGCGCAGGTCATCGTGTTGCCGGTGCTCTTCGAGGGCAAGGTGCTCGGGGTGATCGAGCTGGCGTCGTTCCAGCCGTTCACGCAGATCCAGAAGGACTTCCTGAGCCAGATCGCCGAGATGATCGCGACGAGCGTCAACACCATCAGCGTCAATACGAAGACGGAGATGCTGCTCAAGCAGTCGCAGGAGCTCACCGAGCAACTGCGCGACCGCTCCGAGGAGTTGGAGAACCGGCAGAAGGCGCTCCAGGACTCCAACGCCGAGCTGGAGGAGAAGGCGGCGCTGCTCGCCCAGCAGAACCGCGACATCGAGGTGAAGAACACCGAGATCGAGGAGGCCCGGCAGGTCCTCGAGGAGCGGGCCGAGCAGCTCGCGGTGTCGATGCGCTACAAGTCCGAGTTCCTGGCGAACATGTCGCACGAGCTGCGGACGCCGCTCAACTCGCTGCTGATCCTCGCCAAGCTGCTCGCGGACAACGCCGACGCGAACCTCACCCCCAAGCAGGTGGAGTTCGCCGAAACGATCCACGGCGCGGGCTCGGACCTGCTCCAGCTGATCAACGACATCCTGGACCTGTCAAAGGTCGAGGCGGGCAAGATGGACGTCAGCCCGACGCGCATCGCGCTCGTCCAACTCGTGGACTACGTAGAGGCCACTTTCCGTCCACTGACCGCCGAGAAGGGGCTCGACTTCTCCGTACGCGTATCGCCGGAGCTGCCCGCGACGCTGCACACGGACGAACAACGTCTCCTTCAGGTACTGCGCAATCTGCTGGCCAACGCGGTCAAGTTCACCGACACCGGTGCGGTGGAACTCGTCATCCGGCTCGCCAGCAACGACGTGCCGAACGAGATCCGCGAGCAGCTCCTGGAGGCCGGTTCGCTGCGCGACCCGGACGGCGATCTGATCGCCTTCTCCGTGGCGGACACCGGCATCGGCATCGCGGCCAGCAAGATGCGGGTGATCTTCGAGGCGTTCAAGCAGGCGGACGGGACGACCAGCCGCAAGTACGGCGGCACTGGTCTGGGCCTGTCCATCAGCCGGGAGATCGCCCGGCTGCTCGGCGGCGAGATCCACGCGGCCAGCGAACCGGGCCGAGGCTCCACCTTCACGCTGTATTTGCCCCTGCACCCGAGCGAACTGCCGCCGCAGGGGTACGCCCAGCTCGCGTCGCCCGCGGCCCCCGCGCTGCCCGCCCTGGAGGGCCTGACCGAGGCCGTGGGGAACGCGGTCGAGGACACCGCGGCTCCCGGGACGGCGCCCGCGGAGGCCGCGGAGCGGCACGCCGGGCCCGCCGCCCTGTTCCGGCGCCGCCGCCGGGCCGCGCTGCCCGCGGAGCCCGCCGACGGGGTTCCGCAGCCCGGCCCCAGGGGCGGCGCGGGAGCGCAGGAGCAGTGGCAGGAGGGCGCCGCGCAGGACGCGACGGCCACGCGCGCGGGGTTCCAGTTCGACGGCGAGAAGGTCCTCATCGTCGACGACGACATCCGCAACGTGTTCGCGCTCACCAGCGTCCTGGAGCAGCACGGCCTGTCGGTGCTGTACGCCGAGAACGGCCGCGAGGGCATCGAGGTCCTGGAGCAGCACGACGACGTGACGGTCGTTCTGATGGACATCATGATGCCGGAGATGGACGGCTACGCGACGACGACGGCGATCCGCAGGATGCCTCAGTTCGCCGGGCTGCCGATCATCGCGCTCACCGCGAAGGCGATGAAGGGCGACCGGGAGAAGGCCATCGACTCCGGGGCCTCCGACTACGTGACGAAGCCGGTCGATCCCGATCACCTGTTGTCGGTGATGGAGCAGTGGATGCGGACGGAGTGACGGAGCGTGGCCGCCGCCCCACCCCCGGCCGTTCTCGCGGACCGTCGGTGAGGCGTCCGGAGAAGCCGCACCGCTACGCGGAGTTGCTGACAGAGTGTGGCCGACGCCGTGTAGAACCGCGGTATACGGGGAACCTTCTGGTCCGCCACTGCGTTTCTGCTACGTGCACAGTGACATCGCGGTGACAGGGTGTGGCGACGGGCGGGGTGCGGCTACCATGACCGGCACAAGGACGGACGACGCAAGAAAGTCGTCCCCTGGGGCGGCGCCCGGTGTACCGCCGGGGCGAGGAGGGCGGGCCATGGTGCAGAAGGCCAAGATCCTCCTGGTCGATGACCGGCCGGAGAATCTGCTGGCGCTGGAGGCCATCCTCTCTGCGCTCGATCAGACGCTGGTGCGGGCATCGTCCGGGGAGGAAGCGCTCAAAGCGCTGCTGACGGACGACTTCGCGGTCATTCTCCTGGACGTCCAGATGCCAGGCATGGACGGCTTCGAGACCGCGGCGCACATCAAGCGGCGGGAGCGGACCCGGGACATCCCGATCATCTTCCTCACGGCGATCAACCACGGCCCGCACCACACCTTCCGGGGGTACGCGGCCGGCGCCGTGGACTACATCTCCAAGCCCTTCGACCCGTGGGTCCTGCGCGCGAAGGTCTCGGTGTTCGTCGAGCTGTACATGAAGAACTGCCAACTGCGCGAGCAGGCGGCCCTGCTGCGCCTCCAGCTGGAGGGCGGCGGCAAGGCGGCGGCCGAGAACACCAAGGAGCCCGCCGGTCTCCTGGCCGAACTGTCCGCGCGGCTCGCCGCCGTCGAGGAGCAGGCCGAGGCCCTGTCCAAACAGCTCGACGACGACTCCGCCGACGCGGCGGCCGTCGCCACGGCAGCCCATCTCGAACGCAAACTCACCGGTTTGCGCAGGGCTCTTGACGCCCTGGAGCCGGGCACCGGCAGCGGCGCGCCGTCGGTGCCCTCGCAGAACTGACGGCGGCCCGGGCGGCCGTCCGCGCGGTGCCCGCGGCTGTCGCGCCACGGTTCCCGGCGCTGCCGCACCACGGTGCCGGGAGCTGCCGCACAGGCGCCGGAACCTGCCGCACAGGCACCGGGAGTGGCCGCACAGGCGCCGGAAGCAAGGGTTCCGTACGATGCGTCGGTGGCTCCCGGCAGCTGCCGGGAGCCTTCGGTCGATGGTTCTCGGTGTCCGCCGTGAGCCGTCGTCAGCCGTCCTGTGGAGCCTCGTCAGTTCGCCGCCCGCACCAGGGCGACACAAACGGGTGAAGCAGTAGGCACACGTGTCCACCGTCGCCTCCCCCGGTAATCTCACACCCATGGCCTCACGTCAGCCCGCAGCCAAGAAGACGCCCGCGAAGAAGGCGGCCGCGCCGACCAAGGCTCCGGCGAAGAAGGCCGCCGCCAAGAAGCCGCCCGCCAAGAAGGCCGCGGCGAAGAAGGCGCCCGCCAAGAAGGCGGCGGCGCCCAAGAAGCCCGCCCCGAAGCCGACGCCGGGCCCCACCAACGGCCTCTACCGCCTGGTTCGCGCCATCTGGCTCGGCATCGCGCACGCCGTGGGCGCGATGTTCCGCGGCGTGGGCCGCGGCGCCAAAGGACTGGACCCCGCGCACCGCAAGGACGGCCTCGCGCTGCTCCTCCTCGGCATCGCCCTGATCGTCGCGGCGGGCACCTGGTCCCATCTGCGCGGCCCCGTCGGCGACCTCGTCGAGATACTGGTGACCGGCGCCTTCGGACGGCTCGACCTGCTCGTGCCCCTGCTGGTCGCGGGCATGGCCATGCGCCTCATCCGCCACCCCGAGAAGGTCGACGCCAACGGCCGCATCGTCATCGGCCTGTCCGCGCTCGTCCTCGGCGTGCTCGGGCAGGTGCACATCGCCTGCGGCTCGCCCGCGCGCGGGGACGGCATGCAGGCCATAAGGGACGCGGGCGGCCTCGTCGGCTGGGGCGCCTCGACCCCCCTGACCAAGGCCATGGGCGAGGTCCTCGCCGTACCGATGCTGGTCCTGCTGACGGTCTTCGGCCTGCTCGTCGTCACCGCGACCCCGGTGAACGCCATCCCGCAGCGCCTGCGCGCGCTCGGCGTGCGCCTCGGCGTCATCGAGGAGCCCGCCACGTCCGAGGAGTACGCCGAGTACACCGAGGACGACGAGCGGTACGACGACCAGTGGCGCGAGGCGCTGCCCGCGCGCCCCCGCTCCCGGGGCCGCAGGCGTCCCGCTGACGGCCCGCAGGAGCCCTCCCCGGAGCAGGCCGAGGAAGAGGCCCTCTCCAAGCGCCGCAGGCCCCGCCGGGCCTCCGTGCAGCCCGCCGCGGACCGCCCCATGGACGCGGTGGACGTGGCCGCCGCCGCGGCCGCCGCGCTGGACGGCGCCGTGCTGCACGGCATGCCGCCGTCGCCGCTGGTCGCGGACCTCACCCAGGGCGTCTCCGTGGAGCGCGCCCCGCAGGCCCCGTCCGGGCCGGTGCCGCCCGCGCGCGGCGCGGACGTCGTGCCGGGCCGCAGGGCCGGGGCCGAGGAGCCCGCGCGCGCCGGCGTCCCCGACCTGACCAAGGCCGCGCCGGACGAGCCGCGCGACCTGCCCCCGCGCGCGGAGCAGCTCCAGCTCTCCGGGGACATCACGTACGCGCTGCCGTCGCTCGACCTCCTGGAGCGCGGCGGCCCCGGCAAGTCCCGCAGCGCCGCCAACGACGCGGTCGTGGACTCGCTGTCGAACGTCTTCACAGAGTTCAAGGTCGACGCCGTCGTCACGGGCTTCACGCGCGGCCCGACGGTCACGCGCTACGAGATCGAGCTCGGCCCCGCCGTGAAGGTCGAGAAGATCACGGCGCTCGCCAAGAACATCGCGTACGCCGTCGCGTCCCCGGACGTCCGGATCATCTCGCCGATCCCCGGCAAGTCCGCGGTCGGCATCGAGATCCCGAACACCGACCGCGAGATGGTCAACGTCGGCGACGTGCTGCGCCTCGCGGACGCGGCCGAGGACGACCACCCCATGCTCGTCGCGCTCGGCAAGGACGTCGAGGGCGGCTACGTCATGGCCAACATGGCGAAGATGCCGCACATCCTGGTGGCCGGAGCCACCGGTTCCGGCAAGTCGTCCTGCATCAACTGCCTGATCACTTCGATCATGATAAGAGCGACGCCCGAGGACGTCCGGATGGTCCTCGTCGACCCCAAGCGCGTGGAGCTCACCGCGTACGAGGGCATCCCGCACCTGATCACGCCGATCATCACCAACCCCAAGCGGGCCGCCGAGGCGCTCCAGTGGGTCGTGCGCGAGATGGACCTGCGCTACGACGACCTCGCGGCGTTCGGGTACCGCCACATCGACGACTTCAACAAGGCCGTGCGCGACGGCAAGCTCAAGACGCCCGAGGGCAGCGAGCGCGAGCTCAAGCCGTACCCGTACCTCCTGGTGATCGTCGACGAGCTCGCCGACCTGATGATGGTCGCGCCGCGGGACGTCGAGGACTCGATCGTGCGCATTACCCAGCTCGCGCGCGCGGCCGGGATCCACCTGGTGCTCGCCACCCAGCGGCCGTCCGTGGACGTCGTGACCGGTCTGATCAAGGCGAATGTGCCCTCCCGGCTCGCCTTCGCCACCTCCTCGCTCGCCGACAGCCGCGTCATCCTCGACCAGCCCGGCGCGGAGAAGCTCATCGGCAAGGGCGACGGCCTCTTCCTGCCGATGGGGGCGAACAAGCCGGTCCGCATGCAGGGCGCCTTCGTGACCGAGGACGAGATCGCGGCGGTCGTCCAGCACTGCAAGGACCAGATGGCGCCGGTCTTCCGCGACGACGTCACGGTGGGCACCAAGCAGAAGAAGGAGATCGACGAGGACATCGGCGACGACCTCGACCTGCTGTGCCAGGCGGCGGAGCTGGTCGTCTCCACCCAGTTCGGGTCCACGTCGATGCTCCAGCGCAAACTGCGCGTCGGCTTCGCCAAGGCCGGCCGCCTCATGGACCTCATGGAGTCGCGCAACATCGTGGGTCCGAGCGAGGGGTCGAAGGCTCGTGATGTTCTCGTGAAACCTGATGAGCTGGATGGAGTGCTCGCCGTACTCCGCGGGGAGGCTTCTTAAAGGTCCGGAAGCACCGCACAAGCACAGGGTCTGACCTCGTACGACGGCCGGGAGCGCCGCGTGCGGGGACCGTCTGGCCCGTACGGGGGCCGAGCTCACCCGTACGGGAACGCAGGCAACCGTTTCCCCTCGGCGTACGTCAAGTTGAGGGAAGCGCAAGACCGTGTCCCCCCGTCAGGATGTCCGGCCATTCTGATGGCGTACAAAGTCCGTCCGCCCGGTTGCCCCACCCTTTCTCAGCCCCCCTAGACTGAATGTCCGGCAGGTGGCTACACGCTCGAAAGGCGCACCCGTGTCCATCGGCAACTCCCCCGAAGACGACCGCCCTTCAGACGACCGCCCCGTAGACGACCGCGCCGTCGCGGACGGGCCCGCGGAAGGCCCTGCCCAGGAGCGTCCCGCGGAGGACCGTCCCCCGATCGGCCGCGTGCTCCGGCAGGCGCGCATCGACGCGGGCCTGACCGTCGACGAGGTCAGTACGACCACCCGGGTGCGCATCCCGATCGTGCACGCGATCGAACAGGACGACTTCTCCCGCTGCGGCGGCGACGTCTACGCGCGCGGGCACATCCGTACGCTCGCCCGCGCCGTCCACATCGACCCCGCCCCGCTGCTCGCCCAGTACGACGAGGGGCGCGGCGGGCGGCCCCCGGCGCCGACCCCGGCCGCGCCGCTGTTCGAGGCCGAGCGGATCCGCTCCGAGCCGCGTCGGCCGAACTGGACGGCGGCCATGGTCGCCGCGATCGTCGCCGTGATCGGCTTCGTCGCGTACACCGCGTTCAGCGGCGGGGACGACGACGGCTCGTCGCAGCAGGTCGCCGAGGGATCCACGCCCACCAGCGGCAAGCCCGCCGAGAAGCCGAGCCCCTCCAAGCCCGCCGACCCCAAGCCGGACCCCTCGGACAGCGCCATCGCCGGTGTGCCCCGGGACAAGGTGACCGTCAAGGTCGACGCCTCCGACGGGCGCAGCTGGATCTCGGCCAAGGACCACAACGGTCGGCTGCTCTACGACGGCCTGCTTCAGCAGGGCGAGTCCAAGACCTTCCAGGACAAGCAGAAGATCGACCTCGTGCTCGGCGACGCCGGTGCGATCAGCCTCTTCGTGAACGGCAAGCAGGTCGAGAACGAGTTCGAGCCGGGCCAGGTGGAGCGCCTCACCTACACGAAGGGCGACCCGGAGGTCGGCTGACCAGCGGCGACCGAGGACCCTTCGCAGCGCCCGTCGCGAGCCCAGGAACCCTGGCGGCGGGCGCCGACGCATGGACGAAGTAGTCTTGAGACCATGCCCGAACGCCGCACTGTCGCCCTTGTCACGCTCGGCTGCGCCCGTAACGAGGTGGACTCGGAGGAGCTCGCAGGCCGCTTGGAGGCGGACGGCTGGGCCCTCGTGGAGGACGCCGAGGAAGCGGATGTCGCCGTCGTCAACACCTGTGGCTTCGTCGAAGCCGCCAAGAAGGACTCCGTCGACGCCCTGCTCGAAGCCAATGACCTGAAGGGTCACGGCCGCACCCAGGCCGTCGTGGCCGTCGGCTGCATGGCCGAGCGCTACGGCAAGGAGCTGGCCGACGCGCTGCCCGAAGCCGACGGCGTCCTCGGCTTCGACGACTACGCCGACATCTCCAACCGCCTCCAGGTCATCCTCGGCGGCGGCAGTGTCGAGGCGCACACCCCGCGTGACCGCCGCAAGCTCCTGCCGATCAGCCCGGCCGAGCGCCAGGAGGCAGGCACGGAGGTCGCCCTGCCCGGGCACGCCCCCGTCGACCTGCCGGACGGCGTCGCGCCCGCGTCCGGGCCGCGCGCGCCGCTGCGCCGCCGCCTCGGCGCGAGCCCCGTGGCCTCCGTGAAGCTGGCCTCCGGCTGCGACCGCAGATGCTCGTTCTGCGCCATCCCGTCCTTCCGCGGCTCGTTCATCTCGCGTCGCCCCTCGGACGTGCTCGGCGAGACGCGCTGGCTCGCCGAGCAGGGCGTGAAGGAGATCATGCTGGTCTCCGAGAACAACACCTCGTACGGCAAGGACCTCGGCGACATCCGCCTCCTGGAGACGCTGCTGCCCGAGCTCGCGGCCGTCGACGGCATCGAGCGGGTGCGGGTGAGCTACCTCCAGCCCGCCGAGATGCGCCCCGGCCTGATCGACGTCCTGACGTCGACGGAGAAGGTCGTGCCGTACTTCGACCTGTCCTTCCAGCACTCCGCGCCCGGCGTGCTGCGGGCCATGCGGCGCTTCGGTGACACCGACCGCTTCCTGGAGCTGCTCGACACGATCCGCGGCAAGGCGCCGCAGGCCGGTGTGCGCTCCAACTTCATCGTGGGCTTCCCCGGCGAGACCGAGGCCGACGTGGCGGAGCTCGAGCGCTTCCTCACTGGCGCCCGCCTGGACGCCATCGGCGTCTTCGGCTACTCCGACGAGGAGGGCACCGAGGCGGCGACCTACGAGCACAAGCTCGACCAGGACGTCGTCGACGAGCGGCTCGCGCGCGTGGCGCGGCTCGCCGAGGAGCTGACGTCCCAGCGTGCGGAGGAGCGCGTCGGCGAGCGCGTCGAGGTCCTCATTGAGGCCGTCGACGACGAGGAGGGCGCCATCGGCCGGGCCGCGCACCAGGCGCCCGAGACCGACGGACAGATCCGTTTCGTGGACTCCGCCCCGGGGGACGGCCTGGAGATCGGCCGTATGGTCGTGGCAAAGGTCGTCGGCACGGAGGGCGTGGATCTGTTGGCTGAGCGGTGCGAGGTCCTGGAGGCTTCCGACCGACCCCATGGAGCCGGTGAAGGGACGGGCAGATGACCCAGGTCCCGGCATCCGCGGCGGGCGGCTCCGGCGCGCCCGGCGCGAAGCCGGTGCGCGGCGGGAAGCTCGGCGCCGCCGCGATGGACCAGGCCAGTCTGTGGAACGTCGCGAACCTGCTGACCATGATCCGGCTGCTGCTCGTGCCCGGATTCGTGATGCTGCTGCTCGCCAACGGCGGGTACGACCCGGCGTGGCGCTCCTTCGCCTGGGCCGCCTTCGCCATCGCCATGATCACGGACCTGTTCGACGGGCATCTGGCGCGTACGTACAACCTGGTCACGGACTTCGGCAAGATCGCCGACCCCATCGCGGACAAGGCGATCATGGGCGCCGCCCTGATCTGTCTGTCCTGGCTCGGGGACCTGCCGTGGTGGGTGACCCTCGTGATCCTCGGGCGCGAGCTGGGGATCACGCTGCTGCGGTTCTGGGTGATCCGCTACGGCGTCATTCCGGCCAGCCGCGGCGGCAAGATGAAGACGCTCGCCCAGGGCACGGCCGTCGGGATGTACGTCCTGGCGCTGACCGGGCCGCTGGCCACGCTGCGGTTCTGGGTGATGGCGGTCGCCGTGGTGCTGACCGTGGTGACCGGGCTCGACTATGTGAAACAGGCCGTGGTGCTGCGGCGGCGGGGCATGGCCGAGGCTGCCGGGACGTCTGAGGCTGTTGGGACCTCTGAGGCTGCTGGGGCGCCTGAGGCTTCCGAGGCCGCCGAGACGACGGCGGAGGCAGGGGAGCCGGGGGCGGCCAAGTGAGGTCCTCCGCCTCTTCCGGAAGGGCGGCGGCCGCCGAGATGGAAGACACCGCTGCCGCGGAGGCCGCCGCAGGGGCCGTGGCCGAGGTGCTGCGGCTGCTCGGCGAGCGGGGTGAGACCCTGGGGGTCGCCGAGTCGCTGACCGGAGGCCTCGTGGCCGCCGAGGTGACGGCCGTACCGGGGGCCTCACGGGTCTTCCGGGGGTCCGTGACCGCGTACGCGACGGAGCTCAAGCGGGAGCTCCTCGGGGTCGACGGCGATCTGCTCGCCGCCCGCGGGGCCGTGGACGCCGAGGTCGCCCTCCAGATGGCGGCCGGGGTGCGGCGGCTCCTCGGGACGGACTGGGGGATCGCGACCACGGGCGTCGCTGGGCCCGAACCGCAGGACGGTCAGCCGGTGGGTACGGTGCACGTGGCGGTTTCCGCAGGTGCGGGCGGTGCGACCGGCTCTGCCGAGGTCGCTCCGGGCGTTGCGGACGCTGGTTCCCCGCTTCGCTCTGAGGGGAAAGTAGCGACTCTGCGGTTGAACGGAAACCGTACGGAAATCCGTATGGAGAGCGTCCGCGGCGTGCTAAGCCTGCTCCTAGAGCAGCTCTCCGGCGAACGCGCAGGGAACGAGCGCGCACAGGATACGGAACAGAACGGGGGGACTTGATGTTTGCAGCCCTGAGTGAACACGACATCGCTCCCCGCACGGCCGCCGCGCGAGGCGGTACGGTGGGGCGTGAAGGATGCGGCTACGCGGTCCGAGGAGGGAGCCACCGATGATTCTGCTCCGTCGCCTGCTGGGTGACGTGCTGCGTCGGCAGCGCCAGCGCCAGGGCCGTACTCTGCGCGAAGTCTCCTCGTCCGCCCGAGTCTCACTCGGCTATCTCTCCGAGGTGGAGCGGGGGCAGAAGGAGGCTTCCTCCGAGCTGCTTTCCGCGATCTGCGACGCGCTTGACGTACGGATGTCCGAGCTCATGCGAGAAGTGAGCGACGAGCTCTCGCTCGCCGAGCTGGCCGAGTCGGCAGCGGCCACGGAACCGGTGCGGGCACCGGTCCGCCCGATGCTCAATTCCGTCTCGGTGACCGGCGTGCCACCGGAACGGGTCACGATCAAGGCACCCGCGGAGGCGGTCGACGTCGTCGCCGCGTGACCTCCGGGTGACCAGACGTGGTGAAGGCCCTGGCCGGGTGTTCCGGCCGGGGCCTTCGCTGTCCCTGCGACGGTACGGGGGCAGCCCGCGCGCCGCTGCCCGTGGGGCGGCCCGCTTTCCGAAGTGGCCGTAGTAGTGCCGGTGCGCGATGGTTGATGGGTGTTCGGCCCCGGGCGCGGGTAGCCGCGTGGTCGAACACGCCTGGATGACCCCGTGTAGCCGGAGGTGACCGATGTACGTCGTCAAGAGTCCGCTGCCCGACGATGATTTGAAGACGGTGTCCGAGGCCCTGCAGGGCGCGCTCGTCGACCTCGTCGACCTGTCCCTGATCGCCAAGCAGATCCACTGGAATGTGGTCGGGCCGCGCTTCCGCTCCATCCACCTCCAGCTCGACGAGGTCGTCGACACCGCACGGCTGCACTCCGACACGGTCGCGGAGCGGGCCTCCACGCTCGGCGTCTCGCCCGACGGCCGCGCCGCCACCGTGGCGGGCAGCAGCGGCATCGGCGCCGTCCCCGAAGGCTGGGTCAAGGACACGGACGCGGTGGGCACGCTCGTGGCGGCCCTCGGCGCGGTGATCACGCGCATGCGCGAGCGGGTGAACGCCACCGGTGACGCCGACCCGGTGAGCCAGGACATCTTCATCGGCATCACGGCCGACCTGGAGAAGCACCACTGGATGTTCCAGGCCGAGAACGGATAGCGGCTCCGTACTGGCGGGGCGCCCGCCGCGGTGGATCGGCCGGTCGACGGCGCTCGCGCACCTTCGGTGCGCCCGGTGCGCCCTGCCGCCGGGGGCGGGCCGGGTCTAGCGTCGTCTGGCGGGAGGTGACAGCCGTGGCGGGGCGCGTCCTGCGGTGGACCTCGGCTCTCGGTCTCGCCGCGCTGTGGTGGTGGGCGGTGCTGCGGCTCGCGGTGACGCCCGACGCGGGGGCCCTGGAGGGCACGATCGCCGCCGGGGGCTGGGGGCTGAGCCTGCTGCCCGTGCACTGCGTGCCCAAGGAGCGGGCGCTGGGCGTGGCGGGGCCGCGTCGGCGCGGCACTGGGGCGCGGGGGCGCGCGGGGGCGGGGCGGGCCGGGGTAAGGGGGCGCGTGGCTGCGGGGACGGAGCGGGTCGGGGGAGGGGGGCGCGTGGCTGCCCGGGCGTGGGGGCGTGGCCGGTCGGGGTGCGGCTCCGCTACCAAGGCATCGCCACGCCGCCGTTGGGGCGGAGGATCTGGCCGGTCGTGAACGTCGCCGCGTCCGAGGCCAGGTACAGCACGGCATGGGCGACGTCCTCCGGCTCGCCGACGCGGCCGAGCGGCGACCTCCGGGCCATGAGGTCCTCGGTGTGGGCCCGCGCCGCGGCGTCGTGGCGGTCGGTCATCGGCGTACGGATCCAGCCCGGCGCCACGGCGTTGACGCGGATGCCGTGCGGTCCGACCTCGGTGGCCAGCGTCTTCGTCAGCTGCACCACCGCGGCCTTCGAAGCGCCGTAGCAGAGCAGGCCGGGCCCGCCCGTGTCCACGGCGCCCGAGGCCATCGTGACGATGCTGCCGCCCGCCCCCGCCTCGATCATCACGCGGGCCGCCGCCCGGCAGGCGTACAGGACTCCCTTGAAGTTCACGCCCAGGACCCGGTCGAGGTCCTCCTCGCGGGTCTCCAGAACCGTGCTGCTGTGCATGATCCCGGCGATGGCGGCCAGGACGTCGACGCGGCCCGTCGCGGCGGCCGCGTCCGCCACGGCCTGCTCCACCCGCGCCCGGTCGGTGACGTCCAGGAGGTGCGGGTGGGCGGTGCCGCCGGTCTCCTTGATGAGGTCGGCCGTCTCGTGCAGGCCCGGCGCGTCCCGGTCGGCGCAGTGCACCGCGGCTCCCGCCCGCGCGAGCAGGACGGCACTGGCACGGCCGATGCCGCTCGCCGCGCCGGTGACGAACGCGGTGCGGCCGGTGAGGTCGTACGCCTTGAGGGGCATGACGGGACCGTAGGCAAGAGCTGACGGTCCGTCAATTGGTGGGGGTGGGGCGGCTTCCGGGCTGGGGCGTTGGCCCTCGCTGACAGGTCGGGCACCAGTACGTCGGGCGCTGGCGGGAGCCGTCGCCCTGGTCCGCCGTCCGTACGGGGGTGCCGCAGCGCAGACAGGGGCGCGGCGCTCGGCCGTACACGTACAGCCGTCGGCCGGGGCGGGGGACGCCCGTGGTCGTGCGGTCGGGGCGGTCGCGGTTGGCTTCCAGGAGCTTCTTGGCGAGGGCGGGCAGCCGGTTCGCCGTGTCGGCGGGGAGCTCGCCGATCGGCAGCCAGGGGGTGACGCCGAGCAGGAAGCACAGCTCGCTCTTGTAGATGTTGCCGATCCCCGCGAGGTTGCGCTGGTCGAGCAGGGCCTCGCCGAGGGCGCGCTCGGGGGCCGTGAGGAGGTTGCGCAGGGCCTGGTCGGGGTCCCAGTCGGGGCCGAGGAGGTCAGGGCCAAGGTGACCGACGGCGCGCTGTTCGTCGGCGGTGCGGAGCAGTTCGAGGACGGGCAGGCGGTACCCCACGGCCGTGTGGTCGGCGGTGGCGAGGATGGCCCGGATCTGGTGGGCGGGCCCGCCGCGCCAGCGTTCGTCCGGGGCGTAGACCTTCCAGGAGCCGTCCATGCGCAGGTGCGAGTGGAGGGTGAGGCCGCCCTCCAGGCGGGTGAGCAGGTGCTTGCCGCGAGGGGTGACGTCCAGGACGGCGCGGCCGGTCAGGTCGGCCGTGGCCAGCTTGGGGACGCGGAGGTCGGAGCGCGTGAGGGTGCGACCGGCCAGGGCGCGGTGGAGGCGGCGGGCCGTCTGGTGGACTGTGTCTCCTTCGGGCATGGGACCAGGGTGTCACTTTGGGGTGGGGCGGGGGTTGGCTTGGGCTGGGGTGGGGCTTGCCCCGGCGCCGGACGGCCTCCCTGGTGTTGGGCTGGAGTCGCCACGGGCCTGGACTGGTCGGGCCGCTACGGCGGGTTGGAGGGGCGCCCCGGTGCGGGCCCCGGGCCTGCGGGTCGTCCCGGGGCCAGGCGGGGTCAGGCGCGCACGCGGAGGCCTCTTGGGGTGGCGTGGAAGCCGGTGTGCTCCAGGAGGGGGGCCAAGGGGGAGGTCAGGGCAGGGGAGCCGTTGACGCGCTCCACGGTGACCGTGCCGAGCGCGCCCGCCTTGGCGGCCGAGGCCAGCGCGCTCGCGGCCGCGAGGAGCCTGGGGTCCTGATCGGCCTCGGACGACGCCCAGGCCAGGACGGACTTGCCGCCGCGCTCCACGTACAGCGTCAGCTCGCCGTCGACCAGGACGACCAGGGAGCCCGCCTTGCGGCCCGGCTTGTGACCGGCTTCGGCCGGGGGGTCGGGCCAGGGCAGGGCGGCCCCGTACGCGTTCGCCGGGTCGGCGGCCGCCAGGACGACCGCCTGGGGGTCGCTGGTGTGCCCGGCGCCCGCGCGCTCCCGCGCGGTGGCCGTGGCGCGCAACCGGTCCACGGCGCCGTCCATGGCGAACTGGGCCGCGCCGAGCCCCTCCACCACGTACCCGCGGCGGGCCTGGCCGTTGTCCTCGAAGGCCGACAGGATCCGGTACGTCGCCGAGAAGCCGCCCTCGACGCCCTCGGCGGCGACCGCGCCACGGGTCACCACGCCATGCCGGTCGAGCAGCGTGCGGGCCAGGGCATGGGCGCGCAGGGTCGGGTCGGGCTCACGGGCGGGCAGCAGCGACCAGCGGCCCGCGACGGTCGGCGGGCCGGTACGGGAGACGGGGCGGGCGGCGGCGGTCAGGCTGCCGTAGCGCCCGCGCGGGACGGCGCGCTTCGCACGGTGGGCCGTGGATCCCGCCGTGCGGCCCGAGCCGAGGAGGGAGCGCATGGGGGCGAGCGTGTCGTTCGTGAGCCGACCCGACCAGGCCAGGTCCCACACCGCGTCGGCCAGCTGCGGGTCGGTGGCGTCCGGGTGCGTGGTGGCGCGGACCTGGTCGGCGATCTGCCGGAAGAACAGGCCGTACCCCCCGGAGAGCGTGTCCAGGACGGACTGGTGGAGCGCCGTGAGCTCCAGGGGGTGCGCGGGCGGCAGCAGGAGCGGCGCGGCGTCGGCCAGATAGAGCGAGACCCAGCCGTCCTTGCCCGGCAGGGACCCCGCTCCGGCCCACAGCACCTCTCCGGCGGCGGTGAGCTCGTCGAGCATCGCCGGGGCGTATCCCGCCACTCGGGAGGGCAGGACGAGCTTCTCCAGGGCCGAAGCGGGCACGGACGCGCCCTGGAGCTGCTCGATCGCCCGTACGAGGCCGTCGACGCCCCGCAGGCCGTGGCCGCTCAGGTGCTGCCACTGCGGCAGGAACTGGGCGAGCGCGGCCGGGGGCACCGGCTCCAGCTCCTGGCGGAGCGCGGCGAGGGAGCGGCGGCGCAGACGGCGCAGCACGGCCGCGTCGCACCACTCCTGGCCGATGCCCAGATCGGGGGAGGCTGCGCGAAGCGCATCGTTAGAAGGCTGGTCGTGGGCGACGGGTGGGCGGAACTCGCCCTGGACCACGCGGCCGTTCGCCGCGAGGCGGTGCAGCGCGCCCTCCGTCACGGCGACGCCGAGGCCGAAGCGGGCGGCGGCCCCGGCGGACGTGAACGGGCCGTGGGTGCGGGCATAGCGCCCGAGGAGGTCGCCGAGGGGGTCCTTCACGGGCTCCGTGAAGGCCTCGGGGACACCGACCGGCAAGGCCGTCCCCAGGGCGTCGCGCAGGCGGCCCGCGTCCTCGATGGCAGCCCAGTGGTCGGCCCCGGCGATCCGGACCCGGATGGCGCGGCGGGCCGCCGCGAGGTCCTTGGCCCAGGCGGGCTCCGCGCCCCGCTCGGCGAGCTCGGCGTCCGTGAGCGGGCCGAGCAGGCGCAGCAGGTCGGCGACGCCCTCGGCGTCCTTGACGCGGCGGTCCTCCGTGCGCCACTGGAGCTCGCGCTCCAGCTCGGTGAGCACGTCCGGGTCGAGCAGTTCGCGCAGCTCGGCCTGGCCCAGGAGCTCGGCGAGGAGACGGGAGTCGAGGGACAGGGCGGCCGCGCGGCGCTCGGCGAGGGGCGAGTCGCCCTCGTACAGGAACTGGGCGACGTACCCGAACAGCAGGGAGCGGGCGAACGGCGACGGCTCCGGGGTGGTGACCTCCACGAGCCGGACGCGGCGGGACTCGATGTCGCCCATCAGCTCCGTGAGGCCCGGGACGTCGAAGACGTCCTGGAGGCACTCCCTGACCGCCTCCAGGACGATCGGGAAGGAGCCGAACTCGCTGGCGACCTCCAGGAGCTGGGCGGCGCGCTGCCGCTGCTGCCACAGCGGCGTGCGCTTGCCGGGGTTGCGGCGTGGCAGCAGCAGCGCGCGGGCGGCGCACTCGCGGAAGCGCGCCGCGAACAGCGCCGAGCCGCCCACCTGATCGGTGACGACCTGGCTGACCTCGCCCTTGTCGAAGATGACGTCCGCCGCGCCGACAGGGGCCTGCTCGGGGTCGAACGCCGAGTCCGCGGTGACGTCCACCGGCTCCTGGTCGAGCAGCTCGAGGCCCATCAGATCGGCGTCCGGCAGGCGCAGCACGATGCCGTCGTCGGCGTGCATCACCTGGGCGTCCATGCCGAACCGCTCGGTGAGGCGGGCGCCGAGCGCGAGGGCCCAGGGCGCGTGCACCTGCGCGCCAAATGGCGAGTGCACGACGACCCGCCAGTCGCCCAGCTCGTCGCGGAACCGCTCGACCACGATCGTGCGGTCGTCCGGGATGTGCCCGCAGGCCTCGCGCTGCTCGGCGAGGTACGCCAGTACGTTGTCCGCGGCCCAGGTGTCGAGGCCCGCCGCCCGGAGGCGCTCGCGCGCGTCCTCCTGCGGCAGCGAGCCGACCTCGCGCATGAACGCCCCCAGGGCGCGCCCCAGTTCGAGCGGGCGGCCCAGCTGGTCGCCCTTCCAGAACGGCAGTCGGCCGGGGACGCCGGGCGCGGGGGACACGAGGACGCGGTCGCGCGTGATGTCCTCGATGCGCCAGGAGCTGGTGCCCAGCGTGAAGACGTCGCCCACGCGCGATTCGTAGACCATCTCCTCGTCGAGCTCACCGACGCGGCCGCCGCCCTTCTTAGGGTCGGCGCCCGCGAGGAAGACCCCGAAGAGGCCCCGGTCGGGAATCGTGCCCCCGGAGGTCACCGCGAGGCGCTGTGCCCCGGGGCGGCCGGTGACCGTGCCCGCGACCCGGTCCCACACCACGCGCGGGCGCAGCTCCGCGAACGCGTCGGAGGGATACCGCCCGGCGAGCATGTCCAGGACCGAGATGAACGCCGACTCGGGCAGCGCGCTGAACGGCGCGGCACGGCGGACCAGGGCCAGGAGGTCGTCCGCCTGCCAGGCGTCCAGGGCCACTATCGCGACGAGCTGCTGGGCCAGGACGTCCAGCGGGTTCGCCGGGACGCGCAGGGACTCGATGGCGCCCTGGCGCATCCGCTCCGTGACGACGGCGGCCTGGACCAGGTCGCCCCGGTACTTCGGGAAGACGACCCCGGTGGAGACCGCGCCCACCTGGTGCCCCGCGCGGCCCACGCGCTGGAGCCCGGAGGCCACGGACGGCGGCGACTCGACCTGCACCACCAGGTCGACGGCGCCCATGTCGATGCCCAGCTCCAGGCTGGAGGTGGCGACCACGGCGGGAAGGCGGCCCGCCTTCAGGTCCTCCTCGACCTGGGCGCGCTGCTCCTTGGAGACCGAGCCGTGGTGGGCGCGGGCGAGGACGGGGGGCGCGCCCTTGGCGGCGCCCGACTCCGCCATCAGCTCGGCCGGGGAGTGGTCCTCGGGGAGGGGCTCGCCCGTGGCCCGCTCGTACGCGATCTCGTTGAGGCGGTTGCACAGGCGCTCGGCCAGGCGGCGGGAGTTGGCGAAGACGATCGTGGAGCGGTGGGCCTGGACGAGGTCGGTGATGCGCTCCTCGACGTGCGGCCAGATGGACGGGCGCTCCGCTCCCTGATCGGCGTCCGCCGCCGGGGAGCCGCCCAGCTCGCCTAGATCCTCTACCGGGACGACGACCGACAGGTCGAACTCCTTGCCCGACGCTGGCTGGACGACCTCCACCCTGCGCTGCGGCGAGAGATAGCGCGCCACCTCGTCCACCGGGCGGACCGTGGCGGACAGGCCGATCCGGCGGGCGGGGCGCTTCAGGAGCGCGTCGAGCCGCTCCAGGGTCAGCGCGAGATGCGCGCCGCGCTTGGTGCCCGCGACCGCGTGCACCTCGTCCAGGATCACCGTCTCGATGCCCGTCAGCGCGTCCCGCGTGGCGGACGTGAGCATCAGGAACAGCGACTCCGGGGTCGTGATCAGGATGTCCGGCGGCCGGGTGGCCAGGGCGCGGCGCTCGGCCGCCGGGGTGTCACCGGAGCGGATGCCCACCCGCACCTCGGGCTCGGGCAGGCCCAGGCGCACGGACTCCTGCCGGATGCCGGTGAGCGGGCTGCGCAGATTGCGCTCCACGTCGACCGCGAGGGCCTTGAGCGGCGACACGTACAGCACCCGGCAGCGCTTCTTCGGGTCCGCCGGGGGCGGGGACGAGGCGAGCTGGTCCAGCGCGGCGAGGAACGCGGCCAGGGTCTTGCCGGAGCCGGTCGGGGCGACCACGAGCACGTCCGAGCCCTCCGCGATCGCCCGCCAGGCTCCGGCCTGGGCGGACGTGGGCGCGGAGAAGGCCCCCGTGAACCAGCCGCGGGTCGCGGGGGAGAATCCGTCGAGGGCGCCGGGGGCGCCGGGGGCGCTGCGCGCTGACCGAGCCATGGACCCATCGTGCACCCCGCCACTGACAATGGCCCTGACCTGCGTGAACGACATGCCCTGCGCGGCGCGGACGGCGCTTGTCGCCCGGCCGTGCCCGGTGCGCCGGGGCCCGGGCGCCGAGCCGGTGCCGCGGGCCGGGAAATGGTTTGCGCCACTGGCGCAGAATGGCGGCATGACAGGTTCGGCTGAGCGGGCGCGGCACTGGACCTACGCCGAGCTGCCCGGCGTCGACCTGCTGCGGGCCCGCTACGTCCGCAAGACCTTCGCGCGGCACACCCACGAGCACTTCGTGCTGGCCGCGGTCACCGAAGGCGTCGACGTCTTCCACCACACCGGCGCCGACCGGCACGCGGGCCCCGGCATGCTCGCCCTGATCAACCCCGACACCCCGCACACCGGGCGGGGCGGAGGGCCCGAGGGCTGGCGGTACGGAGCGGTGTACCCGGCGCCGGAGCTGGTCGCGGCCATCGCCGCGGAGACGACGGCCATCCGCGGCACGCCCGGCTTCGTCCAGCCCGTGTTCGAGGACGCGTACGCGGTGGCCCTCGTCCACCAGGTGCTGCGCGCCGCCGAGGAGGGCAACGCCCTGGCCGCCGACACGTTCCTGCGGATCACCGTGACCCGGATGCTGCGGCTCAACGGCGGTGCCCTGCCCGAGCGGACCGTGCGGTCGGCGGGCCACCGCGTCGCCGCACGCGCGCGTGCCGTCCTCGAAGAGCGCCTCACCGACCCGCCGGGCCTGGACCGGCTGGCCGCCGACCTCGGCGTCGGGCCCTTCGCCCTGCTGCGCGCCTTCCGCGACGCGTACGGCATGCCGCCGCACGCCTGGCTCACCGACGCGCGCGTGCGTCGCGCCCGTCACCTCCTGGACGCCGGTACGACGCCCGCCGACGCGGCCGTGGCCGTCGGCTTCACCGACCAGCCGCACCTCAACCGCCACTTCACCCGCATCGTGGGCGTGCCCCCGGGCGCGTACCAGAGGGAGCGCAAGAACGTACAAGACCGTCCGGGCGGGCCCCTCGTAGCGTCCTCGGCGTGGCAGAACGAACATCACCCGCAGACATCACCCGTGCGGACATAGCCAGCCGCGTCGACCCTTCCGACGCCCCCGCGGACGGGGCGGCAGTACCCGTAGCCGATGCGGAGGCCGTCTCGGACCGTCCCGACTCCGCCGTCGTCCGTGACGCTCTGGGCGTCGGCATCGCCGTCGGCCTCTCCGGATTCGCCTTCGGCGTGACCTCGGCGGGCAGCGGCCTCACCGTGTTGCAGACCTGTGCGCTGAGCCTCCTGGTGTTCACGGGGGCCTCCCAGTTCGCCCTGGTGGGCGCGCTCGCCGGGGGCGGGAACCCGTTCACCGCGGCGGCGGGCGCGTTCTTCCTTGGTGTGCGCAACGCGTTCTACGGGCTGCGGCTCTCCCAGTTGCTGGCCCTCCCGCGCGCGGTGCGGCCGTTCGCGGCCCACTGGGTGATCGACGAGACGGCGGCCGTGTCGCTCGCGCAGCGCGGACGGCGGAGTGCCCGCATCGGTTTCACCGTGACGGGGCTCAGCCTCTACGCGCTGTGGAACCTGACCACCCTCGTGGGCGCGGTCGGCGCCGAGGCGATCGGGGACACCGACGCCTGGGGCCTCGACGCCGCGGGCCCCGCGGTCTTCCTCGCCCTGCTCGCGCCGATGGTCCGGACCGCCCAAGAGCGCACGGTCGCCGCCGTCGCGGTCCTCCTGGGGCTCGGACTGCTGCCCGTGCTGCCCGCGGGCGTACCGGTCCTGGTGGCCGCGCTCGCCGTGCCGATCGTCCTCTACGGAGAGGGCCGCCGCGCCCAGCGCACGACCCAAAGGGGCGACCGTTGAACATCTGGACAGCCATCGCCGTGACCGCCGTCAGCTGCTACGCGGTCAAGCTCGCGGGGCTCCTGGTGCCCGCCGGGGCCCTGGAGCGGCCGCTCGTGAAGCGCATGGCCGCCCTGCTGCCGGTCGCGCTGCTCGCCGCCCTCACCGCCCAGCAGGCCTTCGCCGACGGCCGGACCCTGGTGTTGGACGCCAAGGCCGCGGGGCTCGCGGCGGCCGTCGTGGCGCTGCTGCTGCGCGCGCCGTTCCTGGTCGTCATCGCCGCCGCCGTCGCCGTCACGGCGGGCGTGCGGGCACTCACGGGGTGACGGCCGGGCCGCCACCCCGGGGACCGGCTCAGCCGATCGGCCGCCCGTGCGCGGCGAGCGTGCGCAGGGCCTCGATCGTCACGATCGGCCGCCACTCCAGAGCGGTGCCCGGAGCCCACTGACGCCACCGGATCGGCCAACCGCCGTCTTCTTGCTGGTCGTTCACGAGGAAGTCCAGGGAGCGTGCCATCTCCTCGTCCGTGAACCAGGCGCGGGCGAGCGAGTCCGGGGACTTCGCGAAGTCGTGGGCGAAGTGGTGCTCACCCGGCGCGTACCCCTCGGGCACCGGATACGCGGCGGCCCGCTCCGGCTCCAGGGCCACGAGGTGCTGCTCGCGCACCAGACGGCCCAGCCGGTCGGCCGCCGCCTCCGCGCGCGGGCGGTCCGGCGCGCCGTCCAGGAAGGCGACCGCCGCCTGGACCTCGTACGGATGCGACTCCTCCAGGGACTCCACGGCCTGCCAGCAGAAGTCGGTGGCCCGGAACAGCCAGGCGTGCCAGACCTCGTTGCGGTGCAGCAGGCCCACCACGGGCCCGGTGGCGAGCAGCTCGCTCGGCGGGTCGTCCACCACGGGCACGAACGGCGCCAGGGGGTAGCCGCGCTGGCTCGGATGGATCGCTGGCAGGGCGCCGTCTGCCGTCGACACCGAGGTCAGATAGCGGCACACGCGCTCCACCCGCAGCCCGCCGCAGCGGCCGATGGAGTCCAGGACCCGCAGCGCGTGACCGGTGTGCAGCGGCTGGCTGACGGGTCCGCGCAGATCGGGTTCGAGCGCGTGGCCGTACCCGCCGTCCGCGTTGCCGTACGCGGCCAGCGCCGTTTCCACCGCGTCGGCGCCGTCGCCGCTGTCCGTGCCGTCTGCGGCGTTCAGGAAGTGATACGCGAAGCGTCGCTGTTCGAGGACGCGCGCGGTGAGCCAGACGAACTGTTCGGCGCGCGCGAGCGGGGAGGACGCGGCGTGCGGGGACGCTCCGTTTTCGGCCATGTTCCGACGGTAGGGCGGAATGCGCCGCCGACAAGCCCTCCGGGCCCGGCTGCACTCTCAGGGGCGCGATACTGGACGCATGCGGTTGACGGTCTTCTGGCAGCGAATGGCAGCCCACTTCGGCGCGGGGTACGCGGACTCCTTCGCACGCGACCACGTGATGTCCGAGCTGGGCGGACGGACGGTGCACGAAGCACTGGACGCTGGCTGGGAGGCGAAGGAGGTCTGGCGGGCGGTGTGCAAGGCTGTGGACGTACCGGCTGAAAAACGCTGATCCACGGAGGCGACGAGATGTCCCTCCAGGGGCCGGGAGGTGTCCCCGGGGCGAGCACACGGAGCCCCGCGCGGGCGCGCGGGGTCCGCGGCGCCGCGTGCGGGATGTGAGGAGCGCCGCGAACAGGCGGGGGCGACGGCCGATCGCCGCCCCCGTGGGCGAGACTGGCACGGTGGCACCCACAGACGACACCGCGCAGATCACCTCCGAGGCCATGACGCCGCCCGGCACCACGCCGCCCGCCCAGCCCCCCGCCGGGGCCGAGCAGGGGCGTGGCGCGGGCATGCCGCGCTGGCTGCCGCGTGCCATGGTGCTCGCGCTCGCCCTGGTCGCCTGTTTCCAGCTCGGCAGCTGGGCCTTCCACCAGCTGACCGGACTGCTGATCAACATCCTGATCGCGTTCTTCCTGGCGCTCGCCGTCGAGCCCGCCGTGAGCTGGATGGCCGCGCGCGGGCTGCGCCGGGGCCTGGCCACGGGCATCGTCTTCCTCGGCGTGATCATCGCCACCGCGGGCTTCATCACGATGATGGGTTCGATGCTCGCGGGCCAGATCGTCGACATGGTCGAGGACTTCCCGGACTACCTGGACAAGGTCATCCGCTGGATCAACCAGACCTTCGACACGGACCTGTCCCGCGTCGAGGTCCAGGACAGCCTGGTCCACTCCGACTGGCTGCGGAAGTACGTGCAGAACAGCGCGAGCGGCGTCCTGGACGTCTCCGCGCAGGTGCTCGGGGGCCTCTTCCAGCTCCTGACGATCCTGCTGTTCTCGTTCTACTTCGCCGCCGACGGGCCCCGGCTGCGGCGCGCGCTGTGCTCCGTGCTCCCGCCCGCCAAGCAGGCGGAGGTGCTGCGCGCCTGGGAGATCGCGGTCAACAAGACCGGCGGCTACCTCTACTCGCGCGGCCTGATGGCACTGATCTCCGGGATCGCGCATTACATCCTGCTGCAGATCCTCGAAGTGCCCTACGCCCCCGCCCTCGCGGTGTGGGTGGGCCTGGTGTCGCAGTTCATCCCGACGATCGGCACGTATCTGGCGGGCGCCCTGCCGATGCTGATCGCCTTCACCGTCGACCCCTGGTACGCGGTGTGGGTGCTGGGCTTCGTGGTCATCTACCAGCAGTTCGAGAACTACGTGCTGCAACCCAAGCTCACCGCCAAGAGCGTGGACATCCACCCGGCGGTCGCCTTCGGGTCGGTCATCGCGGGCACGGCGCTGCTCGGCGCGGTCGGCGCCCTGATCGCCATCCCGGCGGTGGCGACGCTCCAGGCGTTCCTGGGGGCGTACGTGAAGCGGTACGACGTCACGGACGACCCGCGGGTGCACGGGCACCGCCGCCGCGACGGCACGCCCCTGCTCGACCGGCTGCGGCGCGCGCTGACGCCCCCGGGGCGCGAGGGCTGAGGGCTCCGCCGGGCCGCGTTCCGCCGGACCCCGGCGGCTGAAGCAGGGGTTCCGCTCAAGGGTCGACCCGTCGGGCGCGCCTGGCGTGGTGCGCTTGACAGTAAAATCGAACATCCATTCTTATGGGGGCTCCGGCGGCGTCGTACCGGGGGTTCGCGGGGGGATTCCCGGGCGCGCCGGTGGGTTTCGGCGGGCCGAGGGACCTGAGTTATCCACAGGCCGGACGGGCGTCGGGGCGCATTGTCAGTGGCAGGCGTTAGCGTCTTTGACGTGAAGCGATCGACTCAAGCAAACCGGGTGGAACCCATGGCAGGAACCGACCGCGAGAAGGCGCTCGACGCCGCGCTCGCACAGATTGAACGGCAATTCGGCAAGGGCGCGGTCATGCGCATGGGCGAGCGGTCCCAGGAGCCCATTGAGGTCATCCCGACCGGCTCGACCGCGCTCGACGTCGCGCTCGGCGTCGGCGGCATCCCGCGCGGCCGTGTGGTGGAGATCTACGGCCCGGAGTCCTCCGGTAAGACGACCCTCACGCTGCACGCCGTGGCCAACGCGCAGCGGGCCGGCGGCGCCGTCGCCTTCGTGGACGCGGAGCACGCCCTCGACCCGGAGTACGCGAAGAAGCTCGGCGTCGACATCGACAACCTCATCCTGTCCCAGCCGGACAACGGCGAGCAGGCCCTCGAGATCGTCGACATGCTGGTCCGCTCCGGCGCGCTCGACCTGATCGTCATCGACTCCGTGGCGGCCCTGGTGCCCCGCGCCGAGATCGAGGGCGAGATGGGCGACTCGCACGTGGGTCTGCAGGCCCGTCTGATGAGCCAGGCCCTGCGGAAGATCACCAGCGCGCTCAACCAGTCGAAGACCACCGCGATCTTCATCAACCAGCTGCGCGAGAAGATCGGCGTGATGTTCGGCTCCCCGGAGACCACGACCGGTGGCCGCGCGCTGAAGTTCTACGCCTCGGTGCGCATGGACATCCGCCGCATCGAGACCCTGAAGGACGGCACGGACGCGGTCGGCAACCGCACCCGCGTCAAGGTCGTCAAGAACAAGGTCGCGCCCCCCTTCAAGCAGGCCGAGTTCGACATCCTCTACGGCCAGGGCATCTCCCGCGAGGGCGGCCTGATCGACATGGGCGTGGAGCACGGCTTCGTCCGCAAGGCCGGCGCCTGGTACACGTACGAGGGCGACCAGCTCGGCCAGGGCAAGGAGAACGCCCGCAACTTCCTGAAGGACAACCCCGACCTCGCCAACGAGATCGAGAAGAAGATCAAGCTGAAGCTGGGCGTCGGCGTCCGGCCGGAGAGCACCGAGAGCGAGCCCGCCGCGGACCCGGCGGCCGAGGCACCGGCGGCCGACGCCGCCAAGACGGTGCCCGCTCCGGCGGCGAAGGCCACAAAGTCCAAGACCGCGGCGGCCAAGAGCTAGGCCGTGACGCGACGTACCGACTGGGCGGAGCACACGGCCCCCCCGGGAGGCGGCCACTGGAGTGGCGGCGGACCGGAGGGGGCGGGTGCCGACGCCGACGGCCCGTGGAGCGGCGGCCAGGAGGGCCGGGGCGGCCGTCGCCGTCGGCGGCGCGGCGGCTTCGGCGGCCATCAGGACAGCGGTTCCCCGTCCTCGTCGAGGGCCGAGAACGGGGAACCGCCCTCGGGGGATCCCGCCGAGCGGGCGCGGGGCATCTGCTTGCGCCTGCTCACCGGGACGCCCCGCACGCGCAAGCAGCTGGCCGACGCCCTGCGCAAGCGGGACATCCCCGACGACGTGGCGGACGAGGTGCTGTCCCGCTTCGAAGAGGTCGGCCTGATCAATGACGAGGCCTTCGCGGACGCCTGGGTGGAGTCCCGGCACCACGGCCGGGGCCTTGCCCGCCGGGCCCTGGCACGCGAGCTGCGGACCAAGGGCGTGGACGCGACCCTGATCGACGAGGCCGTCGGCCAGCTCGACGCGGAGCAGGAGGAGGCCACCGCCCGCGAGCTCGTGGCCCGCAAGCTGCGCTCCACCCGCGGCCTCGACCGCGACAAGCGGCTGCGCCGCCTCGCGGGCATGCTCGCCCGCAAGGGATATCCGGAGGGCATGGCGCTGCGCGTGGTCCGCGAGGCGCTGGAGCAGGAGGGGGAGGGCACGGAGGACCTCGGATACGAGGGCCTCTGAGCGGTTGCCGGACCCATCGGGGTTGTGGCCTCGGGAGGACCTCAAGGGGTGAGGACCGACGGGCCACCGGATGCGGCCCTCGGCCCGAGGATCCGGGCGGCTCCCGGCCCGAGGCCCCGGGCGAGCCCCGGCCGAGGTTCCGGGCGGGCCCCGGAGCGGGGCCTCGTAGGGGGGTTAACCCCCCATGCAAGACGCCTGGTCGCCACCGTGCACAGGAACCTGTGCACAGGCGACTGTGTACGCATGGTTCACCACCAGGGCAGAAGCGAGGGGCGAGCCCCCAGCGGGGCCGCGCAAGCCGGTCCGGCCGCGGAGTCCGGTGCCTCTATCGGGTCCGGCGGCGCCGGGACCGACGAGACCGGTCCCGCCCGGGCCGACGGCGCCGTGCCCGGTCCCGAAGAGCTGAGTGACCTGAAGGTCCTCAAGGCGCTGGCGCAGCCCCGGCGGCAGCAGATGCTCCAGCACCTCACCGTGCACGGACCCGCCACGTCCGCGACCCTGGCCCGGGCCCTGGGCCTCAACACCGGGGCGACGAGCTACCACCTGCGCGAACTCGCCCGGTACGGCTTCGTCGAAGAGACGGACGGCACCGGGCACGGGCGCGAGCGCTGGTGGCGCGCGGTGCCCGGGGACCGGCGCTTTCCGCCGCGCAGCAGGCAGAACGCCGAGACGCGGCTCGTCATGGACGAGCTGAACCACCTGTCGTACGCCGCCGACCTGGAGCTCTTCGAGCGGCTCCAGCGCGAGAGCGGCGGCGCCGAGGCCGACGAGTGGGCCGACGCCTACCCGTACTCGCGCGGCACGATGCGGCTGACGGCGGCCGAGCTGCGCGACTTCTTCGAGGAGTACATCGCCCTCCTCAACCGCTACAAGCGCTCCGACGCCGACACCCCGCCCGGGGCCCGCACCGTCCTCACCCGCCTCCTGGCCTTCCCCGCACCGGCGGCCGGACCGGCAGCCGCGCCTATGGACGCCGGGGCAGCCGTCCCTCCGGGCACCCCCGATGACAACAGAAGAGAGACCGAGACCTCATGATGCTGCGCTACGCACTCCAGACGATCCGCGACCGGAAGGGCGGATTCCTGGGGGCCTTCGTCGCGTTGATGTGCGCTGCCGCGCTCATCACGGCCTGCGGCACGCTCCTGGAGACGGGCCTGCGCGGCACCATCCGCCCCGAGCGCTACGCCGCCGCCCCCGTGCTCGTCTCCGCCGATCAGAACGTGCACCAGACCACCGTCAAGCACAAGAAGGGCAAGACGAAGGTCAAGCACAAGGCGAAGCCGATCGCCGAACGGGCCTGGCTGCCGCGCGAGGTCACCGAGCGGCTCGAAGGGGTGCCGGGCGTCGGCACGGTCGTACCCGAACTGACCTTCCTGGCGCAGCCGTTGACGCCCGAGGTCAGTGACCCGGAGCGTCCCGCGTACGGGCACGCCTGGTCGTCGGCCTCCCTCGCGCCCTTCCGGATCGTCGACGGCCGCGCTCCGCGCGCCGCGGCGGACCTGGTCGTCGACCGCGGCCTCGCCGAGCGCGCCCGCCTCAAGCCCGGTGACCGGCTCACCGTCCAGTCGACGCGGGCTCCGCGCACGTACCGCGTCTCGGGCATCGCCGCTCCGGACGGCGGCGGGCAGGCCCTGGCGCACCAGACCTCCCTGTTCTTCTCCGACCGCGAGGCCGCGCGGCTCGCCGCCCACCCCGGCCGGGTCACCGCCCTCGGCGTCCTGCCGGCCGACGGCACGTCCGCGCAGGCGCTGAAGGCGGCGGTCAAGAAGGCCCTCGACGGTACGACCGCGCAGGTCACCAGCGGTGACGGCCGTGGCTCCGTCGAGTTCCTCGACGCGGCGGGCGCGCGGGTGAAGCTCGTCAGCATGGGCGGCGCGATGGGCGGCACGTCGCTGCTCGTCGCCGTGCTCGTGGTCGTCGGCACCTTCGCCCTGTCCATCCAGCAGCGCTACCGCGAACTCGCCCTGCTGCGGGCCATCGCCGCCAGCCCGAAGCAGCTCCGCAAGCTCCTCGGCCGTGAGGCGCTCCTCGTCGGAGCGGCCGCCGGAGCGCTCGGCTCGCTGGCGGGCATCCCGCTCGGCGGGCTGCTGTACGGGAAGTTCATCGACGAGGGAGTGGTTCCGGCGACGCTCGACCGGGTCGTCAGCTTCTTCCCGCCGCTGGTGGCCGTCGCCGCGACGCTGTTCGGCGCCTGGGCGGCCGCGCGTGTCTCCGCCCGCCGCATCGCCCGCATCCGGCCCGGGGAGGCCCTGGCCGAGGCGAGCGTGGAGCGCACGAGGCTCTCCTGGGTGCGCATCGCCGCCGGTCTGCTCCTCCTCGCGGGCGGTGTCGTCCTCGTGCTGGTGCTCAGCGTGCTGCGGACCGAGCCCGCGTCGACTCCCGTCACGTTCCTGGCCGTTGTGGTGCTCGCCTCGGCCGTCGCCCTGCTCGGCCCGCTCGTCGTCAGGGCGTCGGCCGCCGTCCTCGGCCGCGTGCTGCGGCTCACCGGCCCGGTCGGGCGGCTCGCGCACGCCAACCTCCGGGGCAACGCCGCCCGGATGGCCGCCGCCGTCACCCCGCTGGTGCTGCTCATCGGCATGACGTGCACGGTCCTCTTCACGCAGCCCACCCTCACGGCCGCCGCCCGTGCCGAGGCGCGCGACGGTGTCCGAGCGGACTGGTCGCTTGCCGCGCAGGGCCCCGGCGTACCGGCGGCGGCAGCGCGGCGGCTGCGGGCGGCCGAAGGCGTCGAGGCCGTCACCGAGGTCGTCCGCACGACCGTGCGCGTCGGGCTCGACAAGTACCCGGCGCAGGGCGTGACTCCGGCGGGCCTCACCCGCACCTGGGACCCGGACGTCACGGCGGGCTCGCTGGCGTCCTTCGGCGCGGGTGACGTCGCCGTCAGCGAACTCGCCGCCGACCGACTCGGCCTGAAGCCGGGCAGCAGCCTCAAGCTCACCCTGGGCGACGGCACACCGACCACCCTGAAGGTCGGCGCCGTCTACTCGCGCGGGCTCGGCTTCGGCGACCTGACCCTGGCGCACGACCTGGTCGCCCGCCACGTCGACAACCCGCTCGCCGCCACGGTCCTCGTCAGGAGCGACCGTACGAAGGATCAACTCGCGGCGACCCTGCGAGAGTTCCCGGCCGTGCGGGTGGATTCCCCGGACGCCGTCGACCGCCTCCAGGCCGAGCGCGGCCAGTCGAGCGCCGACGTGAACCTCCTCGCCATGGGGCTCGTGCTGGCCTTCACCGCGATCGCCGTCGTCAACACGCTCGCGATGTCGGTGTCGGAGCGGGTCCGGGAGTTCGCGCTGCTGCGCCTCGCGGGCGCCACGGGCCGCCAGGTCCGGGGCATGCTGCGCACCGAGGCGCTGTCGGTCCTGCTCATCGCGACCGCCCTGGGCAGCGGGATCGCCCTCGCCGTCCTGACCGCGTTCAGCGTCGGCATGACCGGTTCCGCCGCCCCCGTGGTCCTGCCGCTGCTGTACGTCGCCGTGGTCGCCGTGGCGGGGCTGCTCGCCCTGATGGCCACGGCGCTGCCGGGCCGCGCCGCTCTGAAGCCGCTGCCGGTCACGGTCGCGTCCGCCAAGGAGTAAGGGGCGGTACGCAATGGTGGGCGCCCCTTACTCACGCTCCTACGGGAGCGCAGTATGGGGCGTCCACGCGTGCCCGGGAACCCCTACGCGGAAGAGTGCAGTTCCTCGGTGACGGGGAGCCCGGCCGCCTTCCAGGCCTGGAAGCCACCGACGAGGTCGGTCGCGTACCGCAACCCGAGCTGGCGCAGGGAGTGGGCCGCGAGGCTCGACGCGTAGCCCTCGTTGCAGACGACGACGATCTCCAGGTCGTGGCTGACGGCCTGGGGGGCGCGGTGGCTGCCCTGGGGGTCGAGGCGCCACTCCAGTTCGTTGCGTTCGACGACCAGCGCCCCCGGGATCAGGCCGTCGCGCTCGCGCAGCGCCGCGTACCGGATGTCGACAAGGAGGCCACCGGACCGGTCGATCTCGTGCGCCTGGCGGGGCGTGACCCGGTCGAGGCCGCGCCGTACGCGTTCGAGGAACTCGTCTATGCCCACGGGTGCGAGCGGCTCGTCGGCGATCGCCGAGGCCGTCGGTACACCCGGGATTCCGTTCAACTCAAGGCCCGCACTCACTGCCAGTCCTCCGGACGCTCGACGTGCTCAAGGCGTAGCACGTCACCGGTGCGGCTGTAGCGGCGGATCCGTGGAAGTGGCGGATAGTACGCGTGCACGGAGACGGCGTGCTCCGTAGGGGACTCGTTGAGCACCTCGTGCACGTGGTTGCGGCCGAACGCCCGTCCCTGTCCGGCGGGCAGCCGCCGCTCGCGGTCGATGCCCTCGGTGAGTTCCAGGGTCTTCCAGCCGTCGGTGGGCAGCCGGGCGGCGAGGGAGTTCTCCTTGAGGGCGCCCGACGCGGTGGTGAAGGCGCCGACCGACTCGGCGTGGTCGTGCCAGCCGGTGCCGGTGCCGGGCGGCCACCCGATCAGCCAGGCCTCGCTGCCGCCGGGCCCGTCGAGGCGCACCCAGGTGCGGCCCTCGGGGTCGAGGGGGAGCGAGGCGATGAGGTCGGTGTCCGCGGCGGTGCGGCGCACGAAGTGGAGGAGGTCGGCCGACGTGGGCGGGGCCACACGGGAACCGGCGGGGGAGGGCAGGGGGGCAGGGCTGGAGACAGACGCTGACATGGGACCGTCCTGGGAGTTCGCGGAACGGCACGCCGACGACGGGCGCGCGAGAAGGGTGGTGATGGCGAATTCAGCAGGACGGCTGACACACGCAGCCCGCATAGCGGACGAGGTCCATGTGGACCCTCCGCCACAAGCGGACAGCGGTGTCGGTCATGGTCCGGAGTAGACCATGACCGTGGGGAGTGGTCAACTCGCGCTCAGCATACGGTCGGACGGTCGTTTCTGGTTCAACAGCAGCTGTCTACGGGGCCCGGGACAGCCGCTGACCTGGCTGGGGGGCCTGGATCGGGGGCCTACGGGGATGGCTTCTTCGGTTCGCTCGATGGCCCGGTGGAGGACTTCCCCCCGGCTGCTCGGCCACCCTTCGTATCGGACCCGGGCGTCTCGTGGGCTGTTCGGTCGGCTGCTCGGGCGTCGACAGGCTCGCTGCCCGGCTTCCCGGGGGCGGCCCCGGCGTCCTTCGGGCCGCCGTTCTTCCTCGGCGCGCCCCTCGCCCGCCCCTTCTCCGGCGTTTCCCGCACCGCCTTGCCCAGGGCCGCCTCGGCGGCCGCGTACAGCTCCGCGGGGCGTACGCCGTTCAGCGCGGTGACCAGATGGCCGTCCGGGCGTACGAGCAGGACCGTGTGCGCCGCGGCGCCCGGGTAGCTCTCCGCGACGAGGAGCTCGGCGGGGGCCGGCAGCGCGGTCACCGCGGCGGCGAGGCGGGGCATGATCCCGGCCTTCATCCAGTGCCGCCGGTCCCACACGACGGTTCCGGGCGCCACGAGCACCACGAGGAGCTGGCTGAGGCCGAACCGGTCCCGCAGTCGTACGACGGAACCGTCGGGGGCCGTCACGGCGACGTCGGTGACCGGGGCGCCCGGCTCCGTGGCCACGAGGACCGTGGAGTCCGAACTTCCGGGGGACAGCGGCGAATCGGTGTACGCCCCCGGCGCGCCCAGCTGGCCGCGCCCCACATGGCCGTCCGTGAGCAACGCGTCCTGACCGCGCGCGGCCCCCGGCACGTACGAGCGCAGCCCACCGCCGCCGCGGACCACGGGCAGCGACTGGTCGGCGGCGCGCAGACGCGCGGCCACGGCTGCGCGCCGCTCGGTCTGGTAGCTGTCGAGCAGCGCGCCGCTCGCGCCGTGGTGCCAGGCGAGCGCCAGCTTCCAGGCGAGGTTGTCGGCGTCCCGGAGGCCTTCGTCCAGGCCCTGGGTGCCGACGGCGCCGAGGAGGTGGGCGGCGTCCCCGGCCAGGAAGCAGCGCCCGGAGCGCCAGCGGCGGGCGAGCCGGTGGTGGACCGTGTGGACCCCGGTGTCGAGCAGGTCGTACGGCGGGGTGGCGCCGCACCAGCCCGAGAGGGTCTCCCGGACGCGGGAGACGAGGGCGTCGGGCGTCACCAGGTCGCCGCGCGGCGGCAGCAGCCAGTCGATCCGCCAGACGCCGCCCGGCAGTGGACGCGCCGTCACCTCGGGGCCGCCGCCGGGCCACGGCGGGCTCCGGTGCAGCAACGCTTCGCCGGGCCAGGGAAGTTCCGTCCGCAGGGCGGCAACCGCGTGTCGCTCGACCGCGGTGCGCCCCGGGAAGCGGATGTCGAGCAGCTTGCGGACGGTCGACCGGGGCCCGTCGCAGCCGACGAGATAGCTGCCGCGCCACCAGGTGTCCTTGGGCCCGCGCGTGTGGGCCGTGAGCCCCGAGGCGTCCTGCTCCAGGGTGTCCAGCTTGCTCTCCACCGCGATCTTCACGAGCCGCTCGTCGACGATGGCGTCCCGCAGCGCACCGGTCAGCACGTGCTGCGGCACGTGCAACGGCGAGGGCATCTCGTCACTGAACGTGAGCTGCCGCATCACCTGCTTGCGCCGCATCGACCGCCAGCCGCCCCAGCGCGCCCCCGTGTCCGGGCCCCCGAAGGACGCCCCGCAGAGACGCTCGACGAGTGCCGCCGTGTCCTCCCGCAGGATGACGGTCCGCGCGGGGCGCTGCTCGTCCTTGCCGGGCCCTTCGTCCAGGACCACGGTGGGCACCGAGTGACGGGCGAGAGCCAGGGCGAGCGTGAGCCCCACGGGGCCCGCGCCGACGACGATCACCGGGTCCACGGCGCGCCGCCTCCTGCCAGGACTGCCCGCGAGCGCTGGACGTACGTACAGGAAATGGCAGTTGAAACCCGGTGCACGATCACAGAACGTATGCAACCCACTGCTGGTTCCTGCGTCAAGCGACGAAGGCAGTGGCGTGATCGCCACTGCCTTCGTTCTTGCAGATCATCGGGTGAGCGCCGGGGCGGTCGGCTCAGTTGGTGCTGCCACCGGTGTCGCCCGTGCCGCCACCGAGGGCGCCCAGGGCGCCACCGCCGTCTCCCGTCGCGAACGTTCCCGCCACGGCCGCCGGAGGCACCATCGCGCCGGTGGACTTCTTCCCGCGCCGCAGCCTGCGCTCCAGCCAGGAGGCGAACGACGTGAGGATGAAGTTCAGCACGATGTAGATCACCGCGACGATCGTGAAGCTGGCGATGACGTTGGCACCGTAGTAGCCGCTCATCGTGCTGACGGTCGACAGGAGCTCGGGGAAGGTCAGCATCGCGCCGCCGAGCGCGGTGTCCTTCACGATGACCACGAGCTGGCTGACGATCGCGGGCAGCATCGCCGTGACCGACTGCGGAAGGAGCACGGACCGCATGGTCTGGCCCTTGCGGAGGCCGATGGCCTTGGCCGCCTCGGTCTGGCCCTTGGGCAGGGCGAGGATGCCCGCCCGCACGATCTCCGCGAGCACGGAGGCGTTGTACAGGACGAGTCCGGTCACGACCGCGTACATGGGCCGGTCGTCGGAGGTGACGTCGCTGTACTCGGCGAAGGCCGCGTTGGCGAACAGCATCAGGATGAGGACCGGGATCGCGCGGAAGAACTCCACGATCGTGCCGGCCACGATGCGCACCCACAGGTGGTCCGAGAGGCGCGCGATACCGAGCACCGCACCCAGGGGCAGTGCGATGACCATGGAGTACGCAGCTGCCTTGAGCGTGTTCTCCAGGCCGGGCCAGATGTACGTCGTCCAGGACCTGCTGTCCGTGAAGAAGGGCTTCCACTTCTCCCAGTCGAGCTGGCCCTTGTCCGACAGGGCGTTGTAGACCCACCAGCCCACCAGGCCGACGGCGACCAGGAAGACCACTGAGTAGATGATGTTGCGCTGTTTGGCGCGGGGGCCCGGGACGTCGTAGAGGACGGAGTTCATCGCTTGACCGCCACCTTCTTGCTGACCCAGCCGAGGATCAGACCGGTCGGAAGGGTGAGGCAGATGAAGCCGAACGCGAAGACGGCGGCGATCGCGATCGTCTGGGCCTCGTTCTCGATCATGCCCTTCATCAGCAGGGCCGCCTCGGCGACACCGATCGCGGCGGCCACGGTGGTGTTCTTCGTGAGCGCGATGAGGACGTTGGCGAGCGGAGCCACCACCGAGCGGAAGGCCTGCGGGAGCACGACCAGGGTGAGGACCTGTGTGAAGCTCAGGCCGATCGCGCGGGCGGCCTCGGCCTGGCCCAACGGCACGGTGTTGATGCCCGAGCGCAGCGCCTCACAGACGAAGGCGGCCGTGTAGGCGGTCAGACCGAGCACCGCCAGGCGGAAGTTGGTCGCGTCGATGGTCGACGCACCCAGGTCGATGAGCAGCGTCTGGTTCAGGCCGAGCGACGTGAACACGATGATGATGGTCAGCGGAATGTTCCGCACGACGTTGACGTAGACGGCTCCGAAGCCGCGCATCAGGGGTACGGGGCTGACGCGCATGCCCGCCAGCACGGTTCCCCATATCAGGGAGCCGACCGCTGAGAGTCCGGTGAGCTTCACCGTCTCCCAGAAGGCCCCCCACAGGTCATAGCCTTCAAGAAAGTCGAACACGTTCTCCCGCGCTTCCGCGTAGAGGGACAGCTTCCGCGTAGAGGGCGAAGGGGCGTGCCGCCACGGCGAGCGGCACGCCCCTCACGTCCTGCTTACTTGACGATGTCGCCGATCTTCGGGGCGGGCTCGTTCTTGTAGTTGGCCGGGCCGAAGTTGGCCTTCACGGCCTTCTCCCACGAGCCGTCCTTGACCATCGCGGCCAGCGCGTCGTTGATCTTCTTCTTGAGGTCGGAGCCCTTCTTGACGCCGATCCCGTAGTTTTCGTTGGTCATCTTGAAGCCGCCGAGCTTGAACTTGCCCTGGAAGTTCTTCTGCGCGGCGTAACCGGCGAGGATCGAGTCGTCGGTGGTGAGCGCGTCGATGGCCTTGCTCTGCAGGCCGGTCAGGCACTGGGAGTAGGCGCCGTAGTTCTGGAGCTGGGCCTTGGGCGCCAGCTTCTCCTTGACGTTCTGCGCCGAGGTCGAGCCGGTCACCGAGCAGAGCTTCTTGCTGTTCAGGTCCTTCGGCGACTTGATCGACTTGTCGTCGGCGCGGACCAGGACGTCCTGGTGGGCGAGCAGGTACGGACCCGCGAAGTCGACCTTCTCCTCGCGCTCCGGCGTGATCGAGTAGGTCGCCGCGATGAAGTCGACGTCACCGCGCTGGAGCATCGTCTCGCGGTCGGCGCTCTTGGCTTCCTTCCACTCGATGTCGCCCTCCTTGTAGCCGAGCTTCTTGGCCACGTAGGTGGCGACGTCGACGTCGAAGCCCTCGTACTTGCCGTCCGGCGTCTTCTGGCCGAGGCCGGGCTGGTCGAACTTGATGCCGATGGTGACCTTGCCGCCCCCGCCGGAGCCCTTGTCGTCCTTGTCGTCGTCGCCGCCACACGCGGTGGCCGTGAGGGAGAGTGCGAGCAGAACGGAGGCTGCCGCGGTGACCTTGCGAACCTTCATGGTGAACATCCTTCGTTTCGGCGGAGGTTGGGGGAGACGCTGCCGAGCGTCATGCGTCCGATGAGGCGTCCCGCGCGCGGGAGCGCGTGCGGCGCGTCAGTGGTGCAGGATCTTCGACAGGAAGTCCTTGGCACGGTCGCTGCGCGGGTTGCTGAAGAACTGGTCCGGCGTGGCCTCTTCGACGATCCGGCCGTCCGCCATGAAGACGACCCGGTTGGCGGCCGACCGGGCGAAGCCCATCTCGTGGGTGACGACGACCATGGTCATGCCGTCCCGGGCGAGCTGCTGCATCACCTCGAGGACCTCATTGATCATCTCGGGGTCGAGCGCGGACGTGGGCTCGTCGAAGAGCATGACCTTGGGCCCCATGGCGAGCGCCCGGGCGATCGCCACACGCTGCTGCTGGCCACCGGAGAGCTGCGCCGGGTACTTGTCGGCCTGGGTGCCGACGCCCACGCGGTCGAGCAGACCGCGTGCCTTCTCCTCCGCCTCCGCCTTGGCCGTCCTGCGCACTTTGACCTGGCCCAGCATCACGTTCTCGAGCACGGTCTTGTGCGCGAAGAGGTTGAAGGACTGGAAGACCATGCCCACGTCGGCGCGGAGCCTGGCGAGCTCCTTGCCCTCCTGGGGCAGCGGTTTGCCGTCGATCGTGATCGCGCCGGAGTCGATGGTCTCCAGGCGGTTGATCGTGCGGCACAGCGTCGACTTGCCGGACCCGGAGGGCCCGATCACGACGACGACTTCGCCGCGGGCGATGGTCAGGTCGATGTCCTGGAGGACGTGCAGTGCGCCGAAGTGCTTGTTGACGTTCTTCAACACGACAAGGTCGTCCGCCGCGGGTATGGCGTCCTTGGTCACCGATACTTCGGTCACGGCTTGTTGCTCCATCCTCCTCGGGTTGGGAGGACAGTAGTAACCCGGTGCGACCAGCGTCATTACATCTGAGGGGAAATTGAGCATAACGATCCGGCCGCAACCGGACACACCGTGTGAAGAGGGCGCCCCGCGCGCGTACCGGGTGCATAACGGAACGTGTCCGTGACCCGAAGGGCCTTGACGCGGTCCTTATCCATCGGCGTGGATGCCTTGGGGCGCGTCGCGGCGTCCGGCACACCGCTGGATCCGCGCGCACGCGCGCGTACGAGACGCCTACGACAAAGGGCGTACCCCGCACGCGAGCGGGAGCGGAACGATCAATGAACTGACGGTACGACCGATGAACTACAGGGGAGCCTATGGGCTGGAGGAGGGCCGCATGAGACTGCTGCTCGTCGAGGACGACGACCACGTGGCCGCCGCCTTGTCCGCGGTCCTGGCCCGGCACGGCTTCGCCGTCACCCACGCGCGCAACGGCGAGGAGGCCCTCCAGGCCCTGCTGCCGGGCGACGCGGCACCCTTCGGGGTGGTGCTCCTCGACCTCGGCCTGCCCGACCAGGACGGCTATGAGGTCTGCGGGAAGATCCGCAAGCGCACGCGGACCCCGGTCATCATGGTGACGGCCCGCGCCGACGTGCGCTCCCGCATCCACGGCCTGAACCTCGGAGCCGATGACTACGTAGTGAAGCCGTACGACACTGGGGAGCTCATCGCACGCATCCACGCGGTCACCCGCCGCCCGTCCGCGGCCGAGGCCGCCGCGGCCCCCGCCGAGACGGAACTGCGGCTCGGCAACGTACGCATCGAACTGCCCACCCGTCAGGTCAGCGTGGACGGTGCCAAGGTGCAACTGACCCGCAAGGAGTTCGACTTGCTCGCGCTGCTCGCCCAGCGGCCCGGGGTGGTCTTCCGCCGGGAGCAGATCATTAGCGAGGTGTGGCGCACCAGTTGGGAGGGCACGGGCCGCACGCTGGAGGTGCACGTCGCGTCCCTGCGGGCCAAGCTGCACATGCCCGCCCTGATCGAGACCGTGCGCGGAGTCGGGTACCGGCTCGTCGCCCCGGCGTCGTAGCGGGGCCAGGTGCGCGCCCGCCTCCTGCCGCTGCTCATCGTCCTGATGGCGGGCGTCCTGCTGGCCCTGGGCTTCCCCCTCGCCGTGAGCGTGGCGTCGGCCCAGCAGCAGAAGGTCGTCGTCGACCGCATCGACGACACGGCGCGCTTCGCCTCGCTCGCGCAGTTCGTCACGAAACGGCCCGCCGGTTCGCGCTTGCGCGACAAGGACGAGCGCCGCGAGACCCTCCAGAAGGAACTCGACTACTACAACGAGGTCTACGGCATCAAGGCGGGTGTCTTCTTCCGCGACAGGTACCCCATGGCGCACGCCCCGGCCGCGTGGTTCCTGCCCGGCGCGGGCCACCCCGTGAGCGACGCCTTCGAAGAGGCGCTGCGCTCCCGGGGGAGCCACGACCCGCCCCAGGTGTGGCCCTGGCAGGAGGGCGGGCGCATCGTCGTGGCGTCACCGGTGATCCGCGACGGAGACGTGGTCGCCGTCGTCGTCACCGACTCGCCCACCGGGCGCATGCGTGCGAAGACCCTGCACGGCTGGCTCCTGATCGTCGCGGGCGAGTCGGCGGCGATGCTCCTCGCGGTCGGCGCCGCGCTGCGCCTCACCCGCTGGATCCTGCGTCCGGTGGGCGTCCTGGACGCGACCACGCACGACATCGCGACCGGGCGCCTCGCCTCCCGGGTCGCGGCGGCCGGCGGGCCGCCGGAACTCCGGCGCCTGGCCCGTTCGTTCAACGAGATGGCCGACCACGTCGAGGACGTCCTGGAGCAGCAGCGTGCCTTCGTCGCCGACGCCTCCCACCAACTGCGCAACCCCCTGTCCGCCCTCCTCCTGCGCATCGAGCTGCTCGCCCTGGAGCTGCCCGAGGGCAATGAGGAGATCGCCTCGGTCCGCACCGAGGGCAAGCGTCTCGCCCAGGTCCTCGACGACCTCCTGGACCTGGCGCTCGCCGAGCACGCCGCGGCGGACCTCCAGCTCACCGACATCGGCGAGCTGGCGGCCGAGCGCGTGGCGTCCTGGCGCCCGCTCGCCGAGGAGCGGGGCGTGCGCCTGGAGGGGCACTGCCCGGCGACCACCGGCTGGGCGGACCCGATCGCGCTGTCCAGCGCCCTGGACGCGGTGATCGACAACGCCCTGAAGTTCACGCCGGAGGGGGAGCGGGTCGAGGTGCGGGTCGCCTCGGCCGACGCGACGACGACGGTCGTCGTCACCGACGGCGGCCCGGGCCTCACCGACGACGAGCTGGCCCGCATCGGCGACCGCTTCTGGCGCAGCAACCGGCACCAGAACGTGAAGGGCTCCGGCCTCGGCCTGTCGATCTCCCGGGCGCTGCTCGCCGCGGGCGGCGGCTCCCTGGAGTACGCGCGCCACGAGCCGCACGGTCTGAAGGCGACGCTCGGGGTGCCCCGGCAGGCTCCCGCGGGCAGGCCCGCGGCTAAGGCTTGACCGAGCGGTAGTAGCGCCGCGCGCCCTCGTGCAGCGCCAAGGGGTGCGTGTACAGGGCCGTCCGCAGGTCGACCAGTTGCGCGGCGTGCACGCGCGCGCCGATGCGGTCGCGGCTGTCGATGACCGTACGGGTCAGGCCCTCCGTCAGCTTCGGGTCGGCGCGGTTGGTGGTCACCAGGAGGTTGGCCACGGCCAGGGTCCGCACGGACGCGTTCTGCTGGGCCTCTGGATAGGCGTCGGCGGGCATGACGGCGGCACGGTAGTAGCGCGACTCGCGGCCCTGTCGGTGCAGGGCGTCGACGAGGTCGCCGAGCGGTACGAGGCGGATGCTCATGCGCTCGGAGAGCTTCTGCACGGACGTCGTGGGCAGTCCGCCGGACCAGAAGAAGGCGTCGATCTTGCCGCGCCGCAGCAGCTCGGGCGCGGTGTCTATGCCGGCGGGCAGCGCCGTGAGGTCCTTCTTCAGGTCGAGCCCGGCGGCCTGGAGGACGCGGTCGGCGATCAGCTGCACCCCGGAGCGCGGCTGTCCGACGGCGACCTTCTTCCCGCGCAGGTCCCGCGCCGACATGATGTCCGACGAGCGGCGCACGACGATGTGTACGTAGTC
Source organism: Streptomyces sp. NPDC053474 (assembly GCF_044544845.1). Taxonomy (NCBI): domain Bacteria; kingdom Bacillati; phylum Actinomycetota; class Actinomycetes; order Kitasatosporales; family Streptomycetaceae; genus Streptomyces; species Streptomyces sp. NPDC053474. Next base: position 46,517 of record NZ_JBITXV010000027.1, read on the forward strand.
GTCGTACAGCCGGGCGCAGCCCCGCAGCCGGTCCGCTCCGGGGCCGCCGTCCAGGCGGTACTTCTCCACGGCGTCGGCCGCCGCGATGGTGAAGTCGGCCTTCCCGGTGGCCACCCGCTGCACGTTCTGCTGCGACCCCTGGCTGTTCAGGAGGTCGATGGTGACGTCCGGCATGTCCTTGGCGGCGGCGCTCCGCAGCAGGTTCCCGTACGTCTCGTAGACGGCGCCCTTGACGCCCGTGCTGAAGCTCATCTGCCCCTTGGGCGACTCGTCGCCCACCGGGAGCAGCCACCACAGGAGCAGCCCGAACACCACGAGGCCCGCGGCCGAGCCCTGGAGGGCGCGCCGTCGGGTGAGGTGGGACAGGGCCGCGAACATGGGCGCGATCCTGCCATTCGCCTCGCCGTGGTGACCAGGGCCCGAGCGGCCCGACGGGAAAGGCGCCCTCTCCGGAGGGGTGACTCAGCGCACCACGGCCCGCGTCAGGAGGTCGCGGAGCGTGTCCTGCTCCCGGTCCGACAGGGGGCTGAGAGGGGACTCCTTGGAGAGCGACGCCATCAGACGCTCGCGCAGGGCGGTGCCTTGGGGAGTGAGGACGAGTTGCTTGGCGCGGCGGTCGCTGGGGTGGGGGCGGCGCTCGACGAGGCCCTGCTCCTCCAGGCGGTCGGAGACGAACGTGGCGTTGGACGGCTCGCAGCTCATCCGCTGTGCCAGCTCGCGCAGGGTCAGGGGCCCGGTCAGCTCCCGCAGCGCGATCGCCTGCGGCGCGGTCAGGCCGAGGGCGATGGCGTGCTCGCGCACGTGCGTCTCGATCCGCCGGGCGAGGGCGTTCACGAGGCCGCAGACGCGCCAGTCGGCCGCTGGGAGGTCCGCAGGCGCCGCCGGGTCCGTCTCCGCGCTCGCGACCGCCGTACGGCCCGCCTGGTCGGCTTCCTGAGCGTTCCCGCGCGTGTTCGCCATGGCTCCCAGCCTACTCACTCCATGCAACTCGAATGGTTGCAACTCGAATGGTTCTAGCTCTAACGTTTCTCTCGGTGCGGCGGCGCGACCGTCGCACCGACGGCTGAACCGACCGCCCTGGAGGCCCCATGCCCACGCCCGAGAACACCGCTGACGCGCCCGTCGACGCCGTCGCGCCGCCGCGTGCGGAGGCCGAGCGGCTCCGCAGGCCCGCCCGCACCCGCACGTTCCACCTCGGCGAACTGCGCGTCAGCTATGTGGCGGACGGGGCCGTGGGCCTCAAGCCCGGTGGCTGGCTGCCCGCCGCGACCGACAGCGACTGGGCGACGTACGCGGACCACCTGGATGAGCACGGACACCTCGTGGCGAGCGTCGGCGGGCTGCTCGTCGAGCACGGCGACCGTGCCCTGCTGATCGACGCCGGATTCGGCCCGCAGGCCTTCGCGGACGCCCCGGACAACCCCCTGATAGGCGCCCTGAGCAGCGGCAGGCTCCTCGACAGCCTCGACGAGCTGGGCCGCGACCCCGGCACGATCGAGGCGGTCGCCTTCACACACCTGCACGGCGACCACCTGGGGTGGGCCTGGAACCCCGCCCCGGGCGGCACCGAACCCGCCTTCACGCGCGCCGCCTACCTCTTCGCGCGGCCTGAGTGGGACCAGCGCCACCTGGCCGCGAGCCACGGCGCGACCGAGGAGGTCCTGGCCGTCCTCGCGCCCAAGGTGCGCACGGTCACGGACGGCGAGGAGGTCTTCCCCGGCGTACGCGCCCTCGTGCGGCCGGGCCACACCGTGGGGCACGTGACCTTCGAGATCACCTCGGGCGGGCAGCGGCTCCTGGCCTTCGGCGACGCCCTGCACTCGCCGGTCCAGGTCACCCACCCGGAGTGGTCGGCGGCCGTCGACCACGACCCCGGCGTCGCGGCCGAGTACCGCCACTGGCTCGTGAACGAGCTGACCGAGCCCGACACGCTGGGCTTCGGCATCCACTTCGCGGACGTGGTCTTCGGCCGGGCGGAACGGGACTCCCGGGGGCGCACGGTCTGGGTCCCGCTGCCCTGACGGGCCGCGCGGGGGCCCATTGTCCGGGCGGCCCGTTGTGCGTGCGGGCCTTTGTGTGTGCGGCTCAGCCCTTGCGGGCCACGCCCGCGTACATGGCCACCTCGTCCGGCAGTGCCGCCGGATCGCCGTCGGTCCCCTCCGGGCGCCAGCGCGAGCACGAGACCACACCGGGATCCAGCAGATCGAGACCCTCGAAGAACCGGGCCACCTGGTCGGGCGTGCGCTGCGTCAGCTTCGGAGTGCCGTGCTCGTTCCAGAAGGCCACCGCCGCGTCCACGTCCGGCATCGCCGGGCTGGTGATCGTGTGCGAAAGGACCAGATGGCTCCCGGCGGGCAGGGCGTCCATGAGGCGGCGCACGAGACCGTAGGCCTCCTGGTCGTCGTCGATGAAAATCACGACCCCCAGGAGCATCAGTGCGACCGGCTCACTGAAGTCCAGGGTCCGCGCCGCGTGCTTCAGGACGCTCTCAACGTCCCTCATGTCGGCGTCCAGGTAGTCGGTGCGCCCCTCCGGGGAGCTGGTCAGCAGAGCACGCGCGTGCGTGAGGACCAGCGGATCGTTGTCTACGTAGACGATGCGTGACTCCGGGGCGATCCGCTGGGCCACCTCGTGCGTGTTGTCGGCCGTCGGCAGGCCGGTGCCGACGTCGAGGAACTGGCGCACTCCGAGGTCCGTCACCAGGTGGCGCACCGCACGGCCCAGGAAGAGGCGGTCCGCGCGCGCGTAGTCACCGATCCCGGGGTGCAGCTCGCGGATGCGGTCGCCCGCCTCCCGGTCGACCGCGTAGTTGTCCTTGCCGCCGAGCCAGTAGTTCCAGATCCGCGCCGTGTGCGGCTGCGCGGTGTTGATCCGGCTCCGTACGGCGTCGGCGGCGTCCTTGGGGGACGGTTCCTGGGTGCTCGGCGGAACCTCAGGGGAAGGGTTCCCGGTCACGTGATCGCCTCCTGGCGCGAGGGGTGGGCCGGTGCGGTTGCCAACACGCAATCTAGCGGGGTGAGTTGGGTGCTCAGGACCGGACCGCCACAAGGGGGCGCCCGGCCCGGCCGGGAGGGCGCCGCCCCGCAGGGCTGTCGCCGCCCGGCCGGGGCCGCCGGGCCGCTCCGCACGGTGTACTGATCCAAGCCCTTACCCTGGACGGGTGAGCGGTGACGACGTGGCTGGTGGAGCAGTGGACGGATTGAAGACCTACGAGGTGCGCACCTACGGGTGCCAGATGAACGTCCACGACTCCGAGCGCCTCTCCGGGCTCCTGGAGGGCGCGGGGTACGTGCGCGCCCCCGAAGGCTCCGACGGCGACGCCGACGTCGTGGTCTTCAACACGTGCGCGGTGCGTGAGAACGCCGACAACCGCCTGTACGGCAACCTCGGCCGCCTCGCCCCGAGGAAGGCCTCGCGCCCCGGCATGCAGATCGCCGTCGGCGGCTGTCTGGCGCAGAAGGACCGGGACACCATCGTCAAGAAGGCCCCCTGGGTCGACGTCGTCTTCGGGACGCACAACATCGGCAAGCTGCCGGTCCTCCTGGAGCGCGCCCGCGTCCAGGAAGAGGCGCAGATCGAGATCGCCGAGTCCCTGGAGGCGTTCCCCTCGACGCTGCCCACGCGCCGCGAGAGCGCGTACGCGGCCTGGGTGTCGATCTCCGTCGGCTGTAACAACACCTGCACCTTCTGCATCGTGCCCGCCCTGCGCGGCAAGGAGAAGGACCGCAGGACCGGCGACATCCTCGCCGAGATCGAGGCCCTCGTCGCCGAGGGCGTCTCCGAGATCACGCTCCTCGGCCAGAACGTCAACGCGTACGGCTCCGACATCGGCGACCGCGAGGCCTTCAGCAAGCTCCTGCGCGCCTGCGGCGCGATCGAAGGCCTGGAGCGGGTCCGCTTCACCTCGCCGCACCCGCGCGACTTCACGGACGACGTGATCGCCGCGATGGCCGAGACGCCGAACGTGATGCCCCAGCTGCACATGCCGCTGCAGTCCGGCTCGGACCCCGTCCTGAAGGCGATGCGCCGCTCCTACCGCCAGGAGCGCTACCTGGGCATCATCGAGAAGGTCCGCGCCGCCATCCCGCACGCGGCCATCACCACGGACATCATCGTGGGCTTCCCCGGGGAGACCGAGGAGGACTTCGAGCAGACCCTGCACGTGGTCCGCGAGGCCCGCTTCGCCCAGGCCTTCACCTTCCAGTACTCCAAGCGGCCCGGCACCCCCGCCGCCGAGATGGACGGCCAGATCCCCAAGGAGGTCGTGCAGGCGCGCTACGAGCGCCTGGTGGCCCTCCAGGAGGAGATCTCCTGGGAGGAGAACAAGAAGCAGGTCGGCCGCACCCTGGAGCTCATGGTCGCCGAGGGCGAGGGCCGCAAGGACGGCGCCACGCACCGCCTCTCCGGCCGCGCCCCCGACAACCGCCTGGTCCACTTCACCAAGCCGGACACCGAGGTGCGCCCCGGCGACGTGGTGACCGTCGAGGTGACGTACGCGGCGCCGCACCACTTGCTCGCCGAGGGACCCGTGCTCGACGTGCGCCGCACGCGCGCGGGCGACGCCTGGGAGAAGCGCAACACCACCGAGGCCGCGAAGCCGGCCGGTGTCCTGCTCGGCCTCCCCAAGGTGGGTGTCCCGGAGCCCCTGCCGGTGGCCACGGGCGGCGGCTGCAGCCTGGACTGACGGTTCGCGGCCGGGTGCCCCGCACGGGCACCCGGCCCGCCCTGTCTCCCGGCCTGCCCGACTCCACCGCGCCCCGGCGGTCGCCCTCCCCGCTGTCCGTGGGGAGCGTTACGCTGCGGATCATGCTTGTCGCCGCTGCCGTCTGCCCCTGCCCGCCGCTGCTCGTGCCCGAGGTGGCCGCGGGCGCCGCGCCCGAGCTCGACGCCGCGCGTGCGGCCTGCTCGGACGCGATCGCCGTCCTCGCGGCCTCCCGGCCGGACCTCCTGGTGGTCGTCGGCCCTGCCGACCGGAGCGGCCGAGGCCCCCATGCGCAAGGCGCCCCCGGGTCGTTCCGCGGCTTCGGTGTGGACCTCGACGTCACACTGGGCGAGGCGTCCCCCGGGCAGGGCGCTACGGCGCCGGAGCGCGAGCTCCCGACGTCCCTGGCCGTCGGCGCGTGGCTGCTCGGCCGCACGAAGTGGTCGGCCGCGCCCGTGGAGGGCCTCGGCGTGGGGGAACCGCTCGAGCCCGAGCGGTGCATCCAGAGCGGGGAGGCGATCGCCGCCCGCGCGGACCGGGTGGCACTGCTGGTCATGGGCGACTCCAGCGCCTGCCGCACGCTGAAGGCGCCCGGCTATCTCGACGACCGGGCGGAGGGCTTCGACGCGCGCGTCGCCGAGGCGCTGGGCGCGGCGGACGTGGCGGCCCTCAAGTCCCTGGACGCCGAGCTCGCGTACGAGCTGAAGGCCGCGGGCCGCGCCCCCTGGCAGGTGCTCGCGGGCGCCGCCGAGGGCGCGGGCCTGCGCGGAGCCCTGCTCTTCGACGACGCGCCCTACGGGGTGGGGTATCTGGTGGCGACCTGGTCCTAGGCGGGCCTGGCGGCCGCCAGGCTGTGAGCGGTGCTCAGGGCGCGGCGCCCGCAGGTCGCCGGTGCCCTGGGCGGGCCGGTCAGCAGCCCAGGCAGGCGCTGTGTCCGTGTGGGGCGTCAAGCAGCTGTGGCGGGCCGTGAGCGACCTCGGTGGCCCGCCGACGGCTTCGGCGAGCCCACCTGGATCTGGCCGACACCCGACCGCTTCGGCAAGCCCGTCACGGCCCCCGGCGGACACCCCGACGAGGTCCCCGCACCTGCCGACGACGGTCTCCGTACACGTCGACTACACGCATCGACACACGGCACACGACACGCCTCACGAGGCATACGTGGCGAGGCGCCCCCTGCGACCCCACCCGCCGCCCTCGGCCCACCGCACACGCCGACGGCCGTGAAGCTCAGCGCGCTTCACGGCCGTCCGTCGGTGTGTTCAGGAGGCCGACGGGGGTGACGGCGACGACGGGGGAGTGGTGCCGCCCCCCGTGCCCTTGCCGTCGTGGCTCCCGGCGAGGCGATCCAGGGCGTCCTTCGCCTTGCCCGTCCCCGTCTGGATCTTGTCGCTGTACTTGCCCTTGGTCTTGCTGTCGACCATCTTCGCGGCCTTGTCCAGGCCTTGGTCGATCTTGTCCCCGTGCTGCTGCGCGAGGCCGGAGACCTTGTCCTTCGCGGGGGCGAGCTTGGCTTTCAGGTTCTGCAGGAAGCCCATCGGTTCACCTTGCCTCACCGGGAGTCACTTGCGGGCGCCCTCACCGGCCTCGTTGTCGGCCGCCTCCTGGGCGGACTGCTGCTTGGGGATCTCCACGTTCTCCGCGGCGGCCGCCTCGGTGGCCTCCGCCTTGTCGCCCGTATCGTCCTTGCCGTCCTCGGCCTTCGCCTCGCTCGTGGCATCGTCCGAGGCGGCTGCCTCGGCCTCGGCGGTCTCCGTGGCATCGGAAGACCCGGCGGCACCCTCCGGCTCCGCCGTGAGCGTCGCCGCCGCTGCCTCCTCGGTCGAGGCCTCGGACTTCTTGCGGCGGAACCGTGAAAAGACACCCATAACTACTCCATACGTTACTCGTGTGGGCGAAATCCCGCGCCGCCCGGTGCGTCCGATTGCGTCGCCCGGGTTACCGGCCTCGAAACCGGCGGCCGGGACCTCGCAACAGGCAACGAACCCGCAGCCGTGCCGTCACGTAGCTCGTTCGGGCAGTCGCGGCGTGGTTTGCGAGACTGGGGCGGTGAGTAGTGCAGCCCCCGCCCCGCGGGTCATCGCCGTCGTCGGGCCCACAGCGGCCGGAAAGTCCGATCTGGGAGTCTTCCTGGCACAGCGCCTCGGCGGCGAAGTCGTCAACGCCGACTCGATGCAGCTGTACCGAGGGATGGACATCGGTACCGCCAAGCTGACGGTGGCCGAGCGCGCCGGCGTCCCGCATCACCTCCTGGACATCTGGGACGTCACCGAGGCCGCGAGCGTCGCCGAGTACCAGAAGCTGGCGCGCGCCGAGATCGACCGGCTGCTCGCCGAGGGCCGCTGGCCGATCCTCGTCGGCGGCTCGGGCCTGTACGTCAGGGGGGCCGTGGACCACCTGGACTTCCCCGGCACCGACCCCGCCGTGCGCGCCCGCCTGGAGGACGAGCTGGAGCAGCACGGCCCCGGCGTGCTGCACGCCCGGCTCGCCGCCGCCGACCCCGGAGCGGCCCGAGCGATCCTGCCCGGCAACGGCCGCCGTATCGTCCGCGCCCTGGAGGTCATCGAGATCACGGGGAAGCCCTTCACCGCCAACCTGCCCAGCCACGAGTCCGTGTACGACACCGTGCAGATCGGCGTCGACGTGGGCCGTCCCGAGCTGGACGAGCGCATCACCGTGCGCGTGGACCGCATGTGGGAGGCGGGGCTCGTCGACGAGGTGCGCGCGCTGGAGGCGCAGGGCTTGCGGGAGGGGCGCACGGCGTCCCGCGCGCTCGGCTACCAGCAGATCCTCGCGGCGCTCGCGGGGGAGTGCACCGAGGAAGAGGCGCGCGCCGAAACCGTACGCGCTACCAAGCGTTTCGCGCGCCGTCAGGACTCGTGGTTCCGCCGTGATCCCCGGGTGCACTGGCTCAGCGGAGCCGCCGTCGACCGCGGGGAACTCCCCGGGCGAGCAGCGGCGTTGGTCGAACGAGCGGTCACAGCCTGATCACGTGATGGCATCGGGACGCTCCGCCGGTCATCGCGGCACCTGACGCCGTGCCATCATCGACCATCGATCGACCAGTGGAGTCCGAAGTGGGAGGGCGCGTGGCGATGGAGGCCGGCCCTCGTGACACCGCACATGACGGCGAGCGGCACACCGCTCCGGACGGAGCGCGGCTCAGCCCCGACGGCCCGGACAGCCAGGACGTCACCGCGGGCGGCGTGACCGACGACGGACCCTCCGAGGCGGAGCTCGCCGCGGAGCCCGAGGTCGAGGTCGAACTGCGCCCCCAGCGCCGGCTGCGCATCTGGCAGCTCGCGCCGATCGTGATCCTCGCCGCCGTCGGCTCCCTGATGTTCGCCTTCCCGCTGGCCTTCGAGTTCGGCGACGGCGGTGCCGTGGTCGCCATGCTCGGGCTGCTCATCAGCTCCTGCGCGGCGGGCTGGGGCATGATGGCCGCCCGCCGCGTCGGCTACACCTGGCCGGGTCTGCCGGAGCGCGGCTCGGGGCGGCGCCCGGACTGGCGGGTGGTCGGCGCGTACACCCTGGTCGTCGCCACCGCCGCCGTCCTCGCGGTGTGGCGGGTGGCCCGGCTCCGCTGAGCCGGAGGCCGCGCGGGGCCGCTCTTCCGGCGGTGTCGTACCCACCCCGTACGATCGAGGGATGAGCACGCCGATCGCCTTCCTCAAGGGGCACGGGACCGAGAACGACTTCGTGATCGTCCCCGACGCCGACAACACCATCGAGCTGTCCCCGGCCGCCGTGGCGGCCCTGTGTGACCGGCGCGCGGGCATCGGTGGCGACGGCCTGCTGCACGTCGTGCGCTCCGCCGCGCACCCGGACGCGCGGCATCTGGCCGACGAGGCCGAATGGTTCATGGACTACCGCAACGCGGATGGCTCGATCGTCGAGATGTGCGGCAACGGCGTGCGCGTGTTCGCGCGCTACCTCCAGCGCGCAGGGCTCGTCGCCGAGGGCGACCTGGCCGTGGCCACCCGCGGCGGCGTGAAGCGCGTGCACATCGCCAAGCCCGCCACCCCCGGCGGCCCGGCCGGGGACGTCACCGTCGCCATGGGCAAGGCCGTGCTCCCCGAAGGCGACGTCACGGTGTCCGTGGCCGACCGCCACTGGCCCGCGCGCAACGTGAACATGGGCAACCCCCACGCCGTCGCCTTCGTCACCGACCTGGCGCACGCGGGGAACCTCTACGAGCCGCCGCCGTTCGCCCCTGCCACCGCGTACCCGGACGGGGTGAACGTGGAGTTCGTGGTCGACCGCGCCCCCCGCCACGTCGCCATGCGCGTGCACGAGCGCGGCGTCGGCGAGACCCGCTCGTGCGGCACGGGCGCGTGCGCCGTCGCCGTCGCGGCGGCCCGCAGGGACGGCCTGGACCCCGCGGCGACCGGCACCCCGGTGACGTACACCGTGGACGTGCTCGGCGGCAGCCTGGTGATCACCGAGCGGCCCGACGGCGAGATCGAGATGACGGGCCCCGCCGTGATCGTCGCCGAAGGCGAGATCGCCCCGGAGTGGCTGGCCGCGGTCACGCGCTGAGGGCGAGGGGCGGGCCGCTGACCGCCCGGTGGAGCGCTGGGCCTGCCGCGCGCGGGGCGGCAGGCTCTCCGAGGCCCGGGCGCCTGAGGGGGGCCGTGTCGGCCCTCCAGCCCGCGGCACGAGCGTCAGGGCGCCACCTGTGCGCCACGTGGCCGCACCCACCTCGCGCAACGCCTCCAGGCGCCGCCGGGCGCCTGTCCGGCGGTGGAAACAGTCGAAACGGGGGCCTGCCCCGTCACGATGGCGCTCCTCGGTGTCGAAACAGTACTCGTCCCAGTCGAATCATCACTCGAAACAGCACTTCACAGAACTGTCGCTCGAATGGGTGATCCGTTTCACGCTCGGCGAGAGCGGGTCAGCACCGCGTGATGGGCTCGGTAGCATCAAGCACCGGCCCGGACGGAGCAGGCTGCCGTTCGTACACCGCCGGTCGGAGCTGCCGGAGGTGCCCATGAGTGCGGAGGCCACGAATCCCGCGACGCCCGGCCCCACAACGCCCACGGGCTCGATCCCGGCGACAGCGGGCTCCACGGGCCAGCGGCGCCGCGCCCGCCCCCGGCTCGACCTGCGCAGACTCGGCTGGGCCGCGCTCCTCGGAACCGCCGCGCGCGGCCGCGTCCCGGACGCGATCAGCCACGTCGCCGAGGCCCACCGCGGCCACCACCCGGACGCCGACCTGGAGCCGCTGCGCCGCGCCTACGTCCTCGCGGAGTCCTCACACCGCGGCCAGACGCGCAAGAGCGGCGAGCCGTACATCACCCACCCGCTCGCCGTCACCCTGATCCTGGCCCAACTGGGCGCCGAGACGACCACCCTGACCGCGTCCCTACTCCACGACACGGTCGAGGACACGGACGTGACGCTCGATCAGGTGCGCGCCGAGTTCGGCGAGGACGTGTGCTATCTGGTCGACGGCGTCACCAAACTGGAAAAGGTGGACTACGGGGCGGCCGCCGAGCCCGAGACCTTCCGCAAGATGCTCGTCGCCACCGGCAACGACGTCCGCGTGATGGCGATCAAACTCGCCGACCGCCTGCACAACATGCGCACCCTCGGCGTGATGCGCCCCGAGAAACAGGCACGCATCGCCAAGGTCACCCGCGACGTGCTCATCCCGCTCGCCGAGCGGCTCGGCGTACAGGCCCTCAAGACCGAGCTGGAGGACCTCGTCTTCGCGATCCTCCACCCCGAGGAGTACGCCGCGGTCGAGGGCCTCATCGCCGCGAAGAACGCCGACGGCTCCGACCCCCTCGCGGACATCGCCGAAGAGGTACGCGGCGTGCTGCGCGAGGCCGGGATCGCGGCCGAAGTGCTCATCAGGCCGCGCCACTTCGTCTCCGTGCACCGCGTGCACCGCAAACGCGGCGGGCTGCGCCCCGCCGACTTCGGGCGCCTGCTCGTCCTCGTCAATGAGGACGCCGACTGCTACGGGGTGCTCGGCGAGCTGCACACCTACTTCACCCCGGTCGTCGCGGAGTTCAAGGACTTCATCGCCGTACCGAAGTTCAACCTCTACCAGTCGTTGCACACGGCCGTCGCGCGCCCGGACGGCGAGGTCGCCGAAGTCCTCATCCGCACCCACAAGATGCACCGCGTCGCCGAGGCGGGCGTCGTCGCCCTGCGCAGCCCGTACGCGCCCCCCGTGGAGGACCAGCCCGCCGACGGCGAGCGCGCCGACCCCACCCGGCCCGGCTGGCTCTCGCGCCTCCTCGAATGGCAGCAGGCCGCGCCGGACTCCGACACGTTCTGGTCCACGCTGCGCGAGGACCTCGCCCAGGACCGCGAGATCGCCGTCTTCCGCCCCGACGGCGGCACGCTCGGCCTTCCCGCGGGCGCCAGCTGCGTCGACGCCGCCTACGCCCAGTACGGCGAGGACGCCCACGCCTGCATCGGGGCGCGCGTGAACGGCCGCCTCGCGACGCTCAGCACGGTCCTGCGGGACGGCGACTCGGTGCAGCTCCTCATGGGCCAGGACCCCACGTCGGGGCCCTCACGCGAGTGGCTCGACCACGCCCGCACCCCCGCCGCGCGGATCGCCATCCGGCGCTGGCTCGCCGCCCACCCGGCCCCGGCCGCCGGCCAGCCCGCGCTGGCGCCCCCGCCGCCCGCGACCGTGCCCGCGGCGGCCCCACGACCACCGGTGGCGGCGGCCCTGCGCCCGGCCGCCGCGAACGTCGTGGTCGACCGGGAGGGCGCCACCGTGCGCCTCGCGGGCTGCTGTACGCCCGTACCGCCCGACGAGGTCACGGGATTCGCGGTACGCGGCGGCGTCGTCACCGTCCACCGCGTGAGCTGTCCGGCGGTGGCGCGCATGAAGGGCGTGGGGCGCCCGGAGGTGGGCGTGCGCTGGGGGGACAGCGCCGAGTGCCGGGTCACGCTCATCGCCGAGTCGTTCGGCAGGCCGCACCTCCTCGCCGACCTCACCGAAGCCATCGCCCTGGAAGGCGCCGCCATCGTCTCGGCGACCGTGGAGCCACCCAGCCAGCAGCGCGTCCGCCACACGTACACCTTGCAGCTCCCGGACGCCGCCCACCTGCCCGGCCTCATGCGCGCGATGCGGAACGTACCTGGGGTGTACGACGTGAGCAGGGCACAGCACCGGGCCGCGGCGACATCCTAAGAGGGACGCGGCCACGCCCTGAGAAGGGCTACGGCGACGCCCCGGAGGGCCGCCGACGCCCTGGGGGCAGCGAGGGGCGCCCGCCCACCACTCCGCGCCCCAGCGGGCTCCGATCCGCTCGCCCGGCCGTGCCGCTGAGGCATCCGGCCACCCCCGCCCCGACTCGTTCGAGTGGCCCGGCGCGCGTCATCACGGCACGGAAGGCACGCGCTGATAGCGGTAGTTCATGCTGCTCACCCCACGCCCCCAGGCCCCGAGGACCACGGCCGCGCGGCCCAAGACCGTCCGCGTCGCCATCGCCCTCCTCGCGAGTGCCGCCTCCGCCGCCCTGCTCGCCGCGAGCGTCCCGCAGCCCGCCGCCCCGCTCGGCATCGGCGACCGGCTCTTCCCGCACCTCGGCAACCCGGGATACGACGTCCTGGAGTACGACATCGCCTTCACCTACGGCGGGGACAACGCCAAGCCGCTCGACACCGTCACGAAGATCGACGCCCGCGCGACCGCACCGCTGGAGCGGATCAACTTCGACTTCTCCCAGGGCAACGTCCGCTCCGTCGACGTCAACGGAGCGCCCGCCACCTTCGACACCAGCGGCGAAGACCTCGTCGTCACCCCCCACGCGCGCGTGGAGCGCGGTCAGCGCATGCAGGTCACCGTCCGCCACACCAGCCACCCGGTCGGCGGCAAGGAGGAGGGCGGCTGGGTGCGCACCGCCGACGGCCTGGCCATGGCCAACCAGGCCGACGCCGCACACCGCGTCTTCCCCTGCAACGACCACCCGGCCGACAAGGCCCGCTTCACCTTCCGCGTCAGCGCCCCCAAGGCGCTCACGGCCGTCGCCAACGGCGTCCCCCTGGCCACGACGCGCTCCGGGGCCACCACCACATGGGCGTACCGCACCGAACACCCCATGGCCACCGAACTGGCGCAGGTCTCCATCGGCCGCTCCACGGTGCTGCACCGCACCGGCCCGCGCAGCCTCCCCGTACGGGACGTCGTACCGACCAAGGGCCACAAGAAGCTGGAGCGGTGGCTCAAGAAGACGCCCGGCCAGGTCGCGTGGATGGAGGGCAAGGTCGGCCGCTACCCGTTCGAGAACTACGGGCTGCTCGTCGCCGACGCCCAGACCGGCTTCGCCCTGGAGACGCAGACGCTGTCGCTCTTCGAGAAGCAGCTGTTCACGCGGCCGGAGTTCCCGGAGTGGTACGTGGACACGATCATGGTCCACGAACTGGCGCACCAGTGGTTCGGCGACAGCGTCAGCCCGCGCACCTGGTCCGACCTGTGGCTCAACGAAGGGCACGCCACCTGGTACGAGGCCCTCTACGGCGAGGAGAAGTCCGGGCACAAGCTGCGCACGCGCATGCGCGAGGCCTACCGGTACTCGGACCAGTGGCGCGCGGCGGGCGGCCCGCCCGCCGCACCGAAGGCGCCCAAGCCGGGGGAGAAGATCAGCCTCTTCCGGCCCGTCGTGTACGACGGCAGCGCGCTGGTGCTCTACGCGCTGCGGCAGGAGATCGGACGGGCCGCCTTCGAGAGCGTGGAGCGCGCGTGGGTGCGCGCCCACCGCGACGGAACCGCGACCACGGCCGACTTCACGCGCCTGGCCTCGCACGTCTCGGGCCGGGACCTGCGCGCGTTCTTCGCCGCCTGGCTGTACGGCACCAAGACGCCGCCGATGCCGGGCCACCCGGACTGGACGTCGGAGGCCCCGGGCAAGAAGCAGGCGGGCCGGGCGGGCGGCGCCCCGGGCGCCGCAGGGCACGTCCACCACTGAGTCACACCCTGCGGGGAGGCGTTTCGCCAGGTGACAGACCTGGCAATAACCCAGGTGACGAGACGGGCCGTCCCGTGCAACCATCTTCAGGTCGACGGCGCGGCCCGTCCGGGACGTCCCCTCGGGGAGATCTCAGGGTCGGTTCTGTCCGATCCGGGGAATCCCGGGGCGGTCGTGCGCGTTGTCGAAGGTGACGGGTGGCGCCGTCGCTCGCGAGGCACTGCCGCACCCAGGGTGCGACAGGGGACGGCAAACGTCCCCGAGGTGCCCCGCATCGGATTCCCATCGACGTAAAGGACCCAATGACCTCCTCTTCTTCCTTTTCCCAGGACGCACAGAGTGTCGTGCAGAACTACCCCGAAGGTCTTCGGGCCGATGCCCTGATGGAAGAGGACGTCGCCTGGAGCCACGAGATCGACGGAGCGCGGGACGGCGAGCAGTTCGACCGTGCCGAGCGGGCGGCGCTGCGCCGCGTCGCTGGCCTCTCCACCGAGCTCGAGGACGTCACCGAAGTCGAGTACCGACAGCTCCGTCTGGAGCGCGTTGTCCTCGTCGGCGTCTGGACCTCCGGGACGGTTCAGGACGCGGAGAACTCCCTCGCCGAGCTGGCCGCCCTCGCGGAGACGGCGGGCGCCCTCGTGCTCGACGGCGTCGTGCAGCGCCGCGACAAGCCGGACCCGGCCACGTACATCGGCTCCGGCAAGGCCCTGGAGCTGCGGGACATCGTCCTCGAGACCGGCGCGGACACCGTCGTGTGCGACGGTGAGCTGAGCCCCGGCCAGCTGATCCACCTCGAAGACGTCGTCAAGGTCAAGGTGATCGACAGGACCGCCCTGATCCTCGACATCTTCGCTCAACACGCCAAGTCCCGAGAGGGCAAGGCCCAGGTCGCCCTGGCCCAGATGCAGTACATGCTGCCGAGGCTCCGCGGCTGGGGTCAGTCGCTGTCCCGGCAGATGGGCGGCGGCAAGGGCGGCGGCCTCGCCACCCGTGGCCCCGGTGAGACCAAGATCGAGACGGACCGGCGACGGATCCGCGAGAAGATGGCGAAGATGCGCCGGGAGATCGCGGAGATGAAGACGGGCCGCGAGATCAAGCGCCAGGAGCGCAAGCGCAACAAGGTCCCCTCGGTCGCCATCGCCGGATACACGAACGCGGGCAAGTCCTCGCTGCTCAACCGCCTCACGGGCGCGGGTGTCCTGGTGGAGAACGCCCTGTTCGCCACCCTCGACCCCACCGTCCGCAGGGCCGAGACGCCGAGCGGCCGCCTGTACACCCTGGCGGACACCGTCGGATTCGTCCGGCACCTGCCGCACCACCTGGTGGAGGCGTTCCGCTCCACGATGGAGGAGGTCGGCGAGTCCGATCTGATCCTGCACGTGGTCGACGGCTCGCACCCCGCCCCCGAGGAGCAGCTCGCCGCGGTACGCGAGGTGATCCGCGAGGTCGGCGCGGTGGACATCCCCGAGATCGTCGTGATCAACAAGGCGGACGCCGCCGATCCGCTGACCATCCAGCGGCTGCTGCGCACGCAGCGGCACGCGATCGCGGTCTCCGCGCGCACGGGCGCGGG
This sequence comes from Streptomyces sp. NPDC053474, assembly GCF_044544845.1. NCBI lineage: Bacteria > Bacillati > Actinomycetota > Actinomycetes > Kitasatosporales > Streptomycetaceae > Streptomyces > Streptomyces sp. NPDC053474. The sequence goes on from NZ_JBITXV010000027.1 coordinate 61,728, forward strand.
CATCGAGGAGCTGCTCGGGCTCATCGACGCCGAGCTGCCGCGACCCGAGGTCGAGATCGAGGCCCTCGTGCCGTACACCCACGGCAAGCTCGTCGCCCGCACGCACGCCGACGGCGAGGTGCTCTCCGAAGAGCACACCGCCGACGGCACGCTGCTCAAGGCCCGGGTGCACGAGGAGCTCGCGGCGGAGCTTGCGCCGTTCGTCCCCGCGGCGCACTGACGCCCGCGCCCCGCGCGCACGCACACGGCGGAGGCCCGGTGGCGCACGCACAGGGCGGAGGCCCCGTGGCGCATGCACAGGGCGGAGGCCCGGTGGCGCACGCACACGGCGGAGGCCCCGCCCCCTAGGAAGGGGGCGGGGCCTCCGCCGTGCCGGGCGGTTGCCGGGTCCTGCCGTGAACCGGCAGGGCCCGGCAGCGATCGGCGAGGGCCTACTGCGCCCCGTACTTCTCGCTCATCATGTCGAAGACCTGCTTGGCGCCGGAGCCCAGCTGCGGACCGGCCAGCCAGGTGTTCTCCGCCGGGCCGATCGAGGTGTTGGACACGAGCTTGGTCTCGCCGTCGCTCGCCCGGCGGAACCAGCCGCCGCCCGACGAACCACCGGTCATCGTGCAGCCGATGCGGTACATCGTCGGCTGCGCCGGGTCCAGCGACAGACGGCCCGGCTTGCCGATGCACTTGTGCATGGTCAGGCCGTTGAACGGCGGCGCGGCCGGGTAGCCCCAGGCGCCCATCGAGCCCACGCTCTGCGCGGACGGGGTCGAGAAGTCGACATCCAGCCCGTTGCCGACCGTCTCCTCCAGGGACTTGCTGCCCTGCTGCGGCTTCACGTGCAGCACGGCGTAGTCGTACGGCGCACCGGCGCCGCCCGACGCGGCGCCCTGGTCGATCCACTCACCGGAGGTCGACACCCAGTCCGCCCACCACTGGCCGTACGGGGAGACCTCCTGCGGGGCGGCGTTGCTCAGCTCGGCCTCGGACTTGCCCAGGTCGTTGTAGGCGGGCACGAAGGTGATGTTGCGGTACCAGCCGCCCTTCGAGCCCGCGTGCACGCAGTGGCCCGCGGTCCACACGAGGTTGGACTTGCCCGGGTTGCGCGGGTCCTTCACGACCGTGCCCGAGCAGACCATCGACCCCTCCGGGGAGTCGAAGAAGATCTTGCCGACGGGCGCGGCGTGCTCGTGGTACGGCGTCTTCTCGGGCTCGGCCTTGACCGGCTCGGGCTCCGGGTCGGTCGCGCCCTGGTCGGCGGCCGCGTCCTTCGCCGCGATCGTCTTGTTCGGGTCCTTGGCCTTGCGCATGCGCTCGGGCTTCCAGAGGCCCTCTATGACCGGGTTGACGAAGTCCTTGGCCTCGCGCAGCCAGTCGTCCTTGCTCCAGTCCTTCCAGGCACCGTCCTTCCACTTGTCCGGATCGATGCCGTGCTCCTTGAGCCGGTCGGTGAGGTCGGAGGGCAGCCCGCCGCCGCCCGAGCCGGACCCCTTGTCGGCACCCCGCGAGGTGCCGGAGTCGGCCTTGTCGCCGGCCTTGTCGTCGCCCGGCCCGCAGGCCGTGGCGGTGAGCGCCAGGGTCGCGGCGAGCCCGGTGACGGCGAGCGCGGTACGGCGACCGCGGCCGCGCGCGAAGGGCGCACGAATGGAACGCATGGAGCTGTAACCCCCGTGGGAACGTGTGTTTGCCATGTGCGTGTCAGGCATGGGCGCGGCATCCGCCGCCCGGGCCGACGTGGCCTCCCACTATGCCTGTGCAGTTGGGGACGAACGGCGACGGGCCCGTGAAGGTTTCGCCGCCCCCGTCGGCGTACGCGTACGTACGGTTGCGTACGCGTACAAAGCGGATCTGTGGGGTGCGCCGGGGCCGGTCGAGCGCCGGGTCTCTGAGCCCGGCGGAAACCGGGACTCGTGCGGCGCACGGCGGGTGCCCCCATGGGCCCCGAGGGGCGCGGTCGGACGGGGCCGGTGGGTTCGCCCTCGCGAGCGAACCCACCGTGTGCCGTGCGCGGCCGCGAGCCGCTACCGGCCCGCGAACTTCTTGCTGACCGCGTCGTAGATGCCCTTGGCCTCGTCACCCAGGCGCGGACCCGCCAGCCAACCGGCCGTCACCGGGCCGATCGAGGTGTTCGACACCAGGGCGGGCTTGCCGTCCTTGCCCGCGGCGACCCAGCCGCCGCCGGACGAACCGCCGGTCATGGTGCAGCCGATGCGGTACATCGTCGGGTCGGGCTCGCTGATCGAAAGCCGCCCCGGCTTGTCCGCGCACTGGAACTGCTTCTGGCCGTCGAACGGCGGCGCCGCCGGATAGCCCGTCGCCGTCATGTCCTTGATGTCCGGCACGGCCGGAGCGTTGAAGTCCACCGGCAGCGCGCTGCCGACCGTCTCCTCCAGGGACTTGCCCTCGCTGCCCTTCTCCGGCGTCACATGGATCACCGCGAAGTCGTACGGAGCGCCCTTGCCGCCGGTCGGACCGCCCTGCTCGATCCACTGGTCCGAGGTCTGCGCCCAGTCGCCCCACCACACGCCGTACGGAGCGACTTCTTCCTTCGGCGCGCCCTGGAGGTCCGCGGTGGCCTTGCCCGCGTCGTTGTACGAGGGGACGAAGGCGATGTTCCGGTACCAGCCGCCCTTGGCGCCCGCGTGGACGCAGTGGCCCGCGGTCCACACCATGTTCGACTTGCCAGGGTTCTTCGGGTCCTTGACGACCGTGGCCGAGCAGACCATCGAGCCCTCGGGGCCGTCGAAGAACAGCTTCCCGGCCGCGGGGACCTGGTCGTGGTACGGCGCCTTCACGGACGCCGCCTGGACCGGCTTCGGGGTCGGGTCCGTCACGCCCTGGTCACCGGAGATGTCGTTGTCGTCGACGCCCCGGTCCGGGTTCTTGTCGGCGTCCCGCATGCGGTCCGGGTCCCACAGGCCCTCGATGATCGGGTTGACGAAGTCGCCCGCCTCGCGCAGCCAGTCGTCCTTGTCCCAGTTCCGCCAGGCGCCGTCCTTCCACTTGTCGATGTCGATGCCGTGCTCCTTGAGCCGGTCCTTGAGATCGCCGGGAAGCTGGATCTTGCCGTCACCGTCGCCGTTGCCACCCGGCTGGGACGCGGACGAGTCGTCCTTGTCGTCGCCGGGACCACAGGCCGTCGCCGTCAGGATGAGCGCCGCGCCGAGCACCACAGCGGCTGCCGCGGGGGAGGTCTTGCCGCGCGCGCTCCTCCCACGACGAGCGGTGAAGAGCGGACGTATGGGTCGCATGGTGAGAATCCCCCTGGGCTTCGAATCTGTTCCAAATGCCGGACATCGTGGTGTCGTACGCCATTTCGTACGGATTCCGTACGCCTGTCGCGGCAGCGCCGTCATCACTGAACACCGTGGTGCTCAGGGGTTCTGAACGCCTTGGTGCTGATGAACGGCACCCCACACTATGCCGGTGCGGTTGGGGACGGCTGACGGAACAGCAACGGTTCCGTCACGGCAAGGATCTTCGGTCGACCCGTGATCCTCCGCACTCGCCGTCGTTGGTACGTACGGGGGACACGCCACACGCGTTCAGCCCCCGCGTCAACTCGCCTGCCGCACCCGGCCGGATGCGACGGGCACCTGCCCAGTCCCAGCGGGAGGACGAAAAGCCGTGGCCGTGACCGAGCCTGTCCCCGCGGTGGTGTCCGCGGCGCACGAGGGGATCCTGCGCCGTCAATCGGCGCGCGAGTCCGCCGCGCGCACCTATGCGCGCGCCCTGCCGATCGTGCCCGTGCGTGCGAGAGGGATGACGATCGAGGGCGCCGACGGGCAGCGCTATCTGGACTGCCTCTCCGGTGCGGGCACCCTCGCCCTCGGGCACAACCACCCCGTCGTCCTGGAAGCCATCCGTGCCGTGCTCGACTCCGGCGCGCCCCTGCACGTCCTCGACCTGGCCACACCGGTCAAGGACGCCTTCACCACCGAGCTGTTCCGCACCCTCCCGCGCGGCTTCGCCGAGCGCGCCCGCGTCCAGTTCTGCGGTCCCGCGGGCACGGACGCGGTGGAGGCGGCGCTGAAACTGGTGCGCGCCGCCACCGGACGCGAAGGCCTGCTCGCCTTCACCGGCGCGTATCACGGCATGACGGCGGGGGCGCTCGAAGCATCCGGCGGCGCGCGGGACGTACGCGTGGCGCGCCTTCCCTATCCACAGGACTACCGCTGCCCCTTCGGCATCGGCGGTCCCCGCGGCGCCGAACTCGCGGCCCGCTGGACCGAGAGCGTCCTGGACGACTCCAAGTCCGGCGTCCCCGCTCCGGCAGGGATGATCGTCGAACCCGTACAGGGGGAGGGCGGCGTGCTCCCCGCACCCGACGCCTGGATGCGCCGGATGCGCGACATCACCGCGGCACGGGGCATTCCGCTCATCGCGGACGAAGTGCAGACCGGCGTCGGGAGGACCGGCGCCTTCTGGGCCGTCGAGCACAGCGGCGTCACGCCCGACGTCCTCGTCCTCTCCAAAGCCATCGGTGGCAGCCTGCCCCTCGCCGTCGTCGTCTACCGCGACGACCTCGACGTCTGGCCGCCCGGCGCCCACGCGGGCACCTTCCGCGGCAACCAGCTCGCCATGGCCGCGGGCGCGGCGACCCTGGCCCACGTCCGCGAGAACCGCCTCGCCGAGCGTGCCGCCGACCTCGGCACCCGCATGCTCGCCGGGCTGCGCTCCCTGGCCCACGAGCACTCCTGCGTCGGCGACGTGCGCGGCCGCGGGCTCATGCTCGGCATGGAACTGGTCGACCCGAGCGGCCGCCAACCCGCCCTGAGCGACAGCGCTTCCGGTCATTCCAGGAGTGCCTCCCGATACGACGGCCCGCCTTCCGCCGCGCGGGACGGGCGCACCGGAACCGCCCCCGGATCCGCCGCGCACAGCCACCACCCCGGCTCCGCGCGCACCATCCCCGCCGCCCGCCAGGGGGATGCCCGCACCGGAGGGGCCGACTCCGCAGGCGCCCAGCCCCGTCCCTCTCCGTACGACGCGGCCGCGTCGGGGGAACACGCCGATCCTCATCAGCGCCCGAGCGACACCGCGCACGACCTTCCGGAATCCCGTCCTCACCCTCCGGCCCCCGAACTCGCCGCCGCCGTGCAGCGCGAGTGCCTGCGCCGCGGACTCATCGTCGAACTCGGCGGCCGCCACTCCAGTGTCGTACGCCTCCTGCCTCCCCTCACCATCACCGACGAACAGGCGACCGCCGTCCTCGATCGCCTCGCCGACGCGCTCGACACGGCGACACGCGCCCAGCACAGATAGCCACCGCCTTCCTCGCCCCACTGTCCGCCGCTTCCCTGCTCCGCTGATCACGACGTTGATCACGACAGAGCCGGACTGCTCCGGTGGCGGCCGACCGCACCCCATGTCCCCCCTCGTCCCAGCCCAGCCCCTGCCCGTCGCCACACGGAGCCCGACACCACGCAAGGAAGCCCCTTGAACGCCACCCCCGCACCCGACGGCCGTTCCCAACCGCACCCCTCAGGCGCCTGCGGCACGCAATCCCCGCTGGCTGCGGAGTCCGGCACAGTCCCCCAGCAGAAGGGCAGGGCCCACGAGGCCAAGCGCCTGCCGCACAGTACGGCCGACCTCCTCGACCACCCCGACCCGCAGATCGCCGCCCAGGCCGCCGCCGTCGAGAACCTGCTGCGCTGCTGGGTGCGGGAGAACGCCATCCCCGCCCCCGACCACGGCACCCTCCGCATCCCCCTGCGCGCCAGCGCCACCGCCCTGTTGGTCCCCGTCGACTACTGGTCCCCGACCGGCTGGCACCGCTTCGGCCTCCCCTATCTGGAGGACGGCCCCGACTCGGCACCCCCGGTCGACGCGGTCACGGTCGCCGCCCTACTCAGCCGCGAGAACGCCGCCGCGGAGGGAGGCGGCGCACCCGCGCCCGAGACCTCCGGTGCCTCCCGCGCCGAGCGAGCCGACCCCTTGCCTGGGCAGGAACGAACCAACGGCACGCCGGAGTTGGACGAGTCGGGCCCGGTGTCATCGGCTCCCCAGCCGCCTGAGGCTCATGCGGCTGAGACCAAGCAGGCCGAGGCAAGGGCGCCTGGGGTCGCGGCGCACGGGGCCAAGACGGCCGAGGCAGCCGAGGCAGCCGCGTCCGGTGTCGAGGCGCCTGAGACCAAGGCCACCGACCAGGCCGCGCCGGAGGCCAGGGCATCCGAGGCCGCCACGCTGCCCCCGGGCGCCACGGGCCAGCCGCCCAGCCCTCGCATGCCCACCCGGCAGCCCCCGACAGGCCTACCGGCACCGGCCGCGACCGGGGCAGGTGCGGCCGGAGCCCTCCCCGGGGCGCCCCCAGCCGTGGGCGGGCCCGCGATGCCCGACGCGTCGAGGACCTCCACGCCCGCACCCCAGGACTCCGCTGACGGCGCCGACCTCGTCGCCCGCGTCGCCGACTCCGTCCGCCGCACCGCCGACTTCCTCGCCGAGCGCAGGGACAACCTGGACGACACCCCTGATCTCTTCCTCGCCGCCGAACAATCCCTCCTTCTCGGTCACCCCCTGCATCCGACCCCGAAGAGCCGCGAGGGCCTGTCCCGCACCGAATCCCGGCTCTACTCACCTGAACTGCGCGGCTCCTTCCCCCTGCACTGGCTCGCGGTCGATCGCTCCGTCCTGGCCACGGCCTCGGCCTGGACCGAGAGAGGCCGCACCGTCCCGGCCGAGCAGCTCACCGCCCGCCTGGCCGGGCCCGGTCGGACCCCGCCCGACGGCCACGCCCTGCTCCCCGTGCACCCGTGGCAGATGCGGGAACTCAAGCACCGCCCCGAAGCCGCCGACCTCCTGGCCGCCGGGCTCCTCAAGGACTGCGGCCCGCACGGCACGCCCTGGTCGCCCACCTCCTCCGTACGCACCCTCTACCGCTCCGGCGCCCCGGCCATGCTGAAGCTGTCGCTGGGCCTGCGCATCACCAACTCCCGCCGCGAGAACCTCCACAAGGAACTCCACCGCGGCGTCGAGGTCCACCGCCTGCTGCGCAGTGGCCTCGGCGAACAGTGGCAGGCCGCCCACCCCGGCTTCGACGTGATCCGCGACCCCGCCTGGCTCGCCGTCACCGGGGCCGACGGCAACCCCGTCGCGGGGCTCGACGTCATGATCCGGCACAACCCCTTCGGCCCCACCGACGACGCCACCTGCATCGCGGGCCTCGTCTCGCCCCGGCCGACGGGCCAGGGCGGAGACCAGGACCGTCCGCCGATGCGCTCCCGGCTCGCCGAGATCATCACCCGTCTCGCCGGGCGCACCGGCCGACCGCGCGGAGCCGTCGCCGCCGAGTGGTTCCTGCGGTACCTCGAAAGCGTCGTCCGTCCCGTGCTGTGGCTGGACAGCGAGGCAGGCGTCGCCCTGGAAGCCCACCAGCAGAACACGGTGCTGCTGCTCGACCCCGACGGCTGGCCCAAGGGCGGCCGCTACCGGGACAACCAGGGCTACTACTTCCGCGAGTCCCACCGCCCCGAGCTGGAGAAGCGACTTCCCGGCATCGGGCAGCACAGCGACACCTTCGTCTCCGACGAGGTGACCGACGAACGCTTCGCCTACTACCTCGGCATCAACAACGTCCTCGGTCTGATCGGAGCCCTCGGGTCCCAACGCCTGGCCGACGAACGGCTGTTGCTGGCCGCCTTCCGCCGCTTCCTCACCGATGTGGCCTCCGGACCCGGCCGACTGAGCTCGCCCCTGCCCACCCGGCTGCTCGACTCACCCGCGCTGCGCTGCAAGGCCAACCTGCTGACCCGGCTGCACGGCCTCGACGAACTGGTCGGGCCCGTCGACACCCAGTCCGTCTACGTCACCATCGCCAACCCCCTCCACATGTGACCGTCCACCTCGCCGCATGCCCGTCGTGACCCACCCCTGAGGACCACACCCGGCCCCACTGAACCCGCCCCCTGCCGAGAGGAGCGACGTCGTGCCTCCCACCGACGCGAGCACCGACGCCGGAACCGAGCCCGCCACCGCGGGCGCTACGGACTTCGAAGAGACCCTCGACCTGCGGCAGCCCGACGAACGCGGCACGCCGAACGGGCGACCGGCCCGCGCGGCAGCCGCCCCCCGCGGCGACGCGCACCCGACGGCAGGCGGGGCGGGCACCCCGACACCGGAGGACCTCCTCGACCACATCGCGGCCTGGGGCCCGGCGGCCACCGACACCGGCGCCTTCCACCTCGTCCCCGTGCGCCCCCAACACGACCTGACGCTCATCAGCCGGTGGATGAACGACCCAGCCGTCGCCGCGTTCTGGGAGCTCGCCGGACCTCCCTCCGTCACGGACGCCCACCTGCGGGCCCAGTGCGACGGAGACGGACGCAGCGTCCCGTGCCTAGGCGTCCTCGCAGGCACCCCCATGAGCTATTGGGAGATCTACCGCGCCGATCTCGATCCGCTGGCGCGCCATTACCCAGCCCGCCCCCACGACACCGGAATTCACCTCCTGATCGGCGGAGCCGCCGACCGCGGCCGAGGACTCGGCAGCACCTTGCTCAGAGCCGTCGCCGATCTCGTACTCGACCACCGCCCCTCCTGCGCACGTGTCGTAGCCGAACCGGACCTGCGCAACACCCCCTCCATCTCCGCCTTCCTCGGCGCGGGCTTCCGCTTCGCCGAAGAGGTCGACCTCCCCGACAAGCGGGCCGCGCTCATGATCCGTGACCGGGCCCTGCGCGACCTGCTCTGACCCGCTCAGCACGACCTGCTCACTTCCCCAACGCCGCCCGACCCGATCCGGTTCCCTCCCAGAGGAGTCCCCGTGCCGAATCCCTCAGAACCCCACAAACCCCAGGACCCCGCCGCGCTCTACGACCCGCCCGAGCTGACACACGACCGCTGGGAGCAGGCGGGCCGACGCCTGCTCGCCAAGATCATCAGCGAGTTCGCGTACGAGGAGATCATCCAGCCCGTCCCCGAGGAGGAGGACTCGGCGACGTACCGCCTCCCCCTCGACGAACCCGTCACGGGCGAGCAGCCCCGCCCCCTCCTCACCTTCCGTGCCCGGCGCGGGGCATACGGCAGCTGGCGCGTGGACCCGGCCAGCCTGGCCCTCGCCGAAGGCGCCGACCGGCCCCAGGCGCTGACCGACCCGCTGCGGTTCCTGACCGCGGCGCGCCGCACCCTCGGCCTGGACGGCGCCACGCTCGGCCACCTCATCCGCGAACTGACCGCCACCCTCAGCGCCGACACCCGGCTGGACAACGGGGCGCTGAGCGCGGCCCAGCTGGCCGACCTCGGATACGCGGAACTCGAAGGGCACCAGACCGGCCACCCCTGGCTCGTCCTCAACAAGGGCCGCATCGGCTTCTCCGCGACCGACGCACGGCACTGGGCCCCCGAGGCCCGCACCAGCACGACGATCCCCTGGATCGCGGTCCACACCAGCCTCGCCCGCTACCGCGGCGTGACGGGCCTTGCCACCTCCGACAAGCTCTACGCCCGCGAACTCGCCCCCGGTACGCGGGAGTCCTACGCCGCCCTGCTCCGCGCGCGTGGACTCGATCCGGAGGAGTACCTCTATCTGCCGGTGCACCCGTGGCAGTGGGACGACGTCGTGCTGCCCCTCTTCGCGCCGTCCGTCGCCTCCGGGAAGATCGTCCCGCTGCCGACCGACGGCGACCTGCGCCTGCCGCAGCAGTCCATCCGTACATTCCTGAACACCACGCGCCCCGACCGACACACCATCAAGCTGCCGCTGTCGGTCCTCAACACCCTCGTGTGGCGCGGCCTGCCCACCGAGCGCACCCTCGCCGCCCCGGCCGTCACCTCCTGGGTGCACGCCTTGCGCGACGCCGACACGTTCCTGCGCGACGAGTGCCGTGTCATCCTCCTCGGAGAGGTCGCCTCCGTAGCTGTCGAGCACCCCGTATACGACTCGTTGCCGGAAGTTCCCTACCAATACAAGGAACTGCTGGGCGCCATCTGGCGCGAGCCCCTCACGCGCTACCTCGCGCCGGGGGAGCGCGCCCGCACCCTCGCCTGTCTGCTGCACACCGACCCGCGGGGGCGCGCCCTTGTCGCCGAGCTCGTCGAGCGCTCCGGTCTGACGCCGACCGTCTGGCTGAGCCATCTGTTCGCGACGCTCCTGCCGCCCCTGCTGCAGTTCCTCTACCGGTACGGCACGGTGTTCTCGCCCCACGGTGAGAACACCATCGTCGTTTTCGACGACAGTGACGTTCCCGTACGGCTCGCGGTGAAGGACTTCGTAGACGACGTGAACGTCAGTGCCAAGCGCGTGCCGGAGCACGACTCCATGCCGCCCGCCGTGCGCGACATCCTGCTGACCGAGCCCCCCGCCTTCCTCACCCAGTTCATCCACGCCGGGCTCTTCGTCGGCGTCTTCCGCTATCTGGCTCCGCTGTGCGAGGAACACCTGGGCGTCACCGAATCCGGCTTCTGGGCCCTCGTGCGTGCCGAGGTCCTGCGCCACCAGGCCCGCGCTCCCGAGCTCAAGGAGCGCTACGAGATGTTCGACCTGCTCACGCCCCGTATCGACCGGCTGTGCCTGAACCGCAACCGGCTCCACCTCGACGGCTACCGCGACCGCTCCGAGCGCCCGCACGCCGCCGTTCACGGGACCGTGCCGAACCCGCTCCATCAGCCTTGAGGACGGCGTTGTCAGTGGGGCACCGTAGGGTGGTCGGGCTATGACGAAGCCCTCACTCCCCGAGCTCCTGCACGCCGCCGTCGCCGCCGTCGGAGGCACGGAGCGCCCTGGCCAGGTGACCATGGCCGAGACCGTCGCCGAGGCGATCGACGACGGTTCCCACGTGCTGGTCCAGGCCGGCACAGGCACCGGCAAGTCCCTCGGCTATCTGGTGCCCGCGCTGGCCCACGGGGAGCGGGTCGTCGTCGCGACGGCCACCCTGGCGCTGCAGCGCCAGCTCGTGGAGCGGGACCTGCCGCGGACGGTGGACGCCCTGCATCCGCTGCTGCGCCGCCGCCCCCAGTTCGCCATGCTCAAGGGCCGGTCGAACTACCTGTGCCTGCACCGCCTCCACGAAGGCGTGCCCCAGGAGGAGGAAGAGGGACTCTTCGACCAGTTCGAGGCGGCGGCCCCCACCAGCAAGCTCGGCCGGGACCTGCTGCGCCTGCGGGACTGGGCCGACGACACCGAGAGCGGCGACCGCGACGACCTCACCCCCGGGGTCTCCGACCGGGCCTGGGCCCAGGTGTCCGTCTCCTCCCGGGAGTGCCTGGGCGCCTCCCGCTGCGCGTACGGCCAGGAGTGCTTCGCCGAGGCCGCCCGCGAGCGCGCCAAGCTCGCCGAGGTCGTGGTCACCAACCACGCCCTCCTCGCCATCGACGCGATCGAGGGCGCCCCGGTCCTCCCGCAGCACGAAGTGCTGATCGTGGACGAGGCCCACGAGCTGGTCTCCCGGGTGACCGGCGTCGCCACGGGCGAGCTCACTCCGGGGCAGGTCAACCGCGCGGTGCGCCGCGCGGCGAAGCTGGTCGACGAGAAGGTCGCGGACCAGCTCCAGACGGCTGCCGAGGGCTTCGAGCGGCTGATGGAGCTGGCGCTGCCCGGCCGCCTGGAGGAGATCCCGGAGGACCTCGCCTACGCGCTGATGGCCTTGCGTGACGCCGCCCGGGGGGTCATCACCGCGCTCGGCACCACCCGCGACAAGTCGGTACAGGACGAGGACGCCGTCCGCAAGCAGGCCCTGGCCTCCGTGGAGACCATCCACGACGTGGCCGAGCGCATCACGACCGGCTCCGAGTACGACGTCGTCTGGTACGAGCGCCACGACCGCTTCGGCGCCTCCCTGCGCGTGGCGCCCATGTCGGTGTCGGGCCTCCTCCGGGAGAAGCTCTTCACCGACCGCTCGGTGATCCTCACGTCCGCCACGCTCAAGCTCGGCGGCGATTTCAACGGGGTGGGGGCGTCCCTGGGCCTGGCCCCCGAGGGCACGCGCGCCGAGGACACCCCGGTGTGGAAGGGCGTGGACGTCGGCTCGCCCTTCGACTACCGCAAGCAGGGCATCCTGTACGTCGCCCAGCATCTGGCCCGCCCAGGACGCGACGGCACGCGCGAGGACATGCTGGACGAGCTCGCCGAGCTGATCGAGGCCGCGGGCGGGCGCACGCTCGGCCTGTTCTCCTCGATGCGCGCGGCGCAGTCGGCGGCCGAGGAGCTGCGTGGGCGCCTCGACATGCCGATCCTGCTCCAGGGGGAGGAGACCCTGGGCGAGTTGATCAAGAACTTCGCGGCCGACGAGCAGACCTGCCTCTTCGGCACGCTCTCGCTGTGGCAGGGCGTCGACGTGCCGGGGACCAGCTGTCAGCTGGTGGTCATGGACAAGATCCCGTTCCCGCGCCCGGACGACCCGCTGATGAGCGCCCGCCAGAAGGCCGTGGACGAGGCGGGCGGCAATGGCTTCATGGCGGTCGCGGCGACGCACGCCGCCCTGCTGATGGCGCAGGGCGCCGGCCGTCTCGTACGGGCGTCGGGGGACCGCGGTGTGGTCGCGATCCTGGACCCGCGCCTGGCTACCGCCCGGTACGGCAGCTATCTGCGGGCGTCGCTTCCCGACTTCTGGTACACCACGGACCGCAATCAGGCCCGCCGCTCACTGGCGGCGATCGACGCGGTGGCCAAGGAGAAGGGGGCTGCGGCCGAGGAGAAGAGCGAGTAGCCGGGGGAGCGGCGCGTCCGGCGGGCGCCGGTGGTATCGCGTAGGTGGGCGGCCGCGGCATCGCGTGGCGGCGGCGCTGCGGGTGGCCGCCACCGCGGGTGGCCGTTACCAGGCGGGTGGTGTCCCTCCGGACGGCTGCACCGCGCGGGTGGCGACAGCCTGGACGGCTGCACCGCGCGGGGGGCGTCGCCCTGGACGGCGTCTTTGCGCGGGCGGCGTCACCCCGGGTGGCGCCCCCCGGATGGCGTCCTCGCACAGGTGGTGTCACCCCCGATGGCGTCACCGCGCGGGTGGCGACAGCCTGGACGGCGGCACCGCGCGGACGGCGTCGCTCCGGACGGCGTCCTTGCACGGGTGGCGTCAGCTCGGCGGCGTCCCGTCAGCCCGGCGGCGTCCTCGCGCGGGCCGCGTCACAAGGCCGCTCGACGCCCGCGCGTCACGGAGGCCAGCCCCCGCGCCATCCGGATTCCCACGGCGCTCTCCCGGGCGGCCCAGCCCTCCCCGGGCGGCGCCTAGGGGCACTCTTACCCGCCCCGAAGAGCCAAGAGCGCAGCCCCCAAGCCCCAGGGCACAGAGCAGGGCCCCGGAACCGGCGCAGTGGGTTCCGGGGCCCGGTCGGGGGCACAGGGCTCACACCCGGCGCAGGACCGCCACCACCTTGCCGAGGATCGTCGCCTCGTCGCCGGGGATCGGCTGGTACGCGGCGTTGTGGGGCAGCAGCCAAACGTGGCCGTCCTCGCGCTTGAAGCGCTTCACGGTGGCTTCGCCGTCGAGCATGGCGGCGACGATGTCGCCGTTCTCCGCGACGGGCTGGCGGCGGACCGTCACCCAGTCGCCGTCGCAGATCGCTGCCTCGATCATGGAGTCGCCGACGACCTTCAGGACGAACAGCTCACCGTCGCCGACGAGCTGCCGGGGGAGGGGGAACACGTCCTCGACGGACTCCTCGGCGAGGATCGGACCACCCGCGGCGATACGGCCGACGAGGGGGACGTACGAGGCGGCGGGCTTGCCCGTCGTGTCCGTGGCCTGGGTGCTGGGCTGGTCCGAGCCGCGGACCTCGTACGCGCGCGGGCGGTGCGGGTCGCGGCGCAGGAATCCCTTGCGTTCCAGGGCCATCAGCTGGTGCGCCACCGAGGAAGTGCTGGAGAGGCCGACCGCCTGCCCGATCTCCCGCATCGACGGCGGGTAACCACGCCGCTGCACCGAGTCCCTGATGACCTCGATCACCCTGCGCTGGCGATCCGTGAGCCCGGAGCTGTCGGCGCGGATTCCTGGAGGTCGGCCCGGCAGGGAGCGAGTGGGCTTGGGCCCCTCCTGGTTCGTGGCTGCGTCATTCATGGCATGCACCGGCTCGAATCGGCTCCGGGAGCGGTCCTGGGCAGTGATAGTGGCGCTGTCTGCGGTGGTGGTCACGTCGGTCGGCCCCTCTACGAGATGTTCTCCCTAGTTAGCCAACGGTAGTTGCTTTCGAAAGGTTGCGCCAAACACACGTTCGAGTGAAAAATCGAAGATTGCCTGACGTGACCATGCGCTCAGGTGTATGGCTATCGCGCGGACCGAAAGACATTTCGGCTCATTACGGTACGCTTCACCGCCGGGGTCGTAACCCTGTCGAGTGAGGCTCTCATAGTGCCATCCGCGGCCTCGTCAACCCCGCACCGACCCCTCTCGGGTGGCGTTGGCGCGGTCGGACCCAGGGCGCGCAAGGGGTGGACGGCGCGGCGCGCGGGAGCGATCGGCGCGACACGCGACGGCGTCGAAATTTCCGGCAAACCCCAGATCTAGTGGTTGGATTGCGACCGCAGCCCAGAAGTTGTGGTCCCCGGTCCATCGGGACCTCCGGCATCGCCTATGCTTGGGGCTGCTTCGAGGGCCTCAAGGGTCCACAGAGGCTTGTGAGTCGTGCCATGAAGGAGGGTTGGGAGTTCCATGCACTGCCCCTTCTGCAGGCACCCCGACAGCCGCGTAGTCGACAGCCGCACCACGGATGACGGCACGTCGATCCGCAGGCGTCGTCAGTGCCCGGACTGCTCGCGCCGTTTCACGACGGTCGAGACGTGCTCACTGATGGTGGTCAAGCGCAGCGGCGTGACCGAACCCTTCAGCCGTACCAAGGTCATCAATGGCGTCCGCAAGGCATGCCAGGGGCGGCCGGTGACGGAGGACGCGCTGGCTCAGCTGGGCCAGCGGGTCGAGGAAGCGGTGCGGGCCACGGGAAGCGCCGAACTGACCACCCATGACGTGGGCCTCGCCATACTCGGCCCGCTGCAGGAGCTCGACCTCGTCGCCTATCTGCGCTTCGCGTCCGTGTACCGGGCGTTCGATTCGCTCGAGGACTTCGAGGCCGCGATCGTGGAGCTGAGGGCCCGGTGCGAGGAGCGGGGTGACCGCGCGCCGGACGGCTCCGGCGCGGAGCGTGCCGCGACCGGCCGCGGGCCCGGAGGGACTGCAGAAGTCCCGCAGCCTGCCACTGCCGCCGACTGACCGTCCTGCCGACGGTTCGGCGGCAACCAGACCTGTCACGAGGTGCCCGCGCGGGTGCTCGCGACATCAAGACACACACCGTGCTGCGGGAAGAACGCGGCACTTCAGGGCGTTTTAGCCTGATACAGGGAGGCGGCATGACCGAGACGACGAGCGGCCCCGCACGAGGTTCCCGCGCCAAGGGAGCCAAGGGCGGCAAGGGCCTGCGCATCGAGCGCATCCACACGACCCCCGGCGTGCACCCTTACGACGAGGTGGCCTGGGAGCGTCGTGACGTCGTCATGACCAACTGGCGCGACGGTTCGGTCAACTTCGAGCAGCGCGGCGTCGAGTTCCCCGACTTCTGGTCGGTGAACGCGGTCAACATCGTCACGAGCAAGTACTTCCGGGGCGCGGTCGGCACCCCGCAGCGCGAGGTCAGCCTCAAGCAGCTCATCGACCGCATCGTGAAGACGTACCGGAAGGCCGGCGAGGACCACAAGTACTTCGCCTCCCCCGCGGACGCCGAGATCTTCGAGCACGAGCTGGCGTACGCCCTCCTGCACCAGATCTTCAGCTTCAACTCGCCGGTGTGGTTCAACGTCGGCACGCCCCAGCCGCAGCAGGTCTCCGCCTGCTTCATCCTCTCGGTCGACGACTCCATGGAGTCGATTCTCGAGTGGTACAAGGAAGAGGGCATGATCTTCAAGGGCGGCTCCGGCGCCGGCCTGAACCTCTCCCGCATCCGTTCCTCCAAGGAACTGCTGTCCTCCGGAGGCAACGCCTCGGGTCCGGTCTCCTTCATGCGGGGTGCCGACGCCTCCGCAGGAACGATCAAGTCGGGCGGCGCCACCCGCCGTGCGGCCAAGATGGTCATCCTCGACGTCGACCACCCCGACATCGAGGGCTTCATCGAGACCAAGGTCAAGGAAGAGGAGAAGATCCGCGCGCTGCGCGACGCGGGCTTCGACATGGACCTGGGCGGCGACGACATCACGTCCGTCCAGTACCAGAACGCCAACAACTCGGTCCGCGTGAACGACGAGTTCATGAAGGCCGTGGAGTCCGGCGGCAAGTTCGGCCTGCGCGCCCGGATGACCGGCGACGTCATCGAGGAGGTCGACGCCAAGTCGCTCTTCCGCAAGATGGCCGAGGCGGCCTGGGCCTGCGCCGACCCGGGCATCCAGTACGACGACACGATCAACGCCTGGCACACCTGCCCGGAGTCCGGCCGCATCAACGGCTCGAACCCGTGCAGCGAGTACATGCACCTGGACAACACGTCCTGCAACCTCGCCTCGCTGAACCTGATGAAGTTCCTCAAGGACGACGGCAAGGGCAACCAGTCCTTCGAGTCCGAGCGCTTCGCCAAGGTCGTCGAGCTGGTCATCACGGCGATGGACATCTCCATCTGCTTCGCCGACTTCCCGACCCAGAAGATCGGCGAGAACACCCGCGCCTTCCGCCAGCTCGGCATCGGCTACGCCAACCTCGGCGCCCTGCTGATGGCCACCGGCCACGCGTACGACTCCGACGGCGGCCGCGCCCTCGCCGGTGCCATCACGTCGCTGATGACCGGCACCTCGTACAAGCGCTCCGCCGAGCTCGCCGCGGTCGTCGGCCCGTACGACGGCTACGCCCGCAACGCCGAGCCGCACCAGCGCGTCATGAAGCAGCACGCCGACGCCAACGCCGCGGCCGTCCGCATGGACGACCTGGACACCCCGATCTGGGCCGCCGCCACGGAGGCCTGGCAGGACGTCCAGCGCCTCGGCGAGAAGAACGGTTTCCGTAACTCCCAGGCCTCGGTCATCGCCCCCACCGGCACCATCGGTCTCGCGATGTCCTGCGACACCACCGGCCTCGAGCCCGACCTGGCCCTGGTCAAGTTCAAGAAGCTCGTCGGCGGCGGCTCGATGCAGATCGTCAACGGCACCGTGCCGCAGGCCCTGCGCCGCCTGGGCTACCAGGAGGAGCAGATCGAGGCGGTCGTCGCCCACATCGCCGAGCACGGCAATGTGATCGACGCCCCGGGCCTGAAGACCGAGCACTACGAGGTCTTCGACTGCGCCATGGGCGAGCGCTCCATCTCCGCGATGGGCCACGTCCGCATGATGGCGGCCATCCAGCCGTGGATCTCCGGCGCGCTCTCCAAGACGGTCAACCTGCCGGAGACGGCGACCGTCGAGGACGTCGAAGAGGTCTACTTCGAGGCCTGGAAGATGGGCGTCAAGGCGCTCGCGATCTACCGCGACAACTGCAAGGTCGGCCAGCCCCTCTCCGCCAAGAAGAAGGAAGAGGAGAAGGCCGAGGTCACGGAGAAGACCGAGGCGACGATCCGCGAGGCCGTCGAGAAGGTCGTCGAGTACCGTCCGGTCCGCAAGCGTCTGCCCAAGGGCCGTCCCGGCATCACCACCTCCTTCACGGTGGGCGGCGCCGAGGGCTACATGACCGCGAACTCCTACCCGGACGACGGTCTCGGTGAGGTCTTCCTGAAGATGTCCAAGCAGGGCTCCACCCTCGCGGGCATGATGGACGCCTTCTCCATCGCCGTCTCCGTCGGTCTGCAGTACGGCGTGCCCCTGGAGACGTACGTCTCCAAGTTCACGAACATGCGCTTCGAGCCGGCCGGCATGACCGACGACCCGGACGTGCGGATGGCGCAGTCGATCGTCGACTACATCTTCCGCCGCCTGGCGCTGGACTTCCTGCCCTTCGAGACCCGCTCCGCGCTCGGCATCCACTCCGCCGAGGAGCGTCAGCGCCACCTGGAGACCGGTTCGTACGAGCCGGCCGACGAGGACGTCGACGTGGAGGGCCTGGCCCAGTCCGCTCCGCGCCAGACGGAGACCCTGAAGGCCGTCGCCGCCCCGGTGGCGAAGGCCGAGGTGCCCGCTCCGCAGCAGGCGCACACCAGCGCCGAGCTCGTCGAGATGCAGCTGGGCATCCAGGCGGACGCGCCGCTGTGCTTCTCCTGCGGTACGAAGATGCAGCGCGCGGGCTCGTGCTACATCTGCGAGGGCTGCGGCTCCACCAGCGGCTGCAGCTGACCGCTTGACGCCGTGAGATGAGGGGTGGGGGGGGGGGGGGGGCGGCCCCCCCCCCCCCCCAACCCGCCCCCCCCCCCCCCCGGGGGCGGGGGGGGCGCCGGCGGCGGCGGGGGGGGGGGGGGGCGCAGGAGGGGGGGGGGGGTAT
>NZ_JBITXV010000028.1:0-68069 GCF_044544845.1 Streptomyces sp. NPDC053474
TCTCCCACAACCCCTCGCTGCCGGCGCGCGTCCCCCCCCCCCCCCCCCCCCCCCCCCGCGGCGCGGGGGGGGGCCCCCCCCCCCCCCCCCCCCCCCCCCCCCCCACCCCCCTGCCCGTCAGACCCGCGCGGGCCGCCGCGCCGCGAAGGGGTTGCGGCCCTCCGGGTCCAGGGCCAGGCGCCGCTCGGGGTCGGTGACGCCGCGCCCGGGCTCGGGCGCCAGGCACAGCACGCCCACCTTGCCGAGGTGTTCGTTGCGCTGGACGAGCGCGGCGGCCTCGCCGACCTTCTCCAGCGGGTACACGTCGGACAGGACGGGGGCGAGACGGCCGAGCCGGAACAGCCGGTTGCACTCCCACTGCTCCTGGAGATTGGCGGCGTGGCTGCCCACGACGCGCTTGAGGTTCATCCACAGGTAGCGGTTGTCGAAGTGGTGGTCGTAGCCGGTGCTCGAGCCGCAGGTGACCACCGTGCCGCCGCGCCGGACCACGAAGACGGACAGCCCGAACGTCGCCTTGCCGACGTAGTCGAAGACGACGTGCGGGTCCTCGCCGAGCGCGTCCCGGACGGCCCGCCCGAGCCGCTTGCCCAGCTCGATGGTCTGCTCCGGCGTGCGGTCGGGCCCGGCGTCGAGACCGAGTTCGGCGCGGTTGATGACGACGTCGCAGCCGAGCCGTCGTAGCGCCTCGGCCTTGCGCTCGGAGCCGACGACGCCCACGGCGATGCCCCCGGCGTTCTTCACCATCTGGAGGGCGTAGCCGCCGAGCCCGCCCGCCGCGCCCCAGATCAGCACGATGTCGCCCTGCTTGATCCGGGCTCCCTTGTCGCTCACCAGCATGCGGTACGACGTCGCCGCGGTGAGCAGCACGGAAGCGGCCTCCTCCCACGTCAAGTGCGCGGGTTTGGACAGGAGTTGGCTGGCGCGCACCACGGCGTAGTGGGCGAGGCCCCCGAAGTTCGTCTCGTAGCCCCAGATGCGCTGCTCGGCGCCCAGCATGCCGTCGGCGTGCGTGGCCGGTTCCTGGTCGTCCACCTGGACGCAGCTCACCACCACGTGGTCGCCCGCGGCCCAGCGGCGCACGCCCTCTCCCGCGCGCACGACGACGCCCGCCGCGTCGGATCCGACGACGTGGTACGGCTGGTCGTGGCGGCTCGCGAACCCGCCCTGGCGGCCGAGGCGCCGGAGGAAGGAGAAGGTGGGCACGGGCTCGAACGTCGCCGACCACACGGTGTTGTAGTTGATGGAGCTGGCCATGACCGCCACCAGGACCTCGTCCGGGGCGAGTGCGGGCATGGGCACGGTGTCGACGTGCAGGGTGGTGCGGACGTCACGTTCCTCACCGGGGGCGAACCGGTCCATGTCCTCGGCCCGTAGATGCGCCGCCAGATAGGCGGAGGGCGGCGCCAGGCCCTCCCACTCGCGGGTCGGCGCACCGGCCTGCAGGGCCTCCGTCAGCGCGTCCATGGCAAACCTCTCCCTCGTCGGGCGGTGTCGGGGGACGACCCCCCTCCCGCATAGGGATTGCACGTGCGCGCGTGCGTGTCCGTACAGTCATCGGGGGTACTCAAACGGGCTTGAGGACGAGTACTTCCAGGGCGTAGGTGGCCGCCGGGACCCGCCCTACGCTTGCTGGTCGAACCCCCGTTACGCGCCGATCCAGGGTGGGCAGAGGTGTGACCGAAGAAGGCAGGCAGGGCCGCGCCGACGAGGTGCTCGTCGAGCGGCGCGGCCCGATCCTCGAGGTGCGACTGAACCGGCCCCGGGTGCGCAACGCGCTGACCCGGGCCATGGCGGAGCGCGTCGCCGCGGCCTTCGCGGAGCTGGACGACCGTGCGGAGCTGCGGGTGGGCGTCCTCACGGGCACCCCACCGGCGTTCTGCGCCGGAATGGACCTCGCGGCCTTCGCCCGCGGCGAGCGCGCCTCCCTGCCGGGGCGCGGCTTCGGCGGCCTCACGGAGCGTCCGCCCGCCAAGCCGCTGATCGCCGCCGTGGAAGGGGCCGCGGTCGGCGGAGGCTTCGAAATGGTGCTCGCCTGCGACATGGTGGTGGCGTCGGCGGACGCCACGTTCGCGCTGCCCGAGGTGCGCCGGGGGCTGGTGGCCGCGGCCGGCGGTCTGCTGCGGCTGCCGCGCGCGATCGCTCCCGTCGTGGCGATGGAGATGGCCCTGACCGGCGAACCCATCGACGCGCGGCGCGCGTTCACCCTGGGCCTCGTCAACCGCGTGGTGCCCGCGGGGACGGCCGTCGCGGCCGCCTGTGCGCTGGGGGAGAGGATCGCCGCGCACGCGGACCACGCCGTCCTCGCGAGCAAGGCCGTGCTTGCCCGGGCGCGCGACGGGGAGCTGGCCGCCGAGTACCGCTCGCATCGCGAACTGCTGGCCGACATCATCGATTCCCCGGGCGCGCGCGCCGGGGCACGCGACTTCGTCCGGGGCCGAGCGGGCGGGAGGGACTGAGGCGTCCGCGGGGGATGACCTCGGTGGACGCGGCCTGACCGGTCAGCCCCTGGCTCCGGTGGTCACGTCCGCCTGGAAGGAGTACTTGCGAAACAGCTCGCGGCGCCCGCTGACTCCCAGTTTCCGCAGTGCGCTGCTGACTTGATTCTTTATGGTCTGCGGGGCCAGGGAGAGTTCACTGGCGATTTCCTCGTTGGTGTACCGCCGCAACACGAGGCTCAGCACCTCTTCTTCCCTGCGGGTGATGGCGGGTGACCCGTCGGACGTGACGTTCCGTACGTCGATGTGATTGCGTTCGTTCTTGCTGAGGATCCACATGCGCTGGCCGAGGTGGGTGCGGACCACCGCGTCGACCAGTTCCGCGCTGCCCACGCTCTTGTGCAGGAAGCTGTCGGCCCCGGCCGAGATCGCGGCGACGACGGCGCCGGGTGTGGTGTCCCCGGTGAAGACCACGATCCGGGGCGAGTTCTCCATCGCCTTGACCTGCTGGCACAGATCGGTGCCGCTGGTCGAGCCCTCCAGCTCCAGTTCGAGCACGACGACCCCCGGGCAGGAGTTCTTGACGACGTGCCAGGCCTCGTCGCTCGTCGCCGCCTCGGCGGTCCACGCCACTCTGGTGTCCAGCAGGGATGAGACGGCGTACCTGATGACGGGATGCCGGTCCACGACGAGGACACCTAACGCTTGCATGGAGAACTCCTCACATAGTGAGTGCAGCGGATGCTGGTCGGGTCTGGGGTGCTCCGAGATGCGGCGGCGATCACGCTCCGGACGTCGTTCCAGGGGCGGCGGAGGAAGGCGAGGAGGGCTCTGCCACCGTGCGGCCCGAGGGCCTGTCCACGGCTGACGTCCGCGGGCTGGTCAGGCCGCGGCTCGGAGCCATGACACATCACGTGAATCGGTCGTGAGACAACACTCCGTCGGCATCCCGAGACCGGAATATCTCGCTCCTCGACACTCCCTTGGACAATCCGCGATCGGATTGAGTCGTTCCCTTCTGGCTGTTCCGAAAAGACCAGCCGACTCGCTAGAGACTGCCACGGACGCGCGCTTCATCGGCAGCCACTCGTCGTACCGTGTACGATAAACCGTACGGTACTTGGGGTACCGGTGCTATCCATAGTGGTGAACTTGCCGAGTGTTCTCAGTCTTCTTTGTGTTAGCGCCACAACGGAGACCGGTAGTGCTCCAGATATTGAGAATCGTTTCTGCGGGAACTCCCGGGC
This sequence comes from Streptomyces sp. NPDC053474, assembly GCF_044544845.1. Lineage (NCBI taxonomy): Bacteria > Bacillati > Actinomycetota > Actinomycetes > Kitasatosporales > Streptomycetaceae > Streptomyces > Streptomyces sp. NPDC053474. Next base: position 3,683 of record NZ_JBITXV010000028.1, read on the forward strand.
CTGGGGCGGCAGTTGGCGCGCGGAGCCGCATGGTGGATGAGGCCGCGGACGGAATGACAATTTCCGGGGTGCGGTGGCGCGAGGGTCGCTAGACGGAGAAGGCCACACGTCCTCCGAACCGGTGCGTGCGCCAGGTGACGGTGCGTGCGTCAGGTGACATCGTGACGACGAGTTCCGGCCTGGGCGCGGCGACGGGGCGTTCGTGGCCATTCGTGGTCGTGATCAGGGACCCTGTGGTGACCCAGAAACACAGGAGCACCCACGTGAAGTCCCCGAAGCACACCCTGCGCGCCCGCGTTCTCGCCCCGTCCCTCGCAGCGGCCCTCGCCGCTCTGCCGCTCGCGGGCTGCTCCACGGAGAGCGGTTCCGCACGGGAGGAAGGGGACGCCGCCACCCGGCCCGAGCTCCGGCGCTTCTACGGGCAGCGGCTGACGTGGAGGGACTGCGGGGACGTCGAGTGCGCCCGGCTCACCGTGCCCAGGGACTACGCGCACCCGGGTGACGGGAAGACCTTCGTCCTGCCCGTGGCCCGGGCCGCGACCGCCGACGAGGGGCGGCGCGTCGGCACCCTCGTCTACAACCCGGGCGGCCCGGGTGAGTCGGGGGTGGCCGACCTCAAGGAGGGCGGGGCCGAGTCCTTCGGGGCCAAGGCGCGGGCCCGCTTCGACATCGTCTCCTTCGACCCGCGCGGCGTCGGGGGCAGCCGCCCCGCGCTCGACTGCCCGGACGACGAGGAGGACGAGGAGGACACCGCCGAGGACGACGGCGCTGAGGAACAGCCTGCGGTTCCCCGCACCGCCGCCGCCCGCGCCCAGGCGTTCGCCGACGCCCGCGCCGAGGCCACCGCGTGCCGCAAGGGAAGCCGCGGCCTCCTCCAGCACGTCGGCACCCGGGACGTGGCCCGCGACCTGGACGTCCTGCGCGCGGCCCTCGGCGAGCGGAAGCTGACCTACGTCGGCTGGTCGTACGGCACGCACCTGGGCACCCGGTATGCCGAGCAGTTCCCGCGCCGGGTGCGCGCCATGGTCCTGGACGGCGCGGTGGACCCCTCCCTCGGCTGGGCGCAGCGGGCCCTGAGCGAGGCCACCGGCTTCCGCAGGGCCGTCGACGACTACGCGGCGCAGTGCGCGGACGTCGTCGGCAAGGGCTGTCCGGGTGCGGGCCCGGAGGAGATCCGTCGCCTGATCCACGGTCTGTACGCGCGGGCCGAGCACGATCCGCTGCCCGTCGACGGCGAGGAGGAAGGTCTCGGTGCGACGGAGGTCGTCGACGCCGTCTCGGTGGCGATGTACACGCCCGAGGAGCAGTGGAAGCCGCTCTCCGCGGCCCTGCGTGCCGCGGCCCGCGGCGACGGCACGAAACTGGCGGAACTCTCCGAGGCCGATGATCCGGGGCCCGCCGCCCGTGCCCGGCGCGCGGGCGACGCCACCGCGGCCGACGAGGGCCCCGTCGACAACAGCGACGCCGCCATCCTCGCCGTCTCCTGCGCCGACGCCGCCTACCCCCGCGCCGCCGAGCCGTACTGGGACGCCCTGGACCGCGCCGAGAAGAAGGCGGGCCTGTACGGCGTGTCGAGCGTGCTGAGCGTCCTGGCGTGCAAGGACCTGCCCACGGGTACGCAGCGGCCGCGCCGGGTGGCGGCAGCGGGGGTGCCGCCGGTCCTCGTGGTCGGCACCACCGGCGACCCGGCCACCCCGTACGAGGAGGCCGAGAGCCTGGCGGAGCAGCTCCCCGGTGGCATGCTCCTGACGTACGAGGCGCCGGGGCACACCGCCTACGGTCGGGGCGACGCGTGCGTCACGAAGCGCGTGGACGACTACCTGGTCGGGCTGCGCGAGGTTCCTGACGGCACCACCTGCTGAGGCGTGCTCAGGCCGGGGGAACGACCGCGACCGGGCAGCCCGCGTGGTGCAGCGCGGCATGGGCCACGGAGCCGATGCGCGTGCCGATGGGGGAGCGGCGCGTCTTGCGGCCGACGACGAGGAGGCTCGCGTCGGGGGTGGCCGCGAGGAGGACCTGGCCCGCGCTGCCGATCTCGACGTGTTCGACCACGGGCACCTCGGGGAACCGCTCGCGCCACGGGGCGAGCGCACGCGTCAGCGCCTGCTGTTCGAGCGGTTCGAGACCACCGGCCTCGTCCGCGACGTGCAGCACGCCGGTGTTGTAGGAGTACAGCGGCGGCAGGGTCCAGGCCCGCACCGCGCGGACGGCCGCGCCGCGGGCGGCCGCGGCCTCGAAGGCGAACCGCAGCACGGCCTCGCTGTCCTCCGGCTCCCCGTGCTGACCCACCACCACCTCGCCCGCCCCGTCGGTCCGGGGCGACGCCTCCGTCCCCGTACCGGCTCGTACGGACACCACCGGGCCGGGGGCGTCGGCGATGACCTGCTGTCCGTAGGACCCGAGCAGGAAGCCGACGAGGGCTCCGTGACCGCGCGAGCCGAGCACCAGCATCTCGGCGCGCTCGGCCTCCTTGAGCAGGGTGTCCACAGGGGTGGCCTGGACGACCTCGGAGGCGATCGTGAGGTCCGGGTGGCGGCCGGAGACGCGCGTCACGGCCTCCCGCACGAAGGCGTCGGCGGCCGTGACCTGCTCGTCCCCGCTGCGGGTGAGGGGCACGTCGGTCGACTGCGGGAGCCAGGCGTGCACGATCCGCAGCGGCGCGCCGCGCAGCGCGGCTTCGACGGCCGCCCAGTCGGCTGCGGCCAGGCTCTCGGCGGATCCGTCCACTCCGACGGCGATGGCGCGGGTCATGGGGCCTCCGTACGTTCTCGGGACGGGGGTGCGGCACCGTGGCCGCTCCTGTCCCTCGTGGGTCTCGTGCTCGGTGTGGTCTCTCCTTGTCCTTTCTCCTTCTCCCTGCCGCTGTCGGCAATCGGAATCAGCCCGTACGGATCTGTGTGAGTTGTGTCAAACCGGGACAGGGCCGCAGGGCCCGCCACCGGGGCGTCGGCAGCGGGCCCCGCTCGGGTCTCAGGCCGCGGGCCTCGGGCGCGGCGTGACGTTCGTGACCGGCAGGCTCTCGCTCGCGCCCGTGATGTAGTAGTCCTTGGGCGTGGAGAAGAGCACGAAGTCGCGGTCGTAGCCCCGGATCTTGGCGCGGACGGTGAAGTTGCCCCGTGCGTCGGTGGTGGTCTTCGCGTTGTACGCGGACTCGTAGTAGGTCCGGAGCAGGACGCGGGTGCCCGCGACCGGGCCGTGCCCGGCGGGCCAGGTGACCTTGCCGGTGACGACGAGGGTGTCACCGGCGCGCACCTTGGTCTTGTTCACCTTGTAGGTGAGGGAGCTGTCGACCGACCGGACGCCGACCGTGGTGTCGGCGAAGGAGAAGTGGCCGTCGTTGGGATCTCCCGGGTCGTAGGAGGCCTGGAACTCGACCTCGTGGCGGGGGAACAGATGGACGCTGTCCCGGTCCAGCCAGCGGTCCGCCGGGACGCCGGAGAGCTTGAACTTCCCCTCGGCGTCGGTGTGGAGGGTCCCCAGAGGCAGGGTCTCCCGCTCGATGGGGTCGATGGGGTCGCCCCACGGGTTCCACGTGTTGTACAGGACGGTCTTGTGGAGCTTGACCGGCGCGCCCGCCACCGGGGTGCCGTCGGCGCGGGTCACGGTGCCGCTGAGCTTGACCTTGCGGTGGGTGAAGTCGGTTGTGGAGACGTTGGAGGTGAGGGTGACTACGAAGTCGTCCGGCGCGCGGTGCGACGCCCGGTCGGCGTCCGCTGCCTGGGCGGACGGCACCCCCAGGGCGAGGGCGAGCGCGGCGGTGGCGGCGAGGCGGGCCACCGGGAAGCGTGAACGCGAGTGCACGTGAACTCCGTGGGTTCGGTGGGTGCGGGATCGGTGGCGCCGGGGGACCGGCGCACCGGCACGGAGTTCGACACGGGGAACGGGGGCTGTGGTTGTAGGCCGTGCGGAGCGTGCATGAGCCGTATGCGGTGTGTTCGACGGGAGGTCACCTGCCCGTCTCCTGGGTGGGCCGGAAGCGCCCGGGCGGCACGCACAGGGGCCTCTCTCATGGGACCGGCCGGGCCCGCGAGGGCCCGACCGGTGCTGCGCCGAGAGGAATCAGCGGCCTGCCGCGGGGCCGCTAGTGGTTGGTGCCGGAGGCCCAGATGGCCTGGCTGCCGTCGTAGATGACGACGTTGCCGTCGTCCTGGATGACGAGGCGGGAGCCGGGGTGACCCGCGGTGTGGGACGCCCAGACGGCGCGGCCGCTGCGGGTGTAGACGACGAGGTTGCCGTCTTCCTGGAAGCGCGTGGTCCAGCCCTGGCCGACGGTCCTGCTGGCCCATCTGGGCCTGTTGAACTCGTCGTAGATGACGAGGTTGCCGTCGGACTGCTGGATGAGGCGGGCCGTGTTGGAGCTCACGGACTCGTTGTGGTTGAGGGTGAACGGCGCGTACCGCACCTGGTCCGCGAGGGGGCCGGGCCGCGTCGATGTGGAGGAGGGGGCGGGGGCGTGGTGTGCGGGGGCGGCGTTCGCCTGGCCGACGAGGGTGAGGGAGGCGAGAGCGGCGGTTGCGAGCAGCGTCGCGGTTTTCTTCCCCACGAAGAGAACTCCTTGGAGTCAGGTAGTTCAGCCACCGGCGCCCTGTTGGGCGCCGCACCGGGACTCTGGCACCGACCCTGGGGCGGAAGGATCGGCTCCGCGTGGGGATGGCGGTTTGACGCCCCTCAATGACCGGAAAATGTGAACGACCTGTGCCCAAGATGGGTGTGTCCCGTGTGCCCGCCTCAGGTGGAGCGCGCGAGGGCGAGCGCCCGGTCGCGGTCGCGGGCCTCAAGGGCGTCGACCAGGGCGGCGTGGTGGTCGTACCGCTCCTGGAGGTGCTCGACCGCGTCGGGCTCGGCGACCGGGAGGAGCGTCGCGTACAGCGAGCGCAGCAGCGCGTTGGGGCTGACGGCGGCGAGCCGCGTGCGCAGCCGGTGGTCGGCGTCGGCGAACGCGACCGGGTCGGCCCGTCGCGCGGCCTCGGCCAGCTCCGTCAACTCCTGTCGAAGCGCCGCCACATCGGCCGGTGAACCGTGCCACAGGGCGTCCTCGACCAGGAGCGGGACCAGGGCGTCCCGGATCCGCCGGGCCTCGTCGGCGCGCGTGCCGTCCGGCTCCTTGGCGTCCAGGGCCAGCACGGAGTTGCCCAGGCGCCGCATGGCGGACTGCTCGGCGGCGAAGAGGCCGCCGCCGGGGCCGGGGCGGACGGTGACGAGCCCGCGCGACTGGAGCAGCCGCAGCGTCTCGTTGAACGTGCCGACCGACACCCCGCAGGTGGCGCGCAGCTCCTCCTTGGTGCCCAGGCGCTCGCCCGGCTCCGCGTCCGCGACCATGGCGGCGATGCGCCGCGCGGCGACCTCGGCGCGGGTGGCCGCGGGGCGCTCCCACTCGCCGCGCCGCAGGGCGGGCGGCTCCATGCCCCCTCGGGTGTCGTCCGTGGCTCCCACAGGTCCTCCCATCCTCGCGACGATCCGTGTAGCGACCCTCGGAATGAATTGATTATGACCAATAGCATCGCATCCCTTGACGTACTTTCAAAGCCTCCTCCATGATCACCATAATCATCATGATGGATTGGAGGGACGCTGTGATGACCGAACAGGACTTCCGGGACCTGATGGCCGGGGTCTGCGCCCCGGTGACCGTCGTGACCGCCGCCGAGGGGGGCGCGCCGCACGGGTCCACCGTCAGCGCCTTCGCCTCGCTGTCGCTGCGCCCGCCGATGGTGTCGGTGGCGCTCGACCACGGGTCGGGGCTGCTCGCCCGCATCCTGGCGACCGGGCGGTTCGGGGTGAACGTGCTCGGCGCGGAGCAGGAGGAGTTGGCCCTGCGCTTCGCCGACCGGTCCGCCGACCGCTTCGACCGGATCCGGTGGGAGTACGACCACGGACTGCCCCGGCTTCCGGACGCACCGGGCTGGCTCGTGTGCGAGCTGACGTCGGCCGTCGAGGGCGGTGACCACCGGCTGCTGCTCGGCACGGTCGTCCACGCCCGCACGGCCGCGGGCGCGCCGCCGCTGGTCTACGGCCACCGGACCTTCGGCACGCACTCCGCCTTCACCCCGGTCGCGTGACTCCCGCCATCCCCTTACGTGTTCGAACCATGGAGACAGACATGACCACCACCGAGACCGCCGCTTCGACCAACGCCGAGTTCGTCAGCCGGGCCACCGCGCTGCAGCCCCTGCTGCGCGAGCACGCCCCGAGGATCGACGCGGACCGCAAGCTGACCGACGAGGTGATCGACGCGCTGGCGGACGCCGGGCTCTTCAAGCTGACCGTGCCCCGGCGCTTCGGCGGACACGAGGCCGACATGCGCACCCTGGTGGACGTGTCGGCCGAGCTCGCGGAGGGCGACGGCTCCACGTCCTGGGTGGTGGCCGTGGTTAACACCTGCAACTGGCTCGCCGCCGCGCTCTTCCCCCTCCAGGCCCAGGAAGAGGTCTTCGGCGCCGACCCCGACGCCCGGGTCACCGGCGTCTTCAGCCCCACCGCCACCACCCGGAAGGTCGAGGGCGGCTGGCGGACGACCGGCCGCTGGTACTACAACTCCGGTGCCTGGCACTCCAGCTGGGCCGTCCTCGGCATCCCGCTGACGGACGAGGGCGGCGAGCTGGTCGACCAGGCGATGGCCCTGGTCCCGCGCACCGACCTGGAGATGCAGGACGTCTGGCACGTCGCCGGGATGCGCGGCACCGGCAGCAACTGCCTGATAGCCGAGGACGTCTTCGTGCCCGAGCACCGGGTCGTCTCCGTGCCGCGCGCCCTCAGCGGCGAGGTGCCGGCGACGCACGGGGAGACGGGCCTGTTCCGCTCCCCGCTCTCGCCGCTGCTCGCCCTCGGCCTGGCCGGGCCCCAAGTGGGCCTGGGGCGCGCCGCGTTGAAGCTGGTCTCCGAGAAGGCCGCGAGCAAGCCCATCTCGTACACGTACTACGAGTCGCAGGTGGACTCGGTGGGCGTGCAGCTCCAGATCGCCGAGGCCGCCATGAAGATCGACACGGCCCAGCTGCACGTGCACCGCGCCGCCGCGGACGTCGACGAGGCCGCGGCCCGTGGCGGCGAGCTCGACGTGCTGACCCGCGCCCGCGTCCGCGCGGACAGCGGACACGCCATCAAGAACGTCCTGGAGTCCATCAACACCCTGCTCAACGTGCACGGCGGCGGCGCCTTCGCCGAATCCAACCCGCTCCAGCGGATCTGGCGGGACGCGAGCACCGCCGGACGGCACGCGGTCTCCACGCCCGCGGTGGGCATGGAGATCTACGGCAAGCTGCTCCTCGGCGTCGAGGAGCGGATCACGCCCTTCGTGTGATCCGGCACGGGCCCGGAGCGGCGACGGCCGCTTTGGGCCCGGTGCCCTCCCGCCGGAGCCCGGCGCGTCACCCGCCCGGCTGCGCCCCGCGGAAATGACGTCGCCGCCCGGCCCCGGCTGTGGAATCATCGGCGGCTCCGCGCTCGGATCCCTGCGAACGGTGGTGCGCTGAGATGTCTGCCGACTGGCAGTGGGACGACACCCTGTTCTCCGGGACAGCCGCGTACTACCGGCGCGGACGGCTCCCGTACGCCCCCGGGCTCGAGGACGCGCTCACCGAGGCGCTGGACCTCGACGGCCGGGGGCGTCTGCTCGACGTGGGGTGCGGCCCGGGCAGCGTCGCGCTGCGGCTCGCGCACGAGTTCGCCGAGGTCGTCGGGCTCGACCCCGACAGCGGAATGATCGCCGAGGCCCGGCGCGCGGCGGCCGGGCAAGGAGTGGCCGAAAAGACCTCCTGGGTGCGGGCCCGGGCCGAGGAGCTGCCCGCCGGCCTCGGCACCTTCACCGTGGTGACCTTCGCCCAGTCCTTCCACTGGATGGACCGCGACCTGGTGGCACGGACGGCGCGGGACATGCTGCGCCCGGGCGGCGTCCTCGCGCACCTCTCGGACCTGAAGACGGAGGACCGGTCTCTCGCGGACCCGCCGCATCCGCCGGTGCCGTACGCGGCGGTGGACGAGCTGGTCAGGCGGTATCTGGGACCGGTCAGACGGGCCGGGCGCGGCGTGCTGCCGCAGGGGACGCCGGGCGGCGAGGCCGCGGTGTTCGTCCGGGCGGGCCTCTTGGGTCCCGAGCGCCTCGTCGTCCCCGGCGGGCAGGTGCTTGAGCGCACGGTCGACGACGTCGTCGCCGGGGTGTTCTCCCTGTCGTTCTCGGCCCCGCGCCTGTTCGGGCCGCGCCGGGGCGACTTCGAGTCGGATCTGCGCGAGCTGCTGCGGAAGGCCGCTCCGGCGGGCCGCTTCGCCGAGCGTCAGCCGAGTACCGAAGTCTTCCTCTGGCGCACCGCGCCTACCGGGCGATAACACCCGTCTCGCCCCTCTTCGGCGGCACGCCCGTCTCTCCTGGCGCGGCCCTTCCGGTCGATCAGCCCTTTATCAAGCCGTTCAGCTCCATCCAGCTGATTGGCCCCTTTTGACCCACCGTTCCCACTCGTGCGCATTCCCTGTCGCATGGGTGAAGAGAGGGTGAATAGCGCCCCGTGCGCCCCAAAGGATCAAGCCAAAGTCTCCGCCCTGGACGGCTTTTGAGCCAGTGACGCATTGCTCGCCTTTGACTTCAACTTGGTGGTGCTTTTACCTTCGATTGCAGCGGTGAACGGGCAGCAGTCCCGCCGCACATCCCCCCTTTCCCTGGAGGTACGACGTGGAAAAGCTCATCGCGAAGATGGCCAAGGACGATGTCTGGAACCAGTGGACGGCCCTGAACTCGCCGAAGGCGTCCGGAAAGGAAGGCTGCATCAGCGCGGACAAGTCCGGCTGCATCAGCGTCTCGGCGAAGTCCGGCTGTATTTCCTGAACACCCGTTAGTTGCCCCTGCTACTACAGGTGCTACGACCGGCCCGGCACGCCCCACGGCGTGCCGGGCCGCCCCCCCACATACCCGAGCAGCCCCGAAGGGTGGTCATGAACGGTCAGCCCAGTGCCGAGGTCATCGCCCAGATCCAGGACATACCGATCTACCGGCCCCACGTCGAGCGCGGCCACTTCCCCATTCTGGAGAAGCCGGAGATAGCCCGTGGCTTTCCCGACAACTGGATGACCCCCACCCTGGCTGCCGCCCTCGCGGCCGGAGAGGCCGAGTTCGTGCTCTCCACGGGCACCAACCACGCGCGGATGCAGATCATCCGGCCCCCGTACTTCCTGCTCAACTCCTACTACCGGCTGTGGAGCGAGCACCCCGACATCGCCGACACCTGGCACGAGGGGTGTCGGCGGGTCTCCCTCACCACCGTCCTCGCCACCGAGCACGTCGCGCGCGTCAACGCCCGCAAGCGGGGCGGCCCGCGGGCCGAGCCCGACCCGCTGCCGGACCTCGACCAACGGCGCCTGGACGAGCGGACGTGCTACGTCAACCTGCGCCGCGACCCGGCCCTGTGGGACCGCGCGGACGTCGAGCGCATGATCGAGGAGATCCGCACCGCGCAGGCCGCCCACCCCCGCGGCCGGTACCACCTGGACTGCTCGGGACCGCACCTCGCGCACCTGGTGCGCAAGGCCGTCGACTGGGGCCTGTGGGCCTCCTTCCCCCGGCCCGCGAGCATCGTGCACGCCTACGAGTACGCGCCGCTCAACGTGCGGCGCTATCTCCGGCACCACTTCACCTGCCCGGTCGTCGACCTGTTCGGCAGCACCGAACTCGGCTACCTCTTCTACAGCGACCGCACCGGCCGCTACCGCCCGTACCTGGACCGGATGAGCGTCGAGCTGATCCCCGTGGAGCCGGGCAGCCGCATCCACAGCCTCATCGTCACCAGCGTGCGCAACCCGCACATGCCCCTGGTGCGCTACCGCTCGGGCGACTGCGTGCGCACCGCCGACGGCTCGCCGGACCCGGACCGCATCACGCGGTTCTGCGGCCGCGAGAAGGAACTCCTGAAGACCCCGCACGGGCCCGTGGCACAGGGCGACCTCGACGACGTGGTCGCCCACGCCTCACCCCGCGTCTTCGTCCACCAGCTCGACGTCCGCGACCCCTCCCGCGCCCTGCTGCGCTACACGACCTTCGACGGCGCCCCCCTCGCGCCCGTCGAGGCCGACACGCTGCGCCAGGGCGTCGCCGCCCTCACCGGACGGGACAGCGACCTGCGCCACCAGGAGCACATCCCCATCGGCGGCTCGGGCAAGTACGCCTGGCTCGCCCAGGACACCTGATCCCCCTCCGCACGCCACGCCACCTCTCCCGGGAGCACCATGACCACGCAGCCGATCGCGTCCGCCGACACCCGTGCGCCCGCCGTCGACCACGTGACCCCCGCCGACCTCGCGTCCCTGCTCGGCGACGCCCTGCACGCCGAGGTGGTGGCCCACTTCGCCGCGACGGCCGACGCGCCGCGGGAGTACGTCGAGCGCCAGGTCACCGAGTGCCTGCGCTATCTGTACCTCGTCTCCCGCCACCCGGACCGGCTCAGCGGGCTCTTCCTCCCCGTCGAGCAGGAGATCGACGAGATCTGGCACTACCTGATCCTCCAGACCCGCGAGTACCGCGCCCTGTGCGAACAGCGGCTGCCCGGCGGCTTCTTCATCGAGCACCGCAGCATCGCGTACGAGGACTACCAGCGCGAGCCGGGCAGAGAGCGGGCCATCGAGGAGGCCCTGCGCTGGATCCCGCTGTACGCGCGGGAGTTCGGCCCCTTCGACGAGGGAGCGCTGCCGCACTGGACGATCGTGCGCTTCCTGCACGAGCAGCTCGGCATGGAGCTGTCCGAGATCAGCGAGCTGACCCCGGCGGAGCCCCAGGAAGCGGGCGGCAGTTGAACGCGCACCCGCGTGCCGACACGGCCGCCCCGACCCGGCTCCCCGTGACCGGCCGACCCGCGCGCACCCCCGCGCCCGCAGCCTCCTGACGGCGATGAAGCACCTCAGCACCGACCGCCCGGACGGCCGGGCCGCTCCCGTGCGCGCCCGGCAGCGCATCCGGCCCGGCCCGGCGGCACGAGCGCGCCACTGGGCCGTCACCACCGTGATCGTCCTGTTGTCCCTCCTCTGCGGCGGGGCCGCCCCGGCCGTCGTCGGCGCGGCCCCGGACGCGGCGGCCCCGTCCAGGCTCGTCGCGCCACAACCGCCCCCGGTCAGCATGGACACGCGGGAACGCACCCTCAGGGACAGCGAAGTCCCCCACCCGCCCCCGCACTTCGTCCGCGGCCGCGCGCACACCACCCCCGCGCACGCGCGAGCCGCCATCCCGCAGGCCCGGCCGGACGCGGCCGACCCCGCCGACACCCACCCGGCCCGCAACCCCACCGGTCCTCGGCCGGGCGCGCCCGTGCCCGCCAGATCGGGTGCCCAACTGCTCGTCCTGCACTGCGTATCGCGCTCCTGAGCGGCGCCGGGCCCCGCCCGCCGACCGCACACCCCACACCGACACCCCCAGGAGACGTCTTCGCCATGGAGACCTTCATCACGCATGCCCGCGGCATGACCGCCCGCATCGCCGAACGACGCGAGGAACAGGAGACGTTCGAGCGGCTCGCCGCCGGGCAGTCCCCGCTCGCCCTCTTCATCACCTGCTCCGACTCCCGGGTCGTGCCCTCCCTCATCACCGGGGCCCGCCCCGGCGACCTGTTCGAGCTGCGCACCGCGGGCAACGCGGTGCCCCCTTACGAGGCCGACCGGCCCGCCAGCTCGGAAGGCGCCACCATCGAGTACGCGATGCGCGTCCTGCGCGTCGCCGACATCGTGGTCTGCGGCCACTCGCACTGCGGCGCCGTCGGCGCCAAGGCCCGCGGCGAGGACCTCGCCGAACTGCCCGCCGTCCGGGACTGGCTGGACCGTCAGCTGTCCAGCGAACTGCCCGCCGACGACGGTCCTGCGGTCGCCGCCGCCGTCCAGCGCCACGTGCGCGAACAGCTGGTACGCCTGCGCGCCTACCCGTGCGTCAGCGAGCGCCTGGAGAGTGGCGACGTGCGCCTGCACGGCTGGTACTACGAGGTCCACACTGGCCTGGTGGCGGCTCATCACGCCGAGACCGACCTCTTCCTCCCGCTGTGAGAACGGGGAGATCCGGTGAAACCCACGAAAGCTGACGTACCGACCATGAAAAGGCCCTCAGTGCGTGACTTCGCCACTCTGCGCGCGGACTTCACCGCGTCGATCGTGGTCTTCCTCGTCGCCGTCCCCCTGTGCGTCGGCGTGGCCGTCGCCTCCGGCGTACCGGCCGAGCTCGGCCTGGTCACCGGCATCGTCGGCGGCCTCCTGACCGGTCTGCTGCCCGGCAGCAGCCTCCAGGTCAGCGGCCCGGCCGCCGGTCTGACCGTCCTCGTCTACGAGGCCGTGCAGGAGTACGGCATCGCGGCGCTCGGCGCCCTGGTGCTGATCGCCGGGCTCCTCCAGCTGGCCATGGGAGCCCTGCGGCTCGGCCGCTGGTTTAGGGCGATATCCGTGGCGGTGGTGCAGGGGATGCTCGCGGGCATCGGCCTCGTCCTCATCGCCGGGCAGCTGTACGCGCTCGTCGACGCGAAGGCTCCCGCGTCCGGCCTGGACAAGCTGGCCGAACTGCCCCGGCTCGCCGCCGACACGGCTGGTTCCGGCGACGCCCTGGCCGCGTTCGCCGTCGGCACCGGCACCATCGCCGTCCTGGTGCTGTGGCCGCGGTGGCGCGGGGCCGCCCGGGTGCTGCCCGCGCCGCTCGCCGGGGTCGCCCTGGCCACGCTCGCCGTGTTCGCCCTCGACCTGTCGGTGGCGAAGGTCGAGGTGCAGGGCCTGGTGGACGCGGTCCAGCCGCCCGGCGGCGACGCCTTCTCCGCCCTGGTGGAGGGCGGCGCCCTCGCGGGCGCGCTCGGCACCATCCTCGCCTTCACCCTGATCGCGTCCGCCGAGTCGCTGTTCAGCGCGGCCGCCGTGGACCGCATGCACGACGGCCCGCGCACCGACTACGACAAGGAGCTGATGGCCCAGGGCGCGGGCAACGCCGTGTGCGGGGCGCTCGGCGCGCTGCCGATGACCGCGGTGATCGTGCGCAGCGCCGCCAACGTGCAGGCCGGTGCCAGGACCAAGGCGTCCCGGGTGCTGCACGGCGTGTGGCTGCTCGCCTTCGCCGCGGCGTTCCCGGCGGCCCTCGGCGTCATCCCGGTGGCGACGCTCGCCGGAGTCCTGATCCACGCGGGCTGGAAGCTGATCCCCGTCAAGGCGTTCGGGCCGCTGTGGCGCGAGCACCGCGGCGAGGCCCTGGTGCTCGCGGTGACCGCCCTCGCGATCGTGGCGACCAACATGTTCGAGGGCGTCCTCATCGGCCTCGCCCTCGCCATCGTCAAGACGGCCTGGGACACCTCCCACGTACACCTGGAGGTCGACGGGCTGGAGGGGACCGGCACGATCCGCGTCCGCGTGGTCGGCAACGCCACGTTCCTGCGCCTGCCCAAGATCCTCGACCAGCTGGAGGCCCTGCCGGGGGACCGCAGGACCGAGCTGGACCTGTCGGGCCTGCGCCACCTGGACCACGCCTGCTCGACGGCCCTCACCATCTGGGCCGAACGGCACGCCACGGTGACGGCGTCCGACCGCGACACGCCACCCGCGGGGAGCGCGAAGCACCGCCAGGAGGACGAGGACCGCGAGGAGCACAAGGAGACCGCGGGAGCGCGGCGCTGACCGTGCGCCCCCGGCTCCGGCGGAGCGGGTGCGGCCCGGACGTGGACCCTCGCGTCCGCGCCCATCCGTGGCCTCAGAGCTGCCCCACCTGAGTGATCCCGTGGTCGCCGACGCGGTCCTGGACGTCGTCGAGGAGGACGCGCAGCAGCTCCGCGAGCTGGGTCTGCTGCGCGGGCGTGAGCGAGGCGATCAACTCGGCGTCGCGCAGCAGGACTTGGTCCACCGTCGCCTCGACGAGCTCGTGCCCGGCCGGAGTGAGGGCGACCAGGACGGCACGGGAGCGGTCCGGCGCCGGGGCGCGGGTGACGAGCCCCTCGCGTTCGGCGCGGGCGACGCGCTGGGAGACCGCGCCCGCCGTCACCAGACAGCGGTGGCCGATCTCCCGGGTGGTGAGCGTGTACGGAGGGCCGCTGCGGCGCAAGACGCTGAGCAGGTCGAGCGTGGCCGTGTCGACCCCGGCGCGGGCGAGCACGGCCCGCCGGTCGTCGCCGAAGAGCTTGGCCAGCTGCCAGATCGGCGTGACGATCCCGATGGAGTCGACCGGGGTGCCGGGGCGCTCGCGCTGCCAGGCCTCGGCGATGGTCCGGGCCGTGGGGCGGGCGTCGGCCGCCTCCTGCGCGCCGTGTGGATCTCTTGTCACGGGGAGCCCCCTCGTACTACGTTTAGATCTAAATTTAGGCCTATATGAACGTGATCGGAGCTCAGCATATGGCACGCACCATCCTGGTCACCGGCGGCGGCACGGGCATCGGCAGGGCCGTCGCGCGGCACTTCGCCGCCCAGGGCGACAAGGTGTTCATCACGGGCCGCAGGCCCGGCCCGATCGAGGAGTTGGCCGCCGAGACCGGCGCCCACGCCCTGGTCTGCGACCACACGCACCCCGACGACCTGTTGCGCCTCCTCGACGCGCTGCCCGAGCGCATCGACGTCCTGGTCAACAACGCGGGCGGGAACGTGGTCTTCGACGCCGACGGGAAGACGGACCTGGCCTCCTACGCCCGGGACTTCCGCGCCAATCTGGAGGCCAACCTCATCAGCGCCGCCCTCACCACCCGGGCGGTGACGGACCGCCTGGCCGAGGGCGGCGCCGTCGTCCACATCGGCTCCATCGCGGCCGACCAGGGAGCGGGATCCTACGGCGCCGCCAAGGCGGGCCTCGCCACCTGGAACATCAGCCTCGCGGGCGAACTCGGCGCCCGGTCCGTCACGGCGAACGTGGTCGCGCCCGGCTACATCGCCGACACCGAGTTCTTCCGCGACAAGCTCACCGAGGAGCGCCGCGGGCAGCTGGTGGCGGCCACCGCCACGGGCCGCCCCGGCACCCCCGACGACGTCGTGGGCGCCGTGGCCTTCCTCGCCTCACCGGCGGCCCGGCACATCACGGGGCAGGTCCTGCACGTGAACGGCGGAGCGCACACCACTCGCTGACCAGCGGGGACAGTGCGGGGCTCAGGGCGCGATCGGCAGCTGGCGCTTGTGCTCGGTGAGGCGGTAGCGGCGGACGATGGCCTCGAAGGCGGGCCCGTCGACCGGCTTGCCCTCCAGGAAGTCGTCGATGTCGTCGTAGGTGACGCCGAGCGCGTCCTCGTCGGGCTTGCCCGGGCTCAGCGTCTCCAGGTCCGCGGTCGGGGTCTTCCACACCAGGGCGGTGGGCGCGCCCAGGGCCTCGGCCAGGGCACGGACGCGCCGCTTGGTGAGGCCGGTGAGCGGCACCACGTCCGCCGCGCCGTCACCGAACTTGGTGAAGAAGCCGGAGACCGCCTCCGCGGCGTGGTCGGTGCCCACGACCAGGCCCTCGTGCGCGCCCGCGACCGCGTACTGGGCCACCATGCGCTGGCGGGCCTTGATGTTGCCGTGGACGAAGTCCTGGTGGTGCGCGTCGCGGAAGGCCGTGCCCCCGGCGAGGACCGCTGCGAGGGCCGCGTCGCTCGCGGGCCGCACGTCGACGGTCAGGGCCTGGTCGGGCCGGATGAAGTCGAGCGCCAGCTGCGCGTCGTGCTCGTCGGCCTGCGTGCCGTACGGCAGCCGCATCGCGAAGAACGTGGCGTCGTGCCCGGCGGCGCGGACCCGCTCGACGGCCAGCTGACACAGCCGCCCCGCGGTCGTGGAGTCCACGCCGCCGCTGATGCCGAGGACCAGCGAGCGCAGGCCCGTGGAGGTCAGCCGGTCGGCGAGGAACGCCACCCGGCGCTCGATCTCCTGCTCCGCCTCGAAGGTCGGGCTCACCTGGAGATCCCGGGCGATCTCCTGCTGGAGGGATATGGGCGCCATGTCGGTCACGGTCGTTCCTCGGTCGGGGTCGGCACGCGCCGTCGGCCGGGGCCGCGCGCGTCCAGGGACGGAAGAACTCTAGAGGAAGGCCGCGCGGCCCCCGCCGCCAGGCGGCTCAGGCCTTGGTCGGCAGCTCCACGGGGGCCTCGGCCCGGCCGTCGGCCTCCTCGGCGGGGGCGGGATGCGGGGCGCGGGCCTTGAGCACCTCGTTGACGCGCGCGGTATCGAGGTCGTTCTCCCAGCGGGCGACGACGAGCGTGGCCACGCTGTTGCCCGCGAGGTTGGTCAGGGCACGGCACTCCGACATGAACTTGTCGATGCCGAAGATGAGCATGATGCCCGCCGCCGGGACGGTGCCCACCGTGGACAGCGTCGCGGCAAGGGCGATGAAACCGGCACCGGTGATGCCGCCGGACCCCTTCGAGGTCAGGATCATGACGGCGAGCAGCCCGAGCTGCTGGCCGATGCTCAAGGGGGTGTCGGTCGCCTGGGCGATGTAGACGGCCGCCAGGGACAGATAGATCGAGCTGCCGTCCAGGTTGAAGGAGTAGCCCGTGGGCACCGTCAGACCGACGATGTCCCGTCTGACGCCGAGGCCCTCCAGCTTCTGCATCAGGCGCGGCAAGGCGCTCTCGGACGACGAGGTGCCCAGGACCAGGACGAACTCCTCGCGCAGATAGCGGAGCAGCCGGAAGATGTTGATCCTGAGCGCGGCGGTGACCGCGCCGAGCACCACGACCACGAAGAACGCGGACGTGCCGTAGAAGAGCCCGATGAGCTGCCCGAGGCTGGTGAGCGTGGAGACGCCGTACGCGCCGATCGTGTAGGCCATCGCGCCGAAGGCGCCCACGGGAGCGGCCAGCATCACATGGTGGAGGATCTTGAAGGCTACGGCACTGAGGCGGTGGACGCCCTCGACGACCGGTTCGCCGACGGGACCGACGGCCTTGAGGGCGACGCCGAAGAGCACCGAGAGGAAGATGACCTGGAGGACGTTGCCCTCGGCGAAGGCGCCCACGGCGCTGTGGGGGACGATGTCGGTGAGGAAGTGCCACCAGTCCTGTTCCTGCCCGTCCTTGACGTACTGCCGCGCGTCGCCTTCCAGGCGCAGCGCGCCCGGGTCGGCGTGGACGCCCGCGCCGGGCTGGAAGACGTTGACGGCGACCAGGCCCACGAGCAGGGCGGCGAGCGTCCCGGCCTGGAAGTAGAGCAGGGACTTCAGGCCCACGCGGCCGACGCGGCCGAGGCTGTCGACGCCGCCGATGCCCGCCACGACGGTCAGGAAGACGATCGGGGCGATGAGCATCTTGATGGCGGCGACGAAGGTGGTGCCCACCGGCTCCAGGGCGGTGCCGACCGAGGGCCACAGCCAGCCGGTGAGCACCCCGGTGACGATGGCGGTCAGGACCCAGAAGTAGAGCTGCCGGTACCAGGGCCGCTGGGGCGCGGGTGCGGGGGACGCGGGTGCTGCCATGGCGTTACTCCTCGTCGAGGAACGGGCGCAACCGGCCTTCGGGCTGCTCGCGGCGGCCGTCGGCGGCAAAGGGGGCGCAGGGGGGCGCAGGTCAGAGAAGTTCGAGGACCTTGTCGGTGAAGGCGGCGGTCGTGGCGGTGCCGCCCAGGTCGGCGGTGCGCACGTCGGTCTTCGCGAGGACGCCCGCGACGGCGTCGGTGACGTCCTTGGCCGCCGCCGGATGGCCCAGGTGGTCGAGCATCAGGGCCGCCGACCAGATCGCGCCCAACGGGTTGGCGATGCCCCGGCCCGCGATGTCGGGCGCCGAACCGTGCACCGGCTCGAACATCGAGGGGAACTCCCGCTCCGGGTTGAGGTTCGCGGCCGGGGCGATCCCGATGGACCCGGCGATCGCGGCCGCGAGGTCGCTGAGGATGTCACCGAAGAGGTTGGAGGCGACCACCACGTCGAACCGGCCCGGGTCGAGGACGAACTTCGCCGCGAGGGCGTCGATGTGCTCCTGCTCCCAGGCGACCCGGGGGAAGCGGGGCGCGCGCTCGGCGACGAGCTCGTCCCAGAAGGGCATGGTGTGCACGATGCCGTTCGACTTCGTCGCCGAGGTCAGACGGCCGCCCCGGCGCGCCGCGAGGTCGAAGGCGTAGTCGAGGACCCGGCTGACACCGGCCCGCGTGAACACGGCCTCCTGCACGGCGAGTTCCTCGGGGAAGCCGCTGTTGAAGCGCCCGCCGACCTGGCTGTACTCGCCCTCCACGTTCTCGCGGACCACCACGAAGTCGACCTCACCGGCGCGCGCGTTCCGCACGGGGCTCTCGATGCCCTCGAAGACGCGGATGGGCCGGAGGTTGACGTACTGGCGAAAGCCACGCCGGATCGGGATCAGCAGGCCCCACAGCGAGACGTGGTCGGGCACCTCGGGGTGGCCCACCGCGCCCAGCAGGATGGCGTCCTTGTCGCGCAGCTGGTCGAGGCCGTCGTCCGGCATCATCGCGCCCTCGCGCAGATACCGCTCGCAGGACCAGTCGTCGTACGAGGTGTAGGTGAGGCCGAAGCCGTGGCGGCGGCCGAGGACGTCGAGGACCTGCTGCGCGGCGGGCAGCACCTCGGTGCCGATGCCGTCGCCGGGGATCAGGGCGATGCGGTGGTTCGTCATGCCGTCGATTCCAGCAACGGGCCCGTACCGGCGTCCAAGACGCATACCGGATCTGCCTGATAGGCGGCCCTTATCAGGAGGCCTCGTCCGGGGCGCGGGACGCGACGGCGGCCGCGGCGAACGCGGCAGCGGCCGGGGACAGCACGCCGCGCCTGCTGACCAGGGCGATGTCGAGCGTGGTCGCGGGCTCGATGTCCAGGACGCGGGCGCCCGCCCGCCGGGCGAACTCCCGCCAGGAGTCCGTGACGACGGCGAGCCCGACCCCGGCCAGGACCAGCGGCAGCAGGGCCACCCGGTGCTCGGTCTCCGCGGCCACGGTGAAGTCGACGCCCCGCTCGCGCAGCGCGTCCACGTAGGCGCGCATGCCGGTGCCCGGCTGCCCGACGATCAGCCGCTGCCCGGTCAGCTCCGCGCAGCCGAGCGCGTCCCGCCCGGAGAAGGGGCCGCCGGGCGGCACCACGAGCACGAACCGCTGCCGCCCGAGCACGTGCGCGGCGACCTCCTTCTCCGGCACCGCCCCGGCGGTCGCGAGCAGCCCCAGCTCGACCGCGCCCGTGCGCACCAGGTCGATGACGTCCCGCGCGGTGAAGGCCGCCTTCACGGCCACCGAGACGCCCGGGTGGTCGTCGCTGAACGCGTGGATCAGCGTGGTGAGCGGCTCCACCGCCTGCGACGGCATGGAGGCGATGTCGAGGCGGCCCGCGCGCAGCTCGCGCACGGCGTCGACGCTCGCCCGCGCGGTGTGCAGGCTCCGCACGGCCGCGCGCGCCGGTTCGATGAGGGCCTGACCCGCCTCGGTGAGGACCGCCCGGCGGCCGACGCGGTGGAAGAGTTCCGTGCCGATGTCACGCTCCAGGGCCCGGACCGCCTGCGAGAGCGAGGGCTGCGACACGTACAGCGCCGCGGCGGCGCGGTGGAACCCGCCGCGGTCGACGATCGCGAGAAAGTACTCCAGCTGCCGGACATCCATGGCCGCACCCTCTCAGAAGCGCTGCCCGCGGCCCGCTTCCCCTCCGGCGAAGGCCATGACCCCGCGCAGCAACGGTCGGTCAGCCGATCAACTGGCGCACCGGGGCGAGGTGAAGCTGTGGGACACGGTGGGGCAAGGCCATCACCGGCAGCCACTGACCGGGGGCGGCTACCCGAGCCACACCCCCGCCCGCATGAGCACCCGCCCGGAGAGCTCGGACTCGCCGCGCCAAGCCAGCACGGTGTCCGGAGTCACCCGCAGATAGACGTACGACCCCTCGTCCGTTCGCGGGTCCCAGCCGAACTTCGCCGCGAATCCGGCCGCGCCCTCCTCCGGCACCTGTGGTGCGGGGAAGCAGTCCGCCGTCCCGCGCAGCTGCACCACGTCGAACGTGTCCGGCAGGGCCAGGCGTACGCGGGGGTCCGCGCGGAGGTTGCGCGCGGTCACGGTGGTCTCGCCGGTGCAGAGCCACAGCGCGTGCCCGTCCCACCAGAACCACAGCGGCACTTGGTGCGGGCCGTGCTCCGGATGGGCGGTGGACACCCAGACGTCTCGTTCGCGGTCCAGGCGTGCCAGCGTGTCGTGGGTGCGTTCCCGCACGTCGCGGCGTGTGGTGTCGGTGCTCTGCATGGGGAGCGACCGTAGCCGGTGGTGCGGGGAGCGCGCATGGGGCACCGGACCTACGTCCGAGGTCCGAGACCGCCCGGGAGGGTCAGCGGCGTACGTACGCGTTGAGCGGTGACACCCCGTCCAGGTCGACCTGGAGCCCGCGCAGCGCCTCGGAGTGCAGGAATGTGCGCGTCGGCACGTACAGCGGCACGGCCGCCGCCTCCTCCATCACGCGGCGGTCGACCCTCGACCACAGCTCGCCCGCGGCGGTCACCGAGTCCGCGCCGTCGGCGGCCTCGATCGCGTCGTCGACCTCGGAGTTCTTGAGGCGGGAGTAGTTCGACGAAGCGGGGGCGGCGGTCTCGCTGTCGAAGTAGTCCGGCAGGAACGAGGAGGCGACAGGAAGGCCACCGCCGACGGCCAGGCGGAACAGGTCGTACTTGCCGTCGCCCGCGTTCTTGAAGTAGTCGGTCGGCTTGTCCTGCTTGAGTTCGACCCGGAACCCCGCCTGCTTCAGTGCCGCCTCGATCACCTCGGCGCGCTGGGCGTCCGCCTCCGTGCCGTAGCCGAGGGTGATCCGGTAGCCGCTCTTGCCCGCGTCCTTGAGGAGTGCGCGCGCCTTGGCGGGGGACCCGCGCTCCCCGGCGTCGTACAGGTCGAAGGGGTGGGCTCCGCGCACGCCCGGGGGCAGCAGGTTGTGCTGGACCGTCCCGTTCTCGCCGCCCGCCGCGAGGACGTCGGCCGCGGGCAGCGCGGTGGCGATGGCCTTGCGGACCGCGCGGTTCTTCACCCGCTGCGTGTTGATCATGTACGTCTGCACATACGAGGAGGGCGCCGTCAGACGGCCCGCGCCGGAGGCCTTGTCGAGGTCGCCCTTGGCGAGGGTCCCGGTGAACGTCATGACCGCCTCGCCCGGCCGCGCCGCCAGCGTGCGGGACTTGATCTGGTCGTCGCTGACGCCGCCCTCCATCCGGTACGAGTCCGGGTAGGCGGTGCGCAACGGGTCGGTGGTCGCACGCCAGGCGGGGTTGCGTGTGAGAACGAGGTCCTTGCCGCTCTGGTAGGCGTTGATCTGGTAGGGGCCGGTGGACGGCAGCGTCCCGGAGTTCACCGGGGTGTTCTTGACCTTGTCGGGCAGGGGCGCGCCGGTGGGGCCCGCGAGCGCGACGTTGAAGTCCGAGCGGGGGACTTCGAGATGGAAGACGATCGTCCGGTCGTTGGGCGTCTCGATGGCGCCCGGCGGCAGCGAGCGGGCGCTGGTTCCCGTGGTGGCGTCCTTGCCGAGGAGCCAGCTGCGTACGGTCTTGTCGCCGAGGGAGAACTGCGGGCCGAGGGTGCGCTCGACGGCGTGGGCGAAGTCCTTGGCGCGCACGGGAAGCCCGTCGTTGTACGTCAGTCCCTCCTTGAGGGTGAACGTCCAGGTCCGGCCGCCCGCCGTGGGCCGCCCGGCGTCGGTGGCCAGATCGCCGACGAGCTTGACCGAGCCGTCGGGCAGCGTCTTGAGGCCCGTCAGACTGCGGTAGACGAGGCGCGAGACGAGGCGTTCGGCGCCCGACCACATCATGCCCGGGTCGATGGTGGTGGGCTCGTAGGGGTCGAGGACCGTGACGGAGCCGCCCCTGCGGGCGCCGCCGACGGCGGGCGAGGGGCCCTTGGAGTCCGCGGCCGTGCCGATGGTCAGCGTCTCGGTCCTGGCCTGCTCGGCCACCGCGGGGCCCTTGGCGCCGATCCGGCCGCCCTTCCCGCCGCCGGTGCCGCGGCCGTCCGAACTGCCTGAGCCGCCGTCCTTCGCCGTCTTGTCGGCGTCGCCTCCGCCGTCCTTGTCGAAGGGGTTGACGACGGCGAGCACGGCGACGAGCGCGGCGACGGCGACGGCCGCCCCGGCCGGAAGCCACCATCTGCGCCACCACGGACGGGGTCCGCTCCCGGCCGCGACCAGCGGCTGCGGCACGGGCCACGGCGTCGGCGGACCCTGGGGCATGGGTGGGGCGAGCGGGTACTCGGCCGCTCCCACGGGCTCCAGGGGCGCGGCCTGGGGCGCGGGCACGGGTGCGGGCGGAGGCGTCGGCACGGGCCGGAGCCCCGCCGTGCGCGCGAGGGCATCGAGGGCCTGACGTGCCTCGTCGGCGCTGGGCCTGCCGGTCGGGTCCTTCGTCAGCGTCCGGCCGACGAACGCGTCCCACTCCGGGGTGAGTTCCGGCCGCCGTGCGGAGGGCGGGTCCGGGGCCTCGTACACATGGCAGTGCATCAGGGCGGCCTCCGACGGCGCGTCGAAGGGCGGCGATCCGGTGAGCATCTCGTGGACCATGCAGCCCAGCGAGTACACGTCGGTGCGCCCGTCGGCGGGCCCGCGCGTGAACCGCTCGGGGGCCATGTAGTGCAGCGTGCCGATGGGGGAGTCGGAGGTGCGGGTGAGGTAGCCGCCGGTCGCCCCGGTCGCGTCGAGGAACTTGGCGATGCCGAAGTCGAGGACCTTCACCGTGCCCTCGTCGGTGACGATCACGTTGGCCGGTTTGATGTCCCGGTGCACGATGCCCGCCCGGTGGGCCACGGCGAGGGCCCGGCACACCTGCCCCGCGATGTCCGCCACTCGCTCCGGCGCGAGGCCGTCGCCCTCGGTGAGCAGCGCGTTCACCGTACGGCCCGTGAGCAGCGGCATCACGAGGTACGGGACGTCGCCGTCCGCGCCGTGGTCGAAGACCGGCACGATGTATGAGCTGTCGAGCGCCGCCGCGGCCCGCGCCTCGCGGACGAAGAGCGCCAGCATCCGCTCCCGCTCGGGCCCCGACGTGTGCCGGGGCAGCCCGAGCAGCTTGACGGCCACGTCCCGGTCGAGGCGCGCGTCGCGGGCCCGCCAGACGGCGCCCATGCCTCCCGCGCCTATCCGCTCCGTGAGCGTGTACCGCCCGTCCAGGACCGTGCCGCGCATTACTTACCCCAACCCCCGAAAGGCTCGCCCGCCGTGGGCGGCAAGGTCAATTTACCCGCGCGGTGGCGGAGTTGGAGAGGTTTGGTGACGCGGACGCGGACGACCGCGTCTCATCGGCGTTTCGCCGAGGCCTCACCGGCGTCTTCCCGGCGTCTCGACGGCTGGTGTGGCCCCGGCCCGGCGGGTCTTCAGGTGAGCTGAAGGCGGTCGTCGAGCCCCGCGGCCTTGAAGGCGGCCACGACGTCGTCGCGGCCCTCGGTGAAGTGGGCCCAGCTGTCGCAGTGCACGGGCACGACCCTGCGCGCCCCGAGGATCGCGGCGGCCTCGGCGGCCTGGGCGCTGTCGAGGACCAGCAGGGCGCCGTCGAAGACGGGGACGCGCGGCGCCCCGGCGAAGAGGATCGCGGTGTCCACCGGGCCGAAGCGCGCGGCGATCTCGCGGACCAGGCCGAGCGAGGCGTTGTCCCCGCTCACGTACACCGTGGGCAGATCGGCCGAGGTCAGGACGAAGCCGACGACCTCGCCGACGGTGGCCTCGACCTCCTCGGTGCCGAGTTCCTCCGGGCCGTGCAGCGCGGGCACGCCCGTCACGGTCACCGTCCTGCCGTCGGGCCGGTCGAGGTCGACCGACGCCCACGGGGCCAGGCCCTGCGCGGCGCCGCCGAGGCGGCGGGCACCGCTGGGGGTGGTGAGAGTGAGGGGTATCTCCGCGAGGAGGGCCCGGCCGGACTCGTCGAGGTTGTCGGGGTGTTGGTCGTGCGAGAGCAGGACGACGTCGATGCGGCCGAGCTCGGCGGGCGTGGCCGCGGCGGGCGCGGTCTTGACCAGCTCGCGGCCCGGTAGCGGATAGCTGCGGGGCGCGTCGAAGGTGGGGTCGGTGAGGAACGTCAGACCGCCGTACTCGAAGAGCGCGGTGGGGCCGCCGACGACGCGGACGGGAATCCGCTCGCCGGGCGTACCGTCGGCGGCCGCGGGCGAGGAGGGGCTGGAAGCAGCCGAGGGGGAGCCGGAAGAAGTCATGGGAGAGCACCTCACGGATGAGTAGTGGTGTATCCGTGAGGTGAAGCTAGTTGGTCCTCATGGATGAGCGCAAGCCATACCATGAGAGTCATGAAGGACAGCGTGACCGCCGAGTCGGAGCTGCCGCCCGCGCCGGGCGCCGAGCGGTACCCGGCCCTCGCCTTCGCCGACAGCGCGATCGCGCTGCCCGGCGGCCAGTTCCTCGATCTGCTCGGCAGCCCCGCCGCGGCGAACCGATGGCTCGTCGAGCACGGCCTCGCGCCCGACGACGCCGGACTCCAGGAGATGTGCGCCGCGCAGCTGCGGACGCTGCGCGAACAGATCCGGGCCCTGCTCGCCTCCCGCGTCGACGGGCACCCCGCGCCCGAGAGCGCGCTCGCGGCGGTCAACGAGGCCCTGACCCGGGCGCCCGCGGCCTCCCTGCTGCACTGGGACCCCACCCGCGGCCTGTACCGGGCCGCCTCGCACCCCACCGCCCAGATCGTCGAGCACGCCCTGGCCGCCCTGGCCGCCGACGCCGCCGACCTCCTGACCGGGCCCGACGCCGACCGCCTCACCGCCTGCGGCTCCACCCCCTGCAACCGCTACCTGCTGCGCCACGGCCGCCGCCACTGGTGCTCCACCCGCTGCGGCGACCGCGCCCGGGCGGCCCGCGCCTACGCGCGGCGCACCCGGGCCGAGGCGTGCTGAGGCCCGGGCCCCGACCCGTCAGTGGCCCGTGGAACCATCGATCCGCTCGCGGAGGATGTCGGCGTGGCCCGCGTGCCTGCCGGTCTCCTCGATCATGTGCACCAGGACCCATCGCATCGAGGGTCCCGGCCCCCGGCCTGGCGGTCGAGGGGCGGGCAGCGTCAGATCGGGGCAGGCGTCGATGACGTGGTTCGCCCGCTCGACGGTCCTTCGGTAGTCGGCCAGCACGCTCTCGACGGTGTCCTCGGCGGACGGCCGCATGGTCGTGTGCCAGGGGCCGACCTCCTCGCCGAGGAAGTAGAACCGCTCGACGATCGCCAGATGCCTGACCAGGCCGAGGAGGTTGGTGCCCGACGGCACCCCGCCCGTGCGGACCTGCGGTTCCGGTACGCCCGTGACCTTGGCGGCGACCGCGTCGCGCAGCTGGTCGAGGCAGCCGAGGAGGACCGCCTTCTCGTCGGGGGCGGTCGACGGCGCGCGGGTGTCCTCGGCGCTCATGCGGCGGCCCGCCGGACGAGCAGGACGTTGTCGACGACGGTGGCGGTCTCACCGGCGGGTCCGACGGCCCGGCGGCGCGGCATGTCGGCGCGCACGACGGACCACCGCGCCGGGTCGAGAGCGAGCGCGGCGGCCGTCTCGTCCGGCGTGGGGTAGTGCACGTCGGGGTCCTGGTTCCACGACCAGGGCGCGGTGGAGCCGTGGTCGACGACCAGCAGGAGGCCGCCGGGCCGCAGCGCCCGCGCGGCGGTACGCAGGATGCGGGCGCGCGGCAACTCGAACGGGGTCTGGAAGTACTGGGCGGAGACGAGGTCGAACCGGCCGATGGGAAAGCTGTCGGCCAGGTCGTGCCGTTCGGCGGTGACCAGCTCGGCGACACCGAGTGCGCGGGCGTGGGTCCGCACCTGTTCGACGGCGGTGGCGGAGATGTCCACGGCGGTCACGTGCCACCCCTGCCGGGCCAGCCAGAGGGTGTCGCCGCCGGGGCCGCAGGCCAGGTCCAGGGCGGCGCCGGGGCGCAGCGGCGCGGCGACCTCGGCGAGCAGCGGGTTGACGCGCGTGGCCCGGCCGCTCCGGGCGCGGTAGATCCGCTCCCAGAACTGGGCGGCGTCCTCTTCCGCCGCGCTGTCGGTGGGCTGGGGGTGGTGGGTGGAGTCCATCAGGGGTGTCCCTTCGTCTGAGCCGTCTGAGCCGTCTGAGCCGTCCGGGCCGTCTGAGCTGTCCGGGCCGTCGAGCCTTCCGAGTCGCCCGGGCTGGGCTGCCGGAGTCACCCGAGCCCTCTGCACGGCCGGAGCCATCCGAGCCGTCCGCCGCGTCCGCGCATCGGCGCCGTCGGCTCCGGCGATGTGCCGCCAGCATCGCCAGGCCCTTTCCGCTCTTGCAAGAAAAGTTGCGGATCTGCATCATCGGGCAGCATGGACACCCCCACGGAGGACGTGCTGGCCGGAGTCGGGCCGCGGCTGCGCGCCCTGCGCCAGGCGCGCCACACCACGCTCGCGGCGCTGGCGAGCGAGACCGGCCTGACGGCCAGCACCCTGTCCCGCCTGGAGAACGGCAGGCTCCGCCCCACGCTGGAACAGCTCCTGCCCCTGGCCCGGGCGCACGGCGTCCCGCTCGACGACCTCGTCGCCGCGCCGCCCACCGGCGACCCGCGCGTACACCTGCGGCCGGTGCGGCGGTCCGGGCTCGTCCTCGTGCCCCTGACCAGGCGCGCGGGCGGCGTCCAGGCATACAAGGTGATCTATCCGCCCGCGGACCGCTCACCGGCCGTGACCTTGCAGTCCCACGAGGGGTACGAGTGGTTCTACGTCCTCAACGGGCACGTCAGGTTCGTCCTCGGCGACCACGAACACCGCTTCGGCCCCGGCGAGGCCGCCGAGTTCGACACCCGCGTACCGCACTGGATCGGCAGCGCCGACAGCAGCCCCGCCGAACTGCTCGCCCTGTTCGGCCCGCAGGGGGAACGGGCCCATGTGACCCCGGCCGGGCACTGACCGCGCGAACCGACCGGCCCGGGACCGGCGGAGACAGGGCCCGGCCCCCCGCAGGCGCGGGTCTACGCCCCGATGTCCTCCTGCCACAGCTGCGGGTGGGCCTGCGTGAAGGCGGTCATCAGGGCGACGCACTCGGGGTCGTCCAGGATCACGACCTCCACGCCGTGCTCGGCCAGCCAGTCGTGCCCGCCGTGGAACGTCCGCGCCTCGCCGACGACGACCCGCGAGATCCCGAACTGCCGGACCAGGCCGCTGCAGTACCAGCACGGCGAGAGCGTCGTCGCCATCGTCGTACCGCGGTACGTCCGCTGCCGCCCGGCCGCCCGGAAGGCGGCGGTCTCCGCGTGCGCCGACGGATCGCCGTCCTGCACGCGGCGGTTGTGACCGCGGCCGAGCAGGGTGGACCCGTCCGGCGCGTACAGGGCCGCGCCGATCGGGATCCCGCCCTCGGCCAGACCCGAGCGAGCCTCCTCCAGCGCGGTACGCACCATCCGCCGGTCCGATTCCCTCACCATGGGCCTGTCCTCCTGAGCTGCGGGCGACGCGGTTCGCCCAGCGTGGCACGTACCGGCCCCAAGACCGTGCCGGACAGTTGTTGTCGCGCCGCGCAAGCTGCCCTATCGTCTCTCTCCACACAGCCACGGCCGGTCCACCAGCGGGCGCGGGCACGCCGGGGCCGACGGGGAAGAGAGCGCCGGGGGGCGGGATGGGGCGCCATCTGTACCACCTCAGTGCCGTGGTCGACGAACTCGCCCCGGCGATGGTGGGGATGCCGCCCGGCGGGGGACCGTGGACCAAGCGCAGGTTCCCGCACGCCCCGCCCGTCGTGGAGATCGTCGGTGACCGGGCGACGGGCAAGACAGCCGTACTCGACGCGCTGTACGCCGGATACCACGCCCATGTGCCGACGGCCCACGTGGACCTCGCCGAGCCGCCCTACTCGGCGGCTGGGCAGACGGATCGCGAGCGCCTGGACTCGGCCAACGCCTCGCCGGTCACCAACCTCCTCTTCCAGATGTGCTACGAACTGTCCACCGCCCCCAAGGGGAACGGCCGCCCCCTGTCCTTCCCCCGGCTCTCTCCCGCGCTGCTGCTGGTGACCGCGTGGCGGCGGGAGGCCGCCACCTCGGGTCCCGTGCCACCGGCCGACCTGACGGCCGCGGAAGGGGAACTGAGGGAGCTGCTGACCGCGCGGCACCCGGACCCCAGGGTCCGGGACGCACTGCTCAGACGCTGGTTCACCGCGCTGGGCAGCGTGGTGGCGGGACTGCTCCCGGGCGTGCCGGGGCTGGAAGGCGTACTCCAGGCCGCGTCGGAGACGCTCTTCGACCGCAAGGGGCAGGCGCCCCGCCTCGCGTGGTGGCGCTCCCGACTGGACGACGCCAACGGCGACGCGGTGCGGCGGCTGTTCCTGCTCGTCCAGAAGTTCCGCCGCCGGGGACCGGACCGCGCGGCGGTGGAGGCCCACCTGCTGGACGCGCTGCTCGCGGACATCGACGGCGCCTACGGCCCCTGGGGGCGCAAGACCCGCCACCCCCCGCTCATCCTCCTCGACAACGTGGACGACGTTCTGCGGAAACGCCTTCTCGACCCGTTCGTCGAACGGTACGCGCGCCTCGCACAGGAGCGCCCGGGGCACAGCCGGGCCATGCTCCCCGTCGTCTTCGCGTCCTCCCTCGGCCGCGGCTGCGATCCGGGCCTGACACCCACCACCGTCGAAGCGCCGTGGCACCGCACCGAGCTCTGCCCGCCCCGCACCTGGCTGCTGCGCCTCGGGATCCCCCACGTGGGCGATCCGCACATCCGCGCGATGCTCAGCGGTACCGACTATCCCGCCGCTCTTCCGGCGGTCGTCGAACGACTCAGCGGGGGCCGCACGGGCTGTGCCCTGCTCCTGACCGAGACAGCGGTGGAGCGGATCGAGGGCTCCGACCCGCTCGACCTGGACGAACTCCTCTCGCTGCCCTCACCGGACGCCGGGCAACCGCTCGCCGTGCGACTGCTGGACCAGCTGCTTCCGGACCCCGCCCTGCGGGACCAGGCCCTGGCGGTCGCGCCCGCGCTGGAGACGGGCGCCGCGGCCGACCTGCTGCGGCTGCCCCGGTCGGACTTCCCCGCGCCCCCACCCGCCCTCCAGGTCAGACGGCTTCTCGACGGCACCCTGGAGCGGCCCCACTGGAACCACCGCCCCTGGCCGTCGGCGTACGGCAGAGCCCCCCTGATCACCGACCGGGCGCTGCGCGCGATCCTGCTCCACCGACTGCGCACCGAGGGCGGCCCGGAGCGCTGGTCGCACATCCACTCCCGGCTCGCGGGCCACTACAACCCCGGTGACGTGCTGGCCGCCGACTCGGTCCGCCACGACCCGCGGTATCTGCACCACGCCCTGGCGCTTGGCCTGTTCGACTCCCTGGTCGTGCGGGCGCTGCACCACCGCTATCTGCGCAGCGCGCCCTCCGACTGGCTGCGCGACCTCAACCTCGTCGCCGCCGCACCCCAGGCGTTCGACGGCTTCGCGCCCGAACACGCGCCGTCCAGCGGCGATCTGCCACCGTGCCCGGCGTGCGCCGATCAGGAGAGCGGGGCCGAGGCGCACGCCGCGATCCGGCTGCTGCTCGCGTCCGTATGGCGGCTGTCCGCGCCGTCGGCCGCTCCTCCGTCGGGCCACGCGGACCGGCGCGCGGTGCTCGTACGGGCCGCGCTGGAGGCGCTGTGCACGGACTACGGCCGCCGCCCGCGGCCCGGCCAGGCGTACAACGCGTACATCGACGCCGTCGCGGCCGACGGCTGGATCGATGCCCTGGTGAACGGCGTACAGGCCCCCGATCTCCCCGTCGTGTGAGGTGGTGTGATGGACATGCCCTTCCGCCGGTGGTGGCGGTGGCACACCGCGAAACCGCCGATCGTGCGGTTCGTCCACTGGCTGCTGGTGTCCGCGCTCGTCGCCTCGCTGGGGGTGTGGGCCGGTCTGGAGCTGAGCGACACCTCCTGCGCGGCCGGGGTCGACCAGCGTGGTGACGACGACGAGTGCACGGGCGTCACCGACGGCGCGTACGCCTTCAACGACGCACTCCGTCCCGTCTCGGCCCGCATCAAGGAAGAGAACGACCGCGTCACCCGTGGCGACAAGCCCTACGCGACCATCGCCCTCATGATCCCGATGACTCCGGGAGCGGACCAGCGGGCCGAACGCGCCGAGGTCCTCCGGGAGGTCCAAGGCGCCTACCTCGCCCAGTACCGGGCCAATCACGAGAGCAAGGAAGAGCCGCCGATCCGCCTCGTCCTGGCCAACCCGGGCCGTGAGATGGCCCGTTGGAGAGAGGTCACCGACCAGCTCGCCGCGATGTCGGCGTCCCGCGAGCACCGGCTGCGGGCGGTCTTCGGCTTCGACGTCAGCGTCGGGCGGACCGAGCAGACCATCGACCGTCTGACCAACGACAAGGGCATCGCGGTCGTCGGCGGCCCGATCACCGCCGACGGGCTTGCCAACGACGCACGGCACCCCCGGCGCTATCCGGGCCTGGCCAAGGTCGTCCCCTCCAACCGGGAGCAGGCGCGGGCACTCACCCACTCCCTCCACGTCGAACCGGCGCGGACGTTCCTCGTGGAGGACACCTCCGAGAACGACCTCTACGCCCGCTCGCTGCGTGCCGCCTTCCGGGCCGAGACCAAGGGAACGCCGTACGCTCCGGAGCAGTACGACGCCGACAAGGTCACGGCCAACGACTTCGTCCAGATGGTCAACAACCTCTGCGACTCCAAGGCGACCACGGTCTACTTCGCGGGCCGTCCGCGCGCCCTGAGCCAGCTGGTCGCCGCCCTGGGCAAACGCGGTTGCGCCTCGCGGCACTTCAGGGTGGTCACCGTGTCGGGAGCCTCCACCCTCGCCCTCGACCCGACCATGGACTGGGGCGCCTTCTCCCACGGCGCCGGACTGACCGTCGAGTACACCACGATCACCCATGAGGACGCCTGGACCACAGGACACCCGCCTGCGACCGGGGGTTCGGCCGCCGACTTCCACGCGCTCGGCCGGCTCGTCAAGAGCGCTCGACGCGACTCCTCCGTCGGTGACATCGGCCCCACCGGCCTCGCGGACGGACGCACCATCACCGCCCACGACTCGGCCCTGACCGCGATCGCCGGAATCCGCAACCGGGTGGTCGCCAAGGACCAGGTGCCCGCCCAGGACGGCATCGCGGCGGCATGGCCACGGCTCCACGGCCGTCAGCGCGTCAACGGCGCCAGCGGCTGGATCTGCCTCAACGGCTACGGCACCCCCTACGACAAGGCCGTCGCCATCGTGCGGCTTTCGCCCGACCCCCGGCGGCACATCCAGTTCGAGAAGCTTGCCTGGCCCGAGGGGAAGCCGCCCAGCGCCCAGTGCAGGGCCGAGCCCGAATGAGCGGTCAGTTCGCGCCCCCGCCCGCGAGCGGTCCGCCACGCCCGCGTTGCGCCCGGGCGGGCGACGCGGGAAGGTCGAAGGAGGCGGACGAGGAGGCCATGGCATGCCCATCGCAACGGTCAACCCGGCGACCGGCTGGACCGAGCTGACCTTCGAGCCACTGAGCGCCGAGGAGATCGAGGCGCGGCTGAGCCGCGCCGCCGCGGCCTTCGAGCGCTACCGCACCACCGGCTTCGCCGACCGCGCCGCCCTGCTCCACCGCGCCGCCGACCTGCTCGACGAGGACACCCCCGACATCGCGCTCACCATCACCTCCGAGATGGGCAAGCCCGTGCGGGCGGCCCGCGCGGAGGCCGCCAAATGCGCCAGGACCATGCGCTGGTACGCCGACCGCGCCGAGGCCCTGCTCGCCGACGAGCGGCCCGACGACGGCGACGTACGCGACTCCGGCGCGTCCCGGGCCTTCGTCCGCTACCGCCCCCTGGGCGTGGTCCTCGCCGTGATGCCGTGGAACTTCCCGCTGTGGCAGGTGGTGCGGTTCGCCGCGCCCGCCCTCATGGCGGGCAACGTGGGGCTGCTCAAACACGCGTCGAACGTGCCGCAGACCGCCCTGTACCTGGAGGACCTCTTCCTCCGCGCGGGCTTCGACACGGGCTGCTTCCAGACGCTGCTCGTCGGCTCCGACGCCATCGAGTCCATCCTGCGCGACCCGCGGGTGGCCGCCGCCACCCTCACCGGCAGCGAGGACGCGGGCCGCTCCGTCGCCGCGATCGCCGGTGACGAGATCAAGAAGACGGTCCTCGAACTGGGCGGCAGCGACCCCTACCTCGTCCTGCCGTCGGCCGACGTCGACGCGGCCGCCACCACCGCCGTCACCGCGCGCACGCAGAACGCGGGCCAGTCCTGCATCGCCGCCAAGCGGTTCATCGTGCACACGGACGTGTACGACGCCTTCCTGGAGCGCTTCACCGCGGGCATGCGGGAGCTGACCGTCGGCGACCCCACGGACGAGAGCACCGACGTGGGCCCCCTCGCCAGCGCGCAGGGCCGCGACGACCTGGAGGAGCTCGTCGACGACGCCGTGCGCCGCGGCGCCACCGCCGTCTGCGGCGGCGGGCGGCCCAAGGGCCTCGACCGGGGCTTCTATTACGAGCCGACCGTCCTGGTCGGCATCACCACCGAGATGCGCGTCCACCGCGAGGAGACCTTCGGCCCGGTGGCCACGGTCTACCGCGTGGCGGACCTGGAGGAGGCCATCGCCGTGGCCAACGACACCTCGTTCGGCCTGAGCTCCAACGCCTGGACCACCGACCCGGCCGAACAGGAGCGCCTCGTACGCGATCTGCGGGCGGGCGGGGTCTACTTCAACGGCATGACCGCCTCGCACCCGGCCTTCCCCTTCGGCGGAGTCAAGCGCTCCGGCTACGGCCGCGAGCTGTCGAGCCACGGCATCAAGGAGTTCTGCAACGCCACCACCGTGTGGCACGGGGCCTGAACGCCCGGGAGACCGGCAGGTGGCAGCCATGGAGCCCGTCGAGGCACTGAACCGCATCGCCTTCCTGCTGGAACGCGTCCACGCGCCCACCTACCGGGTACGCGCCTTCCGCACCGCCGCGGCCGCCGTCGCCGCCCTGACGCCGCAGGAGCTCGCCGAGCGGGTCCGTACGCACACCCTGGAAGCCCTCAAGGGCATCGGGCCCAAGACGGGCGCGGTGGTGCGCGAGGCGCTCGACGGTCAGGTGCCCGGCTACCTCGCCCGCCTGGAGGAGGAGGCCGAGCAGCCCCTGGTGAGGGGCGGCGCCGAGCTGCGGTCCCGGCTGCGCGGCGACTGCCATCTGCACTCCGACTGGTCCGACGGCGGCAGCCCCATCGAGGAGATGGGCCGGGCCGCCGCCGCGCTCGGCCACGAGTGGGCCGTCCTCACCGACCACTCGCCCCGGCTGACCATCGCCCGCGGCCTGTCGCCCGACCGGCTGCGCGAACAGCTGCGGGTGGTGGCCGCGCTCAACGAGACGTGGGCCCCGTTCCGCCTGCTCACCGGCATCGAGTGCGACATCCTGGAAGACGGCGGCCTCGACCAGGAGCCCGAGCTCCTCGCCCGGCTCGACGTCGTGGTCGTCTCCGTCCACTCCAAGCTGCGCATGGACGCCGAGGCGATGACCCGCCGCATGGTCAAGGCCGTGCGCAATCCGCACGCGGACGTCCTCGGCCACTGCACCGGCCGCCTCGTCACCGGCCGCGGCCGCCCCGAGTCCACCTTCGACGCCGACGCGGTCTTCGCCGCCTGCGCCGAGTCCGGCACGGCCGTGGAGATCAACAGCAGGCCCGAGCGCAAGGACCCGCCCCGGCGGCTGCTGCGCCGCGCGGTCGACGCCGGGGTCCTGTTCGCCATCGACACCGACGCGCACGCGCCCGGCCAGCTCGACTGGCAGATCATCGGCTGTGCCCGCGCCGAGGAGTGCGGGGTACCGGCCGAGCGCACCGTCACCACCTGGAACGCCGAGGACCTGCTCGCGTGGACGAGCAGGTCCGGGCAGGGTCCGGCCTGAGCCGGTGTCCTCCGAGGTGGGGCGCGGTCAGTTCGTGAGGGTCACACAGGGCAGACCGACGCTCGCACCGCCGCGGAAGCCCTCCGCGCACAGCCGCGTGCCCGCCGGGAAGTGCCGCTGGGGGTAGGCCTGGTCCCGGTAGGTGCGGAACGCGGCGACGTCCTCCACCTTCGTGTGGGCGCTCCAGCCGTTGGTGGTCCACACGCGCGCGCTGATGCGGTGCGGCTGGTTGGTGTTGGTGACCGACACCTCGACGCGGCCCAGATAGGTCCCGGTGTCGTACGTCTCGATGCAGACCGAGTGGTTGCACCACTTGCCGTCGGCGACCGCCGAGGGACCGGTGGCGACGACGCAGCCGAGGGCGGCGGCCAGCGCCCCGACCCCCGCGGCGATCTTCCTGGTGATGTCGAGCATGGTGAGCCACCCTCATGTGTGTCGCGACGCCCGTGACCAGCTCACGGACTCCCGGCCGGACCAACGCGGCGCAAGATCATTGGTTACGGGACCCGGGGCGGCCAGACCGGTGAGTCGACTGTGACCAGGGCCCTAGGCCGACGCGCGGCCGTCTGCGAGCATGCGCCGATGACCGAGGAAGGCGAACACGCACGGCTCTGGGCCGCGCCCGGCAGCGCGCAGGTCGAGCTGCTGTCCGCGCGGTTCGAGCGCTTCGCCTTCGACCGGCACAGCCACGAGGAGCTGTCCGTCGGCGTCATCGAGGAGGGCGCGGAGGGGCTGCACCTGGCCGGGGGCAAGGTCGTGGTCCCCGCGGGGCAGCTGGTGATCCTCAACCCCGGGCAGGTGCACACGGGTTTCGCCGCTGAGGAGTCCGGCTGGCGGTACCGCATGTTCTACTTCGACACCGCCATGGTCGACGAACTGGCCGAGGAACACCTGGGCGTTCGGGACGTCTGGTTCGGGCGGACGGCCGTGCCCGACCCCGAGCTGTTCGCGGGCCTGCGCCGCGTGCACCGCGCACAGGAGCGCGCCCAGGACCCCCTCACCGCCGAGTCCCTGCTGCTCGGCGCGCTGACCACGGTGCTGCTCCGGCACGCGAGCACCGGCCGGGCCCCCGCCACCGGGCCACGGCGGGACCCGCGCCGGGGCCCGGACCTGGCGCGGCAGCTGCTCCACGACCGCTGGGCCGAGCCCGTCACGGTCGCGGAGCTGAGCGCCGCCGCGGACATGCCGCGCGCCTCCCTCATCGCCGCCTTCCGGCAGGCGTACGGGCTGCCCCCGCACGCCTACCTGCTGCGCCTGCGCGCCAACCGCGCCCGCCGTCTCCTCCTGACCGGACAGCGCCCCGCCGAGGTGGCCGCCGTCACCGGCTTCGCCGACCAGGCCCATCTGACCCGCGTCTGCAAGCGCTACTTCGGCGTGACGCCGGGGGCGATCCGCCCCTGACCGCGGCCGCCCAGCTCGCCGCGTACGTCAGTACACCGTGAGACTTTCGTTCAAGACCGCCCCCGCGCCGCCGCGCCAGGCTGGCCCCGTCGAACAAGGAGAGACGGAAGGCGGCTGAACAGACATGGTGTGGGCGATGGCGGTGTCCCCGCTGGTCGTGGTCCTGGGGATGATCACGGGACTGCGCCGGGCGGCGCACTGGGCGGCGGTCGTGGGGGCGGTCCTCGCGGCCCTGCTGATCTGGTGGCTGCCGGACTTCGCGCTGGCGGGCGACGCGGCGGCCGGGACGGCGGGCGGGGCCGGGCTGCTGGTGCTCAACGCCGCGGCGGTGATGCTCCCCGGCGTCTATCTGAGCCAGGTGCTCACCCGCCGCGCGGTGCACGAGGCGTTGCAGGAGTGGGTGCGCGCGCTCCCGCTGCCGGGGCCCGCGACGATCGCCCTCGTGGTGGCGGGCATCGCCCCCACGGTGGAGGCCCTCACCGGCTTCGGCGTCTCGCTGCTTGTCACCGTGCCGGTGCTGCTCGCCCTCGCGCCGCCCGCGACCGCGCTGCGACAGGCCATGCTCGGCATGAACATCATGCCGTGGGGCACCCTCGGCCTCGCCACCGTCATCGGCGCCGCCCTCACCGGCACCGGCACGGCCGACCTCGGCACCGCCACAGCCGTCACGAGCGCCCTGGTCTTCCCCCTGGTGACCGCGTGGGCCGCGCTGCTCGCCCGGCCGCGGCGACGGTTCCGTACCGCCGTGGTGGCCGCGGGCGCGGGCGGGCTGCTCGCGCTCGGGCTGCTCGCCCTGAACCGCCTCGGCGCGGTCCAGCCCGCGGGCGTCCTGGCCGGGCTCGTGACCACCGGTGCCGGGCTCGCGCTGTGCGCCGCCCGCCGCGGGCGGACCGGCTCCGGCGCCGCCGGTCGGCTGCTGCCGCCGCGCGCGGTCCTGTCCGCGTACGGCCTCGTCCTCGGCGGCATCGCCCTGACGCGCGTCGCCAAGGCGGTGGGCGTGCCTCCCCTCGCCCTGCACGCGGGCGACGTGAGCTTCGCGCTGCTGAGCTCGCCGGGCCTGCCGCTGCTCGCCGCGGCCCTGATCCTGGACCGGGGCCGCCCGCACAGCCGGGACGCGCGCACCGCGCTGACCCGCGTCGGCAGGCCGCTGCTCGCCCTGACCGGGTTCGTCGCCCTGGGGCGGCTGATGGCGGACAGCGGCATGATCGGGGAGCTGGGCTCCGCCGTCGCCGGGGCGCCGCCGCTGGTCATCGCCCTGGCCGCGCCCGCGCTCGGCATGCTCAGCGGCTTCCTGACCGGCTCGAACGTCGGCGGCAACGCGCTGATGATGCCGCTCCAGGAGCGCCTTGCCCCGGACGGCGCGGGCCTCGACACCTGGTTCGCCGCCCTGCAGAACAGCGCGGCGGGGCACACCGTCTTCACCTCGCTGCCCATGATCATGCTGATCCTGGCGGTGGCCGGTGACCGCGCCAAGTCCGCGGGCGTCACCGAACGCGGCCTGCTGCGCTTCGGCCTGCGGGTGGCCGCCGCGGTGTACGCCGCCCTGGCCGTGACGGCGGTCGCCGTGGTGGTCATCGGCGGAGCCGCCTGACCCGCCGCGGGACCGCTGAGCCGGGGCCGATCGCGCGCGGGCGCGCCTCGCCCCGGCTCGGGACGTCACCCGACGAAGTGCCCCCCAAGGCGCTCCACCAGGAGGAACCCGCCGATGCCGATCATCATCGCGCCGCTGACCCGGGTGACCACCCGGGCCGCCGCCGGCCGGGCCTTGAGCACGGTGCCCGCGAGAACGCCGACGCCGAGGTACACCACCGCGCAACTGGCCATGTGCAGCGTGCCGAGCAGTCCGCTCTGGACCGCGACGGGCCAGCCCGTGCCCGGGTGGATGAACTGCGGGAACAGCGAGAAGTACAGCAGCAGCGCCTTGGGGTTGAGGCCGCTCGTGCCGACCCCCTTCCACGCGATCCGCCAGCGGGAGTCCGCCAGGGCCTCGGTGGCCGCCTGCGGACTCGCGGGGCGGGCCAGGACGCCCCAGCCGAGCCAGATCAGATACACGGAGCCGAGCACGGTGAGGGCCGTGAGCACCGCTCCGGAGCTCGCGACGATCACGACGAGGCCCGCCACCGCGAGCAGCGTGTATCCGGCGTACCCCGCGACCAGACCGGCCACCGCCGGGACCACCGACCGCTCCCGCAGCCCCGCCGAGATCGCGTACGCCCAGTCCGCGCCGGGTGTGCAGACCAGCAACAGGTCAACCGCCAGGAAGGCCGCCACCGTGCCCGTGTCCATGCTGAATCGTTTCCTCTCCCCTGGTTGTTCGAAAGGGAAGGCTAGGAGCTTTTCGGCCAAAGGTGTTTCCGTAATTACTCCGGGATCCGGCATGGCGGGGGATAATCTTCCGCATGGACGCCCTAGACCGGAAGATTCTTACCGAGCTGCAGCAGGACGGCAGGCTCACGGTGACGGAGCTGGCCGCCCGCGTGCGGCTGAGCGTCTCGCCCTGTCACCGGCGCGTGCGTGACCTGGAGAAGTCCGGGGCGATCCGCGGCTATCGCGCCGTGGTCGACCCGCCCGCGCTCGGCCTGAACTTCGAGGCGCTCGTGTTCGTCACCCTGCGCTGGGAGGACAGCGACACGGTCACCGCGTTCGAGGAGGGCGTGGCCGACGTCCCCCATGTGATCCAGGCCCAGCGCCTGTTCGGCGAGCCCGACTACCTGCTGCGCGTCGCCACCGCCGACCTGGCCGCCTACCAGCAGCTGTACGACCAGCGGCTCGCCACCCTGCCGGGCGTCCAGCGCCTGACCTCCACCCTCGTCATGAAGCACGTGGTCGACGACCGCCCACTGCCCCAGTAATCCCGCCCGCACCGGGGGGGCCTTGCCCCCGGCCGACCGGGGGAGCACGATGGCGGCAGAGGGGCTTTCCCTGAGGTCTGGAGCGTCGACCGGCCCGATGCAGGGGGCGGTCAGGGGAATGTGCAAGGGCTGTCCCGGCCACACCATGTGCCGCCCGTCAGCGGACGGCAGCCCGCACGCAGTCAAGGTGGCCCGATCATGGGTACAGCTCGCGAGGAGCGGTTGGCCGCCGCGTTCATCGACCTGGCCGACATCCTCTCCGATGACTTCGACATCATGGAGTTCCTGCACCGGCTCTCCGACCACGCCGTCGCCCTGCTCGACCTCGCGGACTGCGGTGCCATGCTGCTCAGCGCGCAGGGCGAGGTCGTGGACGCCACCGCGACCAGCGAAGCCGCCCGGCAGCTCGAACTCGCCCAGATCGAGATGGAACAGGGGCCCTGCTGGGACTGCGTCCAGACCGGTGTCCGCACCGTCGACACCGTCCTCGACAGCGCCGCGGCCCGGCGGAAGTGGCCCCGCTTCGCGCCCCTCGCGCTCGCGCGGGGCTTCGCCGAGATCGTCGCCCTGCCGATGAGGCTGCGCGGCCAGACGGTCGGCGCGCTCAACTTCTCCCACACCCACACGAGGCTGCTGTCCGCCGCCGACCTGCGCCTGGGCCAGGCCCTCGCGGACGCGGCGGCCATCGCCATCCTCACCCAGCGCAGCCTGCACGACCAGCGGCTGCTCGCCGAACAGCTCCAGGCCGTGCTGGACAGCCGCGTCGTCATCGAACAGGCCAAGGGCGTGCTCGCCACCCGCGCCGGGATCAGCCTCGACGCGGCCTTCGACCGGATGCGCCGACACGCCCGGCACCACCGGCAGCGCCTGACCCAACTGGCCCTCCATGTGATCGAGGATCCCGCCGAACACCTCACCGGCCCTCTGTCATAACCCCCCTTCCAGGGTGGCCAGGACGTCCTGGCCACCGACAGGCGGTGACTGGCATGACCGGCTACCCCCCGCCCACCACGTCCCTGACCCGAGCCCTGCACAACGCGCCGCCCGAAGCCGGGCTGCCCGGCCTCTCCGCCGCCGACTGCGCGACGGCCCTCGGCCTCGACGGCCTGACCGTCGCCCTGATCTCCCCGACAGGCCCCACCGAACTCGTCTGGCACGACCCCGCCGACCCCATCGGCCCGGCCCTGGACGACCTGCAGTTCACCCTCGGCGAGGGCCCCACGGCCGACGTGGCCCGCACCGGCCTCGCCGCCCTCCAGGACGACCTGAACGACATCCCCGCCGCACGGTGGCCCTTGTTCACCCCGGCCGCCCTCGGCCTCGGCGCCCGCACCCTCATCGCCCTGCCGCTGGCGCTCGGCGCCATCCGCCTCGGCGTCCTGACCGGCCACCGCACCGTCCCCGGAGCCCTGACGACCACCCAGCGCGGCGACGTCATCGCCCTCACCAACGCGATCGCCTTCCTCGCCCTCACCTCACCCGAAGCCACCGTCGGCCTGCACAGCCCCCACACCGACCACAGCACCCTGCACCGCGCCGAGGTCCACCAGGCCACCGGCGTCATCGCCGCCCGCCAGTCCCTGCCCTTGCAGACCGCGCTGCTCCGGCTGCGCGCCTACGCCTACAGCCACGACCGCGCGCTGCTCGACGTGGCCCGCGCCGTACTCGACGGCACCCTCCGCCACCTCAACAACGGGAGCTGCGCGCACGAGTGACACCGGAGCCGGGCGGCGCCACCTCAGCCGAGCAGCGCCGCGGCCGCCGCCAGCAGGTCCTGGTTGTGCCCGGTGACGTCGCGCTCGGTCAGCCGGTGCAGCTCGTCCGCCTCGACGCCGAGGTCCTCCAGCGGTACGTCGACGTTGCCGCGGGCCCGCGTGGCACGCCGCAGCGCGACGCGGAACCCGGCGCCGCGCGGCAGCTCGCCGAGGAGCTCGGGCAGCCACACGCGCAGCAGCTCGTGCGTCCACACGTTGGCGCCGCCCGCGCCGGTGCGGTGCGCGGTGCCGAGGACCGGCCCGAGCCCGTTGTCCTGGAAACCGGCGGCGAAGACGTCGGCGGCCGAGTACGACAGCGCGTCGGTGATCAGGACCTTGGGCCCGGAGTGGCGCGGCAGCCCCGCGGTGACCGCCTCCGGGTCGGTGAGCGGAAAGGCCTGCGAGTACACCTCGCCGGTCTCCACGGCGGCACGGATCGAGGGGGTCCAGACACGGAAACCCGGGTTGGCCCTGGCGAGGGCGAGCGCGGCCCGCGTGGTGGACAGCGAGAAGCTCACCGGCGCCACGGGGTGCGGGCTCAGCACCTGCAAGGCGGACTCCGCGGCCGGGACGTGGCCTCCCGGGTTGCCGCGGATGTCCACGATCAGGCCGCCCTCCGGTGCGCGGGCCGCGATCCGCGCCACCTCCTCGGCGAACGGCCGCGCCCCCGCGACGTTGAACGAGTAGACGCGTACGTACCCATAGGCGCGGCCACGGACGCGCACCGTCCGGTAGCGGACGACGCTGCGCAGGGCCCGCGCGGCCGAGCGCCGCGCCTGCGGCGGCGCGAAGAGCGCGCGCTTGACCTGCCGCGCGGCTTCGCTCCCCACGTCGATGCCGAGGCCGGTGGCCAGCGTCGGCACGGGGTCCTGGGCGCGCCCGGCGCGCTGCTCGACGGCCCGCACGCGCCACGGGACGCGCGTCTCGCGGCGGCGGCCCCCGACGGTGCGGTACGTCAGGAGCACGCGGTGCTCGTCCGGCGGGGGACCGGTCCGCAGCGGGCGCAGCGTCAGGGACTCCAGGCCGCGCGCCAGGCGCGCGTCGAGGTGGGAACCCGCCTGCGCGGCCGCGTTGCGCTCGATGGCGCGCTCGATCGGCACCCCGTTCCAGGCCTCCAGCTCGGCGCCGACGTCGAAGCCGGCGTGCACGAGGGCCGGATCGACCTTGGAGACGATGTGGTGGGGCGTGCCGTCGGGGTCGGCGTAGCGCTCGACGAGGAAGCCGAGCGTGGCCACGTGGCCCCGGTAGGGGTCCGGCAGTTGGTAGAGGGTGTGCAGATCGCGCAGCCCCCGGAAGACGTCCGTGAGTTCGGCGTGGAACTGCAGCTCGCTGAGCGGCGCGAGGCGGCGCTCCAGGAGGCGGAGCCGCTGCACGGGGTCGGTGGCGTGCATCGCCCGCTTCAGCGGAAGGTGCACGTACAGCTCCTCGAGCAGCACGCGCGCGGCGGCCACGAGGCGGTAGCGGTCCGCGAGCGGCAGCGGGTCGGCCTCGACCCGCCGCATGAACTCCGCGAGGCCGACCGAGTCCGGCAGGGTCTTGTCCGGTTCGGCGAGCGTCCGCCTCATGGGTAGTAGTCCGCGAGGTGCTGGAGCTCGGGCACGCCGCCGCGCGCCACGGCGGCGAAGTAGGCGGCGTCGTGGGCCAGCGGGTCGAGGCGCGGGATGACCAGGTCCAGCGGGACCTCGCCCGCGGCGGCGAAGGCACCCGTGTCGCCCTCCGGCATGTCCCCGAACAGGGCGAGCGGCGCGTCGGGGTCGTCGAGCGGACCGCCCCAGTCCGCGAGGGCGTCCTGCGCGGCGCGCCAGGCGGCCACCGGATCTTCGCGGACCTTCTCCAGGGCCCGCTTGACCCCCGGCCAGTCGAGCGTGGCGTCGGCCCGGTGCGGATCGCGCACCGCCACCCGCCGGGAGAGCCCGGCCACCGTGAGCGCGCTGGTGTCCGTCGCGCCCGCCGCGGCCATCAGCGCCCGCGTGCCGTAGAACGGGCGGCCGCGCACAAGGACCAGGCGCACGTGCCGCTCGGTGGCGTCGATGAGATTGCGGTACGGGTCCGTGGCCGGGTCGTGGCGTTCGAGGACGAGCAGGTCCGCGGCGCTGCCGCGCTCCAGGCGGCCCACCTGCGGTCCCCAGGCGGTCGCGAGGGCGTCGCCGGGGTTCGCGGTCACCATGTCGCACAGCTCGCGGTCGGTGAAGCGGCCGCCGAGCTCGTGGCGGTTGACGGAGTCGGCGACCTTGAGCTCGCCGAGCACGTTCTTGGTGCCCGAGGGCGACCAGTCGGAGCCGAGCGCGATGCGCAGCCCCTTCTTGTCGGCCTCCACCACGTCCGTCGTGGTGTGGTAGAGCCAGTAGTTGGAGAACGGCGACCATACGACGGTGGCCTTCTCCGCGGCGTTGAGCGCGGTCACCGCGCGCTGCCA
The DNA here is from genome assembly GCF_044544845.1 of Streptomyces sp. NPDC053474. Taxonomy (NCBI): domain Bacteria; kingdom Bacillati; phylum Actinomycetota; class Actinomycetes; order Kitasatosporales; family Streptomycetaceae; genus Streptomyces; species Streptomyces sp. NPDC053474. Next base: position 45,765 of record NZ_JBITXV010000028.1, read on the forward strand.
CTTCTTGAAGTCGGCCGCCGTCAGGGCGGTGCCGTGCACGCCGATCAGGCCCGGCTTCAGGCACGGTTCGAGGTCGTCGAACTCGCGGTGCACGATCGTGCCGGGCTTCCCCTCGGCGACGTGGTAGATCAGCAGCCGCGTGCCGTCGAGCTTCGGCGCCCGCTCCTCGCGCAGCTCGTCGGCGTCGAGCTGGAGCGCGGCCGTCATCACCATGTCGGCGCCCGCGGGCAGCTTCTCGTTGTCGATGGTCCGCAGCAGCCAGCCGTCGACGGGGCGGGTCGACAGCGGGGCGCCCTGGATGGCCGTGACCCCGCCGACCAGGGACTTCACCTCGACGTACTTGATCAGTGCCTCGGGTGCCGCCTGGCCGAGCACCTTGGCGGGCCAGGTCACCGACGTCGCGTAGTCGGGCGGGTGCTTCTCGCCGACCCAGCGGTCGTGGTGCAGATAGGGCACTCCGACCGCCTCCCACAGCGGGAGCGTGTTGTAGAGGAGGTGGTTGTGCAGGTCGATCAGGCCCGGCAGGATCAGCGCGCCCGTGTCGATGACCGGCGCCGAGGAGAAGCCCGCGGGCGGCGCCTGCCCGGCCTCCCGCACCGCGGCCAGACGGCCGTCGTCGCCGACGTACACGGCGCCCGGGTCGAGGATCCGGTGGTCGCTGTCGCAGGTGACCACCGTGCCGCGCAGGACGAGGGCCATCAGCCCGGCGCCTTCCAGAGCAGCGTGTGCTTGTCGTCGGGCGAGGGGCGGCTGACGGAGTTCGCGCCGCCCTGGGCGCGCACCCAGGCGTCGTCGCCGAGGAAGTCGGGGGCGCCGAAGGGCAGGTCACGGCGGGGGATCGCGCCGTAGTCGGATTCCAGGAACTCGGTGCCGTAGTTGGGCCCGGTGTTGTCGCCGTCCGGGTCCGGTGTCACGACCGACCGCAGCTGTGTGATGGCCGCACGCCAGCCGTCGAGCAGGGCCGCCGGGTCGTGGCTGGAGGGGTGGGGCACTTCGACGAGCGGCACCGGCGGCCGCGTCGGCCACAGCCGCACCGCCTCCTGGGCCATGAAGCCCATGGCGACGACGGCCTCCAGGGTCGGGTCCGTCGCCCGGTCGAAGACGGCGTTGCGCCACTGCGTCTGCGGCGGGTCGGCGAGCCGCTCCTTCATCGCGAAGGCCCGGCTCGGCTGGACCGCGTACGCCCACGCGTTGAGGCAGACGTAGGAGCGGGTCAGACCGAGCTTCGTGAGGAAGCCCTGGACGCGCTGGCCGGCGTTGCCGACGAGGCTGCGCCCGGCGATCCGCTCGGTGGGGCCGGGGTCCGAGGCCACGATCAGGACGCGCGCGGAGCCGTCGAGCCGCCCGCGGTAGAAGATCGGCCCCCAGTCGAACCAGAACGCGTCCTTCACGGGCGGCTCGGGCACCTGGGCCAGCAACTCGGCGAACTGGGCCGTGGGCCCGCGGTCGAACTCCGCCATGGCGCAACGCCTCCTCACCGGCCGGATGGTGCGCGCCCGTGAGCACACGGGCCCTTCGGCGGCGGGCCGGGGGCCCGGCGGCCGAAACCGGTGTCGGAATCAGTGCATCACTCCACCCCGAATGGCGCAAATGGTGGTATATCGACCGGCCGAGCCTCGCTCTGTCGAGGAATCGATGCCTCGACAGAGCGAGTACTGGGAAGGGCGGCTGCCCGGTGAGGTGCGGCAGCCGCCCGACTCACCGGGAGCCGGCGGCGGCGCGCTCGTCGAGGTCGTGGATCTCCCGCATCTCCTCCATGAGGTCGAGGAGCTCTGGCGTGAGGAACTCGTTGACCGGGCAGGCGCCGGAGAGCGCCGAGAAGTAGCGGTCGGACAGCTCGCCGCTCGTGGCGGCCGCGCGCAGCAGGTCCAGATGGTGGCCGGGCGGGTTCAGCTCGGCCGTCTTCAGCGTGCTCTTGTAGTCCGGGATGAGGATCTCGGTCCGCTGGGCGGCGAACTCGTCGAGCGACTTCCGCAGCCGGTCGGGGTCCTGGAGGGTGTCACCGATCCGGTCCACCAGGAGCTGGGCCTGGATGAAGGCGTCGGTGATGCCGCGTGCCGTGATGGAGTCCTTGTGGTGGCTCGCGTCGCCGACGAGGGCCCAGCCGGGACCGGCCGCCCTGCGGAAGAAGTTGAGCTGGTTGCCGGTGCCGAAGAGGCGCTCCACCTGGGTGCCCGCGTCCAGCTCCGCGCGCACCTCGGGCGCGGTGCGCCGCGCGGTGTCGAGCAGGGCCGCGAGGCCGTCGCCCTTGACCTCGGCGAAGCGCGCCTGCGGGAAGTACGCCGCGACCAGCGTCGCGCCGTCGTTGGTGGGCACCGTGCCCACCCAGCTGCCGCGGGACTGATAGAGCCGGAACCGCGTCGGCAGGCCCTCCCAGTAGCTGTAGTAGCAGCAGGTGAGCGTCGGGTCCTCGATCTCGTACGGCGCCTTGACCTTCGCCGCGACCGTGGAGCGCATGCCGTCGGCGCCGATGACCAGACGGGCGCGCTCGACCACCTCGCTCCCGTCGCTCGGCTTGAGCCGGACGCCCACGACCCGGTCGCCTTCGAAGACGAGGTCGGTGACCGAGCAGTTGTCGCGGAACTCCACGCCCGCGTCGACCGCGGCCTTCGCGAGGATCGGGTCGAGGAGGAAGCGGCGCGGCGCGTACGACGCCTGCTGGCCCTCGACCGGCCAGGAGGAACCCTCGATGCGGACGCCCGCGTACGTGTAGGCGGCCCTGTCCAGCGGCGGACAGCCGGTGGCCACCACGTCCGGCAGCACGCCCCACTTGCTGAGGAGCGCGACACCCGGCTGGTGGATGTACAGGGTCGACAGCGTCTCCTTGGGAAAGGCGCTGCGCTCGACCATGAGCACCCGGTACCCGGCGCGGGCGAGCAGCATCGCTGTCGGAGAGCCGGCGACCCGCGCCCCGACCACGATCACGTCGTACACGAAATACCTCCTCGTCGGGCACCGACTCGTCCGGGCCGGGCTGTCCTGCGAAATGACGCAAGGGCGGAAAGTGAAAAGGGCGGTGCGGTGGCGCGCGTACGGCTCCCCGCGGAGATCTCAGCGGAAGTCGCGGGGAGAGCCGAAACGGAATGAGGTGGTCACCGAAAGCGCCGCGTACGGAAAGGAATGATGGCCAACCATAGCCCCGCCTTCGCCCATTCTTCGTCCAGCGCCGCCTTTTCGACTCCGCGATCGACTTGCCGCTGTCCTGGCGACGAGACGGCCGTCCGGACGCGTCGCCGTACTGGCTGCGGGACTGCCTCACCCCGAGGGCAACTGCCACCGTCCCGGCAGGAGTTGGGGTGGGGTGCGGCCCGGGCGGGAAGTGGACTCCCGTGTATGGGGGTTGATCAGGTGTCGTGCCCCGATTCGGAATCCCTAAGGGGCGCCCGCTCGGTCGTGCGGAAAGCGGCGCGCCCGACCGGCCGTCCGGGATTCGGGCGCGCCCCCTGGGGCCGAAGGAATCAGCGGCTCAGCGGCACCGTGAACTGCTTCAGCCAGGTGCGGCGGGCGAAGTCGCGGGCCTTGATGACGACGGAGTTGCGGTGCACCTCGACCTGGAGGCCCTGGTTGAAGGAGCCCTCGACGGCGACCTCGCCGCCCTTGCCGTCGTCGCGGTAACCGGTCTGGATGGCCCCGGTGTTGACCACCGTGAACCCGTGGAGGTTGGCGGTGCCCGGCACGACCCGGCGCACCACCCAGTCGGACAGGTCGAGGTCCCAGTGGGTGTGCCCGGAGAAGAGGAAGACGTCGGGGTGGCGGCCGAGCAGGTCAAGGAGCCGGTCGGCCTGGAGGTAGTCGCTCGCGTAGAGCTTGTTGCGGGTGCCGGAGACCGTGTTGGGCAGCGGGTGGTGGGTGATGACCATGACGGGCTTGCGGCGGCGCGACCAGTGCCAGAGCCGGTCCTCAAGCCAGGCGAACTGCGCGTCGCTGAGCCACACCTCGTCCCAGAGCTTGGGGTCGTGGAAGTGCGCGTACCGCTCAGTGCCGAGGGCGAGCACCGGGATGCCGCCGAAGGAGGTCTCCGCGTGCACCGAACCGCGCCCGGCGAACCGGTAGAAGCTGCGGAAGAGCGAGTCCTCGGTGGTGCCGTTGGGCCAGGTGTCCTGGGCGAGGGTGTCGGGGTCGCGCCACTTCGGCACGTAGAACTCGTGGTTGCCGATCGCCCAGGACATGGTGCGCGGGTGGGAGTGCCGCCGGAGTTCGGCGGTGACCTGCGCGTACTCGAAGTCGTAGCCGCGCGGCGTGATGTCGCCCGCGACGGCGAGGCCCGCGCTGCGCGGGTTGACGGCCGCCATGTCGTCCAGGGCGCGGCCGAAGTCGCCCAGGTCGCCCTGGATGTCGCTGATGACGTTGAACCGTACGGGGTCCCGGCCGAACCACCGCTCGGTGTGCGCGGCGGGGGCGGCGTAGGCCTGCGGGGTGAGGGCGGTGGTCGCCAGGGCGCCGCCGCTCGCGGTGAGAAGGGTTCTGCGGTCCATGCGTGGCTCCGTAGGGGTGTGGTGGACGGCGAGGGGAGTGACGTACGGGGTGCGTCGTCGGTGAACATCACGGGGGTCGATGCCGTCCCTGCCACGCGCGGGGGGCATGTATGTGTATCGAGCATGAACATCTGACGGGCCGCCGGGCGCGGGCCCGGCCCGGAAGTATCGGTCGGCCGTCGGCTTGCGGCCGTCCCCGCGCCCCGGCGATGCCGACTTTGGTTACGGCGGACAGGACCGAAGCCCGATGAGCGGCACGCCACCGACGGCCGAAGCTGGGGGCGATCCGACCGGGCAACGGTCCGACCGCGACGAAGGGGAGCACGTGAAGCGGAACGAGGGCATGACCAGAGGAGGGTTCCTCGTCGGCGCGGCAGCGGCGGCGGGCGCCGCCGCGCTCGCGGGCCCGGCCCTGGCGGCGGCACCGGCCGCGGCCGCGCCCCGCCCCGGCACCGAGCCGACGGCCACCGCCCGGCGCGGACTGACGTACCGGGGCGTCATGTACGAGTGCGGCGACGGCGATTCGCCCCACACGAGCTGGAACGCCCGGCGGATGCGCGCCGACCTGCGGAGCATCAGGCGCGCGCTGCACGCGAACTCGGTCGTGGTCTACGGCACCGGCGTGGAGCGCATGGCCGCCACGGCCGCGGAGGCGGCCGAGCAGGGCCTGCACGTATGGCTCCAGCCGCGCCTGGGCGACGTGCCCGAACGCCAGATCCTCGACCACCTCGCCGAGACCGGCAGGCAGGCCGAACGGCTGCGCCGCCAGGGCGCCCGCGTCTACCTCAGCGTGGGCTGCGAGTTCGTCCTGTTCGTCCCCGGCATCGCGCCCGGGGACGACGCCCTGGAGCGGATCGAGAACATGCTCAAGGGCAACTGGGACCCCAAGGAGGCACAGCGCAAGCTGGACCGGCTGATCCCGCTGGCCGCGCGTACCGCGCGGCGCGTCTTCCACGGCCCGGTGACGTACGGAGGCGCGCACGAAGACGTCGTCGACTGGAGCCTGTTCGACATCGTCAGCGTCAACTACTACTCCTACTTCGCCGACCCGCGCGGCTACTACAAGGAGCTCGACCCCTACCGGAAGTGGGGCAAGCCCGTGGCCATCACCGAGTTCGGCACCTGCACGTTCCGGGGCGCCCCCGAGGCGGGCGGCATGGGCTGGAACAGCATCGACTACAGCAAGCCCAAGCCGGAGGTGCGCCCGGGCCTGCGGCGCAGCGAACGCGTCCAGGCGCGGTATCTGACGCAGGTCCTCGACGTGTTCGAGCGGATGAACCTGCACGCGGCGATGGCGTACGAGTTCGTGTCCCCGGAGATGCCGCACCGCCGCGAGCGGCGCTATGACCTGGACATGGCCAGCTACAGCCTCACCAAGCCCATCTGGGGGACCGAGGACGACCCGACGGCGCGCTGGCACTGGGAGCCCAAGGAGTCCTTCCACGCGGTGGCCGAGCACTATGCCCGGGCGGGCCGCGGCGCCTGAGACCCCGCGCGGGCGGGCGCAGGAACCGGCGCCGGGCGGCATACGTTGTCGTTCACGAGCAAGGCGGGCCGGGCTCGCCCGCCGACGAGGGAGATGACGCGATGAGTGAGAAGGCCCGGAAGCTGTTCGAGGCACTGGACCTCGACCACAACGGGACCCTGACCCGCGAGGAGGTGATCACCGCCTTGCGGACCAAGGGCCCGTCCCTGGCCGCGTCCGGGGACCTGCCGTTCTGGGGGCTCGGGGACGCCGAGGACTCCTCGGCACTGTTCGACGCCGCCGATCAGAACGGGGACGCGGTGCTGACCCTTGAGGAGTTCTCGGCGGAGGTCGACCGCCGCTTCGGCTGGCGCTGAGCCGCACACGGCCTCCGCCCGGTCCGCCGCGCCCCTGGAGCCGCCGCCGCTGAGCCGTCCGAGCGAAGTCGAGCAACCCCTGCCCGCCGCGGCAGTTACCCATGGTGCTCCTGGACAGGGGCTGAGCCACGGCTTATGAGAAGGGAAACCTTGTGCTGAAGAAGGTTATGGCCGCGACCGCGGTCACGGCTTCCGCGGTGGGCATGGTCGGCGCGGTGGCGCCCGCCGCGAGCGCCATCGGCGACGACCACGGCACTACGTCGAAGAGCGGCAACGGCGCGTCGCAGGCGTTCGGCAACTCCGCCACGCACGGCGACATGAGCCTCCAGGGTTCGATCGTCCAGGGCTCGCTCAACAAGCCCTGCTTCGGCGTGCCGGTCAAGGTGAACGCCGGGTCGATCGTGGGCCTCCTGGTCCCGGTCGCGGTCCAGGACATCCCGATCCTGTCGGCGCCGCAGAACCAGCAGTGCGCTGAGAACTCGACCCAGGCCAAGGGCGACGAGCCGCTCTCGCACCTCGCGGACGACATCTCGGCCCTGTCCGGCAACGGCGCGGGCAACGGCTGACACCCACCCGCCCCTCCCTGCCCCAGCGGGCCGCCGCACCTCCTCCCGGCGGCCCGCTGCGCTGCCCGGGCCCGGTGCCGCACGAGCCCGTCGGCGTGGACGCGCTCCGGCTGGGCCGGGGGACGGCTGGGGCTCAGCCGAAGCGCTGGATGCGGGGGGCGAAGGTGCTCTCGGGGCCACCGGCGCGGCCGACCGACCACACCGTCGTCGTGCCGGGCACCGCCGCCAGGCGCAGCACCGCCGAGTCGCTCTCTCCGGCCACCGCCGGTTCGTCGTACTCGCTGAACGACTGACCGTTCCAGGCGAGGAAGTCTGGCCCGGGTATCAACGGCGGATTGCTGCCCGGCGGGGCCCACTTCAGCGAGCGGACCACCGCCACCCAGCCCAGCTCACCGGACGCGGTGGGCGCCAGCGAGTTGACCGCGCCGAAGGTGGTGGGCAGGGCGACCCGGTTCCACTTCTCCCCGTCGAAGCGGACGAGCAGCGGCGGGATCGGCTTGCCCGGCGGGCCGCCGACGAACCCGGCCGTGCCGCCCGCCCACACCTCCGTGGGCGAGACGGCCAGCACACTGCCCACGGCCGACCGCGGGAAGCCGTCCACGATTGTCTGCCGCCACTCCTTGCCGTTCCAGTGCGACACGGCCGCGGCGGAGTCGCTCGAGCCCGCGGCCCAGACGTCGTCGGCCGCCTTGATGTGCAGGCCGAACACGGATCCCGGGGGCACCGGCAGGTCCTGCCAGCCGTGCCCGTCGTGGCGCAGCAGGGCCTGCGCGCCGTCGCGTTTACCGATCAGCCAGGTCTCACCGGCTCCGGCGACGACTGCGGTCAGGGCGACGCCGCGGGGCGGCCGACGCTCGGACCAGGCGGTGCCGTTGAAGCGGAGCAGACGGGCGGCGCCCGCCGTGTCGCGGCCGACCGCCCAGACGGAGGTCGGCGCGGTCGCGGCGACGGACAGCAGCTCTCCCTGCCAGCGCGCTCCGGGCAGGCCCTGGCGCTGCCACGCGGTCCCGTCCCAGCGCAACAGCAGCGGGAAGCCGGGCGCCGAGCGGCCGACGGCGTCGGCGCCCACCGCCCACGCCCGGTCGGGCCCCAGCGCCACGGCCTCGTTCAGCGCGGCCTGCGGGCGCACCTGCGCCGGGACCGGGACGTGCTGCCAGGACGCGGTGTCCGCCGCGGCCGGGCTCAGGCCGGTGAGGAGGGTGAGGGCGACCGCGAGGGCCGCGACGAGCAGTCTGCGTGCCATGGTCAGCCTCCCCGGCGCTCGCTCATCAGGTTCGGTTTCGAGCCGTAGATCTCGACGGTCCCGAGGGACAGCAGCGAGGTCCCGGCCTTCACCAGGGCTCGCGGATTGACGTCGATCGCGTTGGTGCGCTTGGGGCCGTAGGAGAAGGTGGTGCGGGAGCCGCCCACCCGCGCGTACTTCGACTGGAACGCGCGGTCGCTGCGCACCGGCAGCCACAGCGCGCCGTCCGGGCCGCGCACCATGCCTTCGGTGTAGGTGTCGCCCAGCGGCGGGTAGGTGGTGCGCCAGGCGTGTCCGTCGAAGGTCATCAGGTAGGTGCGGCCCACGCCGTCGGTGTACTGGCTGCCGCCGATCGTGGCCCGGCCGGAGGGTTCGAGCAGCATCGTGTGCACGTTGCCGTTCGTCGGCAGGGGCACCTTCGCGTCCCGCCACGCCGTGCCGTCCCAGTGCAGGACGGCCATCCCGCCGGTCCGCCTGTCCGCCCAGGCCCAGACGTCGTCGGCCGTACGAGCGGTGATTCCCATCAGGAACAGCACATCGTCCGGGGTGGACCGCGTGGTCCAGCCGGAGCCGTCGTAGTGCAGGACCTTCAGTCCGGTGGAGTCCTCACCGACCACCCACGCGCCGCCCGGTACCGCGGCGAAGTCCTGATAGGTCCACAGGGTCTGCGGCAGCGGCACGGCGCTCCAGGTTCCCGCCGCCGACCTGCGCAGGATCTCCCCCGACCCCGCGCGGTTGTGGAAGATCCACACCTCGTCGCCGACGAACTGCACCTTGCCGAGCCAGCCGGGCTCGCCCGCGCCGGGGAAGGTGGTGTCGCGGCTCCACGCCGTGCCGTCCCACCGGTACAGCAGCGGCCGCAGCCCGTCGGCGGTGTGTTCGTAGGCCGTCGCCCACACGTCGCGCGGTCCGCGGGCGGCGAGGTCCTTCACGGTCACCGGCGGGGCCGCCGCCGGAACCGGCAGCGCCGACCAGCCGGATCCCGCCGTCGTGTCCGGTGCCGCGGTGGCGATCGGCGACACCACCGCGGCACACGCGAGCACCAGGCAGACAACGACCGCACGGAGACGGTTCACCAGACCCCCCGAGAGACCCCCCGACAGCACGAAGGCCGCACACGGTATTGGCATGTACTCGCCCGTGAATAGATGACATCCGGCCGATCACGGCCCGATCGGGAGGCTGTCGCGTCGGGGGGGGGAGCCCCCCGGCGCTACTCGAAGCGCGCGGTGTCGCCCGCCCCCCGGCGCACGATCGTGGCCTCGCCGTCGGAGAAGTCGATCACGGTCGTCGGCTCCGTACCGCAGTCGCCCGAGTCGAGGACCACGTCCACCTGGTGGTCGAGGCGCTCCTTGATCTCCCAGCCCTGGGTCAGCGGCTCCTCCTCGTCGGGAAGGAGCAGGGTGCTGGAGAGCAGCGGCTCGCCCAGCTCGGCGAGGAGGGCCTGCGTGACGGAGTGGTCGGGGATCCGGACCCCGACGGTCTTCTTCTTGGGGTGCAGCAGCTGGCGCGGCACCTCCTTGGTGGCGGGCAGGATGAAGGTGTAGCTGCCCGGAGTGGCCGCCTTGATGGCGCGGAACACGTCGTTGTCGAGCCGTACGAACTGTCCCAGCTGGGCGAAGCTCTCACAGACGAGGGTGAAGTGGTGCCGGTCGTCGAGATTGCGGATCGTCCGGATCCGTGCGATGCCGTCGCGGCTTCCCAGCTGGCAGCCGAGGGCGTAGCAGGAGTCCGTCGGGTACGCGATGAGCGCACCGGAGCGGACGCCGTCCACCACGCTCGTGATGCTGCGCCGCTGGGGATTGTCCGGATGCACGTCGAAGTACCTGGCCATGGGCGCCGAGTCTAGGCGATCAGGGCGTGGGCGGGGCGGAAGGCGGTGCGGCCCGCGGGGGCGTGACGCCGACCCGGAGAACAGGCCCTAGTCGTGGTAGTCGTGGATGCGCCAGCCGACTCCGGGGAGTTCCTCGAAGAGCTTGGCCGCGACGAGTTCCTCGGCCTGTCGGCGCGGCGCCCGGGTGTCGACCACCTGTCTCAGCTCGCCCGGGGTGATGACGCCGTCGGCGAGGTTCTCCGCCGACCAGCAGATCGCGGAGACGTACAGGCGGAAGGCCCCGTCGGACAGGAATCGCACCCTCCAGTTCCATGGGAACCGCGCATCGAATTGAGCCCACGGCATCGGCACTCCTTTCGTCGGCGTTGACTGCCCCTCGGATGTGTTCTTCTCGTATACAGGATGTCTACGCAGGCACACAGAGCTTTCCGGATTCGCCCCCTGGCGCGGGGGTGGCGTTTGCGCGTCGCACGGCATAGGCATGGGCAGGCCGACGAGCAGGCAGGATGAGCCTCATGGGCGAGCAGGAACGGATGGACTTCAACGACCTGGTGCGCGAGCGCCGGGCCGAGCTGGGCATCAGCCTCCGGGAGTTGGAGGCCCGGGCCGTGGATCCGGAGGCCGGTGAGCGGGCCCGGTTCGGATGGATCGCCAAGGTGGAGAAGGGGCGGCCGATCGACGCCCCGCCCCCGGCCCTGCTCCGCGCCCTGGCGGTGGGTCTCGCGCTGCCGCTGCGCGTGCTCCAGGAGGCCGCGGCGGCGCAGTTCCTCGGCATGACCTCGTACGTGTGGAGCGAGGACCGTACGACACGGGTACTGGCCGCGCACATCGAGGAGATGACGGACGCCGAGCGCAGGCAACTGGCCGACATCGCCGAGACGTTCGCCCGCAGGCGCGCGCGGAGCGAGGGCGCGCCGGGGTAGTGCGGGGCGCCGTACGGCGATTCGCTCTGGCCCGTCCCAGGTGCGGTGTGGCACAGTCGGTGATCCGCCGCCTGGGGGGCGCAGTCGGATACCAACCGCTCGCGGCTGCGGCCGTGCGGCGGTGACGAGTGTGGCCGTGAGGGGCTGGAATGGCAGACGAGCACGCGCAGCTGGCCGGTGAGCCGGGCGAGTCGGGTGAGCCGTTGGCGGAGTTCGACATGGAGTTCGTGGACCAGCTGCCGGGCGGCAGGGTCGTGATCCCGGTGGAGAGCCAGGGCCGGTTCACCTGGCTGGTCGCGCGCGGGCACGTGTCGGAGCAGGCGCGCCGGGAGTTCGTGCGGGAGATCCAGCACATCGTGGGCCGCGGGCTCTGGCGGCAGAACTGGCCGCCCGAGACGGACTGAGCCCCTTGCCCCCGGCCCCGGGGCTCGCGTGCTGCCGCGCCGCGGGCCGTGCGGTGCGGCGCGTCGCGCGCCGGTGCCCCGCAACGCCCGTGCCCCGCAAGGCTCGTGCCCCGCAAGGCTCGTGCCCCGCAAGGCTCGTGCGGCGCAACGCCCGTGCCCCGCAACGCCCGTACGACGCCGACGCGTTGTTACGTTCTCATCATGAGGGCATAGATACCCCATCACGCGCGCCCGCCACAGTGACGCGCATGAACACCCACTCACCCGCGAGACGGTGCGGCCTCACCGCGTTCCTCGCCCTGAGCGCCACCGTCACCGTGGTCGCCACCGCCTCCCCGGCCGCGTCCGGCGCCGCCGTCGCACGGGGGCCGGGCGCCACGCCCCCCGCCTCTTCGATCAGTTGGGGCTCCTGCCCCCAGGAAAGCGATCCGCCCGGTCGTCCGCCGAGCCCCAAGGCCCGCTGCGCGACCGTCAAGGTGCCGCTGGACTGGTCGAAGCCGAAGGGGAGGAAGATCGGGCTCTTCGTCGCGCGCTACCCGGCCTCGAACCCCGCGCAGCGGATCGGCGTCCTGATGTCGAACCCGGGCGGCCCCGGCGCGCCCGGCGCCGACGACGCGCTCTACGCGGACGAGCCGTACGACGGCTACGACCCCGCCATCCGCGAACGCTTCGACATGGTCGGCTTCGACCCGCGCGGCATCGGCCGCAGCGAGGGCGCCCGCTGCGACGATTCGATCCTCGACGAGATCCCGGCCCGCCCCCGCGACGCGGCCGAGTTCGCGCGCCTTCGTACCCTCAACGGCCGCCTGGCGCAGAGCTGTCTGCGGCGCACGGGACCGCTCGTCGCCCACATGGACGGGGAGAGCGTGGCCCGCGACATGGACGCGATCCGCGCCGCCCTCGGCGAACGCAGGATCAGCTTCATCGGCCACTCGTACGGCACGTTCCTGGGCGAGCGCTACGCCCGGCTCTTCCCCGAGCGGCTGCGCGCCCTGGCCCTCGACAGCGCGATGGACCCGGACCGGCCCAGCGCCGAGCGCACCCTCATGGACGGCAGCGTCTCACTGAACAACACCCTTGAGCGGCTCGCGGCCTGGTGCGCGAAGAACGCCTCCTGCGCCCTCCAGGGCAAGGACCTCGCGGCCGTGACGGACAAGCTGTTCACCCGCGCCGACGCGGGCACCCTCCGCGACCCGGGCAGAACGGGGCCGACGCGCGAGAAGGTCAGTGCCGACCAGCTGTCGGCGTTCCTCAGCGCGGCACTCAGCGGCTGGAGCCCGGAGGAGACCGCACGCCAACTCGCCGCGCTGCACACCGGAAAGGGCGAGGTCAACTGGCCCGACAGCGCGGGTGACCCCGTCGCCCGGCTCGTGCTGTGCCGGGACGAGGACTACCGGATCCGGGACTACGCCCACTACCGGGCCATCCGCGACCGCGTGGCGAAGGCCGCCCCGCACGTTCGCTACAACGCCCAGGCCCTGGACTTCGTCCTCGCCTGCCAGGGCTGGACCGTCCCGCCCAAGCCCCGGCCGACCCGGGCCAAGGGCGACCTGCCGCCGGTCCTGGTCGTCAACGCCACGGACGACATGGCGACACCCCTGGCCGGGGCGCGCCGCATGGCACGGTCCTTCCCCCGCGCGTCGCTGCACACGGTGGACACCGTGGGCCACTGGCTCTACACCCTCCCCGAGCCCCGGCGCAGGATCGACGCCTACCTGCTCGGCCGCACGGGCTGACGGACCTTCACCTCCGCCTAGGCGGAGGCGCGGTGCGCGTGCTCCCCCGGCCATCCTCGCCGGGGGAGCACGCGCACCGCCCCGGGCGGCATAGCCTGGCCGTTCGCGCCTCGTTTCCGCCGCTGAAGGAGACCGGTATGACCGCCCAGCCGATCGTGCTCGACCCGACCGGAAACCAGCGCCACGCCGAGGACCGGCGCCTGCGCGCGCACGGGCCCGCGGTCCGCGTGGACGTCCTCGGCGTGACGGCCTGGGCCGTCACCGACCCCGACCTGCTCAAGACGCTGCTGACCAGCCCCGACGTGTCCAAGAACGCCCGCGCGCACTGGCCCGCCTACGAGCGGACCGTGGCGACCTGGCCGCTGGCGCTGTGGATCGCGGTGGAGAACATGTTCACCGCCTACGGAGCCGATCACCGGCGGCTGCGGCGCATGATCGCCCCGGCCTTCAGCGCCCGCCGCGTCGCCGCGCTCGCCCCGGCCGTCGAGGACATCGTCACCAGCCTCGTCGACGACCTGGCCACCCAGGCGAAGACACCCGGCGGCGAGGTCGTCGACCTGCGCGAACACCTCGCCTATCCGCTGCCGATCCGTGTCATCGGCCATCTGATGGGTCTCCCCGAAGAGCGGCGCCCCGCCTTCCGGGCCCTGGTCGACGGCGTCTTCGACACCACCCTCACCACGGAGGAGGCCACCGCCAACACCGCCCGCCTGTACGAGACCGTGGACGAGCTCATCGCCGCGAAGCGGGCCGCTCCCGGTGACGACATGACCTCGCTGCTCATCGACGTACGCGACGACGAGGGCGACGGCAGCCGCCTGTCCGACAACGAACTGCGCGGCACCCTGGTGCTGATGATCAGCGCCGGGTACGAGACCACCGTCAACGTCATCGACCAGGCCGTCACCGCGCTCCTGACCCGCCCCGAGCAGCTCGACCACGTCCGCGCGGGCCGCGCCGGGTGGAACGACGTCGTCGAGGAGACGTTGCGGCACGAACCGGCGGTCGCCCACCTGCCCCTGCGCTACGCCCTGACCGACATCGCCCTGCCCGGCGGCGGCACCATCGCGGCGGGCGAGGCGATCCTCGCCTCCTACGCGGCGGCCAACCGCCACCCCGCCTGGCACGGCCCGAGCGCCGACGCCTTCGACGTCACCCGAGTCCTGAAGGACCACCTGGCCTTCGGGCACGGCGCGCACTTCTGCCTGGGCGCCCCGCTCGCACGCCTGGAGGTCACCACCGCCCTGCGCGCGCTCTTCGACCGCTTCCCCGCCATCGAACTCGCCGTCCCCGCCGAGGAGCTGCGGCCCCTGGACTCCTTCATCTCCAACGGCCACAAGGAGCTCCCCGTACGGCTGCGCGCCTGAGCCCCTGCGGCTCACAGGTGCTGCGCGACCGCCGGGAGCAGGTCCTGGAAGGTGCGCCCCGACGCGGGCTCGCCGATGGCCTTCAGCTGCCAGCCGGAGGGGGTGCGGTGGACCTTCGCCATGATCTGGGCGGTGTGGCTGCCGCCGCCGGTGAGGGTGTAGCGGGCCAGCTCACGGCCGGTCGACTCGTCGATCAGACGGCAGAAGGCGTTCGCCACCTCGGCGAACGTCTGCCCGGTGAAGGAGTTGACGGTGAACACGATCTGGTCGACGTGGGCGGGGACGCGGGCGAGGTCGACCAGGATCGCCTCGTCGTCACCGCCCTGCCCCGCGCCGCCGACCAGGTTGTCGCCGGTGTGGCGGACGGAGCCGTCGTCGCTCACGAGGTGCTGGAAGAAGACCACGTCGACCGGCTGCCTCGCCGCGCCGAACAGCACCGCGGAGGCGTCGAGGTCGATTTCGCGGCTGCCGGTGAGCTTCGCCAGGAAGCCCTTGCGGGGCGCGGCCTGCCAGCCGAGCCCCATGCGCACGGCCGTGAGCGCGCCCCCGTCGGCCTTGTTCAGGCTGATCTGCTGGCCCTTGGTGAGGTTCACGGGAGTGGACATGGAAAGTGCCGCCTTTCGTCGATGCGGTGAGGGGGTACGGGGTCAGTCCGCGGGAGGCGGGCTGACGGTGAGCTGTCCGCGCAGGTAGGGGAGCAGGCCGCGGTCCAGGAGCGCCTGGTGCCAGGCTGCACGGGCCTGTTCCGCCGCCGGGTTGCGCACGGGCAGGGGGTGGGCGGACGGCGGCCGCGCGCGGTCGCGCACCGCCGTGACCAGCAGGGCGCAGAGCCCGACGCCGGTGCTGACCGCCGCCACGAGAGCGCACACCCAGCCCGCGGTCACGAGCGTCGTCGCCGCCTGGCTCCGGGGCGTGGCGAGGCGGAGCCCGTACCCGCAGAGCAGGAACACCGCGGCCGCGACCGCCGAGATCAGCGGGGTGAGCACACCGAGGGCGGGAAGGAGGGCCCCGGCGCCCCGGCTGGGCGGTGACGCCTCGGCGGGCGGGGCGCCGGGCGGGGGCGGCGGCATCACGGCCGCGCGTGCGCGCAGATATGTCCGGTACTCGTCGTCGGCCGCGGCCGCGATCCCGTCCGCCTCGGCCAGCGCCCCGGCCCGGAGCCGCGCCGTGTCGGGCGCGACCGGGGACCGGGCGAGGGCGGTGCGGATCTCCGTGACGTCCAGGGCGAGGGCGAGTACCCACGCGAAGTCGGCCCGGTCCTCCGGGCGCAGACGAAGGGTCACACCGGTCTCCGGCGGACCTGGCGGCAACGGCGCTCCCGGCGCGTCTCGTCGTGAGGCATCGCTGTCAGCCACAGGCCTCGAAGATCGGCGCGCAACCGCCTCCGCACAGCGAAACTCCCATACTCGACTCCCCAGTTGAATGGCCCGAGGACCGATGGGTCGGCCCCGGGAACAAAAATCTACAGCAATGTAGAAGTGTGGGCCGCCGCGGCATGCGGCCGCCCACGGCGGAATCCGGCCGGGACGGCCGGTTCGTCCCCCGGTCGATCAGTACGATGTGCGCGCGCCTCGGGAAGCGACGGGTACGGGTACGCATACGGGGCCCGGGGCCGAAGGGAGTTCAGCATGGCGGACGGCGGACGCGGTCGACCCGCGGCGCGACACCGGCGGCGCGGGCAGGGCGAGCTCGAACTGCTCGTCCTGACCTCGCTGCGCGAGGCCGGGGATGCGGTCAGCGCGGCCTGGGTCAAGGACCGCCTCGGCGGCGACCTCGCGTACACCACCGTGATCACGATCCTCACCCGGCTGCTCGCCAAGGGGGCGGTGACCAGGGAGCGCGTGGGCCGGTCGTTCGTGTGGACCCCGGCGTCGGACGAGGCCGGGCTCGCCGCGCACAAGATGCGCAAGGTGCTCGACGGGGAGCAGGACCGCGAAGCGGTCCTCGCCAGCTTCGTCACGACCCTGTCGGCCGAGGACGAACGGGTGTTGCGGGACCTGCTGCGCGACGCCGAGACGGGGCGGGAAGACTGACGCCTGATGGGGGTCTTCATTTTTCTGCCGCTGGTGCTGCCGCTGACGGCCTGGCCGGTGGCGCGCCTCGCCGAGCAGCGGCTGCACCCGCGTCTCGCCACGCGGCTGCTCACCGGCGTGGCCGTGGTGATGGCGACCTGCAGCACGGTCAGCCTGGGCCTGCTGATGGTGGTGGGCACGGCGCAGCTGCCCGGCAACCCGCTGCCCGACGGCTGGTCGGATCCCGAGGTGCGCGAGGCCGTCCCCGGCGAGGAGGTCGTCGGCAAGCTGGCCATCCCGGTCCTCCTCGCGGTGGCCACGGGATGCGGACGCACCCTGTGGCGGCACCGCCGGGTGCGCCGCCGCGCCCACCGCGCCCTGACCGGCGCGCCCGGGACGACCGTCGTGGTCCTGGACGACCGCGTTCCGTACGCGTACGCGCTGCCCGGCGGCAGGGCGCGCGACCGGATCGTGGTGTCCCAGGGCCTGCTGTCCTGTCTCCAGGCGCCGCAGCGCCGGGCCCTGTTCGCCCATGAACGGGCCCACCTCGCCGCCCGGCACCACCGGCAGCTGCTCGCGGTACAGCTGGCCGCCCGCGCCAACCCCTTCCTGCGCCCGCTGCGGACGGCCGTCTCGTACACCACCGAGCGATGGGCCGACGAGGAGGCCGCCCAAGCGGTGGGCGACCGCAGGGCCGTGGCGCTCGCGATCGGCAAGGCCGCGCTGGTCTCCCGGGGTGCCCCGGCCCCGACCCTCGCCGGGCTCGCCGCCCCGGGGCCGGTGCCGCGCCGGGTCGCGGCCCTGCTGCGCCCGGCGCCCGCGGCCCGCAGCTGGCCCTCGGTCTTCACCTCCGTCGGGCTCGCCGCGTGGACGGCGGCGGTGGGGACGGTGGCCTCGGCCATGTCCTCGGCGAACTCGACGGTGACGATGGTGCTGATCCTGCACGCGGCCACGCCCCTCTGACGGGCGGCGGGGGGCACGCCAACAGGAGGGTTCGGTGTCGACGGGGCCCGGTGCCGACGGGGGAGGGCCTGGTGCTGACGGGGAGGGCCCGGTGCTGGCGAGGGAGGGCCCGGCGCGCCGAGCCGAGCTCCCCCCGCCGGGCGCTGGTCACCCTTCCTCTTCCTCATCCCCTTCGAAGAAGTCCCCGACCTCGTCCACGACTTCGGCCGCGACCATGCCGCCGACGACGCCGACCGCGAGCCCGGCGGCTCCCGCGGCGACGACGGTGCCCATGCCCGGCCCCGAGCGGTGCGAGCCGTGACCGGTGTCATGGAAGCCGTGCGCGGCGGGCGCGGCGTGGGCGCCGTGGAAGGAGTGGCTCCCGTACGAGGCCCGGTGCTCGACGAGTTGCCGCACCCAGCCGTCCACCACGGCGTTCCAGTCCTGGTGCTCGACGGCGTCGTGGCCGACGGTGAAGCGGGCGACCGCGTCGTGCCCTGAGGAGAGGAACCCGCCGCGCTTGTCGGCTTCGAGGACCACCTCCACGCCGCCGGGGTGGGCGAGGAACGTCACCTCGATCTCGTTGACGGCCTGGGCGTACCGTGGGGCGGGGGTCAGTTCGAGCTCCTGGTAGAAGGGGAGCTGCTGGCCGGTGCCGCCGATGTGTCCGAGCTCCAGATCGGCGGACCTGAAGCCGAAGCCGAGCTGCCCGAACGCTTCGAGGACCGCCTCCTGGACCGGCAGCGGGCCCACCGCGAGCGCGTCCAGGTCGCCCTTGTCCTTGCCGCCCGCGACCGCCAGCTCGGTCCGCACGCCGAGTACGATGCCCAGGCTCTGGCCGTACAGCTCCGTGACAGGTGTCTCCCACGGCAGGGTCAGGGAGAAGGGCACGCTGTGGTGCTGCCCCTCGCCGAGCCGGAAGCCGCCGCCGACCGTGCTCCGGTCGAACACTACGAAGCCCTCGTGCTCCCCGCCCTCGTGCTCGGCCTCCACCCGGGCCACCAGCTCCAGCGTGATGTGCTCGATGTCGAAGTCCGCCTTGCCGCCCTGGAGGTGGACCTGCCCGCGCACCGGTCCGCCGGGCCGTGCCGCACCGGGCTCCAGCACCGTGTCCACCGAGGGGCCGCCCACGCCGAGCGAGCCGAGCAGTCGTTTGAACACCATCGCGGCGTTCACTCCTTCGCCTGAGTATCTGTGAGTATTCGTCAGAAGCCCCGCTCTACAGGGCTGTAGAGAGAATACGTGCAGGCGGGGGTTTCGGTGGCTCTCGGCGCGGTACCTCGTGCAGACGTCCACCAGGGCGTACGAAGGTGCCGAGCCGTCGGAAGAGGAGCGTGACGTGACCGAGCGTAGGAACGAGACACCGGGGGAGAGCGAGCAGCCGATTCCGCGCGACCTTCCCGATCAGCAGGCCGGTGCTGAGGACGATCCGTTGGAGGCCGCCCGGGACCAGGTGGACCGCGAGGACGTGCCGAGCCCGGACGAGCCCGGGGCCCGGCGGAGCGGGGAGGAACGCTCCGACACCGTACATCCGGAGCATCCCGATCCCGAGGAGTCGACGGGCTGACCGACGGCTACGGCTACGGCTCCCGAGCCCGACTCCGGCGAGGCGGATTCACCGCCACGCGCCGCGCACCAGGCGCCACAGCCGTCGGTAGCGGCCCATGAGGTGGGCGCAGGGAGGGGGGCGGGAGCGGAGTTCCACGCCGGTCTCCTCGGACATGGCGCGGAAGAAGGCGCGTCCCTGGCGGGACTGCGTCGTCGTGTGCCAGCGGTAGCCGGGCGCCTGGGCGAGGGCGGTGTGGAGGGCCTGCCTGCCGAGCCCTTGGCGTTGCCAGGTCTCGTTGATCCAGATCTGCTGGACGCGGCCCGTGCGGCAGGCGTGGCAGAGGCGGAAGTCGACCTGGCCGATGAGGAGGCCCCGCTCCAGGTGCAGGGCGATGGTGGCGGGCGCGTGCGGGGCCGGGGGCGCCAGGGCCGTCAGTCTCACCGCCTCGCCGTCCTGTGCGGGGGCGCCGTGGCCGAGGGTGAGCCACGCGCTCAGCGGGTTGGCACGCACGAACCATCCTTCCCAGGCTCCCCGTTGAGCTACCGAGCCTCGGCATCGTGGCACACCTGCCCGCGCGGGGCACCGGAATCCGGTCGCGGTACTCCGTACGGGGGGGGGTGGGCCGGAGTCGCGGGGCGCGATGCGATCTCGTGCGTCCGTCCCACCGTCAGGGCGGCTTCGGCTGGAGGTAGCGGGCCAGCAGGTCGTCCAGGGTGACGAGGCCGGTCAGGCGGCCGGAGTCGTCGCAGACCACGGCCAGGGAGGCACGCCGCTGGCGGAGCTGTTCGACCGCGTGGGCGAGCGTGGTGTCCGCCGAGAGCTCGGGCAGCGGACGGGCCAGCTCCCGCGCGCTGGTGCCGCGCCCCCGGGCCCGGGCGACGAGGGCGTCGCGCGCGTGCACGGAGCCGAGGGCCCGGGCGCCGTCGCGCACGAGCAGCCGGGTGCGGTCGTGCGCGGAGGCGATGCGCAGCACGTCCTCGGGTGTCGCCGAGGCGTCGACGGCGGTGATGGCGGCGGCCGGGGTCTGGAGGTCGCCCACCGGCGTCAGCGGCTCGGTCAGGGAGCGGGTGATCAGCTCGGAGTCGTCGCGGCTGATCAGGCCGAGGCGCTGGGACTCGGCGACGAGGTAGGTGAGCTGCTCGCGGTTGTGTACGGACGTCAGCTCGTCGCGCGGCTCGACCCGGCACAGGCGCACCAGGGCGTTGCTGACCTTGTTCAGGATCCAGATGAGCGGGCGTACGGCCTTGACCGTCGTACGGAAGGCGGGGGTGAGCAGCATCGCGGAGCGCTCGGGGTGGGCGATGGCCCAGGATTTGGGCGCCATCTCGCCGATCACCATGTGCAGGAACACCACGATGATCATCGCGAGGGCGAAGGAGACGCCGTAGCTGACGCCGCTGGGCAGGCCGATGCGGTGCAGCAGCGGGTCGAGCTCGTGGGAGATGGCGGGCTTGGAGACGGAGCCGAGGCCCAGGGTGCAGACGGTGATGCCGAGCTGCGCGCCCGCCAGCATCAGCGACAGCTCGCGCATTCCGGCGAGCACGGCCTGGGCTCCGCGCCGGCCCTCGGCGGCGGCCTTCTCCACGCGGTGGCGGCGGGCGGCGACGAGGGCGAACTCGGCGGCGACGAAGAATCCGCTGCCGATCAGCAGCAGCACCGTGACGAACAGCGCCATGGGGAAGCTCATGGGCGGGTCTCCTCGGGGCGGGCCTGCTCGTCGGTGCCCGTGGCGGGGGCGGGCCGGAGCTCCAGGCGCACGCGCTCGGGGACGTGCCGGTCCAGGGAGCGGACGTCGACGGTCACGGCGGCGCCGTCGGGCAGCTCCAGGGTGAGGTGGTCGCCGATGGCGGGGAAGCGTCCGAGCCGGTCGACGACGAGACCGGCCACGGTGTCGTAGTCGTCCTCCTCGGGCAGGTGGATGCCGGTGGCGTCGGCGACCTCGTCGAGCCGTCGGCCCGCGTCCACGAGCCAGCCGTGGCCGTCGCGGACGGCGACCCGCACCACATGGTCGGTCTCGTCGGCGATGTCCCCGACGAGTTCCTCGGCGATGTCCTCGTACGTGACGATGCCCGCGACGCCGCCGTGCTCGTCGAGGACGACGGCGAACTCGTCGTCGCGCTCGCGCATCTGCCGTACGGCGTCGGGCAGTTCGAGGGTCTCCGGGAGGAGCAGGGCGGGGCGGGCGAGGGTGTGGGCACTTGCTTCGGGGAGGCGGTCGGCGGGGGTCCGCATGAGCTCGCGCACGCCCAGGACGCCGGTGACGTCGTCGGGGTGGTCGCCGAGCACCGGGTAGTTGGAGTGGCCGTGCCGGGCGATGAGTGCGACGGCTTCGGCGGCTTTGGCGTCTTTGCGGACGAAGACGGCGTCGACGCGCGGCACCAGGACTTCGCCGAGGGTGCGCTCGGAGAAGTCCAGGGCGCGGTCGAGGAGGGCGGCGGTGTCCTCGGGCAGCTCGCCGCGCTCGTGGGACTCGCCGATGAGGTGGCCGAGCTCTTCGAGCGTGGCGCCGTGGTGCAGCTCTTCGACGGGTTCGATGCCGATGCGGCGCAGCAGTCGGTTCGCGGCGCCGTCGAAGATCCGCACGACGGGGCCGACGACCTTCAGGTAGGCGAGGGTGGAGGCGGCGAGGGACTTGGCGAGGCGCTCGGGGACGGCGAGGGCGAGGTTCTTCGGCGCGAGCTCGCCGAGGACCATCTGGACGACCGTGGCGAGCACGAAGGCGAGGGTGACGGAGATGCCGGTGACGGCGCCGTCGGGGATGCCGATGCCGGTCAGGAGCGGCTTGAGCAGGGCGGACACGGACGGCTCGGCGAGGAAGCCGACGATCAGGCCGGTCACGGTGATGCCGAGCTGTGCGCCCGACAGCATGAAGGAGAGCCGCTCGAGCACCTTCAGGGCGCGGGCCGCGCGGCGGTCGCCCGCTGCGGCCTCGCGGGCGAGTGCGAGCCGGTCCGCGGAGACGTAGGCGAATTCCTGGGCGACGAAATAGCCGGTGCCCACCGTCAGGACGAGGACGGCGAGCAGGCCGAGCGCGGCACTCATCGGACACCATCCCGCGGGGTGCCGCGGTCGGCCGGGGGAGCGGCTGGTGCGCGGCGGCCGAGGTGGGGCGGGATGGTCCGGGACAGTGCCCCGGGGGGTCCGTCGGGCTGGCGGACAAGGGGTGGCTCCTCGTGCTGGGGTGTGTGCCAGTGCAACGATTGTCATTGCGCCCGGGTTCCCCCGCCAGCTGCCGACCGCGCGGGCCCGCCCATGCGTGGACCGGCCCACGCGGGGTGCGCGTGGGCCGGTCCGGGGTGCTGCGCTACGGACTGGGGTCAGACGTTGACGCCGAAGTCCGATGCGATGCCGCGCAGGCCGGAGGCGTAGCCCTGGCCGACGGCGCGGAACTTCCATTCGGTGCCGTGGCGGT
>NZ_JBITXV010000029.1:0-58378 GCF_044544845.1 Streptomyces sp. NPDC053474
CGGTATTTCGTGTTTCCGACTCTATCAGATCTTTCCGGCTTCCCGGTCCGTTCCGATTTCCTCGGTGCTTTCCGGCCTTTCGGCCTTCCGGCGGTTCCGACTCTATCAAGTCTTTTCCGTCCCGCTGACCACGATCTCTCATGGGCGCACGGAACCAGACCCTGCGTAGGATCTGACTTGAAAGAGGCTGCCGAGCCGGGACGCTGATTGCGTCGCTTGGCCCTGGGCAGGGTCCCGACTCTACATCGGGGTTCCGGGCGGCGCAAATCGTTAGTGCTGCGCTCCTACGTCCGCCAACCAGGACCTTCGTGCGGAACCGGGACTTCCTATGACTTACCCTTCTGAACAGTGCGTCGTCCAGGACAGGTAGTGGCGGCGGTTACCCATCTCCACCCCCTGGGAGGCTTGCCATGACCAGCGTTTCGTCCCCGCTCGCCGGACGCGCCATCGGACTCGCGGCGGTACCGGACCCCGTCTTCTCGGGCGCCATGGTCGGCCCCGGCACGGCCATTGACCCCGTGCGCGAGGCGTCCGAGGCCGTGGCCCCCGTCGACGGCATCATCGTCTCGCTCCACCCCCACGCCTTCGTCGTCGTCGACGACCAGGGCCACGGTGTGCTGACGCACCTGGGCATCGACACCGTTCAGCTCAACGGCGAGGGTTTTGAACTTCTTGTCAATAAGGGTGACACCGTACA
The DNA here is from genome assembly GCF_044544845.1 of Streptomyces sp. NPDC053474. NCBI lineage: Bacteria > Bacillati > Actinomycetota > Actinomycetes > Kitasatosporales > Streptomycetaceae > Streptomyces > Streptomyces sp. NPDC053474. Next base: position 698 of record NZ_JBITXV010000029.1, read on the forward strand.
GCGCGGCCAGGCCGTCGTGCGCTGGAACCCCGCGGCCGTCGAGGCCGCAGGCAAGTCTCCGGTGTGCCCCGTCGTGGCGCTCGAAGCGACGGCCGAGTCCCTGGCCGACGTCGTCGAGGACGGCGACGTGAAGTCCGGCGACGCTCTCTTCAGCTGGAAGTGACGTCGGCGCCGTCGGGGTGCGACGGCAGGCAGTACAACCACCGCGGCGGCTGGGCCCGCCGCCACTATCGGAGACGGTGAGATGGAGACAACGCTGCGAGGCGTCGGCGTAAGCCACGGGGTGGCCATCGGCGAGGTTCGGCACATGGGAACGGCGGTGCTCGAACCGCCTGCCAAGCAGATTCCGGCGGACGAGGCGGAGCGCGAACAGGGGCGCGCCCGTCAGGCCGTCGAGGCTGTCGCGGCCGACCTGATGGCCCGCGGCAACCTGGCCGGCGGTGAGGCCCAGGCCGTGCTCGAAGCGCAGGCGATGATCGCGCAGGACCCCGAGCTGATGGCCGACGTGGACCGGCGCATCACGGTGGGCAGCTCGGCCGAGCGCGGCGTCTACGACGCCTTCTCCTACTACCGCGAGCTGCTCGCGGGCGCGGGTGAGTACATGGCGGGTCGCGTCGCCGACCTCGACGACGTGCGCAACCGTATCGTCGCCCGGCTCCTCGGTGTGCCGATGCCGGGCGTCCCGGACAGCGACGAGCCGTACGTCCTCATCGCCCGTGACCTCGCTCCGGCGGACACCGCGCTGCTCGACCCGGCGCTCGTGCTCGGCTTCGTGACCGAAGAGGGCGGCCCGACCAGCCACAGCGCGATCCTGGCGCGGGCGCTCGGCGTCCCCGCCGTCGTGGCGCTGCCCGGCGCCGGTGAGCTCGCCGAGGGCACGGTCGTGGCCGTGGACGGCAGCACCGGCGAGATCTTCGTGGACCCGAGCGCGGAGAAGCGCGCCGAGCTCGAGGCCGCGGCCGCCGAGCGCAAGGCCGCGCTCGCCGCGTCGACGGGTCCGGGCGCGACGTCTGACGGGCACAAGGTGCCCCTCCTGGCGAACGTCGGCGGCCCCGCCGACGTCCCCGCCGCGGTCGAGGCGGGCGCCGAGGGCGTCGGTCTGTTCCGTACGGAGTTCCTCTTCCTCGACGACAGCAGCAAGGCGCCGACCGAGGAGAAGCAGGTCGAGGCGTACCGCCAGGTGCTCGAGGCCTTCCCCGAGGGGCGCGTCGTCGTGCGTGTGCTCGACGCGGGCGCCGACAAGCCGCTGGACTTCCTCACGCCCGCCGACGAGCCGAACCCGGCTCTGGGCGTGCGCGGGCTGCGGTCGCTGCTCGACCACCCCGAGGTGCTGCGCACGCAGCTGACCGCGCTGGCCAAGGCCTCCGAGGGGCTGCCCGTCTACCTTGAGGTCATGGCGCCGATGGTCGCTGACCGTGCCGACGCCAAGGCCTTCGCCGACGCCTGCCGTGCGGCGGGACTGCGGGCGAAGTTCGGCGCGATGGTGGAGATCCCCTCCGCCGCGCTGCGCGCGCGCTCGATCCTCCAGGAGGTCGAGTTCCTGTCCCTGGGCACCAACGACCTGGCGCAGTACACCTTCGCCGCCGACCGTCAGGTCGGTGCGGTGTCCCGGCTCCAGGACCCGTGGCAGCCCGCGCTGCTCGACCTGGTGGCGCTGTCCGCGGAGGCGGCGAAGGCCGAGGGCAAGAGCTGTGGCGTATGTGGTGAGGCCGCGTCGGATCCGCTGCTGGCCTGTGTGCTGACGGGTCTGGGTGTCACCTCCCTGTCCATGGGTGCCGCTTCGATTCCTTATGTGCGGGCGACGCTCGGCAAGTACACGCTGGCCCAGTGCGAGCGTGCCGCGGCCGCGGCACGGGCCGCGGACAGCGCCGAGGACGCGCGCAAGGCCGCGCAGGCCGTGCTGTCCGGCGAATGACGATCCGTACGAACGGGCCGGTCTGATCGCCGGGCCCGTCGCAGGACCGCTGTTCCGAGGGGCGCTCCACCGCAGGGTGGGGCGCCCCTTCGACGTTCAGTGGCGGTGTCCCGAGCCTGGCTCGTCGTCACCGAGGTCGGGTGCCGCGCTGTAGTCGACGCCCGACTCCGGGGCGATCAGGTCGCCGGAGAGCGCGTCGGTGCAGTAGGCGTCGAAGACCTCGGCCGCGGTGAGCGGGCGCAGGCGCTCGCCCTCCAGACGCCAGCCCTGGACGCGGTCACCGCTCTCCCCGCTGGTGCGCATGACGAGGCCGCCCGCGCTGCGGGTGGCGATGCCGACCGCGAGGACCGTGGTGAACTCCAGGGCTTCGGCCTCGTCCAGGCGGGCGGTCCCGTCGTGGTCGTGTCCGGCGTGCAGGGCGGCGAGGAGCGTCTGGCCGTCGCACGGAACGCTGCACACCAGGTGGCGGGGGCCAGGGCCCGCCGTCTCGAGCACGCGCATCAGGAGCTCGGAGGCCCGGGCGAAGGCGGACCTGCCGATGTCCACGCCGCACTCGGCGCAGGCTCCGATGCCGGCCAGGAGCATCGTCGCGTACTCCCACGTCGTCTGGCGGACGGTCTCGTCGACGAGGCCGGGGACGAGGTCGGCCAGCGCCTGGCCCTCGTACGGCACGGTGGGGCCCGCTGTGGCCAGTTCGGCGGCGAAGCGGGCGCGGCTGGCGGAGGCGTCCGGGGCGAGGCCGGTGTCCGCGCAGAACTCCTCGTACTCCTCCGGGTCGAAGAGGGCGATGCTCGTGAGCCTGCCCTGGGAGGCCAGGGATTTGAGGAGGCCCTCCACTTCTTGGAGGTAGGTCACGTGGTCGTCGAAGGTGAAGGTGCGATACCGGCGCATCGCCGCGAAGTCGCCCTCGTCGGCCAGCAGGCCGATGGTCCCGGCGACTTCGCGGCGCAGCGCGCGGCGCATGGTGTGGTGCTGGGTGTTCCCCATGATGTCCCCCTGCGATCCGTCGATCAGTGCTCACCCAACGTAACGGGAGGCACTGACAATGGCCGCCGGGCGGGCGTCAGGCGCGGTCGCGAGCCAGCTGCTCGTAGAAGCGGAGCAGCTCGATGTTGTCCACGGAGCCCGGGTTGACGGCCTTGTCGAGCGGGGTGCCCTGCAGGAGGCGCTTGACCGGGACTTCGATGCGCTTGCCGGTGAGGGTGTGCGGGACGGCGGGGACTTCGATGACCTCGTCGGGGACGTGGCGGGGCGAGAGCTGTGCGCGGATGGTCGTCTTGATGCGGTCGCGCAGGCCGTCGTCGAGCACGGCGCCGGGGGCGAGGTGGATGAACAGCGGCATCCAGTAGCCGCCGTCGGGCAGCTCGACGCCGATGACGAGGGATTCGCGGATCTCCGGGAGGCGTTCGACGGCTTCGTAGATGTCGGCCGAGCCCATGCGGACGCCCTGGCGGTTGAGCGTGGAGTCGGAGCGGCCGTGGATGACGACCGAGCCGCGGGCGGTGAGGGTGATCCAGTCGCCGTGGCGCCAGACGCCGGGGTAGGTGTCGAAGTAGCTGTCGTGGTAGCGGCTGCCGTCGGGGTCGTTCCAGAAGTGGATGGGCATCGACGGCATGGGGTTGGTGACGACGAGTTCGCCGACCTCGTCGACGAGGGGCTTGCCCTGGGGGTCCCAGGCCTGGAGGTCGGTGCCGAGGCAGGGGGCCTGGAGCTCGCCGATGTGCACGGGCAGCGTGGGCACGGCTCCGGCGAAGCAGGAGCAGACGTCGGTGCCGCCGCTGACGGAGGCGATCCACACCGGCCCCGTCACCTCGGCGAAGGCGTCGTGGAGCCAGCGGAAGCCGTCGGGGGGCAGCGGTGAGCCGGTGGTGGCGACGCACTGCACGCGCGAGAGGTCGTAGTCGCGTGCGGGGTGTACGTCCGCCTTGCGGCAGGCCATGACGTACGCGGCGGAGGTGCCGAAGAGCGTGGCTCCGGTGCGTTCGGCGACGCGCCACTGGGCGCCGGTGTCCGGGTGGCCGGGGCTGCCGTCGTAGAGGACGATCGTCGTGCCCGTGAGCAGGCCGGAGACGAGGAAGTTCCACATCATCCAGCCGGTCGAGGTGTACCAGAAGAACCGGTCGTCGGGCCCGAGGTCGCAGTGCAGGCCGACCTGCTTGAGGTGCTCGACGAGGATGCCGCCCTGGGACTGGACGATGGCCTTGGGCAGGCCCGTGGTGCCGGAGGAGTAGAGCACCCACAGGGGGTGGTCGAAGGGGACGGGCTCGAAGACGGGGGCCGTGTCCGCCGCGGTGAGCGCGGACCACTCCAGGGCCCCTTCGGGGGCGTCGGTGCCGAGGAGCGGGATGTGGACGACCGCGCGGAGGGTGGGCAGTTCGCGGCGCAGCTCGGCGACGGTGTCGCGGCGGTCGTGCTCCTTGCCGCCGTAGCGGTAGCCGTCGACCGTGAAGAGGACGACCGGTTCGACCTGCTGGAAGCGGTCGAGGACGCTGCGGGCGCCGAAGTCGGGCGCGCAGGAGGTCCAGACGGCTCCGACGGCCGCGGTGGCCAGGAGCGCGACGACGGCCTGCGGGATGTTCGGTACGTAGCCGCTGACGCGGTCCCCGGGGCGGACGCCGAGGGCGCGCAGCTCGGCGGCCAGGGAGCCCACCTGGCGGCGCAGCTCGGACCAGGTGACGTCGATCGGGTCGTGGGTCTCGTCGACGTACAGGAGAGCTGGGGCGTCCGCGCGCGTGGGGTCCTCGCCGGCGCGCAGGGCGTGCTCGGCGTAGTTCAGGGTGGCGCCCGGGAACCACTCGGCGCCGGGCATGGAGCGATCGCCGAGCACGCGCGCGTAGGGGGTGGTGAAGCGGACGTCGAACCACTCGGTGACGGCCTTCCAGAAGGTGTCGAGCTCGTCCACGGACCAGCGGTGCAGGGCCGCGTAGCCGCCGATGGCGGGGGCTCCGTGGTGTTCGGCCGCCCAGGCCTGGAAGCGCGTGATCCGGGCGCCGGCGATTCGCTCCTGGTCCGGCTGCCAGAGCGGCGAGGGGTTCGCTGTGGACATGCGGCTGCTCCTGGGCTCTACGCGTTGTGGGCGGCTGTCGTGCGCACGGGCTCGGTGTGCGCGTGACACGGCTGACAGGACGATGCCACGTGATCGACTTCCGCACCAGGGTCTGCCGCGCCGGAGGCGGCCGGGCGACGGCGTACCGGACCCTTGAGTGAACGGCAGTTGAACGCGGTGCACCCGCTCCTCCTTCGGTGGCAGGGTGAGCAGCATGAACGGTCGTGACCTGGTGCGTTCGGTGAAGGCGGTCGGCATGTCCGACCCGGCCCAGAGGGTGCGCGAGGTGCGCTCCGCATGGCGTCGGCGGCGGGCCGACGCGGCCGGTCTTGCCCCTCGGGGTGCCGAGCGGGCCCGGACGCCGGGGCCCGTGACGCTGGTGGAGCCGGGGCCCGGCGGTGGTGTGGTGCGGTTCGCGCGGTCCGAGCTGCGGGTGCGGGTGACGGCGGGCGGGGCCGTGTTCTGGGGCTGGGACGGGGCCGAGCCGTCGCCGTCGTACGCGCTGGTGGGAGGGGCTCCGGAGGCGGACCCCAGGGCAGTTCTGGAGCCCGACAAGGAGGGCGGCTGGCGGGTGGTTTCGGAGCGGGCGACGGTGGTCGTCTCGCGCCACGGCGCGGTGGAGCTGCGGACGCCCGGTGGTGTGGTGCTGCGGCGTGATCTGCCGCCCCGCTGGTGGGAGCCGGTGGACGGGGGGACGGCTCGGTGGGTGCAGCGGTCGGAGGTGGCGGCGGACGCGCGGTTCTTCGGGCTCGGCGGGAGGGCTGCGGGGCCACGGCTGCGGAATGGCACGTACCGCTTGTGGAACACCGATCCGGGCGGTTCGTTCGAGCCCGGTGACGATCCGCTGTACATCACGATGCCGGTGCAGCTGGTGGTCGCCGACGTGGGCACGCACCTGGTGTTCCACGACAACAGCTGGGACGGCTCGGTGCGGCTGCACGAGGGCCTGGAGGGTGCCGGTTCCGGTCACGACCGGCCGGGGTCGTGCGAGGTGCGGATGGACGGGGGGCCGCTGCGCTGCTGGGTGATGGTGGGGACTCCCGCGCGCGTGCTGCACTCCTGGGCGTCGCTGACGGGCGCGCCCGCGGTACCGCCGACGTGGGCGCTGGGCCACCACCACGCGCGGTGGGGCTTCGGCAGCGAGCGTGAGGTGCGACGGGTCGTGGCGGGGTATCAGGAGCGCGGGCTGCCCCTGGACGCCGTCCACTTGGACATCGACCACTTCGACGCGCACCAGGTGTTCACGGTCGACAAGGAGCGCTTCCCGACGCTGCCGCAGCTGGCCGGGGAGCTGCGCCGGGACGGGGTCCGCCTGGTGTCGATCGTGGACCCGGCGGTGAAGGCCGCGCCGGGCAATGCCGTGTACGACAGCGGGACGGCGGCGGACGCGTTCGTGCGGGACGCGGCGGGGCGGGTGGTGCGGGGCCTCGTGTGGCCCGGGGACTCGGTGTTCCCCGACTTCACGGCGGGACGGGTGCGCAAGTGGTGGGGCGGCCTGTACGACGAGCGGCTCGCGCAGGGCTTCTCGGGCTTCTGGCACGACATGAACGAGCCGGTGTCGTTCGCGGCCTTCGGGGAGACCACGCTGCCCCGCTCGGCCCGGCACGCGCTGGAGGGCCGCGGCGGTGACCACCGGGAGGCGCACAACGTGTACGCCCTGGGCATGGCCCGGGCGGGCTACGAGGCGATGCGTGAACTGCGGCCTACGGAGCGGCCGTTTTTGTTCTCGCGCTCCGGGTGGGCGGGAATGCAGCGCTACGGAGGGACGTGGTCGGGCGACGTGGCCTCCACCTGGGCGGGGTTGCGGGCCTCGCTCGCGCTGGTGTTGGGGCTCGGCCTGTGCGGGGTGCCCTATTCGGGGCCTGATGTGGGCGGCTTCGACGGCAGCCCCTCTCCTGAGCTGTTCTTGCGATGGTTCCAGCTCGGCGCGTATCTGCCGCTGTTCCGTACGCATGCGGCGTTGCGGGCCGGTCGCAGGGAGCCCTGGGAGTTCGGTCCCGAGGTGCTGGAGCACGCGCGCGTGGCGCTCGCGGAGCGGCGTCGGCTGCTGCCGTACTTCGTCACGCTGGCGCAGTTGGCGCGGCGTACGGGGGCACCGTACGTACGCCCTCTGTGGTGGGTCGCTCCCGAGGACAGGGCACTACGGGACTGCGAGGACGCGTTCCTGCTCGGCGACGCGCTGCTCGTGGCGCCGGTCCTGTCGGAGGGAGTCACGCAGCGGGCCGTACGGCTGCCTCCGGGGCGGTGGTACGACACCGCGACCGGGACGGCGTACGAGGGGCCCGGGAAGGCCGTCCTGGAGGCGCCGCTGTCCCGTGTTCCGGTGCTCGCGCGGGCCGGTGCGGTGCTGCCCGTGCGGGGCGAGGACGGGCGACTCGCTCTGGACGTCTGGGCTCCGGCCAAGGGGCGCACCGGTGGGGGTCTGGTGATAGCGGACCCCGGAGACGGGTGGGACGAGCCGGAGCTACAGCGCTATGGGGTGCGCTGGAGCGGGGACGAGCTGCTCGTCGAGCGGGAGGGCGAGAAGGGCGGCGGGTACCCGGTGGAGCACCCCGTGCGGATCCGGGGACTCGCGACGCCCCAGGGGACGCACGGCGCCTCTTAGGGGACGCGCCGTGCCCAGGGGCCGCTCTCGCGTGCTCCGGGGCTCAGATGTAGCGCCCTTCGAACCAGGCCCGCACCACCGACGTGTGCAGCGGGAAGGCGAGTTCGGTGGGGCGGTAGAGGAGCTCCCAGCCTTCGGTCTCGTCCGTGGGGGTGGACTGGGGCAGGTCGGCCGCGGGGCGCTCCGGGAGCAGGCCGAAGAGGAGCAGGTGGCCGTCGGGGGAGCTGAGGACCTCCACGATGCGTACGTCGCGGCTCGCGGCGCCGATGCCGGTCTCTTCCTTGAGCTCCCGGGCGACGGCGTGGCGCCAGTCCTCCCGGTGGTCCACGTAGCCGCCGGGCAGAGCGGATCCCCCGCGCGCGGGGGCGATGGAACGGGTCACGACGACCAGGGAGGTGCCCTTCGTGTCGTACACCGGCTGGAGGGCGACGGCCACGGGCAGCGGGTTGCGGTAGACCACGGCCTCGCAGTCGGCGCAGGTGCGGGGCCAGCCGGTGACGTGGTCTCCGTAGCGCGCGCCGCAGCTCGAGCAGTGGGCGTCCGGCGCGGAGTTGATGGGGTGTTGGGATGGGGACACGCGGCGGACTGTAGCCGATCTCCGGGCGCCGGTCTTCCGTGGAGTACGGAGATGCTGATAGACGCACGGGCATGACGACATTCGCTCCCGCTCTACGGAGACTCGCCCTTGCCGCCGTCGCCCTTTTCGCGGTGGCGGCCGCGTCCGCGCCCGCCGAGGCACGCACCGAACCGCAAGCCCCGGACGGCTTCGTGGCGTTGCGGGACGTCGACCCGACGATCATCCAGGAGATGCGCTACTTCACGCCGCACAACTTCGTGGGTCGGCGGATCGACGGCTATCGGCAGCCGTTGTGCATCCTCACCGAACCGGCCGCCAAGGCCCTCCGCACGGCGCAGCGCGCTCTCCTCCGGAAGGGCTACTCCCTCAAGGTGTACGACTGCTACCGGCCGCAGCGGGCCGTCGACCACTTCGTGCGCTGGGCCGAGGACCTGGGTGACGAGCGGATGAAGGCGGAGTTCTATCCCCAGGTCGACAAGTCGAGGCTCTTCGAGGACGGCTACATCGCGAAGAAGTCCGGGCACAGTCGGGGCTCGACGGTCGATCTGACGGTGGTGCGGCTGCCCGCGCTGCCCACCCGCCCGTACGTCCCCGGGGAGCCCCTGAAGCCGTGCTACGCGCCCCGGAGCGAGCGCTTTCCGGACAACTCCCTCGACATGGGCACGGGCTACGACTGCTTCGACACGCTGTCGCACACGGACGACCCGCGCGTCACCGGTGAGCAGCGCGCGCACCGGGATCTGCTGCGGAACGCGCTGACCAAGGCCAGCTTCGTCAATCTGCCCGAGGAATGGTGGCACTTCACGTACAAGCCGGAGCTTTTCCCGGACACGTACTTCGACTTCCCGGTGTCTCGTCGTTCGCTGCCCCACTGACGTGACAGGGGCCTCCATGTCACACTCCTGACGTCCCGTCAGATCAGGGTTCCTGGAGGGCTCATGTCGCCGAAGCGAGCGCCTGTGGTGGCGCAGTGGTTCGCCGGGGAAGGGGATTCCTTCCGGCTCCTGGGGACGCGGTGCGCGCGGTGCGCGGCGGTCCACTTCCCCCGCGAGGACGGCTTCTGCCGCAATCCGGGGTGTGCGGGCGACGAGCTGGTCGAGGTCGCGCTGTCGCGGCGCGGGCGGGTGTGGTCGTACACCGACGGGCGCTATCGCCCGCCGGAGCCTTACCTCTCCGATCCGGAACTTCCCTGGCGGCCCTACACGTTGATCGCTGTGGAGCTCGAAGCCGAGCGCATGGTCGTGCTCGGCCAGGGGGCTCCCGGCGTGACCGTCGCCGACCTGGAGGTCGGGATGGAGGTCGAGGTCGTGCCCGGCGTGCTCCATGAGGACGCGGAGACGGCCTGGACCACGTGGCACTGGAGTCCGGTGGGGGTGAGGGCGTGACGGGCGAGGTGGCGGTCCTCGGCGCGGGCATGCACCCCTGGGGCAAGTGGGGGCGCGGCTTCGTCACGTACGGCACGGTGGCGGCCCGCGCGGCCCTCGCGGACGCGGGCGTCGACTGGCGAGACGTGGGGTCGATCGTCGGCGCGGACACGGTGCGCGGCGGCTATCCGGGGTACGTGGCGGGGGCGACCTTCGCCAAGGCGCTCGGCTGGCAGGGCGCGCGCGTGGCGAGCGTGTACGCGGCGTGCGCGTCCGGGGCCCAGGCCATCGCCACGGCCCGCGCGCAACTGCTCGCGGGGCTCGCGGACGTCGTGCTCGTCGTCGGCGCGGACGCGGCCCCCAAGGGCTTCTTCCGGCCCGCTGGCGGCGACCGGCCGGATGACCCGGACTGGCTCCGCTTCCGCGTCCTCGGAGCGACGAACCCGGCGTACTTCGCCCTGTACGCCCGCCGCCGCATGGCCGTGCACGGTGACACGCTGGAGGACTTCGCGCAGGTCAAAGTGAAGAACGCGGCCCTGGGGGCGCTGAACCCGCACGCCCGCTACCGCACGGCCGTCACCGCCGAGGAGGTCGCCGCCTCAGCCGTCGTAGCGGACCCTTTGCGGCTGCTCGACATCTGCGCGACGTCCGACGGGGCGGCGGCCCTGGTGCTGTCCACGATGGAGTTCGCCCGGCGGCACGGCGCGCCCGACCCGGTGCGCATCCGCGCGGTGTCCACGGTCACGCCGACGTATCCGAACACGGTCCTGGACCTCCCGGACATCGCCACCGACTCGGCCGTCGCCGTGCCGCCCGGCGAGCGGACGTTCCGGGCCTCCGTCGCACACGCCGCCTACGAGGAGGCGGGAATCGGCCCGGACGACCTCTCCCTGGCCGAGGTGTACGACCTGTCGACCGCACTGGAGCTCCAGTGGTACGAGGACCTCGGGCTGTGCGGCGAGGGCGAGGGGGTCAAGCTGCTGCGCGAGGGAGCGACCTGCCCCGGCGGGCACATACCGGTGAACACCAGTGGCGGACTCGCCTCCTTCGGAGAGGCCGTTCCGGCGCAGGCGATCGCCCAAGTCTGCGAGTTGACGTGGCAGTTGAGGGGCCAGGCCGGTGGCCGTCAGGTGACGGGGGCGCGGGTGGGGCTCACCGCGAACCAAGGGCTGTTCGGGCACGGCTCCTCCGTGATCGCTGTGCGCTGACCCCGCGCCGGGCGCGGAAGAGTGTGCGCCGGTTAACCGGTGGTGTCGGCGACCTTGACGCTCCATCACGGGCGGTGAACACTTCCCGGTGTCAGTCGGCATCGCCATTCTTCGGCTCCGTGCCGCTCAGGGCCCGTGTGCTCCCAGGCTCTGCACAGAAAGGGCCTGTTCAGCGGGTTATCCCCCCATGGGCGATGCGACTGTGACGGCACGCTCGTCTCCGGGGCGCGGGAGTCCCCTGCCACAGCGGATGCCGCTGTGCGTGAGCGGGCTGTAGTCGTGGGAAGCGCACCCTGCACGGAGGACCGGGGCTCGTCGCCCCGGGCGAGGGACTAGGAGCCGCCATGTACTCGAACGGGGACATCTTCGTCGGTGAGGTCATCGGCACCGCGATTCTGATTCTCTTCGGCGCCGGTGTGTGCGCCGCCGTCACCCTCAACCACTCGAAGGCCAAGGCCTCCGGGTGGGTCGTCATCGCCTTCGGGTGGGGCTTCGGCGTCCTGGCGGGGGCCTACACCGCCGGGCCGCTGTCCGGCGGCCACCTCAACCCCGCCGTGACGATCGGCATCGCCATCGACACCGACAAGTGGGGCAAGGTCTGGATCTATCTCGCCGGGCAGATGGTCGGCGCGATGCTCGGCGCCGTCCTCGCGTACCTCACGTACCTCGCGCAGTTCAACGCCAACGTGCCGACGGGCGGCAAGGACGACCGGGCGGGCGGCACGGGGCCCACGCCGACGCTCGGCATCTTCTCCACCATCCCGGAGATCCGGAACCCGGTCGCCAACCTGATCACCGAGGTCATCGCGACGGTCGGCCTGGTCCTTCCCATCCTCGCCTTCGGGCTCACCAAGGGCCTCGGGGAGTCGGGCATCCAGACGCTGATCGTCGCCTTCCTCGTCGTCGGCATCGGCCTCTCGCTCGGCGGGCCCACCGGCTACGCCATCAACCCGGCCCGTGACCTCGGCCCGCGCATCGTGCACCAGTTCCTGCCGATCCCCCACAAGGGCACGTCCGACTGGAGCTACGCCTGGATTCCGGTGGCCGGTCCGCTGATCGGCGGCGCCCTCGCGGGCGTCATCTACAACGCAGCCTTCTGAGCGGCCGCCCGGGAGACCTCCAGCGCTCCCGGGCGGCCTCCCACGCGCCCCGAGCAGCTTCCGACAAGGAGGAGCCATGACGGACAGCTCCGAGAAATTCGTCGCCGCGATCGACCAGGGCACCACCTCGAGCCGCTGCATCATCTTCAACCAGGACGGCGCGATCGTCGCCGTGGACCAGCGCGAACACCGCCAGATCTTCCCCAAACCCGGCTGGGTGGAGCACGACGCCACCGAGATCTGGTCCAAGGTGCAGGCCGTGGTGGCGGGCGCGATCGCCAAGGCCGGGCTGCGCGCCGACCAGCTCAGCGCCCTCGGCATCACCAACCAGCGGGAGACGACGGTCCTGTGGGACCGCGCCACGGGCAAGCCGGTGCACAACGCCATCGTCTGGCAGGACACCCGCACGTCGGCGCTCTGCCACGAGCTGGGCGGCACCGACGGCCAGGACCGCTTCCGCGAGCAGACCGGCCTGCCCCTGGCGAGCTACTTCTCCGGGCCCAAGGCGGCCTGGCTGCTGGACAACGTGCCGGGGCTGCGCGCGCGTGCCGAGCGGGGCGACATCGCCTTCGGCACGATCGACACCTGGCTCATCTGGAACCTCACCGGCGGCACCGACGGCGGCGTCCACGTCACGGACGTCACCAACGCCGGGCGCACGATGCTGATGAACTTGGAAACGCTCCAGTGGGACTCCTCGATCCTCTCCGCCATGAACGTGCCGGAGGCGGTCCTGCCGGAGATCAGGTCGTCCGCCGAGGTGTACGGGACGGCCGTGGGGCAGCTGGCGGGGGTGCCCGTGGCCTCCGCCCTGGGCGACCAGCAGGCGGCCGTCTTCGGGCAGGCCTGCTACGACACCGGCACGGCCAAGAACACGTACGGGACGGGCAGTTTCCTACTGCTCAACACCGGGAACAGGCCCGTGCCTTCCAAGAGCGGGCTGCTCACCACAATGGGGTACAAGATCGGCGGTGAGGCACCCGTCTACTGTCTGGAGGGGTCCATCGCGATCACCGGGGCACTCGTGCAGTGGTTCCGGGACCAGCTCGGCATCATCCGTACAGCCGACGAGATCGAGCCACTGGCGGCAAGCGTGGAGGACAACGGCGGCGCGTACGTCGTGCCCGCCTTCTCCGGCCTGTTCGCCCCCTACTGGCGCTCCGACGCGCGCGGCGTCATCACGGGCCTGACCAGGTACGTGACCAAGGCACATCTGGCGCGCGCGGTCCTGGAGGCGACGAGCTGGCAGACCCGCGAGGTCGTCGACGCGATGTACCAGGACTCCGGAGTGCGGATCACCACCTTGAAGGTGGACGGCGGCATGACCAAGAACAACCTGCTGATGCAGCACCAGGCGGACGTGCTGGGCGTGCCCGTGATCCGCCCTCAGATCGCCGAGACGACGTGTCTGGGGGCCGCGTACGCCGCGGGGCTCGCGACGGGCGTGTGGCACGACCTGGACGAGCTGAAGGCCCACTGGCAGCGCGACGCCGAGTGGACGCCGCGGATGGAGGCCCAGGCACGCGACCGCGAGTACCACAACTGGCGCAAGGCCGTGGAGCGCAGCTTCGGCTGGCACGACGACGGCACGGACGGCAACGCCGAGGGCTGAGACCCCGCGCGCCGAAGCGACGGCGGCGGGCACGCGCGCGTAGGGGGCCATCGAGGCTCACGCGCGCGTGCGTGGCGGCGGCTCGTACCCCGGTCGGCGGGGGTGCGGGCCGCTCGCGGCGCGCGGAGGACAGGGCGCGACGGACCACGGGTTCATCGGGCCACGGGATTCCGTTGACCTTCAGGATCCCGCCGGACTTCAGGGCTCTCGCCGGTGCTCAGAGTCCCGCCGGGGCTCAGGTGGCGACGGGCTCGCGGGCCGCGGCGCCGACCGCCATCGCGTGCTCCACCACGTCGATCAGGACCTCCTTGACGGACTCCTTCTCGCGCGCGTCGCACAGCACCACAGGGGTGCCCGGGTCGAGGTCGAGCGCCTGGCGCACCTCGTCGGCCGGGTAACGAGACGCTCCTTCGAAGCAGTTGACTCCGACGACGAAGGGTATGGAGCGGCGTTCGAAGTAGTCGACGGCAGCGAAGCAGTCCTCCAGGCGGCGGGTGTCGGCGAGCACCACGGCGCCGAGCGCGCCGGTCGCCAGCTCGTCCCACAGGAACCAGAAGCGGTCCTGGCCGGGGGTGCCGAAGAGGTACAGGACGAGGTCCTCGCGGAGCGTGATCCGGCCGAAGTCCATGGCCACGGTGGTGGTGTGCTTGCCGGGGACGCCGTTGACGTCGTCCACGGGGCGCCCGGCCTCGCTTAGCGTCTCCTCCGTGCGCAGCGGCTTGATCTCGCTGACGGCGCCGACGAGCGTCGTCTTGCCCACGCCGAAGCCGCCCGCCACCAGGATCTTCAGCGTGACCGGCTCCACGGGGGCCGTACCGCGCTCAGAACGCTTGAAGATCATTGCTCTCTTCTCCTGCATCAGTCATCAGTGGTGTCGCGTGCTTCAGTCGGGTCGGAGGGCGCCGGGCGGGCCTGCGCGGGTGGCGGGCCGTACCCGCCGCCTCCGGGGGTCTCGATCACGAGGACGTCACCGGGGCCCGCGTCCGCCGTGTCGCTGCCGTCGAGCCGTACGACGGTGCCGTCGGCGCGCTCGACGCGGCCCGAGCCCAGGGCTCCGGGCTCGCCGCCCGCCATGCCGTACGGCGCTACCCTGCGGTGCTGGGACAGCGTGGAGACCGTCATGGGCTCCCGGAAGCGGATGCGGCGTACGGCGCCGTCTCCGCCGCGCCAGCGGCCGTCGCCGCCGCTGCCGCGCCGTACGGCGAACTCGTCGAGCAGGACGGGCAGCCGCCACTCCAGGACCTCGGGGTCGGTGAGGCGCGAGTTGGTCATGTGGGTCTGTACGACGGGTGCCCCGGGGAAGCCGTCGCCCGCTCCGGACCCGGAGGCCACGGTCTCGTAGTACTGGTGGCGGTCGTTGCCGAAGGTGACGTTGTTCATGGTGCCGGAGCCCTCGGCCTGGACGCCGAGCGCCGCGTAGAGGGCGCCGGTGAGGGCCTGGGAGGTCTCCACGTTGCCCGCGACGACGGCCGCGGGCGGCTCCGGCGACAGGAACGTGCCGGGCGGAACGATGATGCGCAAGGGACGCAGACAGCCGTCGTTGAGGGGGATGTCGTCGGCCACCAGGGTGCGGAAGACGTACAGGACGGCCGCGTTGACCACGGCGAACGGCGCGTTGAAGTTGGTCGTCAGCTGGGGTGAGGTACCGGTGAAGTCGATCGTCGCCTCACGCTGTTCGCGGTCCACGGTGACACGGACCTTGATGACGGCGCCCGAGTCGGTCTCGTAAGCGAACTCACCCTCTTCTAGGGCGTCGATAACGCGGCGCACGGAGTCCTCGGCGTTGTCCTGGACGTGCCGCATGTACGCCTGGACGACGTCGAGCCCGAAGTTGTCGATCATGCGGGCGACTTCGTCGACGCCCTTCTGGTTGGCGGCGATCTGGGCCCGCAGGTCGGCGAGGTTCGTGGCCGGGTTGCGGGAGGGGTAGCGGGTCTCGGTGAGCAGGCGCGAGGTCTCGTCCTCGCGGAAGCGGCCGCCTTCGACCAGGAGCCAGTTGTCGAAGAGGATGCCTTCCTCGTCGATGGTGCGGCTGTGCGCGGGCATGGAGCCGGGCGCGATGCCGCCGATCTCGGCGTGGTGGCCGCGCGAGGCCACGTAGAAGAGGATCCGCTCCCCCGGGGTGTCGAAGACCGGGGTGATGACGGTGACGTCGGGGAGGTGGGTGCCTCCGTGGTACGGGTCGTTCACCGCGTACGTGTCGCCGGGGCGCATGGCGGCGCCTCGGCGGCGGATGACCTCCTTGACGCTGGTCCCCATGGAGCCCAAGTGCACGGGGATGTGCGGGGCGTTGGCCACGAGGCTGCCGTCCGGGTCGAACAGGGCGCAGGAGAAATCGAGCCTCTCCTTGATGTTGACCGACTGGGCTGTGGACTCCAGGCGGGCGCCCATCTGTTCGGCGATCGACATGAAGAGGTTGTTGAAGACTTCGAGGAGGACGGGGTCGGCCTCCGTGCTCGCGCGGGAACCCGCGGGCGCCGTCGCGCGTTCCATGATCAGGTGCCCGTCCTCGGTCGTCGCGGCCTGCCAGCCGTCGTCGACGACCGTGGTGGCACCGGCTTCGGTGATGATCGCGGGGCCTGTGACGGTCCGGCCGGGCGGCAGTTCCTCGCGGCGGTGCAGGGGGACGTCACGCCAGGCGCCGCCCGTGTGCAGGCGTACGGAGCGCGCAGGGGCCGTGGCGCCGGACGCGGTGGCGCCGCCGAGCCCGGAGAGGTCCGGGGGCTCGGTGAGGCCGGTGGCCTCCACGGAGAGGGCTTCGACGACGACGGGGCGGTCCAGGGCAAAGGAGTAGTGGGCGCGATGGCGTTCTTCGAAGGTGCGGCGCATCGCCTCCGGCTCGGTGAGCTCCACGGCGAGCGTGGTATCAGTGCCGTCGTAGCGCAGGTGCGCGCGGCGCGTGACGCGCACGCGGTCGGCGGGCACGTCCTCCGCGCGCAGCTCGGCGCGGGCGGCCTCCTCCAGGTCGTCGGCCGTCTTCAGGACGTGGTGCATCGCCGTGGCCTCCAGGGGTGCCTCGACGGACTGCTCGCGCATCGCCGTGGTGTCGGCGAGGCCGATGCCGAGGGCGGAGAGCACGCCCGCCATGGGAGGCACGAGGACGGTGCGGATGCCGAGCGAGTCGGCGACCATGCACGCGTGCTGCCCGCCCGCGCCGCCGAACGTCGTCAGGGCGTAGCGGGTGACGTCGTGGCCCTTCTGGACCGAGATGCGCTTGACGGCGGCCGCGATGTTGGCGACGGCGATCTGGAGATAGCCCTCGGCGACCTGTTCCGGCGTGCGGTCGTCGCCCGTGCTCCCGGTGATCTCGCGTGCCAGCGCGGCGAACCGCTCGCGGACGTGCTCCTCGTCCAGCGGCTGGTCGCCCTCGGGGCCGAAGACGTGGGGGAAGTGGGCCGCCTGGATGCGGCCGAGCGCGACGTTGGCGTCGGTGAGGGTCAGGGGGCCGCCGCCGCGGTAGCAGGCGGGGCCGGGGTCGGCGCCCGCCGAGTCGGGGCCCACGCGGTAGCGGCTGCCGTCGAAGTGCAGCACGGAGCCGCCGCCGGCGGCCACGGTGTGGATGTCGAGCATGGGGGCGCGCAGCCGCACGCCCGCGATCTGCGTGGTGAAGACGCGTTCGTACTCCCCCGCGTAGTGCGACACGTCCGTCGACGTGCCGCCCATGTCGAAGCCGATGACGCGGTCGAACCCGGCGAGCCGCGACATGCGGGCCATGCCCACGATGCCGCCCGCGGGCCCGGAGAGGATGGCGTCCTTGCCGCGGAACTGCCCGGCTTCCGCGAGTCCACCGTTGGACTGCATGAACATCAGGCGCACGCCGCTGAGTTCGTGGGCGACGTGCTCGACGTACCGACGCAGGACGGGCGAGAGGTAGGCGTCGACGACGGCGGTGTCGCCGCGCGGTACGAGCTTCATCAGCGGGCTGACCTCGCTGGACAGCGAGACCTGCGGAAAGCCGACGGCGCGGGCGAGCTCGCCGACGGCCCGCTCGTGGGCGGGGTACAGATGGCTGTGCAGGCACACGACGGCGACGGCGCGGATGCCGTCGTCGTAGGCCTGCCGCAACGGTCCGTCGAGCGCGTCCAGGTCGGGGGCGCGCAGCACCTCGCCGTCGGCGGCCACCCGCTCGTCGACTTCGAGCACGCGCGCGTAGAGCTCTTCGGGCAGGACGATCTCGCGCGCGAAGATCTGCGGGCGGTTCTGGTACGCGATGCGCAGGGCGTCGCGGAAGCCCCGGGTGATGACGAGCGCCGTGGGCTCTCCCTTGCGCTCCAGGAGGGCGTTGGTGGCGACGGTGGTGCCCATCCGGACGGCGTCGATCGGCACGGAGCGCGGATCTGCGGCGCGCAGGAGGTCCTGGGGGGCGCGCGGCCCATGGCTGTCGCCCGCGCTCGGCTCCTGAGCGCCCGTCGGCTCCAGGGCACCCGCTTCGACGAGGAGGTGCGCGATGCCCGCGACGGCCGCGTCCGCGTAGCGCGCGGGGTTGTCGGACAACAGCTTGTGGGTGAGGAGGCGGCCGTCCGGACGGCGCGCGACGACATCCGTGAACGTGCCGCCCCTGTCGACCCAGAACTGCCAGCCAGTCACGTCTCAATCCCCGCTTTCGCGCTGTTCAGAGCGCCCGGAGGCCGTCGATCACGTCGCGCAGAATACTCTCGTCCGGCAGCTCGGCGGGGGGTACGGGGCGGGTGACGTGCACCAGTTCGTCGTGGACGAGGTCGCCGATCAGAACGCGGATCACGCCAATCGGAAGGTCGAGTTCCGCGGCGAGTTCCGCGACGGACTGAGGGCTGTCGCGGCACAGGTCGACGATGTCCACGTGCTCCGGTGACAGCGTCTGGTCGGCTTCCGTGTCATCGGCGCGGGACTCCGCGACCACGACCGCGATCAGGTCGAGGCGGTGCTGGGCCGGGCTGGTGGTGCGTCCGCGCGTCATCGCGTACGGGCGCACCACAGGACCGGCGTCGTCGTCGAACCAGCGAGGCGTCGAGGGAGGGGCCTGACCGTCGTCGTCGCTCATGCCCTCCCACTACCCTCCCGTGGGCAGGTCGGTGCGCGGCGCCGAACCCAGGTGCACACCCACCCTCTTGACCAGCAGCGTCATCTCGTACGCCACCAGGCCGACGTCGGAGTCCGCGTCCGCGAGGACGGCGAGGCAACTGCCGTCGCCCGCGGCCGTGACGAAGAGGAACGCGTCGTCGAGCTCGACGACGGTCTGCCTGACCTTGCCCGCCTCGAAGTGGCGCCCGACGCCCTTGGCGAGGCTGTGGAAGCCGGACGCGACGGCGGCGAGGTGCTCGCTGTCCTCCCGGGTGAGGTTCTTGGACACGCCCGTCGGCAGGCCGTCGCCGGAGAGGACGAGCGCTTTGCGGATGCTGGCGACACGCTCCACCAGGTCGTCGAGGAGCCAGTTCAGCTCTCCCGCCGCCCCGGTCGCGGTGGTGCGTGCGTCGGCCTTCGGTGCGGTCATCGACCGTCCCCCTCAGATGTCGTTCCTGGTGCTGTGCCGTCAGGGGCGCTGTCGCCCGCGGCGTTCTCTTCGCGGCCGCGCTGCCAGCCGCGCTGGAGCGAGGCCATGCGGCTGCGTACCTCGTCGGCGTCGCGCTCGTCCGGCCTCCCGGCGGCCGGGGCGGTGGTGTCGCGTTCCGTGGAGCGGCCGGGGCCGTCCTTGAGCTGCGGGGCGAGGTTCGCCTGCCGGACCCTGCGCGGCAGCCCTCCCAGGGGAGGCCCCCCGGGGTCCTGGGGCGCCGTGCGGGGCGGCGTCTCGGTGCTGCCTGCGGCCCGGTCCATGGCGTCCCTGTCCGTCCTCGCCGCCCGGTCCGCACCGGGCGCTGTCTCCGTGCGGGTGGTGCTGCGCGGCGGGTCCGCCGCCGGACGCCGCCGGGGCAGCGGCCGCGGGTCCGCCTGGGGCTCGCTCCGCTCCGGGCGGGGCGGGGTCAGGTCGGGCCAGCTGTCGTCGAGGCGCGGGCGGCGGGGCGGTTCGAGGCCCGCGCGGTCGGCCGGACGGGTGTCGCGGGCGGGGCCGCGGCCGGGGCGCCCGTCCGGGGCCTCGCGGCGGGGCCGTACGTCGTCTCCGGTCTCGGCGGCGTCGAGGGCGTCCGTGTCGCGCGCGCGGGTCGGGCCGACGCGGCGGCCGTGCGAGGAGACCAGCTTCGGCGTGCTGCGGCGCGGCAGGGGAACCGTGGCCCCAGGAGGGCGCTCGTTGTCCAGGAGGTCGTCGCGACCGGAGGTTCCGTAGCCGACGGGGTCGGTGCCTCGGGCGGGCTCGTCGAGGACCGGTTCGCGCGCCTGCTGATGCTGCTCTCCGGGGGCATCGGTGGCGCGGCGGCGGGGGCGGAACAGGCCGCCGCGCTCGCTGTCGGCATCCTCCAGGTCACCGAATTCGCCGAGAGAGCCCGCAAAGCCCTCCAGGCTCGCCCCGCCGACCGGCGCCTCCAGTTCGACCGGTCCGTCCAGGATGGACGCGGGCAGGCCGGGAAGCTGGACGGGGACCTGGGCGAGGGCCGAGGCGCGGTCGCCCGCGGGCTCGCCGCCCACGGGCGTGGCGGGCTGCGGCCGGTCGAGGCGGAATCCGACGCCTCCGGTGTCGGGGACGTCGTCCGTGAGCAGGGACTCCGGGATGAAGACGACGGCGGTCGTGCCACCGTACGGGGAGGGCTGCAAGGAGACACGGACCCGCTGACGCTGGGCCAGACGGCTGACGACGAAGAGGCCGAGGCGGTCGGTGTCGGACAGTTCGAACTCAGGCGTCTCGGCGAGGCGGAGGTTGGCGTCGAGGAGGGCCTCGGACGCCATGCCGAGGCCCCGGTCGTGGATCTCCAGGGTGAAGCCGTTGGCCACGTGCTCCCCCAGGACCTGCACCGCGGTGTGCGGGGGCGAGAACACCGTGGCGTTCTCCAGGAGCTCGGCGAGCAGATGCGTGAGGTCGGCGACGGCGGGCCCGGTGACGGCGATCCGGGGCAGTCGGCGTACCTCGATGCGTTCGTAGTCCTCGACCTCGGCGACGGCCGCGCGGACGACGTCCATGAGCTGGACGGGCTTGCGCCACTGCCGGGAGGGCGCGGCGCCGGAGAGGATCACGAGGCCTTCGGCGTGCCGCCGCATGCGGGTGGTGAGGTGGTCGAGGCGGAACAGGTCGGCCAGTTCGTCGGTGTCCTCGGTCCTGCGCTCCATGGTGTCGAGGAGCGTCAGCTGCTTGTGCAGCAGGACCTGGCTGCGGCGGGCGAGGTTGACGAACACTTCGGAGACGCCGCGGCGCAGGTCGGCCTGTTTGACGGTGGCCTCGACGGCGGCGCGTTGCAGGGTGTTCATGGCCTGGCCGACCTGGCCGATCTCGTCCTTCTCGTAACTGAGGCGGGGGGCCTCGGTCTCCACGTCGACCTGCTCGCCCGCCGCGAGGCGCCGCAGCAGGCCGGGCAGGCGCACGCCGGACGCCTCGTGGGCCTCCAGACGCAGACGGCGCAGGTCGCGGATGAGACCGCGGCCGATGCGCACGGAGAGCACGATGGAGACGACCACGGCGAGCAGACCGACCACACCGGCGACGGCCAGCTGCACGATCACCTTGACGGCTTCGGGACGGGCCCGGTCGCGCAGCCTGTCGATGGCCGCGTCATTGCGCTCGGCGAGGCCGAGGAGGACCTTGTTCGCCTCCTGGTTCCAGTCGGATGAGGTGACCGCGCGCGGGGTGCCGGGGCCGGACTCCGCGAGGGTCTTCTCGGCGTCGCGCAGGCGGGCGGTCTCGGCGCCGTTCCAGTAACGCTCGTAGCGGGCGCGCTCGCCGTCGGGGAGCTGGGCGAGGCTGTTGTCGAGGAGCAGCGAGCGCTGCGCCATCAGGTCGGTGACCTGGCGGACCTCGGCCTTCGTGACGGTGCCCGTGGTCAGCGCCGAGGCGATCAAGGCGTCTTCGCGGGAGAGGAGTTCACGGGCCTGGTCGACGCCGACGAGGGCGCGGCTCTGCGCGGTGATGCTGACGTCGTCCAGGGCATTGAGCGTCGTCAGGAAGCCGTAGCAGGGGTCGGTGAGGCGCGTGTACATCTTCAGCGCCTCGTCGCGGCTGATGGTGCCTTCCCCGACGGTGCGGCGCAGGGCCCCGATGCCGTCGAAGGCGTCGAGGACCGCCGTCAGGCGTTCTTCCGAGCGGCCGTCGAGGACGTCCCGGGACTTGGAGTCCTTGGCGGCGGACCTGACCTTGGCGATGAGTTCGTCCGTGGCGTCGCGGCTGCTGCGCAGCGCGGCGAGCGCGTCCGACGCCCGCGGGTCCGCGAGGTGGATGAGCGTCTGACGCCGCTCCTCCTGGACCACTTGGACGGTGTCCTGGATGGGTTTGGCCAAGTCGTCGATGATGTACGCGGTGTCGATCAGCTTGTTGGCCTCACGCCCGGTCACAAACGTGGCGAAGCCCCAGATCGCCGTGAGGGACACGAGCGGCACGAGCAGCAATGCCACGATCTTCCGGCGGATCGACTTCCCGCGAAAGCGCATGGCCTCCCCTAGATCGGGCCCCATGCGGCCGCGCGAATGGCCCAGGGGCACGCATGTGCGTCAACAAACGGCGTGAGCCTACTACTGACACACGAGCAACTCGAAGACACGTCCGGACGCTTTTCAGCCGTGACGCGAAAAGGACGTCGGGAGTTGTCCGCCCATTGCGGGAGATTGCCTCCCGCCTGCGGCGCACCCCGCGCGCCCCCATCCCCCTTACACCGTGGGCCAGTTGGCCTGAAGTGTGCGCCAACGGCAACCGATCACTCTTCCGAGTGATGTCTCGTGCCGGGTGGGAATCATCGGCGGGGCCCGTTCGTCGATCAGTACGGAAGGTGAGCACGAGGTCGAATGGGGCGAATGGATGGACGGGGCGACCGAGTGGGGCGCACGGGCCTAACGGCGAGGTGCGCGGGACCGAGCAGCGAGGCGCACAGGACCGAGCGGCGATGTACGGCTTGGCGGGCGGCGTAAAGCAGCGTAAAACGGGCAGCAGCCAGAGAGTCGGACAGGAGACTCTCGGCGGCCGCGGGGCGCGGGACAGCGTGCGTGCGACACGCGTCGCGCCGTAAGGCAGCGGGGGGAGTGACGAGTTGATGAGCACAACGGAGCGCGACAAGACATCCGAGAAGCGCGCGAGCGGCGAATCGGCGAGGCTGGAGACGCAGTTGGCCACGCGACAGCAGGACGAGCGGGACGTGCCGGGGCAGCCCTGGCGGGCCGAGCGCGCACGCAGACGAGAGCTGCGCCGGGCCGAGCGCGACGACGAGGCAAAAGCAGGCGGTGCCGAGCCCCGGAGCCCGGAGAGGCCGAGGGCCGACCCTCGGGCCGCACCAGGACGCCCCGCCCCGGGGCAAGCAGGCCAGCGGAGAGCCGATGCCAGAGCAGCGGCCGTCGCCGCCACGCCAACGGGAGGCCACCGCTTGGGATACGACACATACGTGGGACACGACACCCAGGAGGCGCGGCGGCCCCTGTGGGTCGAGGAGCCCGCGACCCGGCCGCGCCTGCCGGACCCGGTGCGCACCGCCGCCGTACGGGCCGTGATCATCGTGGCGCTGACCCTCATTCAGGCGATGACGGCGTTCTTCTGCGCGATGGCCGGGTCCTGGCTGGCCTTCCCCATGGTCCTCAGCAGCGTCGCCAGCACGGTCGTGGCCACCTGGGGCGTCCTCGACGTCTGGGTGACCCGCCAGGTGTGGAGCCAGCGCAACGGCGTGGTGTCGGCACCCAACAGCACGGCACGCCAGCTCCGGCGCGAGCGGCGCAGGGCCCGCCGTGCGGCTCGTGCGGCCGCCCGCACCAAGGAGGGCATACGGGGGCGGGGCGCGGCGCGACAGCTGTCACACTCCTGACGGCGCGCCGCGTCTCGCTTCCCGCGCATCGTCGACTACCTGCTACCCACTAGCGGCTAGTGGCCATGGGCTGCGGGCTGCGGGCTGCGGGCTGCGGGCTGCGAAGGCCCAATCGGCGCTCGCCGGGCGGGTGTATCACCCGCCCCGGGCCGTGCGCGGCGCCGTCACGCCGAGGCCATGTGTCCGGCCCGTAGCTCTCTGCGGGCTCGCATGAACGCGCGCGGGCGGTCCACGGCCAGGACGGCCGTCGGGCGGCCCTCGTCCTCGTACACCGCTAGGAAGCCGCCGTCGTCCGGGGCGGGACCGCCCTCCCGCACTCGGACCGTGGCCGAGGCGGGGCGGTGGCCCGCGAACTGAATGCGGGAGCCGTACTGGTCCGACCAGAAGTAAGGGAGGGTGTTCACGGTCTCCACGGTGCGGGCGGCGAGCAAGTTGCGTACGGCTACGCGAGGTTGCTCCGTGGCGTTCGTCCAGTGCTCGGCGCGGACGCCACCGACGTGGGCGGCACTACCGCCACCGGCTCCAGCTCCAGCTCCAGCTCCAGCTCCAGCTCCAGCTCCAGCTCCAGCTCCAGCTCCGGCTCCGGCTCCGGCTCCGGCTCCGCCAACGCTGCCGAAGCCGACGCCGACGCCGACGCGGGCAACGTCCCCCACAGCCACGACCTGTGGCAGCGCCGTCACGCAGCCCTCGTCGCATGGGACTCCGCCGCGCAGCTCCCCGGCGCCGCCGTCGAGCGATGTGCCCTCCAGCCAGGCGGTGTTGGGCTGTGCTCCGATGCCGACGACCACCACGTCGGCGGGGAGCAGACGACCGTCGGCGAGTTCCACGGCGGCGACCCGGGCGCCAGGGCCGGGCACGGAGGCCGTGCGCGGTGCGGGGCGCAGGCCCGCCACGCCTGCGCCGGTGAGCAGTCGCGCACCACCCCGTCGGTGCAGGTCGGCGCAGAACGCAGCCATGTCAGCGCCCAGTTGGGGCACCAGCGGCAGCGGGGCGGCCTCCACGACGGTGACGTCGTGGCCGAGCGCCACGCACGAGGAGGCCGTCTCCGCGCCGATGAAACCGCCGCCGATCACCACGACCCGGCGGGGGCCGCGGGCCAGCGCGGCGCGCAGGGCGCGGGCGTCGTCGAGGGTGCGCAGGGTGTGGACGCCGGTGAGGGGTGGGCCCGGGAGGGGGCGGGCCCGCGCGCCGGTGGCGATGACGACGCCGTCGCCGACGACCGCGCGGCCGTCGGCGAGCAGCACCGTACGGCTGCCCGTGTCGAGCCCGCTCGCGGGGACGCCGAGGTGCCACTCGGCGTCCAGTTCCGCGAGTTCCTCGGCGTCGGCCAGGGCGAGGTCGAGCTCGGCGGCCGCGCCGGGACCCGGCCCGGTGGCAATGCCGGTGCCAGGCGAGGGGCCCGTGAGGAAGGTCTTGGACAAGGGCGGGCGGTCATAGGGAAGGTGAGGTTCCGCGCCGATGACGACGAGGCGGCCGTCGAAGCCCTGGGCGCGCAGCTCGCGGACCGCGTAGAGACCGGCGAGGGAGGCGCCCACGACGATGACCGTCCTCATGCGGCGGAGCCCTCCCCCGCCGCCGCGCCCGCCTCGGCCGGGGCCGAAGGGGCGCCCGTCACATGGACGTGGACCATGCCGTCCACGACGCTCACGCGGTGGGTGCGCACGGGGCGGCGCGCGGGCAGGCAGGTCGGTTGGCCCGTCCTGAGGTCGAACGAGGCGGCGTGCAAGGGGCATTCGACCAGGCAGCCCTCCAGCCAGCCCGCGGCGAGGGAGGCGTCCTGGTGGCTACAGGTGTCGTCGATGGCGTACAGGGCGCCGTCGGCGTTGAACACCGCGATGGGCGGGGTGGTGTCGAGGCGGACGGATTCGCCCGCGGGGAGCTCGTCGAGGCGGCAGACGGGAATCATGGCGTCCCTCTGGATCTCTCGGTCGTATGTGGTGGAAGGCTCGGATCGACGCGGGGCGGTCGGGCCGGAGCGGTGCTTGGCTCGGTTCCTCGGGTCCGGTGGGGCCTCGGGCTCCCGGTGGGGGGCGGGGCTTCTGGGCCTGGCCAAGGCCTTGGCCAGGCCCAGAAGTTGTGGCTTCGCTCAGGCTCGGAGGGATCAGGCTTCGGTCACTGGCTCGGAGGTTCAGGTCCCAGCTGGAGCGCGGGTTCCGGACTTGGCCGGGTGCACAGGCTCAGGAGGGGTCCGGCCGGGCCCGGAGGGTCGAGTCCGGCCAAGGTGCCAGGCCCCCGGCCAGGTCCGGCACCGGCAAGGTCCCACGCCTCAACTCCCGCCTGGAGCCCGCGGGAGCCCGCCGGAGCCCACCTGGGCCCACCTGGGCCCACCTGGGCCCACCGGAGTGTGGCCGCGATCCGGCCGCAGCGACAGCCGCCACGGCTATGGCCTCGACGCCAGCTCGACGCCCAGCCCTGTCAGGAGGCCCCAGCCCTGTCCGGCCCCGTTTCGACTGGGGACTCTTCGGTAACATGGAGTTCCATATGACGCACCACGTAGTGCTATGCGCAACAGAATCCGGTGGGACGCCCACGGAGTCAAGGGCTTCCCTGAGAAGCGGCTTCAACCGCCGCCGAGTGGTGAGAGTTGAGATATGACCCGCACGCCGAAAAGCCCTGACCAGAACGGTGAGCCGCGCCAGGACCAGCCCGGGGCGGGCAGATCCCGGGCGCGGCAGTCCGGGGCGGCCACGGGGTCGGTGCAGTCCGTGGACCGGGCCGTGAGCGTCCTGGAGATCCTCGCGCGGCACGGCGAGGCCGGGGTCACCGAGATCGCCGACGAGCTGGGCGTGCACAAGTCGACGGCGTTCCGGCTGCTCGGCGTCCTGGAGAACCGGGGCCTGGTCGGTCAGGCCAAGGACCGCGGCAAGTACTTCCTCGGCGCGGGCGTGCTGCGCCTCGCGGGCGCCGCGGCCGTGCGCATGGACATCTCCCAGGAGGGCGCCCCCGTCTGCCGCGCGCTGGCCGACGAGCTGGGCGAAACGGTCAACATCGCGGTCCTCGACGACGACGCCGCGGTCAACATCATGCAGGCGCGCGGCCCCGCGTCCGTGACCGCGCAGAACTGGCTCGGCCGCCGCACCCCGCTGCACGCCACCTCCAGCGGGAAGGTGCTGCTCGCCCATCTGCCGACGACGCTGCGCGAGGGCCTGGTCGCCCGGACGCTGCCACGGCTCACCGACCACACCGTGACCGGCACGGTGGCGCTGCGCGGCGAGTTGGAGACCGTCGTCGAGCAGGGCTTCGCGACGGCCGTGGAGGAGTTCGAGGTGGGGCTCGCCGCGGTCGCCGCGCCGGTGCGGGCGCACGACGGCAAGGTGATCGGGGCGCTCAGCGCGTCCGGGCCGGTGTACCGGCTGACCGAGGACCGGCTCACCGAGCTCGCCAAGCGCACGGTCGCGGCGGCCGTGGACCTGTCCCGCCGCATGGGCTACGGCCTCTGAGCCACAGGCCGGGACGAGGCACCGCCGCCACACCACCGCAGGCCAACTCGGCGGCCCCGGCCTTCACGGCACCGCCCGGAGGTCACCCGGCCCCGCTGCCACCCTCCGCCGCACCGCCCGGAAGCCCCCCCAGCCCCGCTGCCCCCCTCCGCCCCACCGCCCACAGCCCCGAGGGGCACCCGGCAACACCGCCCGGCCGCCCCACCGTCAGGCCTCCCGCCACACCGCGCCCCGAAGCCGCCCCGGCCTTTTCCCAGGCCTTCGCGTCCGCCCCTTGACGACCCCTTGACGGCCCCTTGATGCCGCTCGCACGATGTTCCTGATAGCGCAACGAACTGTGGAGTACGCAACAACAGCCGCGTTTGCGCGGAGTCGCGCAACGGTCCCGCAGAGGAGCCTGGCCGTGCCACACGAGGTCCGTGGCGTCGTCGCCGCGAAGAAGGGCGCACCCGTCGAGGTGCAGACGATCGTCGTGCCGGACCCCGGACCGGGCGAGGTACTCGTCTCCGTGCAGGCCTGCGGGGTCTGCCACACCGATCTGCACTACCGGGAGGGCGCGGTCGGCGACGGCTTCCCGTTCCTGCTCGGGCACGAGGCCGCCGGGACGGTCGAGGCGGTCGGCGAGGGCGCCGAGGGCCTGCGACCCGGCGACTACGTGGTCATCGCCTGGCGCGCCCCGTGCGGAACGTGCCGCTCCTGTCTGCGGGGCCGCCCCTGGTACTGCTTCGACTCCCGCAACGCGGCCCAGCCCATGACGCTCCTCGACGGCACCCCGCTCACCCCCGCGCTCGGCATCGGCGCGTTCGCGCAGAAGACCCTGGTCGCGGCGGGTCAGGCCGTGAAGGTCGACCCGGCGGCGCGTCCGGAGGCGGCGGGCCTCATCGGCTGCGGGGTGATGGCCGGGTACGGAGCCGCCGTGCACACGGGCGGCGTACGCCGCGGCGACACCGTCGCCGTCATCGGCTGCGGCGGCGTGGGCTGCGCGGCGATCGCGGGGGCCGCGCTCGCCGGAGCCAGACGCGTCATCGCGGTCGACGTCGACGACGCGAAGCTCGACGGCGCGACGCGGTTCGGGGCGACGGACACGGTCAACTCCCGTGGCACGGAACCGGTGGCGGCGGTGCGCGGGCTCACCCGCGGCTTCGGCGTCGACGTGGCGATCGACGCGGTGGGCATCCCCGACACCTATCGCCAGGCCTTCTACATGCGCGACCACGCGGGCACCCTCGTCCAGGTCGGCGTACCCGACCCGGCGATGACCATCGAGCTGCCGCTGATCGACCTCTTCTCCCGTGGCGGTGCGCTCAAGTCCTCCTGGTACGGCGACTGCCTGCCCACGCGGGACTTCCCGATCCTCGTCGACGAGTACGTGCGCCGCAGACTGGACCTCGGCGCCTTCGTCAGCGAACGGATCGCCCTCGACCAGGTCGAGGCGGCCTTCGACCGGATGCGGGAGGGCACGGTGCTGCGCTCGGTGGTGGTCCTGTGACGGCCGCGCCGGACAGGGCCCGCAACGCCCCGCGGCAGGACACGCCGACCGCCCCCCAGCGCGGCACGGCGAAGGCCACCGCCTCCACCCCGCACGAGCACCCCCACGGCCCTCGCGGCCCCCGCGTCGTCATCATCGGCGCCGGAATCGTCGGCTGCTCCCTCGCCGACGAGCTCACCGCGCGCGGCTGGAGCGATGTCACCGTCCTCGAACAGGGGCCACTGCCCGCCCCGGGCGGCTCCACGTCGCACGCGCCCGGGCTCGTATTCCAGACCAGCCCGTCCAAGACGCTGAGCGAGTTCGCCGCCTACACCGTGCGGAAGTTCAGCTCCCTGACCGTCGACGGGCTGCCCTGCTTCCACCCCGTCGGCGGCCTGGAGCTCGCCACCACGCCGGAGCGCTGGGCCGATCTGCGCCGCAGGGCCGGGCTCGCCGCGTCCTGGGGCGTTCGCGCGCGGCTCGTCGGCCCCGAACGGTGCGCGGAGCTGTGGCCGCTGCTCGACAGCGGGCAGGTCCTCGGCGGCCTGCACACGCCCGACGACGGGCTCGCCCGGGCCGTGCCCGCCTGCCGCGCGCAGATCGACCGGGCCACCCGGCGCGGTGCCCGCTTCCTCGACCGGCACACCGTGACCGGCATCGAGCGCGCCGAGGGCCGGGTCACCGGCGTGGTCACGGACCGCGGCACGTTCCCCGCCGACCGCGTGGTGTCGGCCGCGGGCTTCTGGGGCCCGGTGATCGGACGGATGGCGGGCGTCGACGTGCCGCTGCTGCCGCTCGCCCACCAGTACGCGAAGACGCGCCCGCTGCCCGAGCTCGCGGGCGTCAACGACCCGCGCACGGAGGCCTCCCGGCCCATCCTCCGGTTCCAGGACAGGGATCTGTACTTCCGTGAGCACACCGACCGCATCGGCATCGGCTCGTACGCCCACCGGCCGCTGCCCGTCGACCCGTTCACGGTCGACTCGTACGACGAGGCGGCCGGGCGCGGCCGTGCCGTGCCCGCGATGCCGTCGGTGCGCCCCTTCACCGAAGAGGACTTCGCACCGAGCTGGCAGGACTGCTGCGGTCTGCTGCCCGCGCTCAAGGAGTCGGCGGTCGACGAGGGTTTCAACGGCGTCTTCTCCTTCACTCCCGACGGCATGCCCCTGCTCGGCCCGTCCCCGGCGCTGCGCGGCTTCTGGCTCGCCGAGGCCGTGTGGGTCACGCACTCGGCAGGCGTAGCCAAGGCGGTCGCCGAGTGGATGGTCGACGGCAGGCCCTCGACGGACGTGCACGACTGCGACCTGACGCGCTTCGAGGACGCGCAGCACTCCCCCGCGTACATCGCGCGGCGCGGCGCCCAGCAGTTCGTCGAGGTCTACGACGTGATCCACCCGCAGCAGCCGATCGACCAGCCGCGGCCGCTGCGCGTCAGCCCCTTCTACGCCCGCCAACTCGAACTGGGGGCGGTGTTCCTGGAAGGCGGCGGCTGGGAGCGCCCGCACTGGTACGAGGCGAACGCGCCGCTCACCTCGGGCCTGGAGCTGCCCGCGCGGGACGCCTGGTCCGCCCGCCACTGGTCACCGGTCGCCGCCGCCGAGGCGCGGGCGACACGCGAACGCGTCGCGCTGTACGACATGACGCCGCTGCGCCGCCTGGAGGTCACGGGCCCCGGCGCCCTGGCCTTCCTCCAGCGCATGACCACCAACAACCTTCACAAGAAGCCCGGTTCGGTCACCTACACCCTCCTTCTCGACGAGGCGGGCGGCATCCGCTCCGACCTGACCGTGGCACGGCTCGCCCCCGACCACTTCCAAGTCGGCGCCAACTCCCCCGCCGATCTCACCTGGCTACTGTGGCACGCGCCGGACGACGTCCACATCAGGGAGATCACCCAGGGGACGTGCTGCGTCGGCGTCTGGGGTCCGCGCGCCCGCGCGCTGGTGCAGCCGCTCACCCGCGACGACTTCTCGCACCGGGCCTTCGGCTACTTCAAGGCCCGGCGGACGCACATCGGCGACGTCCCGGTGACGGCCCTGCGCCTGAGCTACGTCGGGGAACTCGGCTGGGAGCTGTACACCACCGCCGACCTGGGCCTGCGCCTGTGGGACACGCTGTGGGAAGCGGGCCGGGACCTCGGCGTCGTCGCGGCCGGGCGGTCCGCCTTCACCAGCCTGCGCCTGGAGAAGGGCTACCGCGCCTGGGGCCAGGACATGACCACCGAGCACGACCCCTACGAGGCCGGGCTCGGCTTCGCCGTACGCCAGGACAAGGGCGACTTCGTCGGCCGCGCGGCCCTGCGGGAGCGCGGCCCCGCCCCCCGAAGGCTGACGCCGCTGCTCCTCGACGACCCGGCCGCCGTCGTCCTCGGCAAGGAGCCCGTGTACGTCGAGGACGCCCCGGCCGGAGTCGAGGGCACCCCGGCCGGATACGTCACCAGCGCCGCGTACGGCTACACGCTGGGCCGCTGCGTCGCCTACGCCTGGCTGCCGCCGCTGCCCGCCGGAACGCCCGTCCACATCGAGTACTTCGGCGAGCGCCTGCCCGCGACGGTCGCCGACGAACCCCTCTTCGACCCCGAGATGACCCGCATCCGCTGCTAGCCACCCCTCGGCCCCGCGCCGTCCTCCCCCGCTCTTCCCGCCCCGTCGCCCTCCCTTGGAGACCGCATGTCCCGCACCACCCCCACGTACGACGTGATCGTGATCGGTCTGGGCGGCATGGGCAGCGCCGCCGCCCATCACCTGTCCGCGCGCGGGGCCCGCGTCCTCGGCCTGGAGCGGTTCGGCCCCGTGCACCAGCGCGGCTCCAGCCACGGCGGCTCCCGGGTCACGCGCCAGTCGTACTTCGAGGACCCCGCGTACGTACCGCTGCTGCTGCGCGCGTACGAGCTGTACGAACAGGTGGAGCGGGACACCGGGCGCGAGATCGCGATCCTGTGCGGCGGTGTGATGGTCGGCCGTCCGGACGGGCGCGTCGTCTCCGGGGCGCGGCTGTCCGCCGAGACGTGGGGACTGCCGCACGAGATGCTCGACGCCCGCGAGATCCGCCGCCGCTTCCCGACGCTCACGCCCCGCGCCGACGAAGTGGCGCTCTTCGAGCGGCGCGCGGGCCTGCTGCGGCCGGAGAACACCGTCGCCGCGCACCTCCAGCTCGCCACCCGGCAGGGCGCCGAGCTGCGCTTCGAGGAGCCGGTCGTGCGGTGGGAGCCGTGTGGGGGCGGCGTCCGCGTGCACACGCCCGAGGACACGTACACCGCGGGCCAGTTGGTGATCTGCCCCGGTGCCTGGGCGCCCGAGCTGCTCGCGGACCTCGGGGTGCCGTTCACGATCGAGCGGCAGGTCATGTACTGGTTCCAGCCGACCGGCGGCGTCGGCCCCTTCCTGCCCGCACACCATCCGATCTACGTGTGGGAGGACCCGGAGGGCGTCCAGGTGTACGGCTTCCCGGCGATCGACGGTCCCGAACTCGGCGCGAAGGTCGCCTTCTTCCGCAAGGGCGACGTCTGCACCCCTGACACCATCGACCGCACGGTCCACCCGCACGAGGCCGCCGCGATGGCCGACCACATGTCCCGCCAGATCCCCCTGCTTCCCGGGCGCCTGCTCAAGGCCGCAACCTGCATGTACACCACGACGCCCGACGAGCACTTCGTCATCGCCCGGCACCCCGCCCACCCGGAGTCGGTGACGGTCGCCTGCGGCTTCTCCGGGCACGGCTTCAAGTTCGTGCCGGTCGTCGGCGAGATCCTCGCTGACCTGGCGCTCGACGGCGCCACCGCGCACCCCGTCGAGCTGTTCGACCCGCGCCGGATCACCGGCCAGCTGCCCGCCGCGGCGCCCGCTTAGGAGGACCGACGTGACGACCCAGGTGTCCAGGAGTCTCATCGCGACCCTGCCCGGCCGCTCGTACACCGACCCCGAGGTCTTCGCGCGCGAGCAGGAGCGCGTCTTCGAGGCGCTGTGGGTGTGCGCCGTACGCGCCGCCGACCTCGACAGACCCGGCACGTACCGCACCGTCCAGGTCGGCCGCGAGAGCGTCCTGGTCACCCGTGCCCGCGACGGCGCACTGCGCGCCTTCCTCAACGTCTGCCGCCACCGGGGCGCCCGGCTGTGCGCCGACGACGCGGGCGAGGTGCGGCGCGGCCTGCGGTGCCCGTACCACGCCTGGACGTACGACCTGGACGGCAAGCTCGTCGCGGCGCCGAACCTCACCGGGATGCCCGACGTCGACCGGACCGCGTACGGCCTGGTGGCGGTGGCGCTGCGGGAGTGGCTCGGCTACGCCTGGGTGTGTCTGGCCGACGAGCCGCCGTCCTTCGAGGAGACCGTGGTCGGCGCCGTCACCGCGCGGCTGGGCGACCCGGCGGCCGTCGAGCGCTACCGCCTCCAGGACCTGGCCCTCGGACGGCGGGTGCGCTACGACGTGCGCGCCAACTGGAAGCTGATCGTCGAGAACTTCATGGAGTGCTACCACTGCGCGACCATCCACCCCGAACTGACCGACGTGCTTCCGGAGTTCACCGACGGCTTCGCCGCGCAGTACTACGTCGGGCACGGCGCGGCCTTCGGCGACGGGGTGCGCGGCTTCACCGTCGACGGCAGCGCGGGCTTCGGGCGCCTCCCGGGGGTCGCCGACGAGCAGGACCGCCGCTACTACGCGATCACCGTCAGGCCGACGGCGTTCGTGAACCTCGTACCGGACCACGTGATCCTGCACCGCATGGTCCCGCTGGCCGCGGACCGCACGGTCGTCGAGTGCGACTGGCTGTACGCACCCGACGTCGTGGCCTCCGGCGCCGATCTGTCGAAGTCCGTGGAGCTCTTCCACCGGGTCAACGAGCAGGACTTCGCGGCGTGCGAGCGCACCCAGCCCGCGATGAGCTCCCGCGCCTACCGGCACGGCGGGGTGCTCGTGCCGACCGAACACCACATCGGGGAGTTCCACGACTGGGTGACCCGACGGCTCGCCTGAACAGCACCCCCCAGAGAGGCCGCAGCCCCGTGCGCCCTCAGGTCGTCACGGGCCGCTTGTACATCCGCGTCGCCGTGATCTCCCCGTGCACGGTCTCCTCGGCCGGGGCCTGCTGCTCCTGCGGCAGGCCGGGGCGCAGATGCTCCTCGACGCTGATGTACTTCAGGCCCGCCCGCAGGTCAGCGTCGTTGCGCAAGCGGATGACCAGCGGGAACTCGGCAAGCGCGGTCGTGTCGAACAGCCCCGTGGTGTACAGCAGCTGCACGCCGAGGGCGTCCGACACGGCCCGCTGGAGCTCCAGGAGGTACGTGGCGTTGGCGCGGCCGATGGGGTTGTCGAGGAACAGGGTGCCCGCGTGGCGGTGCTTGTCGCGGCCCCGGTCGTTCGACCGCAGGGCGGCCATCGTGCAGTACAGGGCGATGGCGGCGGTCAGCAGCTGGCCGCCGGAGAACACGTCGCCCATCTGGCCGACGGGGACGCGCTCGGCGCGCAGCACCGCGTCGGGCTTGAGGATCTCCACGGCGATGCCGCGCGGCTCAAGGGCGGCCTGAACTCCCCTGAGCAGCAGGGACATTCCGTCCCTTCGCAGGTCGGAGTTCTTCTTCACGGCCGCGCGCGTGGCCTCGTCGATGACCACGCCGAGGCGCTCCACCAGGGTGGCCTGGTCGGGCTCCTCGAAGCGGATGCGCAGGAACTCCTGGCCCGACCACTCGCCGAGGCCTTCGGGGAGCCGGGACAGGCGCTGGGCGGACCTGAGGGTGGCGAGGGCCGACTCGACGAGGCCGCGCAGCCGGTCGACGATGCTGTCGCGGTTGCGCTCCAGCTGCTCCAGCTCGTCGGTGAGGACGCGCAGGCGGGGCGCGAAGGCGTCCGCCCACTTCTTGGCGTGCTCGGGCAGCGCCGCGGCGGGCAGCTCGCGGATCTGCTGGCGGGCGGGGGTGCGGACCTGTTCGTAGCGGGTGGAGTTGGCGTGCCGGACGAGGATGTCGCTGGCCTCGCGGACGGCCGTCTCGGCGGCGGACAGGTCGGCGGCGCAGCCGCGCAGCGAGCGGCGGGCCTCGGCGGCGGCCTGCCGGGCCTCCTCCAGGGTGCCGGGGTAGGGCTCGGGCTGCTCGTCGCCGTCCCCGTCGGGGTGCTCGCGCAGCAGGTCGCGCAGGAGCGCGGCCGTCTCGTCGAAACCTCCGGCCGCGTCCTCGGTGGCGCGGTGGGTGCGCAGCAGCGCGGCGTGCGCCTCCTTGGCCCGGGTCAGGGCCGCGCTGTGGGCGGCCAGTTCGCCCGTGGCCGTGCGCAGCAGCGCCTGGGCGTGCTCGGCGTCGGCGGGCACCAGCTCGGCGGGCAGCTCGGTGTGCGCGTCGCCGTCCTCGGGCGCGTGCCGCTCGGCCTCGCCGCGCAGTCGGCCGAGCTGCTCGCTGGCGGCGGACGCGCGGGACTCGATGAGCTGGACCTGCGCCTCCGCGCGCGCGGAGGCGGCCTGCCGGGAGGGGCCGTCGGCGCCGTCGGTGCCTTCGAGGAGCTGGGCGGCGCGGGTGCGCACCTTGTTGCTGAGCCGGTCGAGCTCGGCGAGGGCGGCGGACTCGTCGCTCTCGGCGCGGGCCTGCTCGGCGCGCAGGTCGGCCCCGACACCGACCTTCTCGTAGAGCTGCGAGGCCGCGCGGTAGGCCTCGCGCAGCGCGGGCAGCGAGGTCTTGGGGGCCTCCTCGTCGAGGGCGATGTCCTCGGGAGCACCGGCGATCTCGGCGCGCTCGGCGCGCAGCGCGCGGGCGGTGCGGCGGGCGTCGTCGGCGGCGCGCTGCGCGGCACGGCGGTCCTCGTCGGCGGCGCGGGCACGGTCGAGGCAGGCCTGGGCGCGGGCCTCGAACTCCACGGCCTCGTCGGCCAGTTCGCGCAGTTTCGTCTGCCACCCGGCGCGCTCGCGCAGCCGGAACGCCAGGCCCGCGAGCGCGTCGGCGGCGCGGCGGGCGCGCTGGGCGGCCTCCTGCCGCTCGTCGCGCACGCGCGCGGCGTCGCCCGCGACCTCGTCGGCCTCGGCGCGCGCGGTACGGGCCTCGGCGAGCTCGGCCTCGGCCTCCTCGGCGAAGGAGCGGGCCGCGCGCGCGGCGGCGGCCAGCTCGGCGAGGCGTCCGGCCGGGCAGCCGGAGCGCCAGGACGCGAGCCGCGCGGCCAGCTCCCGGTCCTTGGCCAGGCGCTGGGCGAGGACGCGGATCTCGTCGTCGCGCCGGGTGGCGCGGGCGCGCAGGGCCTGCCGCTCCTCGTCGGCGGCGTGCTCGTCGTGCATGGCCGGGTTCGGCGGTACGAGGAAGACGTCGCCGTCGGCTTCCGCGTCGGCCGCGGGGGCCGGGGCGAGGAGGGCGGCGGCGGTGCCGACGGCGACCGTCGAGCGCGGCAGCAGGGCGGCACCGGAGAGCGCCTCGCGGGCCCGCACGTGCGTGTCGGGGTCGGTGATGATGACGCCGTCGACGAGCTCGGGCCGGGCCGCGAGCACGCGCGCGTGGTCGGTGGGGTCGACGGCCTGGGCCAGATAGCGCCAGCCGGGCAGCGCGGGGATGCCGTGCTCGCCGAGGAACTCGACGGTGGCCAGGACGTCGGGCCCCGGCGGCAGCAGCCCGCCGTCGCCGAGCGCGCCGAGGATGCGGGAGTCGTCGGCGGCGGCGGTGCGCAGCTCGAACAGCTGCCGCTCGGCGGCGGCCACCCCGTCCTCCAGGAGGACGCGCAGATCGTCGGCGCAGTGGTCGAGGTGCTCGGCGGTGAGGGGCTCGTCGGCGCGGCCTTCGGGGTCCGCGGGCGCCTCGCTCTCGGGCGTGCCGCCGGTGGCGTCGACGGCCGCGCGGCGCGGCTGCGGCACCCCGGCGCCGGGCGTGCCCGCGCTCGCGGTGCCGGGCAGGCCGAGGAGTTCCGCGAGCCGCTCGTCGCTCGCGAGGGACTCGGCGGTGCGCCGCTCCCCTTCGTACGCCTGCTCGGCGGCCGTCGCGGCGTCGGCGGCGCGGGCAGCCGTCAGCTCGGCGCGGGCCTCCGCGGCGGCGGCCTCCTTGGCGTGCTCGGCGGCCCGGCTCCCGGCCTCGCGGGCAGTGTCCCAGGCGGCGACCGCGGACTTCTCGGCGTCGCTCGCGGCGAGCGCGGCGCGCGCCGGGTCGGCGTCGGGCTCGCTGTCGTCGAGCCAGCCCGCGCGGACGGCCTCTGCGGTCTCCTGCTCGACCTCGGCCAGGCGCTGGCGCAGGTGGCCGGTCTCGCTGCGGGCGCGCTGCGCCTCGGTCGCGGCGGCGGTGGCGTCGCGGTGGGCGGCCTCGCCGGTCTCCTGGAGGACGGCGGAGCGCTCCTCCTCCTCGTTCGCGTGCGCCTCGGCTCCCTCGGCCGCCGTGTGCAGCGCCCGTACGAGGTCGGCGGCGGCCTTGGCGCGGGCGGCGAGCGCGGGGGCCGCGTCCCGCTCGGCCTCGCGGATGGCGGCGGCCACGCGCGCGGAGCGGTCGGCGGCCGCCCGGTGGCGCAGGACGGCCTCGGCGGCCTGCCACGCCGCGTGCAGGGTGCGGGCGTCGGCCAGCTCGCGGCGCTGGGCGGTGGCGGCCTTCTCGGCGACGGTCAGCGCCAGGGAGGCGTGCCGGTAGGCCAGTTCGGCGGAGATGAGCGCGGAGCGCTCGCGGGCCTGCTCGGCCGTGGTGACGGTGTGCGCGGCGGCCGTGACCTGCTCGGCGAGGTCGGCGGCGCGGCCGCGCTCCTCGACGCCGCGGGCGGACAGGCGCCGGGCGAGGGTGCGGGTGCGCCGCTCGGCGCCCGCGTGCACCTCACGTGCGCGTGCCCGGGTCTCGGCGGCCTCGACGATGCGGCCGAGCAGGTCGACGGAGCCCGCGGTGAAGTCCCGCTCGGCGATCAGCTCGGCGCGGCGGCCCAGCTTGTTGCCGAAGCCGTGGACGAGGTCGGCGAGGCCGTCCGTGTCGCGCGTGTCCGTGACGGCGCGCAGCAGCAGGTCGGTGAAGTCGGAGTCCTTCTTGACGGCGAACAGGCCCGCGGCCTCGCCCTCGTCGGCGTTCATCTCGCGCTGGTAGCGGAAGAGTTCGGGGTCGAGGCCCAGGTCGCCGAGGTGTTCGTTCCACCGGTCGTGGATCTCTTCCCAGTGCACTTCGAGGTGCGGGTACGCCTTGCCCGCCTCCGTCAGGGCGTCCCGGAAGCCCTTCATGGTGCGGCGGCGGCCCTGCGCGCCGGACGCGCCCTCCGCGGCGGCCCTGACGGCGGTGGACTCGGCGACGGGCAGCGAGTCCAGGCTCATGCCGGGGCCCGGCCGGAAGGAGTACCAGGCCTCGGCGAACTTCCGCGGGTCGTTCGAGACCTGGCGGCCGCGCCACTCGCTGACCTTGCCGACGACGACGCACTCGCCGGTCAGCGTGTGCTGCCACTCCAGGGCGACGTGGCCGCAGTCGTCGGCCAGCAGGAACTTGCGCAGGACGCCGGAGCTGGCGCCACCCAGGGTGTTGCGGTGGCCCGGGAGCATCACCGAGAAGATCAGCTTGAGCAGGACCGACTTGCCGCCGCCGTTCTCCAGGAAGAGCACGCCCGCGGGCGCGGGCCTGCGCGGCGGGCCGACCGGCTCCTCCTCGAAGAACTCCGCCTGCGCGGGCGCGGGGTCGGGCACCACCTCGCCGACGCCGCGCAGGTCGAGGACGGTGTCGGCGTAGCGGGCACCGGCAGGTCCGATGGAGTAGAGGCGGACCCGGGACAGCTCGTACATGGCGGCGGACTCTCGTCGTAAGTCGGTGACTCGTGCGGAACGGCGGGCGGTGGGGGCGAGCCCCCGGTGGTGGGGCCCGCCCAGGGGTCAGGACCGGAGGTCAGGACCGGGGGTCAGGACCGGGGGTCAGGAGTGGAACGGCAGGCCCGCGTCGGCCACCAGCTCCAGGTCGTCGGTGTCGTCGGGGGGCAGGAGCGTCGCGGAGCCGTCGGTGACCGGGACGACGCCGAGCTCCAGGAGCTCGGCCATGGCGGCGCTGCCCGCCATGTCGCGCACCTGGAGCTGGTAGCGGGCCGTCGTGCGGTAGGTCCCGCCGGAGTCGTCGCCGGTGCGCTGGAGGAAACCGGAGTCGGTGAGGAACGCGGCGGCCTTGCCGACGATGCCCGTGGTCGAACCGGCCAGTCTGCGCGCGTCCTTGGTGGCTCCGGTGGAGCTGCGCCGGGCCCAGACGCGCCAGGCGGCCTCCAGGCCGGGGGCGTGCGTCGCCGGGTCGGTGTTCTCGCCCTGCTCCTCGGCGCGCTCCTCCAGGCGGCGGCAGGCCTGGCGGACGAACGCGTCGACCCCGTTGACGGTGACGCGGCCGATGTAGCCGTCGTCGGCGAGGTCCTCGGGGCGCGGGAAGGCCATGGCGGCGATCGCGAGGTGGGCGAGGCCGTGCAGGAAGCGGTCGGTGGAGTCGGCGGCGGCGCGGCGCGCGTAGTCGCCCATGCGGACGGCGAACACGGAGTCCTCGGCGGCGGTGACCGCCATCCCCGCGCGCGGGGACACCTCGAGGACGACGAGGCCGAGCCCGGTGGCGACGGCGTCGGCGAGGCGCGCGAAGGCCGGGTCCTCGCGGTAGCGGCGCAGCAGTTCGCCGTACTCCTGGTCGCGGGCGGGCTGGAGCTTGGGCTGGAGCCCGAAGGCGACGAGCCGGGCGGCGTCGGCGGCGTCGGCCGGGGTGACGGCGGGGGCGGCGGCCGGGGCCGGGGCGGAGTCCGGCTCGCCCCACGCGGCGTGCTCTGCGGGGTGGTCGGTCACGGCTGCGGCTCCTTGCTGCGGTGGGTCGGTCGTACGTCTCCTGGGGCGCCCGGGGCGGTGCCGCGGGCCCGGGGGGTCACGCCGCCTCCGTGCGGTCGGCGGCCATCCCCGCGGCGTCGAGCAGCGCGGTGCCGACGACGAGGTCGGCGCCGCCGAACTCGGGGTCGTCGAGCTCCGTGCCGTCGTCCACGGCGAACAGGAGCTGCTCCTCGCCCTGGCGGTAGGCGGTGCCCACCGGCGGGCTGGCCGCGTGCACGGCGAGCAGGGCGACCAGGTACGGCAGCTCGGGGTCGCGGCGGCGGGCGTCGGCGAGCAGCCCGGAGAGCCTGCGCGGCGCGTCCGGCGGCAGGGCGAGCAGCTCCATGGCACTGGCCAGCTGCTCCTCGCTGAACCGGCTGTCGTCGGGGGTGGCGATGAGGTCGGGCTCGGGCATCTCGGCGCCCAGGTGCTCGCGCTCCAGCGGCGGCGTCAGGAGTATGTCGACGAGGTCGCCGACGCGGACGGACACGGGCGTGCGCAGGCCCGTGCCGTGGGCGAAGAAGGCGTCCGTGACCCGGGTGGCCTGCTCGGCGGGGAGCGGCAGCACGGGGGTGACGAGCTGGCCGTACAGGTCGAGGCCCGTGCGCGCGGCGGGCGTGGCGAAGGCCTGCCGGTCCTGCTCCGCGCGGAACAGGGGGCCCGCTTCGAGGAGCCGGGACTGGAGCTGGGTGTGGCGGCGGATGCAGTCCTTGACGATGTCGACGAGCTCGGCGGCGCGGCGCTTCTGCTCGGGGTCCTCGGACTCGTCGCGGGCCTTGCGGATGTTCGTCAGGATCGCGTTCTCGTGGCGGTAGCGGTCGGCCACGTGGTCCAGGGCCTCGGCGATCATGTCGGGGACGGCGCGCAGCCAGTCCACCGCGCGGACGTTGCGCCGGGTGGCGTCGAGGGCCTTGCGGAGCGTCTCCGAGTACTGGACCGTGCGGTAGCGCGCCTGCTCGGCGGCGAGCTGGGCGTCGGCGAGGCGGCCCCTGCTGATGAGCACCTCCAGCTTCACCTCGGCGGCGATCTGGGCGCTGGTGACGTCCGTGTCGAGGGCCCCGACCAGGACGTTCACGGCCTCGTCGGTGGTGCGGAGGTAGACGCCGCCGCCGTAGCCGGGGACCTCCTCGATGAGCTTGAAGTCGTAGTCCCTGCGGACGTACGTCCCGTCGGGGTCGAAGGTGCCGTAGACCGCGCGGAAGCCGCGGTCCACGCTGCCGACGTTGATCAGGTTCTCCAGGACCCAGCGGGCGACGCGCTCGTGCTCGGCGGCCGGGCGGCGCGGGGCCTGGGCGGCGACGCGGGGCAGCAGGCGGGCGACGATCTGCTCGTGGTCGGCGCCCGTGTCGAAGTCCATGTTCAGCGTGACGAGGTCGATGGCGGACAGGGCCACCTCCGCCATCGCGTACACCGAGTACTCCCCCGCGAGGTTGGCCTTGCGGGCGTCCAGGTCGTGCAGCGGCGCCGTGCACGCGAGCGCGCGCAGGCGCCGCGCCAGGCCCTCGTCGGCGGCCGGGCCCGGCGCGGGCCGCGGCCCCGCGCTGAGCTGGGGCGGAGCGGTGTCCGATACGGCAGGCGAAGTCACGGTGCACAGACTAGGTCCTCGGTCTGACAACGGTCGAAACGACGCAGATGCACCGTGCGGGCCCCGGCGTCGCCGCCGGGCCCGCTCCCGCCTCACCTGGCGCCGAGCCCGCCCTCCGCGACCCGTCGCGCGTAGGTGTCGACCAGGCCGCGGCGCGAGTCGTCCAGGTACGCGGCGAGCAGCCGCTCGGCCTCGGGCGCGGTACCGGCCTGGAGGGCCTCCAGGAGCTGCCGGTTGCGGGCGAGGTAGGGCTCGTGCAGGCGGCGCGGGTCGTCCACCACGTGGAAGGCGAGGCGCAGTTCGGCGAAGACGCTGCGCATCAGCTCGTCGGTGCGGTCGCTGCCGGCGAGCGCGACCAGTTCGCGGTGGAAGTGGATGTTGGCGGTGGACACGCCCTTCCAGTCCCGCGCGCGGGCCGCCGCCTCGCCCTCGGCGACCGCGTCGGCGAGTCCGTCGACGGCGTACGGCGGCGGTCCGAGGCCGCGGACGACGGCGCACTCGACCAGGCTCCGGACGCGGTAGATGTCCTCGACGTCGTCGACGGTCAGGACGCGTACGAACACGCCCCGGTTGAGCTCGTGGACCAGGAGCCGCTCGTGGGTGAGGAGCCGGAAGGCCTCGCGCAGGGTGTTGCGGGAGACGCCGAGCGCGCCGCCGATGCTGTCTTCGGAGAGGCGTGTTCCGGGAGGGAAGTACCCCTCGGCGATGCGGCTCCGCAGGATGTCCGCGACGCGTTCGGCGGTGCTGGTGCGGCC
This sequence comes from Streptomyces sp. NPDC053474, assembly GCF_044544845.1. Taxonomy (NCBI): domain Bacteria; kingdom Bacillati; phylum Actinomycetota; class Actinomycetes; order Kitasatosporales; family Streptomycetaceae; genus Streptomyces; species Streptomyces sp. NPDC053474. The sequence continues at coordinate 41,941 of NZ_JBITXV010000029.1, forward strand.
CAGTAGCGCGCGGTCGTCGGCGAGACCCGTCAGTTCAGCCATGCTCAGCGATCCCCTCAGCCATGCCGGGATTCAACCGCAGAGACCAGAACGAAACAACACGGGTATTGAGGGATCGTTGAACAATCCTCTACGTTGTCCGGCAAGCGGCTCCCGCTCCCCGCCGGGGACCGCCATGCTCAGCCCGTCAACAGCACCCGCGGCGCTCCCGGACCCCCTTCGGCACCGCTCATCACAAGCACCCTCCAGCACCGCCAACCCCTCTGCGAGGTGCCCATGAGCACGACCCCACCGCCCTCCCCGATATCCGTCGACGGCCCCCGGGGCGAGACCCGACCTGCCGACGACGACGGCGCGTTCGGCTGGCTGCGCGCGCTCGGGCCGCGCGGCCGCCGCGCCTTCACCGGCGCCTTCGGCGGGTACGCGCTCGACTCGTACGACTACTTCACGCTGCCGCTGACGATGGTCGCCCTCAAGGCGTACTTCGACCTGAACAGCGGCCAGACCGGCCTGCTCACCACCGTCACGCTGGTCGTCTCCGCCGTGGGCGGCGCCATCGCGGGGGTCGTCGCCGACCGCATCGGCCGGGTGAAGGCCCTGATGATCACGGTGGTCACCTACGCGGTGTTCACCGTCGCCTGCGGCTTCGCGCCCAACTACGAGACCCTGCTGGTCTTCCGCGCCCTCCAGGGCCTCGGTTTCGGCGGCGAGTGGGCCGTCGGCGCCATCCTGGTCGCCGAGTACGCGAGCGCCAAGAACCGCGGCCGCACGCTCGGCGCGATCCAGAGCGCCTGGGCCGTGGGCTGGGGTCTCGCCGCGATCGTGTACACCCTGGTCTTCCAGTTCCTGGACGACGACGTCGCCTGGCGCGTGATGTTCTGGACGGGCGCCCTGCCCGCGCTGCTCGTGGTCTACGTACGCCGCAACGTCCACGACGCCCCGGAGGCGGCCGCCGCGCGCGAGAAGAGCACCGACAAGGGCTCCTTCACGGCCATCTTCAAGCCGGACCTGCTGCGCGTCACGTGCTTCGCGGTCCTGCTGTCCACCGGCGTCCAGGGCGGCTACTACACGCTCGCCACCTGGGTGCCCACCTACCTCAAGGACGACCGCGGCCTCACGGTCGTCGGCACCGGCGGGTATCTGACGTTCCTGATCTCCGGCGCCTTCCTCGGCTATCTGACCGGCGGGTACCTCACCGACAAACTGGGCCGCAAGCGCAACATCACCCTGTTCGCCTTCCTCTCGGCGGCCAGCATCGTCGCCTACACGAACATCCCCGACGGCGCCAACGGCCTTCTCCTGGTGCTCGGTTTCCCGCTGGGATTCTGCATGTCGGCCATCTTCAGCGGCTTCGGTTCGTTCCTCAGCGAGCTGTACCCGGCCGCCGTGCGCGGCACCGGACAGGGCTTCACGTACAACACCGGGCGCGCGATCGGCGCCGTGTTCCCCACCACGGTGGGCTTCCTGGCGGACAGCTGGGGCACGGGCGGCGCGCTGATCTTCGGCGCGTTCGGATACGCCCTCGCCGTCGTCGCCCTGCTCGGCCTTCCGGAGACGCGCGGCAGGGAGCTGCTGTGACCCCCGGGGAGGCACGGAAGAGGTTCCGGGCGGGCCTGAGCGTCCCGACGGCGGGCTGGGCCCCTGGGCACACCCAGGCGAACCTGATCGCCGTCCCCGCCGACTGGGCGTACGAGATGCTGCTGTTCTGCCAGCGCAACCCGAAGCCGTGCCCGGTCCTTGACGTCACCGACGCGGGCTCCTGGACCACACCGCTCGCCCCGGGGGCCGATCTGCGCACGGACCTGCCGCGCTACCGCGTGTGGGACCACGGGGAGCTGGTCGACGAGCCCACCGACGTGCTCGCGCACTGGCGCGACGACCTGGTGGCGTTCCTCATCGGGTGCAGCTTCACCTTCGAGTGGTCCCTCGCGGCGGCGGGCGTGCCGCTGCGCCACATCGAGCAGGGCCGCAACGTCTCCATGTACGTCACCGACCGCCCGTGCAGGCCCGCGGGGCGCCTGAAGGGACCCATGGTGGTCTCCATGCGCCCGGTCCCGCCCGCGCACCTGGCGGCGGCGATCGAGGAGAGCTCCCTGCTGCCCGCGGTGCACGGCTCCCCCGTCCACTGCGGGGACCCGGCCGGGCTCGGCATCGCCGACCTCGGCGAGCCCGACTTCGGCGACCCGGTGGACGCCGAGCCCGACGACATCCCGGTCTTCTGGGCGTGCGGGGTCACGCCGCAGGCCGCCGTGATGGCCTCCCGGCCGCCGTTCGCGCTCACGCACGCGCCGGGCCAGATGTTCCTCACCGACGCGCGCGACGAGCAGTACCGCGTGGCTTGACCGGACCGGCAGCCACACCCACGCGCGTGGGCACGCGACGACGAAACAGGAGCGAAGACGTTCATGACCTGGGCCTCGATCGACCTCAACGCCGACCTCGGCGAGGGCTTCGGACGCTGGCGGCTCACCGACGACGAGGAGCTGCTGTCCGTGGTCACCAGCGCCAACGTGGCGTGCGGCTTCCACGCGGGCGACGCGGCCACCATGCGGCGCGTGTGCGACCGTGCGGCCGAGCGGGGCGTGCGGATCGGCGCCCAGGTCTCGTACCGCGACCTGGCGGGCTTCGGGCGGCGCGCGATGGACGTACCACCCCCGGAGCTCGCGGCCGAAGTGGCCTACCAGATCGGTGCCCTGGAGGTGTTCGCCCGGGCGGCGGGCACGCGCGTGGCGTACGTGAAGCCGCACGGCGCGCTCTACAACCGGGTGGTCCACGACGCCGAGCAGGCGGCGGCCGTCGTGGACGGGGTGCTACTCGCCGACGACCGCCTCCCGGTGCTCGGCCTGCCCGGATCGCGCCTCCTGGAGACGGCGGAGAAGGCCGGACTCCCCGTCGTCACCGAGGCGTTCGCCGACCGCGCGTACACCGCCGAGGGAACCCTGGTGCCGCGCGGCACGGACGGCGCCGTCATCACCGAGGCGGACGCCATCGTGGAACGGTCCGTCGGAATCGCCCGCTCCGGCGCCGTGACCGCGCACAGCGGGGAACGCGTCCCGGTCCGCGCGCGCTCCCTGTGCCTGCACGGCGACACACCAGGGGCGGTGGGACTCGCCCGGCAGGTCCGCGCGCGCCTGGAGGCGGCGGGCGTCCAGGTGGAGGCGTTCGCGTGAGCGCCTCCCCCGCGCGGCCGCGCATGACCGTGCTGCCGATGGGCGAACGGGCGCTGCTCGTCGAGCTGTCCGACGGCAGCGCTGCCGAGGCCCTGCACGCCGAGCTGCTGCGCCGCCGCGCCGCCGGGGAGCTCACGGTGCGGGAGATCGTCCCCGCGGCCCGTACGGTGCTGCTGGACGGCCTCGACGCCCCGGAGCGGCTCGCCGCCCGCCTGCCCTCCTGGGAGATCCCGCCGCTGTCCCCGCGCGCGCAGGACGTCCTGGAACTCCCCGTGCGGTACGACGGCCCCGACCTGGCGGACGTCGCCGCCCTGTGGGGGGTGCCGGTGCGGGAGGTGCCGCGGATCCACGCGGCGGCCGAGTTCCGCGTCGCCTTCTGCGGGTTCGCCCCCGGCTTCGGCTATCTGACGGGCCTCGGCGGGCTGCCCGACGTGCCGCGCCGGGCCACGCCGCGCACGGCGGTGCCCGCGGGCTCCGTGGGCCTCGCCGGGCCCTACACGGGCGTGTACCCGCGTACGTCGCCCGGCGGCTGGCAGCTGATCGGCACCACGGAGGCCGTGCTGTGGGACCACGCGCGCGTACCGGCCGCGCTCCTGACGCCCGGTGCGCGGGTCCGCTTCGTCCCGGAGGCCCGATGACCGACCGGGCCTTCGCCGTCGTGCGCTCCGGGGCGCTGACCACCGTGCAGGACGAGGGGCGGCCCGGGCACGCCCACCTGGGGGTGCCGCACTCCGGAGCCCTCGACCGGCCGGCCGCAGCCCTCGTGAACCGTCTCGTCGGCAACCCTCCCGAAGCGGCTGTCCTGGAGACCACTCTCAACGGCTGCGCGGTGCGGCCCCGCTGCGCGGTCACCGTCGCGGTGGGCGGCGCGCCGTGCCCGGTGACGGTGGACGGCAGGCCCGCCCCCTGGGGGATGCCGGTACGGGTGCCCGCCGGGGCCCTGCTCGACGTGGGAACCGCCGTCTCCGGAGTACGCGGATACCTCGCCCTGAGCGGCGGCGTGGCCGTCGAGCCGGTGCTCGGCAGCCGCTCCACGGACCTGCTCTCGGGCCTTGGGCCGCCGCCGCTCACCGACGGGGCGGTGCTCCCCCTGGGAGACCCGGCCCCCGCTCACGCGCGCGTGGACGTCGTCCCGCACCCGGCGCCACCGAGCGAACTGGTGCTGCGTCTGACGGCCGGGCCGCGTGCGGACTGGTTCACGCCCGGGGCGCTGCGGACCCTCACCACGCGCGCGTACCGCGTGGCGTCGGCGAGCAACCGCATCGGCCTGCGCACGGAGGGGCCCCCGCTCGACCGGGCGGTGAGCGGGGAACTGCCCAGCGAGGGCATGGTGCTCGGCGCGGTCCAGGTGCCGCCGGACGGCAGGCCCGTGGTGTTCCTCGCCGATCACCCGACCACGGGCGGCTACCCGGTGGTGGGCGTGGTGCGGCGCGCGGACCTGGCGGGGGCGGCCCAGGCCGCGCCGGGGACGCGGGTGCGGTTCGTGGCCACGGGGGCGCTCACGCCGCCTCCGGCCGGGCCTTGGCGACCGTGAGCCCGGTGAGCGCCGCCGCGACCGACCGCGCGGCCCGTGCGTCAAGGCCGCCGCTGGTGCCGCACAGCCCGTGCTGCACCTCCGTCGCGGCCAGGGCGAGGAGCTGGGGCAGCAGGTCGGTGCAGCGCCGGGCGACCCACCCCGTGCCCGCCGTGGCCAGCCACCACAGGCTCGCCGAGCGGGTGGGCGGCGGCAGTTCGGGCTCGTGCCCGGGCGCGGGCCCGACGGCCAGGCCCTCGGCGGCGAGCAGGGCGTGGCAGCGGGCGGCGAACACCCGGTGGCCGCGCTCGCCGGGGTGCAGCCGGTCCGTGCTCCACAGGGTGCGGTCGGCCACCCACTCCTCGTCGGCGGCGTGCAGGTGCAGCGCGCCGTGGCGCTCCGACAGCGCGTGCACGACCGCGTTCACCGCGCGCTGGCGCCGGGCCAGCGGACGGCCGAGGGGCCCGGGGAGCCCGAGCATCGCCCCGGGGTCGGGCAGACAGGCGGTGAGCAGGGCGGCGCCGCGCCCGGTGAGCGCGCCGTAGACCTCGTCGAGGCGGGCGGCCACGGCGTGCAGGTCGAAGGTGTGGCGCAGCGTGTCGTTGACGCCCACGACGACGGACGCCAGGCCGGGGCGCAGGGCCAGCGCCTCGGGCGTCTGGCGGTGCAGGACGTCCCAGGTCCGGGCTCCGTTCGCGGCCAGGTTGTGGAACTCCACGGGCCGTTCGGGCGAGCCGATGCCCGCGGCGAGGAGGGCCGCCCAGCCCCGCCAGGCGCCGTCCACGGGGTCGCCCACGCCCGCGGTGAGGGAGTCCCCCAGGGCCACGTAGGTGAGGGCGCTCATCCGGCACCGCCGTGCCCCGGCAGCGCCACGGCCCCGAGGGCCTGCGGCCCCGCCTCGACGCCCGCGTCGTGCGCCGCCAGGAACGCGGCCACCGCGGCGTCCCAGCCGAAGCCCTCCGCACGCGCGCGTGCACCCTGTCTCCGGTCCCGCTCGGGCCTGCCGAGGACGGTCTGGACCGCGTCCGCGAACGCGCCCCCCGTGTCGGCGGCCACCGCTCCCGCCCCGCCCACGATCTCCGGAAGAGCGGACGAGGCGCTGGCTACGACGGGGGTGCCGCACGCGAGCGCCTCCAGGGCGGCGAGCCCGAACGTCTCGCAGGGCCCCGGCGCCAGGCACACGTCGGCGGTGGCCTGGAGCGCGCCGAGCGCGGCGCGATCGGCGACGTGCCCCAGGAACGTCACCGGCAACCGCCGCTCCCCCGCCCGCTGTTCGAGGCGCGGGCGCAGCGGCCCGTCCCCGGCGACGACGAGCACCGCGCGCACGCCGCGCGCACGCAGCTCCGCCAGGGCGTCGAGGGCCCTCCCGGGCCGCTTCTCCACCGAGAGCCGGGAGCACAGCAGGAGCAGGACGTCGCCCTCGCGCGCGTGGGCGGCGCGCAGCCGCGCGTCCCGCAGCCCTGGGTGCCGGTCCCGCAGATCGACCCCCAGGGGAGCCCGTACGACATTGCTCGCCCCTATGCGGACGAATTCACGCTCGGCCCACTCGGTGGTGCACACCACGCGCGCGTAGGCGTACGCGGTACGGGCGTTCAGGGAGTCGGCGGCCCGCCGGGCCAGGCGCGGCGGCAGCCCCCAGGTGCGCATCACGGCGTCGGCGGCCTCGTGGGAGACCATCACGGCGGGAACCCGGGCGCGGCGCGCCCACGCCCCGGTCCAGCGCAGCGTCGTACGGTCCGAGACTTCGAGGCGGTCCGGGGCCAGGCGCTCCAGGAGGCGGGTCACCCCGCGCCGGTCGGCGAGGACGCGGTAGCCGCCCGTGCCGGGCAGTTCGGGCCCGGGCACGGTGACGACGCGCCCCTGGTCGGTGTCGGCCACGCAGGCGCGTGCCCCGGGGACGATCAGGACGGGCTCGTGCCCGGCGGCCCGGTAGCCCCGGCCCAGCTCGCGCAGGGCGGTGCGCAGGCCGCCCGACGAGGGCGTCACGAAGTTGGCGATGCGCACGATGCGCAGGGGGCCCGTGTGCCGCACGGGGTACGGCCCGTCGGGCCGTAGGGGGGCCGGGGCGGTGCGCGGCACGAGGACGAGGCCTCCGCGTCGCACCACCCCCGGCCCCGCCGCCTCGGCACCCTCTCCGGGCCCCTGCCTCGTGCCGGGCCTCACGCCGCCACCGCCGTGCGCTCCGCGAGGACCTCTTCGTAGTGCCCGACGAGTTGGTCGCCGACGGCGTCCCAGGTCCGCCCCTCGACCGCGGCGCGCCCCGCGGCGCCGTACGCCGCGCGCAGGCCGGGGTCGGCCGCCATGGCCCAGACGGCGTCGCGCAGGGCCTCGGCGTCGCCCGGCGGGACGAGGCTCCCGGTGCGGCCGGGGACGACCAGGTCGAGTGGCCCGCCCACGGCGGGGGCGACCACGGGAACACCGCTGGCCATGGCCTCCTGCACGGTCTGGCAGAACGTCTCCAGGGGCCCGGTGTGCACGAAGACGTCCAAGGAGGCGAAGATCCGGGCGAGTTCGCCGCCGGTACGGCGCCCGAGCAGCAGCGCGCCCGGCAGCGCCGTGTCCAGCGCGGCCCTGCTCGGCCCGTCGCCCACGACGACGACGCGCACTCCGCGGAGGCCGCACACCCGTGCCAGGAGCTCGACGTGCTTCTCCGGGGCGAGCCGTCCCACGTAGCCGACGAGGAGTTCGCCGCCGGGGGCGAGCTCGCGCCGCAGCGCCTCGTCGCGCAGCGAGGGCCGGAAGCGGCCGGTGTCCACGCCGCGCGGCCACAGGCGCACCCGGGGAACACCGTGGGCCACCAGGTCGGCGAGGGCCGCGGAGGACGGCGCGAGCGTGCGGTCGGCGGCGGCGTGCACGGCCCGGATGCGCCGCCACGCGGTCGCCTCGCCCATGCCCATGTACGTACGCGCATAGCCGCCGAGGTCGGTCTGGTAGACGGCGACGGTAGGGATGCGCTGGCGGGCCGCGGCGGTCATGCCCCGGGCGCCGAGCACGAACGGGCTGGCGAGGTGGACGAGTTCGGCCCGGTGCGCGCTCAGCGCCGCGGCCAGGCGGCGGCTCGGCAGCGCCACCCTGACCTGCGGGTATCCGGGCAGCGGCAGCGAGGGCACGCGGATGACGGGGCACGGCGCGCGGCCGTCGGGCTCTGCCCCGGGCACGGCGGCCGGGGCGATGACGAGAGGGTCGTGGCCGCGGGCGACGAGCTGCCGCGCGGTCTGCAGGGCGCAGTGCGACACGCCGTTGACATCGGGCGGGAAGGACTCGGTGACGATGACGACACGCATACCGGTGTTGTCGCCAGATGGGGCGTGCCCACGTCAACGTGGATCTTTCCTGGCGAGGAACGTCCCATGAGCGTTCCGCTCCGCGCGCGGCGGCGGCCCGCGGCAGGAACGTCACGCGGGCGGGGGCGGCTCACGGCAGCGACGTCACGCGGACGGGAGGGCGGCTCACAGCCGGAGCGTCATGCGCGCGGCGGCGGCCCGCGGCCCTGCCCTCAGGTCCTGGTCGCCGCCGACGCGCGCCGGGCGCTCACACGGCGGGTGCGTCAGGACCGATGCGGTTGCGCACCGCGGACTGGACCTCGTCCTCCTCGGCGGGATCGGCGGCGAGCCTCCTGAGCTGGGCGACGACACGCGCGTCGCCGGTCTCCGCGTGCCGTGCGGCGACCTCGCGGGTGGTCTCCTCGCAGTCCCAGAGGCACTCGACGGCGAAGCCCGCGGCGAAGGAGGGGTCGGTGACGGCGAGCGCCCCGGCGGCCCGGCCCCTGAGGTGGGAGGAGGCGGTCTCGCGGTAGACGTGGCGCAGGACGGGCGCCGCGCAGCCGATGCCGAGGCGTCCGGCGCCGTCGACCAGCGGCCACAGCGTCGGCGCGTCCGGACCTTCGCCGCGCACGGCCTCGCGCAGCGCGGCGAGCACCAGCTGGCTGTCCTCGGCGCCGCCCCGGCAGGCGAGCACGCGCCCGGCGGCGGCGCCGAGCACGTCCGGGCGTCCGGCCCACTGCCGGGCCCGCTGCACGGCGGCGACGGAGCGCATCCGCTCGAAGGTCTCGGCGGCGACGTCCACGACGACGGACGACGCGCTCCGCGCCGCCTCCTCGATGAGGTCGAGCGCGTCGGGGTCGTACGCGTCGGCGAGATAGCGCAGGGCGGTGCCGCGCGCGCCGTCCGCGCCGTACCGCGCCGCCGCGATGATCTCGGCGCGGTCCTCGGGCCCGGCGACGGCGCCCAGACAGCGGGCCGCGGGACCGTGCAGCGCGGCGCCGCGGTCGAGCCCTTCCTGGGCCCAGTCGAGCACGGCCTTGACGCTCCAGCCAGGCCGCGGCCCGGCCGGTTCCAGCTGGCGCTGCCAGCGGTCGAAGGAGCCGCGCTCCCGGGCGGCGCGCACGCGGGCGCCGATCTCCGGGCGGGGGTCCTCGGCCCACAGCCGCCAGGGCCGCGGCTCGAAGGCGTCGCGGACGGCGACGGTGAGGGCGGCCTCGCCCTCGGCGTCGGGTGAGAAGCGGGCGAGCACGGGCCCGGCGAGGGCGCGCAGCGCCGCGTCGTCGTCGCGCAGGGCCAGCTCGTCCAGGGCCCAGGCCCAGTTGCTGCCGTACTCGGCGTAGCGGCGCAGCAGCCTGAGGGCGTCCAGGCGGTCGTACGAGGCGAGGTGGCCGAGCACCGAGAGCGCGAGGCCGGTGCGCGAGTCGTCCGTGACCAGGGCGTCCTCGGGGTCGAAGAGGTGGCGCTCGACGGCGTCGAGCTCACCGTTCAGATCGAGGTACAGGCGGGCGTAGTACAGGGAGCGGTTCTCCACCTGCCAGTCGTGCCGCGGGTCGTTGAGCACGCAGTGGTCGAGGGCGGCGAGCGCCTCGGCCCTGGGTGCGGTGAGCGCGTGCAGGGTGCCGTCGCCGCGGCCTCTCTGCAGCAGGCCGAGCAGCGTACCGCTGGGCGCTATGACCGGTTCGAACATGGGAAACAGCCTCACATCAAGCGTCGACGCAACCGGGAATCCGCATTACCTGGCCGTGCGCCAACACGTCGGGCCGCCCGCCGTCTCTTGCTTGTCGAAGACCATTTTCCTCTGCCTTTCGTCGGTGGCCCGGGGGGATGCCGGACACCAGGTCCGGGTTCGGGCCGATCACGGGCCACGCGCCGCGGCAACTTCTGCCCCGACGTCGTGTCCGTGAATCACGTCGTCATGATGACCCAGCGGTTCCACCCGCCGCGACCACATTTCCGGCGCCCCCGTCGCACCAGGTCGGGTACCCCGGTCAGGCGGCCCCGAACAGCGTGAGCAGCTCGCCCTTGTCGAACATCCGCGCGGTGTCGATGGCCGACGGCGTGCCCGCGGCCGGATCGGCGCCCCCGTCGACCAGCGCCCTGACCACGTCGTCCGCGCCCTTGAAGACGGCACCGGCGAGCGGCGTCTGCCCCCGGTCGTTGGCGCGGTCGACGTCCGCGCCGCGCTCGACGAGGGCCCGCACCGCGGGCGCGCGCCCGTGGTAGGCGGCGAGCATGAGGAGCGAGTCGCCGCTGTCGTTCGTCAGGTTCACGGAGACGCCCGCGTCGACGTACGCGGCGAGGGCGTCGGTGTCGCCGGCGCGCGCCAGATCGAAGATCTTGCCCGCCAGCTCCACGACCTCGGGGTCGAGGGCTTCGCCCATGGTGGTGCCCGCCTTTCGCGATGCGCGTGAGCCGGGCCCCAGCGCGTACTGGGGCCCAGATGGTTCCCGGCTGCGCAGCCGTGCAGCCGTACGAGTGAATCGACAGGGTACTGCCCGTCACGGCACATGACCGACCGCGTCCGCGGCAAAGATCACCGCGGGCGCGGCCGACCGCCCGCCCCTCTCCCAGGACGGCCCGGCGACCCGCCGCCATTCAGGGGAAATTTCGATACTTTCCCCCATTTGCACCCCATCTCGTATGGATACATGCTGTGAGCCTGGAAGTACTGATGGTGACTGTCCCCCTCAATCAGGAGAACTCTCATGGTCCTGTCCATCTCCGGAGTCGTGCTGCTCGGCATCATCGTCTTCCTCTTCTTCCGCAAGGACGGGCTCAAGGCCTCCCACGCCCTGGTCTGCGCCCTCTTCGGCTTCTTCCTCGCGGGCACCGCGATCGCGCCGAGCATCCAGGCGGGCAGCGCGAGCCTCGCGAGCCTGCTCGGCGGCATCAAGTTCTGACGGCCGAGCCCCTCACCACCACCTCCAGGAGACCGACGTGGCCCGGCGCCCTCTCCCCCGCATCCTGAGCACCGGCACCGCCCAGATCGCCCGGGGCCGGGAGCACATCGCGCGCAGCCGCGAGCTGGCCCGGTCGGCCGCCGACAGCGCCACCGACGTCCTGCACCCGCTGATCACCATCACCCGAGGGCTGCGCCGCCTCGCCGGAGCCGGGCGGCGCAAGTGGTCCGCGACCCCCAAGGACCGGCGGGGCCCGCTGCTGTTCCTGGTGGCCTCGGTGATCCTGGTGGTGGCCCTCATCCCCTACGGGCCGCTGCTCGCCGTCATCAGCCTGATGGCGGCGGCCGCCTGGAAGGGCCGCGAGCGCACCGTCCCCGCGCCCACCGGCCCGGACGAGGCGCAGGTGCAGCGCCTGCGGTCCCTCTACGAAGCGCTGGTGCCGTACTTCTCCGTCCCGGAGGACCCCAGCCCGCTGTTCGCGCACGGCGGCGAGTGGGAGAAGGCCTTCGCCGCCCACGAGTTCGACGACACCGGCCGCGTGTCCCACCTCGTGGTGCGCTACCCGGCGTACTTCACGGACGGGGAGGCCGAGTCCCGCGCGCGGATCGAGCAGTTGCTGCACGCCAAGTCGGGCCGCGGCCGCGAGTACCGCTTCGAGTGGGACGAGGAGGGCAACACGCTCACCGTGGACGTGCTGCCGCCGCTGCCCACCGACATCGCCGCCCAGCGGTTCGTCACCGCTCCCGGCGAGACCGTCCTCGGCTTCACCGACCCGACCTCGGTCCAGCGCACGCTGCCCGTGACCGACGGCGAGGAACAGCGCGACGTGCCGCCCGTCGTGTGGCGCACCGGCCCGCGCTCGACCGAGCCGCACCTGCTGGCCGTCGGCACGCCCGGCAGCGGCACCACCACGCTGCTCCGCTCGATCGCCCTGCAGGCCCTCCAGCACGGCGACGTGGTGATCGTCGAGGGCAGCGGCACCGGCGACTACGCGTGCCTCACCGGGCGCGACGGCGTCCTGGCCGTCGAGTGCGGGCTCACCGGGGCCCTCGCGAGCCTGGAGTGGGCGGCGCACGAGACGGAGCGGCGGCTCATCGCCGCCAACCGCGCCCGGCAGGCGGGCCAGCCGCCGCCCGAGGACACCCGGCGCCCGCTGTGGATCCTCCTCGACCGCCCGAGCACGCTCGGCCACCTGGCCGCGGCCGACGGGCACCGGGACCCCCAGTCGCTGCTCCAGGTGCCGCTGCGGCACGGCCGCGCGGCGGGCGTCACCATCGTGGTGGCCGACCAGCTCGACAGCGTGGACGCCCTCAGCGACGCGGTACGGCAGCACACCCGCGCGCGCGTGGTGCTCGGCCCCGCCACCCCTAGCCAGCTGGAGCAGATCCTCGGGGCGGCGCCGCCCACGACCCCCACGGCGGAGGTCCCCGCGGGCCGCGGCTACGCCCGCCTCGGCACGGGTCCGGTGCACCGCCTCCAGGTCCCCGCCACACCGGACCCGTACGACGACGCGACGAGCGACGCGCACCGGCGGGCGGTCCTGGAGCTGGTCCCGGGGCGCACGAGGCCCGCGGACGCGGCCCTCTCCGCGGCACCCGCCGCCGCGGAGAACTAGCCGCGGAGAACTGAAGGCGCGGGGCGGTCACCCGGCCCGCCTCCGCACCTACCGGGCCCGCCCGTTCAGGCCACGAACGACTGCGGGGCCTGCATCCCTCCGCCCGCCCCCTTCTCCACCAGGCGTGCCGCCGCCGCGAGGCGCACCGCCGCCTCGTCCGCGACCGCTCCCCCGACGGTGAACGGCAGCCGCACATAGCCCTCGAAGGCGCCGTCCACGCCGAAGCGAGGGCCGGACGGCACGCGGACGCCGACGCGTTCGCCGACCTCGGCCAGGCGCGACCCGGACAGGCCGCCGGTGCGCACCCACAGGGTCAGGCCGCCGTGCGGCACCTCGAACTCCCAGCCGGGCAGCTCCCTGCGCACGGCGGCGACCAGCGCGTCGCGGTTGTCGCGGGCCTGCGCCCTGCGCACGTTCACGGCCTCGCGCCAGCCGCCGGTGCTCAGGAGCCAGTTGACGGCCAGCTGCTCCAGGACGGGCGTGCCCAGGTCGGCGTACGCGCGCGCCGCCACCAGGCTGCGGATCACGTCCGGCGCGGCCCGCACCCAGCCGATGCGCATGCCCGCCCAGAAGGCCTTGCTGGCCGAGCCCACGGTGATGACGGTGGCGCCCGCGGGGTCGAACCCGCAGACGGGGCGGGGCATCTCGACGTCGTCGAGGCCGAGTTCGCTCATGGTCTCGTCGACGACGAGGACGGTGCCCGCGGAGCGCGCCGCGTCGACGAGCTGGCGGCGCTGGTCCTCGTCGGCGAGCGCGCCGGTCGGGTTGTGGAAGTCCGCGACGACGTACGCGAGGCGCGGCGCGGCGTCGCGCAGCACCTGCCGCCAGCGGTCCAGGTCCCAGCCGCGCAGCCCCTCGGCCATCGCGACGGGCACCAGGCGGGCCCCCGCCTCGCGCATCAGCTGGAGGATGTTGGCGTACGAGGGCGACTCGACGGCGATGCGCTCGCCGCGGCCCGCGAAGAGGTGGCAGATCGCGTCGATGGCGCCCATGGCGCCGGTGGTGACCATGATCTGTTCCGGCATGGTCGGGATCCCGCGCGCGGTGTAGCGCTCGGCGAGCATGGCGCGCAGGGCGGGCAGCCCCGCCGGATAGTCGCCGTGGGTGTGGGCGTAAGGAGGCAGCTCCTCCAGGGCGCCCTGCACGGCGCGGGTGAGCCAGGGCTCGGGGGCGGGCAGGGCCGCGCAGCCCAGGTCGATCATGGAGCCGACGGCTTCGGGCGGCAGGGGTTCGAGCCCGCGCGCGGGGAGCGGGTTCCCGGCCGGGACGGCGGTCCAGCTGCCCGCGCCCCTGCGGGACTCCAGGAACCCCTCGGTGCGCAGCGCCTCGTAGGCGGCGGCGACCGTGGTGCGGCTCACGGAGAGCGCGACTGCGAGTTCCCGCTCGGCGGGCAGGCGGGCGGCCACGGGGACGCGTCCCTCCAGGACGAGGAGCCTGATGCCGTCGGCGAGGGCGCGGTAGGCGGGCGGGCGGCGGGCGCCCGCGCCCGCCGGGCGCGCCTGCTGGGAGGTGAGCAGCCGGGCGAGCTGGGTCGAGCCCACCGCCGATGTCCACTGAGCCATGATCCCAGTCCACCTTCATCGAATTGGCCATGGTTGGCGCCTTGCGCCAAGCCACAGAGTGTCATGAGTCAGGCCACTACCACCACGGGGGGCACCACTTGTCCAGGGAGCATCCAGTTCCGTCCGCCCCGGCCCCGGAGCACCGGGGCCGGTCCCTTCCCAGGCTGCCGGGCGGCGGCCAGCTCTCGCGGCGCCTCGTCCAGCTGTACGCGGGGCTGGTCCTGTACGGCGCGAGTTCGGCGCTGCTCGTGCGCTCGGGCCTCGGCCTGGAGCCGTGGAACGTGCTGCACCAGGGCCTGGCCGAGCGGACCGGCCTGTCCATCGGCGTCGTCTCGATCTTCGTGGGCGCCGCGGTGCTTCTGCTGTGGATCCCGCTGCGGCAGCGGCCGGGCCTCGGCACGGTGTCGAACGTCTTCGTCGTGGGCCTGGCGATGGACGGCACGCTCGCGCTCGTTCCGGACGCGCACGGCCTTGGCGTCCGGATCCCGCTGCTGGTGGCGGGCATCGTCCTCAACGGCGTGGCGACCGGCCTCTACATCGCGGCGGAGTTCGGCCCCGGCCCCCGCGACGGCCTGATGACGGGCCTGCACGAGCGCACCGGCCGCTCGATCCGGCTGACGCGCACGCTGGTGGAGGTCGCGGTGGTCGTCACCGGCTTCGCGCTCGGCGGCACCCTCGGCGTGGGCACCGTCGTGTACGCCGTGACGATCGGCCCGCTCGCCCAGTTCTCCCTGCGCCTGTTCGCCCTCCCCACGCCGCCCGCCGGAGTCGTGGTGGCCTCGGGCACGCCATCGGAGCGGGCGATACTGCGTCGGTGACCACGCGCGTACGCCATCCCTACCTCGACCATCCGGGGCCGCTCGCCTTCGCCCACCGGGGAGGCGCGGCCGAGGGCCTGGAGAACACCGCGGCGGCGTTCCGGCGCGCCGTCGACCAGGGCTACCGGTACCTGGAGACCGATGTGCACGCCACGGCGGACGGCCGCCTCGTGGCGTTCCACGACGCCACGCTCGACCGGGTCACGGACGGGACCGGCGGCATCGCGGACCTGCCCTGGCGCGAGGTGAGCCACGCGCGCGTGGCGGGCCGTGAGCCGGTGCCGCTCTTCGAGGACCTCCTGGAGGCGTTCCCCGAGGCGCGCTGGAACGTGGACGTGAAGGCCGAGCCCGCCCTCGTGCCGCTGCTCGACCTGATCGAGCGCGCCTCCGCGTGGGGCCGGGTCTGCGTCGGCTCGTTCTCAGAGGCGCGGGTGGCGCGGGCCCAGCGGCTCGCGGGGCCGCGCCTCGCCACGTCGTACGGCACGCGCGGCGTCCTGGCGCTGCGGCTGCGCTCCCTGGGGCTCCCGGCGGTGCCGCGGGTGTCCGCGGTGTGCGCGCAGGTGCCCGAGGCGCAGTCGGGGGTCCGGGTGGTCGATCACCGCTTCGTGCGCACCGCCCACGCGCGCGGGCTCCAGGTCCATGTGTGGACGGTCAATGACCCGGCCCGGATGCACACGCTGCTCGACCTGGGGGTCGACGGCATCATGACGGACGAGACGGAGACGCTGCGCGCGGTCCTCAAGGACCGCGGCGCCTGGGTCTGACCGCCCCGGCCCAGGGCGCGGACCAGCCGATTCCGGGCCTGATTTAGCAACGAGGGGCGAAGGCCGGTAGTGTACGCCTTTGGCCTGCCAGGCGGACCGTTACTGCGTGCTGAGTTTATGGCAACGCTGGGTGACATCTGTTGTCAGATGTGACAAACCGGGCGTCGGTGGGTACAACAAGGGGCGGCATACGACGGCGACGCATGACCCGGTACGGGAATCTTTACCGCCGACCGGACGTTGTCCGGATGACGACGACAGCGACACCTGTCCTGTGGGCGACAAGCCCGGGAGGCACGATTCATGAGTGAGCGAGCTCTTCGCGGCACGCGCCTCGTGGTGACCAGCTACGAGACCGACCGCGGCATCGACCTGGCCCCGCGCCAGGCCGTGGAGTACGCATGCCAGAACGGACATCGATTTGAGATGCCGTTCTCGGTCGAGGCGGAGATCCCGCCGGAGTGGGAGTGCAAGGTCTGCGGGGCCCAGGCACTTCTCGTGGACGGCGACGGACCGGAGGAGAAGAAGGGCAAGCCCGCGCGTACGCACTGGGACATGCTCATGGAGCGCCGTACTCGAGAAGAGCTCGAGGAGGTCCTGGAGGAGCGCCTTGCGGTCCTCAGGTCCGGCGCGATGAACATCGCGGTGCACCCGCGTGACAGCCGCAAGTCCGCATAGGCGCGCGGCGGTTCAGCAGTAACGACGAGGGCCGGGGGCGGGGGGGGGGGGGGGGGCCCGCCCCCCGGGCGGGTACCCCCCCGGCCAAGGGGGTAAGAGGGAGAGGGCGAGGGTGGGGGGGGGGGTAAGTGGTGGGGTGTTTGGTGATTTAGGGG
>NZ_JBITXV010000030.1:0-44916 GCF_044544845.1 Streptomyces sp. NPDC053474
CCTGCGCATCCCGATCGCCGAGCGCGCCAAGCCCCGCAAGATCTCCATCGGCGTCGGCTCCGCCCACAAGGAAATCTCCGGCTGACACCAGCCCGCACCCGGTACGGAGGGCGGACACCCGACCTCCCCCTCACCCCGCCCTCCGCACCCTCTGGGCAGTCCGAAGAAGGGGCGGCAGCCGAGATGACCCTGCGACGCGAAGCGTTCCTCAGCCATGTGAAGGAACGCGGCGAGTACAGCACTGTGGAAGAAGCCGAGCGCGCGGCCCGCGTGGTGCTCGCCCTCCTCGGCGCGCACCTGGTCGGCGACGTCCGCGCCCAGCTGGCGGCACGCCTGCCCGAAGCGTTCGCCCTGATCCTGCTCAACCCGCTGCAGAGCGCCGAACCGCTGTCTCCGGAGCGGTTCGTCCGCGCGACCGCCGCGTGGATCGAAGGCGCCACCGAGCAGACCGCCACCTGGGACGTCAGCGCCGTGCTGTCCACCGTCGCCGACACCGCCGACGAGGATCTGCTGGGCCAGATCCTGCTCCAGCTCCCCCTCGGCTACGACCTGCTCTTCGGCCGCCCCCAGCCCAGCTGACCAACCCGCACGCCGGTGCCCGCACACCGGCCGGCCCCAGAAAGGCAACTACCCCCGTGATCTCCGACGTGCGCGTACCGCTTGAGCACCAGCAGCCGTACTCGACGGCGTACGAGCAGATGCTGGAGAAGGTCCGCTACGAGGGCGCCTACCCCACCCGTGAGCGGGCCGACGACGCCGTCCGCCTGGTCCTCGCCGGGCTGGGACGCCAGCTGACCGGCGACGAACGCGTCGATCTGGCCGCCTGCCTGCCCCTGGAGGCCGCACGTGTGCTGACCGCGCAGATCCCCGACACCCAGCCACTGACCGGCTGGGCCTTCGTCAAAGACCTCGCCGCCCGCACCGGCGCCTCCCCGGCCACCACCCGCTGGGACACCGGCTCCGTCTTCGCCGCCGTCACCGCCCACGCCGGACCCGACCTGATCACCCGCATCCTCCACCAACTCCCCAACGGCTACGCCCTGCTGTTCGGCCAAGCCGAACTCACCCAGGCCGCGTAGACGGCGAGGCGCGGGAGGTCGCCTGAGAGCCCAGCCACAGGACCGGGGAAAGCCCGCTGTCGATGTCGCCCTCGCGTCCGCGCCGCGCCTCGTCGAGGGCGGAGACCTGGGCCAGCACCTCCTGGGACGCCGCGTGCTGCGCCACCGTGGCGTCGCCGGGGAGCCGGTTGGCGTTGCGCACCCCGTCCAGGAGCCGCCACCCCCGCTGCCCGAGCGGCTCTCGCCGCGCCATCGTGGGCCACTCCGTGGTCACCACGTGGTGGACGTACGACCGCATCCCCGAGCGCACCCCGTCAGCCTGCGGCTCAGGGAGGCTCCACGAGGCCGTCCCGGGCGGGGCGGCTGTGCCCACACGCGAAGCAGGTGAGGAACGGGTGACCCACGTGCCCCTCAAACCGCGGCGGGCGGTGGATCGACGGGGCACGACCGGGCGCCACCGTGGCGCTCAGCCGGGTGCCGTGTGTGACCGTGGACCGTCGCGGGCCGGGGGTGAAGGTCAGCGGCTCGTCCAGCGGGGTGGGCTCGGTCAGGGTGACGGTGACGGTGGCGCCCTGGTGCGGGGCCGCGAGGGCGGCGAAGCGCGCCAGGGTCGAGGGCGGAAGAGCGCTCGGCGGCCGCGGCGGCGGCCCCCGCGTACCCCCAGGGCCACGCTGGTACCGCCGATCAGCAGCTCACCGGCGGTACCGGCCGGGACCGGGGCACCGGACTCGTCGGCGACCACGGCGTGCACCCCGTCGAGGGGGCGGCCGATGGGCATGGTGTCCCCCGTCCATGGCCAGCAGGCCGTCCAGGCGCAGCGCGTCGGGGAAGAGCTCCGCCCCGTCGGCGTCGGCGAGGACGGCGGCGGGCGCGAGCCGCGTCACGTTCTCGCGTACGGCCGTGGCGGCATGACGCACGTCGAAGGGCGCCGCGGCGGCTCCGGAGGCGAGGGTGCCGACCAGAGCGAGGACCTGCTCCGTGGACCGCACGAAGCACAGGGCCACGGTGTCTCCCGGCCCGATCCCCTTGCCGCGCAGGACGTGCGCGACCCGGGCAGCGATCGCCACCAATTCCGCATAGGTGAAATGGCGCATTCCGTCGGTGAGGGCCACCGCGTCGGGACAGCGCGAACGCTGCACAGTCACCATGAACCCTCGTTTCGGGAACCGTGGCGGAAAGGAGAAGAAGGGGTGGGTCAGTTCGCCGGTACGTGAGACGTACTGGACTCGGCAGATTCCGCGGAGTTCTCCGCGGCGCTCTCGTTCTGATCCGCATTCGGCGCGCGCAGATTGCGTACGGCCGGCAGCATGAGCACCACGGAATTAGCAAGGACCTGCCAGCCGACGCCGATGGCCAGGATCAGGCCGCTGCTGGTCTGTTCCGCCAGCGGACCGGCGAGGGCGAGCCCGACCGGCCCGACCGAATAGGCTCCGAAGGCCACGTACGACATCACCCGGGACAGGCTGTCCGCGGGCACGTGCTGCTGGATCGTCGTCATCCAGAGGCTGTTGAACACCGCGCTCGACACGCCCGCCGCGAGGGCCGCGGCGCACACCGTCCACAGCGGGGCGCGGACGGCGAGGGCCGCTGAGGGAGCCGCCCACAGGAACGTGATCAGTGTGGTCACGACCAGCGGGCGCGAGGGTCGTCGGCCGAGCAGCAGCAGACCGCCGAGCAGCGAGCCGCCGCCGAAGGTGCCGACGATCAGCCCCCAGGCCTCGGCCCCGCCGTAGCTGCGGGCCGCCGAGACGGGGCCGAGGACCAAGTAGGGCGCCCACACCAGCAGGTTGAACAGAGTGAACTGGAGGGTGACGGTCCACAACCACGTGTGGGCCGAGAAGGCCCGCCATCCGGCCCGCAGTTCGGCCACCATGGAGCTGCCGCCGGAGTCGGGCGCCTGGTTGCCAACCCGCAGCATGAGCAGGGCGCCGACGCTCACCACATAGCTCAGCGCGTCCACCAGCAGAACCGTGGCCGCCGAGGTGACCGCGACCAGGACGCCCGCGAGCGCCGGGCCGCCCACGCTCGCGGCCGACTGGGCCATCCCGAGCAGGGAGTTGGCCTCCGGCAGCCGGTCCTTCGGGGCGAGTTGCGGCACCAGACCGTCGAACGAGGGACGGAACAGGGCCTCGCCGACCCCACCGCAGGCGGCGAGGGTGAGCACTACCCACAGGGGCACCGGTCCGATCAGCAACAGCACGGCCAGGGCACCCTGGCTGAGGGCGCGCACGGAGTCGGCCACCAGCATCACCAGGCGCCGCGGCAGCCGGTCGCCGAGCACCCCGCCGCCGAGGAGCAACAGCACCATCGGCACGATGCGCGCGGCGAGGACCAGACTCAGGTCGGTGGGTGATCCGTCGTTGTGCAGGACCGCGAACGCCAGCGCCACGGATGCCATCGACGTACCGAGGTTGGACGTGACGTAGCCGACGAAGAAGACGGTGAAATCACGGTCCCGAAATACCGCGAACCGTTCTCGAGACCCCATCAATGGCCGGTCCCGGCCGATATGGGAAAGGAACCCTGTGGGGTGACTGCTCGCACTGACACGAAAGCCTTTCGTGTGGCGGACAACTTGTGGCCCGAACGGCCGTGTGGCGGATACCTTTTGGCTTGAACGACCGGAGCCTACGTATCGTCGACGACCGACGTCAACCAAATGCATACCTGTTCGTGGCAGCAGGCTGAGCGCCGATGACGTCGCCGACAGCGCGAGTCGGGCGGTGGCCAAACCGGCGGGCGTCAACGGCGACTTGATCAAGCTGTTGCCCACCCTCCGAGCACACAGGTCGTGTTCCACGCACGCGGACGCGGCCGCCTGCTAGGGGCACCACTGTGGACTGACACCGTGCCCAGCCGAGTGCAGGCCTACGGGGAGGCGGGTTGTCGGCATTTCCTGGCGTGACAGTTGAGGTGTGCCGGATTCCCGCTGCTCGGCGGACCGCCGTTCATCCTCGGCTGGGACATCAGCGGTGGGGTCGCACAGGCGACGCGGACCTGGCGGTTCAGGCCAGGCGACGAGGTGTTCGGGATGCCGCGGTTCCCGCAGGCGGCGAGCGCGGGCGGCGAGCACGTACGCCGAGGTCGTGCCGATGCCCGCGTTGCACCTGGCACACAAGCCCGCGTCGCTCTCGCACATCGAGGCGGCGGCGCTGCCGATCGTCGGGCTGACAGCGTGGCAGGGCCTCGTCGACCTCGGCGGCGTGAGTGAGGGCGACCTCGTCCTGATCCACGGCGGGATGGAGGGGTCGGCCACGCCGCGATCCACATCGCGAATGCACTCGGGGCGCACGCGATCGCGACGGCGAGCGGAAGCAAGCGGGAGTTCGCCGAGGGGTTCGGCGCCGACGAGGTGATCGACTACACGGCGGTCGACTTCACCGAGGCGGTCCGCAGCGTCGAGGTTGCCGACCTGGTTCCGGAACAGTCGTCCGCGTGGTGCCACGCCGAACCGATCGATGTGCGCGAGAAGCATGCGACGAACTGCGGCGGGATGGGTCTGGCCGGGTCGCGGTATCCGCGCGGCGCTTGAGCGAGTGCACCCAGCCAGGGGCACGAGCACGTGCTCGCCGCATGCCCTGCCCCTGACCGGAAGGAAGAGGCAGGGCCTGAGCCCAACGCCCGTCGCCACCACCCGCAGTCGCAGTCGCTCGCCCGTCCCGACGATCACACGGCCGTGAAGGTCCACAGCAGGTTGGTGCTACTGCCATACGTCCACTGCTTGGCGACGGAGCCCGAGTCGACCTTGCCGCCGCCGTCCAGGACCAGACCGGTGGTGCGGTTGGCGATCGAGTAGCTGTCACCGCCCCGATGGGTGACCGTCCACTGCTGGTTGGTGCCACCGTTCCACTGGGCCTGTCGGGCTGCGGAGCCGTCGGTGGTGGCGCCCCAGCCGTCGGCGACCATGCCGTTCGCGCGGTTCACCAGCCTGTAGTAGCCGCCTCCGACGGGCTCCGCGTGCCACTGCAGGTGAGAGCTGCCGTCCCAGGTCCACTGCTTGAGGTGGGAACCAGAGGCCACGTTGCCGCCGCTGTCCAGGGCGAGTCCGCCTGCGACGTTGGTGATCCGGAAGTACGTCGCCGGGTTGAACTGGACTCTCAGCGAGGTGATCTGGTCGTTGTTGCCCGTGACCCTGAGGTCGGGGTTGTCGGCCGTGAAAGTCCAGGAGGTGCCGGTGAAGTTGTCTCCGGAGTAGCCGATCGCCCGGTGGCCGGGGGCCGGACGGAGGGAGGAGAGGGTGGCCGCGCCCAGTCCGGCCGTGGTCAGGGCGGCTGCGGTGTGGTCGCCGACGGGGAGCACGGCGTAGTCGCCGGTGTAGTTGACGTCCCTGAAGCCGATGACGCCGGAGAGCGGCCGCAGGCCCGGGATCGTGCCGGAGAAGGTGAGCTTCAGGACGTAGGCGTTCGCACTGTACGGCGCGGATGAGGGCAGGGTGACCGTGAGGCCGGAGGCGTTCTGTGCCGGTGTGGGCAGGTCGATGTAGGTGCCGGCGGTGGTGCCGAGGAGCTTCACCGAGGTCAGCGAGGAGAGGTTGATCCGGTCCGCGCCGAGGGTCTTGATGGTCAGTGAGCTGCCAGGCCAGCCCAGGACGGTGGCGTACAGCACATGGTTGGCCTTGTTCCGGGTGAAGCGGATGTCCTGCGGGGTGCCGGCATGCGGAGTGGTGAACGAGCCGCCGCCCATCTTCGTCGGGCCCTCGCCGTACGCCATCCAGGCGCGGGTCGCGTACATCGACTCACCGAAGCGCTTCAGGTGGTCCCCGATGCCCAGCAGGATGTCCTTCTGCGCCTGCGGAATGGCGCCGTCGGCCATCGGCGCGATGTTCAGCAGCATGTTGCCGTTCTTGCTGACCCGGTCGATGAACGCGTGCAGCATCTGCTGGATGGTGTAGTAGCCGATGCCCTGGGTGTAGCACCAGCTGCTGCTGGAGATGCTGTCGTCGGTCAGCCAGTAGGGCGCGGTGAGGTCGGCCGGGCCGCCACGCTCGTAGTCGAAGACCTCGCCCTTGCCGTGCATGCCGTCCTTGTACGTGGTGACGACCTCACGGCCCCAGCTGATGGCCTGGTTGTAGTAGTACGCCAGGAAGTTCAGACGCTGCTTCTCGTCGACCTCGTCCAGATTGAAGTCCTGCCACAGGATGTCGGGCCGGGCGCGGTCGATGACCTCCTTGAGCTTGTCGAACCAGAGCTGGTTCTCCGCGGCCGAGCCCAGCTGCCCGTAGAGCTTCTTGAGGCTCGGGTCCGCCTGGGCGGGGACGGCATCGTAGAAGCCGGTGAAGTTGTACGCGTGATGCATGGCCACAAGGAGTTTGAGGCCCTTGGCGCGGATCGCCGTGGAGAAGACCTTCAGCAGGTCAAGGCCCGGGCCCTTCTTCACCGAGTTCCACTCGTTGGCCTGGCTGTCCCACATGGAGAAGCCGTCATGGTGCTCGGCGACCGGGCCGGCGAACCTGGCGCCCGCGTCAACGAACAGCTGCGCCCACTCGTCCGGGTCGAACTTCCCGCCGGTCGACTTCAGTTTCGGGGCGAACTGGACGAACTTGCCCGCCAGGTCCTGAGCCCCGTTGATGAAGTTGTGGTACGGCCACGCCGATGGCTGGCCGTAGGTCGCGATGTGGTGCTGATGGGCGGTGTCTCCGGCCCGGTACATGTTGCGCGGGTACCACTCGTTGCCGAAGGCCGGGACGCTGAAGACGCCCCAGTGGAAGTAGATCCCGAACTTCGCGTCCTGGAACCACTCCGGGGCCGGCGGGTGCTGGTCGACCGAGTTCCAGTCGGGTGTGTACCTGCTGGGTGCCGCGTGGGCCACACCGGCGCCGGACAAGCCGCCGGTCACGGCCGCCGCGGCCACGCAGGTGGCACCGGCGAGGAAATGGCGTCTGTTGATCGAACTCGACATGAGCACATCCCTGGTGCAGAGGGGGCAGGGGACACAAGTCGGCGTGGCGCAGCGCACAGGGCACCGCGTGTTACGCATGAAGGTCGGTCAGGTCTCCCTGGGTGTCAACCAGCGTGCAGGGATGAAAGCGCTGAAGAGTCAGGCAATTCACCCCGGCTAAGCCTAGTTTGAGGGAATTGCGTTCCGTCAAACATCGCATGTCTGCCCATACTGCATGGCCAGTTCGACTCGTCGAGATCGCCCCCGCTGCCGTGATCGCCTTCCCGCACACGCATCCCCGTATCATCAACGGCACCCTCGGCATGCGGACTGCGGAACAGGTCGGACGAAACGTGGAACTTCAGAATCAGCGCGTCCCCCTCGCGGGGCACGGGGGGAGTGATGCGCGGTGTCTCTGACGGACCAGGCCATTGAGCAGATCCGGGAGCTGATCCGGACCGGTGCTCTGCCGCCGGGGGCGAAGCTCCCGCCGGAGCCGGAACTGGCCGCCCAACTGGGGCTGTCCCGCAACCTCGCCCGGGAAGCGGTCAAGGCACTGGCCGTCGCGCGGGTCCTGGAGGTCCGGCGGGGCGACGGCACTTATGTGACCAGCCTGCAGCCGAGCCTGCTCCTGGAAGGGCTCGGCGGTGCGGTGGAACTGCTTCAGGGCGACTCGGTCGCCCTGAAGGACCTCATGGAGGTACGGCGGCTCCTCGAACCGATGGCCACGGCCCTTGCCGCCACCCGGATCTCTGATGAGCAGTTGGCCGAAGTGAAGTCGCACCTGGACGCCATGCGCGACGCCCACGACGACGTGGAGCGGCTCAACGTCCACGATGCCGCCTTCCACCGCGCCGTCGTCTCGGCCACGGGGAACGAGACCCTCCTCACCCTCCTGGAAGGGATCGCCGGTCGCACCCTGCGGGCCCGCATCTGGCGCGGCCTCGTCGACGACAAGGCCGCGGCCCGCACCCTCGCCGAGCACGAGGCGATCTTCAACGCGCTGTCCGCCCGGGATGCCGCCCTCAGCCAGGCCGCCGCACTGCTGCACGTGAGCAACACCGAGCAGTGGCTGAGGGCACACCTGCGCTCGGGCGAACCCCTCCCCTCCGGGACGACAGCGCGGAAGTGACGAGCGAGCGCGGCCAGCCAGCCGTACGACGGTCGGCCGCTCCAGGACGGCGAGCTGCACCCCGAGGGCTGTCAGCTAGCGGGCAGAGTGGTCCACTTCTGGTTGGCGCCGCCGTTGCAGTCCCACAGCTGGAGCTGCGTGCCGTCGGTCGTGGTGGAGCCCGGAACATCGAGGCAGCGGCCGGAGGCAGGATTGCGGTAGCCGCCGTTGTAGGGCTGCCAGACCTGGTTGGCGCCGCCGTGGCAGGCCCAGATCTGCACCTTGGTGCCGTTGGCGGTGCCCCCGCCGGCGACGTCGAGGCACTTGCCCATGGCGCGCAGGGTGCCGTCGGTGAACGCGGACCAGAGCTGGTTGACACTGCCACTGCAGCCCCAGATCTGGACGGCGGTCCCATTGGCGGTGCCGGCGCCGTTGACATCCAGGCACTTGCCGGCGATGCCGGACTGCACGCGCGCCGCGGTGGGGGCGGGGTTCCTCAGCCACCCGGCGCGGTCCGCGGCCTGGATGCCGCGGTGGAAGGCGTCGGCCATCTTCTGGTAGCCCCCGTCGTTGGGGTGCAGGGGGTCGGCCAGGTCGGCCGTGGTCAGGCTGCTCATGTCGACGGATGCGACGTGCTTGCCCGCGGCCTGCGCGGCGCTGACGATGTGGGAGATGGCCTGGTTGTACGCACCCCGGTACCGCTCCTCCGACTCGCTGGTGGACACGACCAGGGAGGCGACGAGGACGGTCGCGTCGGGCACGTCCGCGGTGATCTGGTTGACCAGCGACTTCAGCCGGGCGATGGCGGTGTCGACCTCGGAGGCTCCTTGGAGGTCGTTGGTACCGATGTGCAGCGTCACGACGTTGGGCCGGTAGCGGGTCAGCGGAGCGTCGGCGAGTGCGGCGATCTGGTCGATGCGGTATCCGGAGTGGCCTTCGTTGTCGGGGTCGGACATCGAACCGCCCCGCAACGTGCCCACGAAGTCCAGCGGATGGCCGTCCGCCGCGAGCCTGTCCCACAACGGAGCCCGGTAGCCGTTGCCCGTACTGCTTCCGACACCCCAGGTTATCGAGTCGCCCAACGGCATGACCCGCAAAGGTGTGGTGGACGCCGCGGAGGCGGGGGTCGCATCTGCCACCGTCGCCCCGAGCGCGGCAGCGACAAGCGAGATCAGGGGTAAGATCCAGGATTTCCTCATGCAGCGTCCTGTTCTGCGAGTGGTTGCTGAATCAGCGGGACTGATCGCCACGCACCCGTATAGATACCACGATCCCGGCTGGAACATCCCATGAATCTGCGAGATCGGAGATCGGTGGCAGGGAGCGAATACTGCGCGATTTCGTGCCAAGAGTGCTGCTATAGCGGCCAGTTCGCCGCTCTCCCCTCACTGACATGCCCCGAGAACATCCCATGTCTGGCCGCGTGAGCCAAGGGAAGGCCGCGGCGACCGTGTCGGTGTACGTCTTGAGGTCCCTGTCAAAGGCGCGTCAGCCGTTGGACTCCTTGGTTCCGGTGCTGGGCCACATGGCACGAAGGTGTCACTGGAACTGTGCGAAGAACCTCCAAATCTCTGCCTTGGTCCAGGTGGCGACGCCGCTTTCGTTGGGGGAGCCGTCGACCGGACCGGGTATGTGGCCGCCGTCGAACGCGGCCCATTGGACGGGGTACCCGGCACGGCAGCCCGAGTAGGTGGTGGTGATGTGTGTGCGGCTGCCCGGCGCGGGCTCGCGTGGGCTCTGGGGAGCGCAGCCGTTGTTGCTGACGAATTTGTCGCGCAGGGAGCGTCCTTGCGAGATGTTGAGGACGGAGTCACCGATGCCGTGGATTCCGAAGTAGGCGATGGGCTGGGTGCCGCCGCCGCACCCGCTGATCTGGGCACCGGAGATGACCGCGACGGCCCTGAAGACATTCGCCCGGCTGCAGGCGAGCGCATAGCTCATGCCGCCGCCCCAGCTGAAGCCCGTGGCGAAGCGCTGTGCCGGGTTGACGCAGAGGCCGCCCTCGATGCGACGGATCATGTCGTCGACGAAGGTGATGTCCTCACCGCCGGTATTGGCCCAGCCGTTCCCGAGACCCTGGGGGGCGACGAGGATCGCGGTGTTGTTCGACTGTTCCTGCTGGCCGTAGTAGGACCAGGCGGCCCCGCTCGTTCCGCCCGAGGCAACGTCGCCGGCGGTTCCGCCCCGCCAGTGGAACGCGAAGATCAGCCGGTAGCGGTGGCTGTTGTCGTAGTTGGCGGGAACTCTGAGGACGAAGCTGCGGCTCTTGCCGCCGCTCTGAATCGTGTGCGTACCACTCGTCAGAGTCGGGGCGTTGCCGCATGCGCCGCCTCCGGACGACAGCTTGACCAGCTGCCATTGCTGGTTGGCGCCGCCCCGGTCGGTGTACTGGACGACGTTGCCGCCGTCGGCGGTGCTGGCACCCTGCACCTCCACCGCCTTGCCGCTGTTGCGGTTGATCAGCCGGACGTGGCCCGCGTCGGAGTCGGCCAGGCGGAACTGCTGGTTGGCCCCGTTGGCATCGGCCCACTGCTGGATCGCTCCGCCGTCGGCGGTCGAGGCGCCTGCCACGTCGAGGACCTTGCCCGAGTGCCGGGCCTTGAGCCGGTAGAAGCCGCCGCCGGAGTCCACGAACTGCCATTGCTGGTTGGTTCCGTCGTGACGCGTCCACTGGCTGACCCGCGCGCCGTCGGCGGTGGAGTTGCCGGAGACGTCCAGGGCCTTGCCGCTGTTGCGATTGACCAGGACGTACCAGGCGTTGGTGTCCACCTCTGCCACCTGAGCGGCACGGGTGCCCGCGGTCGCAGCCTCGGCAGGTGCCGTCATCACCGCGACGAGCATCGCGGTCGCGAGGCCCGCCGCCACGGCGGTGCACCGGGACCACCAGCGATGTCTTGGTGGAGGGGCGGGGGAAGCCGCACTGTGGGTCTTCATCGCATCACTCCTTCGTCTAGGGCAGGTCCCATCAGGTGCGGGTCCAGCGTTGGTTGCTGCCGCCCGAGCAGGAGTAGAGCTGGATCAGGGTTCCGTTGGCGGTGCCCGCCGCGGCGGCGTCGAGGCAGAGGCCGGACTGGACGCCGACGATGGATCCGTCGGATCCCAGGCGCCATTTCTGGTTGTCGCCGCCCCAGCAGCTGTAGATCTGGACTTTGGTGCCGTTGGCGGTGCCTGCGGCGTCCAGGCACTTGTTCCCGTAGACCCTGAGCTCGCCCGCGGCGGTGGAGGCCCACTGCTGGTTGGTGCCGCTGCGGCAGTCCCACAGCTGCACCTGGGTGCCGTCGGTGGTACCGGCGCCGGGCACGTCCAGGCAGCGGCCTGACGCAACGCCCTTGATCTGTCCGGAATCCCCCGGAGGCGTAGAGCCACCGTTGAGTGCGTCGAGGACCGCGGTGTAGGCGGGCTTCTTGGTGCCGTTGCTGTTGAACAGGAGCGGCGAGTGCTCCGGTCGCCATGAGTCGCTGTCGCGCACGCCCCAGACGGTGATGCCGAGGCAGCGCGAGACCGCCAGGCAGTCCTTGGTCACGTTGGCGTAGGTCGTGGCCGACGCACGCTGGATGTCGAGTTCGGTGACAGCCACGTCGACGCCGAGAGCGGCGAAGCTCTGCAGAGTGGTGCGGAAGTTGCTGTGGTAGGGGCTGCCGTCGTTGAAGTGCGACTGGAAGCCGACGCAGTCGATCGGCACGCCGCGCTGCTTGAAGTCCTTGACCATGGCGTACATGGCCTGGGTCTTGGCCGCGGTCCAGTTCTCCACGTTGTAGTCGTTGTAGCAGAGCTTGGCGGCCGGGTCGGCGGCGCGCGCGGTGCGGAAGGCGACCTCGATCCAGTCGTTGCCGGTGCGCTGCAGGTTGGAGTCGCGCCGGGCGCCGGAACTGCCGTCAGCAAAGGCCTCGTTCACGACGTCCCACTGGGCGATCTTGCCCTTGTAGTGGGCCATCACGCCGTTGATGTGGCCGATCATCGCCCGACGCAGGTCACTGCCGCTGAGGCTCTGCATCCAGCCCGGCTGCTGGGAGTGCCAGGCCAGGGTGTGGCCGCGCACCTGCTTGCCGTTCTGTACCGCCCAGTTGTAGACGCGGTCACCTGCGGTGAAGTTGAACTGGCCGCGCTGGGGTTCGGTGGCGTCGATCTTCATCTCGTTCTCGGCCGTCACCGAGTTGAACTCGCGGCTCGCGATCGACGTGTACGCCGAGTCGCCCAGCCTGCCCGAGGCGATGGCGGTGCCGAAGTAGCGACCGCTCTGCGCCGCCGCCGCGCCGAGTGTGCTCTCGGCGGCGTGCGCTGTCGGCGGCGCGGCCAGTGCACCGACGAGAGCGAGCACGCCGACGGCCAGCGCTGTCAGCAGACCGCGGAGCTTGTGGCGGACTGCGGGTGGGGGAATGGCGTACGAGCCCATGTCTGTGCCTCCAAGGTAGACATCACGGAAGGACTGAAGTGCGGCGGAACGCGTCGTCCGCTCCCACTCGGCGAGGCGGACGAGGAGGACCGGAATCCAGATGGGCGGCGATGTTCCGACAGAGGCATGCAGCGTGCGGCCAGACCACTGTCGTCCGAGATTTCGAACTATGACCGGTTCCTCAGGCAAGGATGATTGAAGGGTTGACGGTGGATCGTCAACGGTTCGCGCAGAAGAAGTTTCCGTTCCACACCCGAAAGTTTCCGGACCTCGCGGCCCCTCCCCGAGATGGCTGGGGGCATGTTCCAGCCATGCGCAAGGCCCGCCGTCGGCGTGGAGTGGACGCCGCCTACTCACCTTCCGCTCTGTGCGTGCACCGTGGACTGCAGGCTGTACCGCAAGAATCCGGATGGTTTCGGGTCGCTCTGACAGCCCGTCAAGTCTGAAGGCCAGGCTCTGTTTGTGGACAGATCGGCTTCTGCCCTTGACCGGAAGGCCCCGCATTCCTAGCTTGTGGCGTCAATGAGTCCGGAAGGTTTCCGGAAGGTTTTCGAGGTTGGACTGACCTTCCCCACCCCGGATCCCCTCCCGGAGGGCTTCTCGGCCACGGCGAAGTCCTTCGGCTCAAGTGCCCAGAGCGCCAACCCCTCGACATGTACGGCTGCCTTCGCATCCCTCCGGTCCGTCCCTGCCCCCTCCCCCAGCGCCGCCGCTCCGCGTTCGTCGGGGCCACCTCGCCCCTGCCCCCAGAAAGGGAGGCCCTCTGATGTGGTTTCGCCATCCGTCCCCGTTCCGCCTGAGACGCCTGCTCGCCGCCCTTGCGACCTTCCTGCTCATGGCTACCTTCCTCGGTGCCCAGCCCGCCGCCAGTGCCCAGTCCGCCGCGGCGGCCGTCGACCCCAACGCCTCGTACGTGCTGGTCAACCGCAACAGCGGCAAGGCCCTTGACGTCTACAACCTGGCGACCAACGACGGTGCCCGCATCACCCAGTGGACCAGGAACGATCAGAACCAGCAGCAGTGGCAGTTCGTCGACTCCGGAGGCGGCTACTACCGCATCAAGTCCCGCCACTCCGGCAAGGTCCTGGACGTCCAGAACCGGTCCACCACGAACGGCGGCGCGATCGTCCAGTGGACCGACCAGAACGCCACCAACCAGCAATGGAAGCTGGCCGACAGCTCCGACGGCTATGTGCGGCTCATCTCGCGCCACAGCGGCAAGGCCCTTGAGGTGCAAGGAGGTTCCACTTCCGACGGCGCGAACATCGTCCAGTACGACGACTGGGGCGGCGCCAACCAGCAGTGGCAGTTCGTCAAGGTCGGCGGCAGCACCCCCGGCCCGTGCGATCTCCCCTCGACGTACCGCTGGACATCGACGGGCGCGCTGGCCCAGCCCAAGCCGGGATGGGTCTCGCTCAAGGACTTCACCGTCGTCCCCTACAACGGCAAGCAGCTCGTCTACGCGACGACGCACGACACGGGGACGAGCTGGGGTTCGATGAACTTCAGCCCGTTCACCAACTGGTCGGAGATGGGCTCGGCCAGTCAGAACGCGATGTCGTCCGGTACCGTCGCACCCACGCTCTTCTACTTCGCGCCGAAGAACATCTGGGTGCTCACCTATCAGTGGGGCGCGACCGCCTTCTCCTACCGGACGTCAAGCGACCCGACCAATCCGAACGGCTGGTCAGCTCCGCACGAGCTCTTCTCCGGCAGAATCGACGGCTCCGGAACCGGCCCCATCGACCAGACGCTCATCGCCGACGGGTCGAACATGTACCTGTTCTTCGCCGGTGACAACGGCAAGATCTACCGGGCCAGCATGCCGATCGGCAACTTCCCGGCCAGCTTCGGTTCGTCGTACACGACGATCATGAGCGACACGGAGAAGAACCTCTTCGAGGCCCCGCAGGTCTACAAGCTCCAGGGCCAGAACAAGTACCTCATGATCGTCGAGGCGCGGGGGGCGAACGAGCACCGCTATTTCCGCTCGTTCACGGCCTCCAGCCTGAACGGATCGTGGACCCCGCAGGCCGCCACCGAGTCCAACCCCTTCGCGGGCAAGGCCAACAGCGGTGCCACCTGGACCAACGACATCAGCCACGGCGAACTGCTCCGCACCAGCCCCGATCAGACCATGACCGTCGACCCCTGCAATCTGCAGTTGCTGTACCAGGGGCGCAGCCCCAACTCCGACGGCGTCGACTACGGCCTTCTCCCGTACCGTCCAGGCCTGCTGACACTGCGGCGCTGACGACGTGACCACGTCCGGCTCCAGTACGGAGCCGGTGGGGCGGGCCCGGTGGAAAGCCGAGCCCGCCCGGTCACGTCCTCGACAACTCCCCTATGCATACGCACCTGTTGACGACGGCCGTGTGCGTCATTAGTGTCCGCCTCGAATTTCCAAAAGATCGACCGGTGTTCGACATTTCGATCAATGGGAGCGCTCCCACCTCCGATGGCCAGACCACCTCATCCTGCCGCCCCCCTCCCCCGGAGCCGCTCATGCCCCCCGCCCCTTCGTCACGCCACCCCAGACGACTCGCCGCCGCCCTGGTGACGGGTTCCCTCCTCGTCGGCGGCCTCCTGGCCGCGCCCACCGCGGCAGCCGCCCCCTCGGCGGCGACCACTGCCGTACGCGTCAACCAGGTCGGCTACCTGCCGGACGGCCCCAAGCGCGCCACCGTGGTCACCACGGAGACGCGGTCGCTCACCTGGCAGTTGCGCGACGCGTCCGGGACGGTGGTCGCCTCCGGTGCGACCGTGCCGCGCGGCGCGGACGCCCCCTCCGGGCAGTCCGTCCAGGTGGCCGACTTCTCCTCGTACCGAGGATCCGGCTCGGGATACGTCCTGTCGGTGGACGGCCAGGGCAGTACGCCCTTCGACATCCGCGCGAACCTGTACGACGCCCTCCGCTCCGACTCGATGGCGTTCTTCTACCACCAGCGCAGCGGCATCCCCATCAACGCCTCCCTGGTGGGCTCCGCCTACGCGCGCCCGGCCGGACACCTCGGCGTCGCACCCAACCAGGGAGACACCTCCGTCCCGTGCCAGGCCGCCGTGTGCGACTACACCCGAGACGTCAGGGGCGGCTGGTACGACGCGGGCGACCACGGCAAGTACGTGGTCAACGGCGGCATCTCCACGTGGCTGATGGTCAACTCCTTCGAGCGGGCCAAGCGCGCGGGCAAGGACGCGGCCCTTGGCGACTCGACCCTGCACATCCCCGAGCGCGGCAACGGCATACCTGACGTCCTCGACGAGACACGCTGGGAGCTCGACTTCCTGATGCGCATGCAGGTGCCCAAGGGCAGACCGTACGCGGGCATGGCGTTCCACAAGATCCATGACGCGGCCTGGACCGGCCTGCCGCTCCGCCCCGACCAGGACACCCAGCCCCGCGAGCTGCACCGGCCGTCCACGGCGGCGACCCTCAACCTCGCGGCGGCCGCCGCGCAGTGCGCCCGGGTCTACCGGCCCTACGACGCCGCGTTGGCCCACCGCTGTCTGTCGGCCGCCCGCCGGGCCTGGACGGCTGCCCGGGCCAACCCGGCGCTGTACGCGCCGGATTCGGACAGCACGGGCGGCGGCGCCTACGGAGACACCCAAGTCAGCGACGAGTTCTACTGGGCGGGCGCCGAGCTGTACGCCACGACCGGTAAGCGCGGCTACCGGGACGCGGTCACCTCCTCCACCTGGCACACCTCCGCGACCGCCTTCTCCGCCTACGGTTTCGGCTGGGCCGATACGGCCGCGCTCGGCCGGCTCACCCTGGCCACCGTCCCCAACGGGCTGCCCACAGCCGACCGGGACCGGGTCCGAGCCTCGGTGACCTCGGCCGCCGACGGCTACCTGTCCCGAATGGCCGCCCAGGGCTACGCGGTGCCCGTTCCGGCGGACGGCTACTTCTGGGGCTCCAACGGCGAAGTGGCCAACGACGCGATCGTCCTGGCCGTCGCCGGGGAACTGACCGGGGAGGCCCGCTACCGCACCGGCGCGTTGGAGACGATGGACTACCTGCTCGGCCGCAACGCCCTCGGCCAGTCCTACATATCCGGCTACGGCAGGGCGTCCTCGCAGAACCAGCACCACCGCTTCTGGGCCCACCAGCTGGACGCCTCGCTGCCCCACCCTCCGGCGGGATCCCTCGCGGGCGGTCCCAACAGCGGACTCCAGGACCCAGTGGCGGAAGAGAAGCTGCGCGGCTGCGCGCCCGCCGCCTGCTACATCGACGACATCGGCTCATACTCCACCAACGAGGTGGCGATCAACTGGAATGCCCCGCTGGCCTGGCTCGCCGCCTACGCCGCCGAACGGCCCCGTCGGCCTGCGCAGTGACGTACAAGACCGACAACGTCTGGAACACCGGCCTCACCGCGACGGTCACCGCCAAGAACACGGGCCCGACCGCTACCGTCGCACCGCCGTACGCGCCGAAGTCTCTTCGCGGGGTGGCGCCGTTGAGGCGCGTACCACGAGTTCGGTGGCGAGTTCGATGTGGTGGGACTCGACCTTTTCACCGTTGGCCAGTCGAAGGGCGGTGCGCAGGGCGGCACCGCCCATCTCCCGTAGTGGCTGGCGCACGGTGGTCAGTGGCGGTGAGGCCATCTGGGCGAGGCTTGTGTCGTCGAAGCCGACCACGCTCAGGTCCTCGGGGACGCGCAGGCCGCGGGTGCGGGCGGCCTCGATGACACCGAGGGCGGTCTCGTCGTTGCCTGCGAAGATCGCCGTCGGTGGCTCTTGCAGGTCCAGGAGCGCCGTGGCGCCGAGCAACCCGGTCTCGTAGGTGAATTCTCCGGGCCGGACGTAGGCGTCGGGCACCCGCGCTCCTTCCGCCTCCATGGCGGCGCGGTAGCCGTGCATACGTGCCTGGTTGCATACGGCCATGGCCGGTCCGCCGATATAGGCGACGCGGCGGTGCCCCAGGGAGAGCAGGTGCCGGGTCGCGGCCAGGCCGCCGCCGAAGTTGGTCGACCCGACGCTGTGGACGCGGCTGTCCGGCAGGTGCAGTGGGTCCAGCAGGACCAACGGCAGCCCGGACCGGGCCAGTTCGTTCAGGTGCGCTGTGGTGTACCCGCTAGTGACCGCGATGACGGCGCGGCGCCCGGCTGAGACCAGGTCCCGGGCCCAGTGCGGGGCGTGGGACGCCTTGCTGATCACCACCGAGACCCCCGATTCGGCGGCGGAGTCGATGATGCCTTCCAGGGTCTCGGCCACGTACGACTTGAGGCCACCCTTGAACTGCACCTCGATGGTCGGGCTTTCGACAACCTCGGTGTGGCGGAACACGGGCGCGAGGTAGTCGTGCTGATGCAGCAGTTCCTGCACCCGGCTGCGGGTGTGCGGCGCCACGTCACCACGGCCGTTGACCACTTTGGACACGGTCGCGACGGAGACTCCCGCCTCTTGGGCGATGTCGGCCAAGGTGGTGCGCCTGGCGTTCGGACGCATCGGTTCCTCCCAGGTGTACGTCCACCGGCGTGGTGAGCTGCCGGTCGGCCCGGCCATGCGGGTGGAACCGGTCAACCGTACGGCAACCCGGCACCGACCTCGTCCGGAGAGGTGCCGACGAGCCCCACAACCTCGACACGTCCGACGTCGCCGCCTTCGGCCACACCGACAGTGCATCAGCCGCAGCCATCGCGTCGCCTCTCCGCCCCCAACCAGTCGATTTCGAAATAGTTTCGATCCCTGCCAAGGCTTCTCGAGGGTCGTTCTTGCCCGAGATTACGGAGGTATCTGCACCATGACAACGCGCCTGCACACACCTTGACACGGCGTCAGCCCGAAATCTAATTTGCACGAACAGAGCTCGGAGAAGGCTGTTTCGAAACCCTTTCACCATGACTCACGAGTAGCCGATGGCTCTCGAGTGCGGAGAAGAACATGGCGCTCTCCCGACGTACCTTCCTCGGCCTGGCCGCCGGCGTGCCGGCCTCCGCGACCCTCGCGGCCTGCGGCTCGTCCGGCCCCAGCAAGGGCGGCGGCGGAACGGCCACGTACTGGCACCTGAGCGGCCAGCCTCAGGAAGGCGTCAGGACCCGTGCGGTGGAGCGGTTCAACGAGGCCAACCCCAAGGGCCAGATCGAGGTCACCACCTTCGAGAACGACGCCTACAAGACGAAGATCAAGACCGCTATCGGCGCCGGGAGAGCGCCCACCGTCATCTGGGGGTGGGGCGGCGGCACGCTGCGCACCTACGTGGAGGCCGACAAGGTCGACGACCTCACCCCGTGGTTCGACGAGAACCCCGA
This sequence comes from Streptomyces sp. NPDC053474, assembly GCF_044544845.1. Classification (NCBI taxonomy): domain Bacteria; kingdom Bacillati; phylum Actinomycetota; class Actinomycetes; order Kitasatosporales; family Streptomycetaceae; genus Streptomyces; species Streptomyces sp. NPDC053474. The sequence goes on from NZ_JBITXV010000030.1 coordinate 18,694, forward strand.
CATCAAGAACCGGCTCTTCCCGTCCTCGTTCGGCCCGGCGACCGTCGACGGCAGGATCTACGCGATGCCGTTCGAGAGCGTGGAGCCGATCGTCCTGTTCTACAACAAGAGGGTCTTCGACGACGTCGGCGTGGAGCCGCCCCAGTCCTGGGACGACATCATGGCCCTGGTGCCCAAGTTCAACGCGAAGGGCATAGCGCCGTTCTCCCTCGGCGGCCAGTCCCGGTGGACGAACATGATGTGGCTGGAGTTCCTGTTCGACCGCATCGGCGGCCCCGAGGTGTTCCAGGCCGTCTTCGACGGCGAGAAGGACGCCTGGTCCCACCCGGCCGCCATCGAGGCGCTGACCAAGGTGCAGGACCTGGTCAAGGCGGACGGATTCATCAAGGGCTTCTCCTCGACCACTGCGGACTCCAACGCCGACCAGGCGCTGCTGTACACCGACAAGGCCGCGATGATGCTGCACGGCTCCTGGTCGTACGGCATCCAGCAGACCGAGGGCGGCGACTTCGTCTCCAGCGGCGGCCTCGGCTTCATGAACTTCCCACCCGTCGAAGGCGGCAAGGGCGATCCGGGCAACTCCGTCGGCAACCCCGCCCAGTACCTGTCCATCTCCTCGAAGGCCAGCGCCGAGCAGAAGAAGATCGCGAAGGACTTCTTCGCCACCGGCGTCCTCACCGACGACGAGATGAAGGAGTGGATCGACACCGGGGCGGTGCCGATTCGGAAGGGCTCGGAAAAACTCCTTGCCGCATCTGAGAGCGCCGAGTTCCTGCAGTTCGTCTACGGCATCGCCAGCAAGGCGAAGGCGTTCGGCCAATCCTGGGACCAGGCGCTCAGCCCGACGGCCGCCGAGACGCTCCTTGACAACATCACCAAGCTGTTCCAGCTGTCCATATCGCCGCAGCAGTTCACCGGCAATCTCAACAAGGTCATCGGCAAGTGAGCGCACTCACGGGCTCTACGGGGCGCGAGGGCCGGCGCAGCATCCTGCCCTGGCTTGCCGTGCCGGCGCTGCTGTTCTTCGTCGGCTTCGCCGTGGTCCCACTCGTCGGCGTCTTCGTGCTGAGCTTCACGACGTGGGACGGGATCGGCACCATCCACCCGTCCGGGCTGACCAGCTGGCGTGCGGTGCTCACCAACCCCGGGCTGCCGCACGCCCTCTGGGTGACGTTCCTGGTGATGGCCGTGTCCTGGGCGGTTCAGACACCGGCGAGCATTCTGCTCGGCACGTTCCTCGCTGGCCGCCAGCGCTACCGTGCGGTGCTGAGCCTGATCTACTTCGTCCCGCTCCTGCTCAGCTCCGCGGCGATCGCGGTCGCGTACAGGGCGCTCCTTGACCCCAACTTCGGGCTGGGCGCCGGGCTGGGGTTCGAGTGGCTCAGCAAGGACTGGCTGGGGCGCCCCTGGCTCGCCTTCGGCGTCGTCGTCTTCGTCGTCTCCTGGCAGTTCGTCCCGTTCCACTCGCTGATCTACCAGGGGGGCGTCCAGCAGATCCCTCAGTCCCTGTACGAGGCCGCACAGCTGGACGGCGCCGGGCAGATCCGTCAGTTCTTCAGCATCACGCTGCCCCAGCTCAAGTACACCATCATCACCTCGTCGACGCTGATGGTGATCGGCTCGCTCACCTTCTTCGACCTCATCTTCGTCCTGACCGAGGGCGGCCCAGGAGACGCCACCCGAGTCCTCGCCCTTGACATGTACAAACGGGGCTTCCAGGCCAACCTGATGGGGCCCGCCAGCGCCATCGCGGTCATCCTCGTCCTGATGGGCCTCGCCATCGCCCTGCTGCTGCGCCGGCTCGGAGGCCGGGACGCCGGTGAGAGCCAGCTTGAGGGAGTCTGACATGACCACCACGCTGACCAAGCCGCAACCGCAGACGACCACCCCGCGTGGGCAGGGGCGCCGTCCCGGCGCGACCGCCCGCCGACGCAACTGGCTCGGCGGTCTGGCCGGATGGCTCTGGCTCGCCGTGGTCGTCGTACCCCTCTATTGGATTCTCATCACCAGCCTCAAGGCCCGGAGCACCTACTACGCGAGCAACCCGCTGGCTCCGCCGACCGACCCCACGCTGGACAACTACGAGCTGGTCCTCGAGTCCGACTTCGTCAGCTACTTCTGGAACAGCGTCGTGGTCACCGCCGGTGCGGTGGTGCCGGCGGTCGCCGTCTCCTTCATGGCCGCCTACGCCATCGTGCGCGGCTGGCGCATACGGTTCCTGCGCGTGGTGAACGGCATGTTCCTCGTGGGCCTCGCCATCCCGCTGCAGGCGACGGCCATCCCGGTCTATCTGATCATCATCAAGCTGCGGCTGTACGACAGCCTGCTGGCGCTGATCCTGCCGTCGATCGCCTTCGCCATCCCGCTGTCCGTGCTGATACTCGCCAACTTCATCCGCGACGTGCCCAAAGAGCTGTTCGACTCGATGCGGGTGGACGGAGCCACCGAGTGGGGGACGCTGTGGCGCCTGGCGGCGCCGCTCACCCGCCCGGCCATCCTCACCGTGACCATCTTCAACGCGCTGACCATCTGGAACGGATTCCTGCTGCCGCTGATCCTCACCCAGAGCCCTTCCCAGCGGACTCTGCCGCTCGCCCTGTGGACCTTCCAGGGCGAGTACGGAGTCAACGTCCCCGCCCTCCTGGCCGCCGTCGTCCTCACCACCCTGCCCCTGATCATCCTGTACGCGTTCGGCCGCCGCCAGCTGCTGAGCGGTCTGACCGCCGGATTCAGCCGTTGACCGACGAAAGTGAACGCCGACGTGGCTGCAGAGACCACCACCGGAGTCTCCCCCTGGAACGACCCCACTCTTTCCGTCACCGCGAGAGTCGACGCCCTGATCCACGCGATGCCCCTTCAGGAGAAGATCGCCCAGCTGTACGGAGTGTGGGTGGGCGCCTCTGATCAGGGCGGTGAAGCGGCCCCCCCCCCCACCAGCACGACGTGGAGGAGGCCGTCGACGCGCTCCTGCCCAACGGCCTTGGCCGCTCTCGCGCATGACGAGTGCCTGGCCGACTTCGCCGCCTGGGGGCGACGGCCTACCCCGTTCCGCTGTCCCGGGGCGCCACCTTCCATCCGGACACGGTGCGGCGCATGGCCGCCGCCATCGCGTGCCGTCGGCGTCCACCAGGGACTCGCGCCCGTCCTGGATGGGGTGCGCGACGCCCGCTGGGGCCGGGTCGAGGAGACCATTGGTGAGGACCCGCACCTCGTCGGCACCATCGGGACGGCATACGGGCAGGGCCTTGAGTCCGCCGGGATCGTCGCCACCCTCATCGTCGCCGACTACTTCGCCATCGCCTTCCTGAAGACGCTGCACGGCATCGCAACATACGGCGCACCCTTGGCCAGGGCCGTCGCCGACGGCCGCATACCAGAGGCATCGGTCGATCGCGCCCTGCGCCGGACACTCACCCAGAAGGCGACGCTCGGCCTGCTCGACCTGGAGACACTCGTGGTCACCGTCCTGCTCGCGGGACGACCGCACGCCCTCGGCCGCGTCAGCGAGGCATCCACCATCGACCCGACCCCCGCGTTCGCCTTCGGTCACGGTCCGTCCTGCACGCGGTTCGACTGGACAGACCTGACCGTGGACGTCCAGGAGGCCCCGACGGACGGCGAGTTCACCTACAGGCTCGTCGTCTCACAGCACGCCGCGCCGGGCGAGGTTGCGCATCAGCGCTCGTGCACCGAACGTCCACGGCGCGGCCTGCTCGCTGGGGACGACGGTGTTGACCAGAGTGCCGAGTCGCGGGCTGGAGATCCGCACCATGTCGCCGTACTCGTGGGTGAAGCCCGCGCCGGGTGCCTGTCTGTCCTCGGTGGGGGCGAACAGCGTTCCGGTGAACAACACGAAGCCGTCCGGGTATTGATGGTGCGGACCGTGCGTGGCGGCCACCAGGTCCAGTACGTCGCGGCTGATCTCGCACAGGGAACTGCTGCCACGCAGTACGTAGCCGCCCGTGCCGTCGATCCGGAGGTCGATGTCGATCCCGCGTACGGTGTCGAGGTCGAAGTCCTCGTCGAACAGGCGGACGAACGGGCCGATCGCGCATGAGGCGTTGTTGTCCTTCGCACGGGACAGCAGCAGGGCGCTGCGCCCCTCGATGTCGCGGAGGTTGACGTCGTTACCGAGCGTCGCGCCGCGTACTCGACCGCGCGAGTCCACGACGAGGACGGCCTCAGGCTCGGGGTTGTTCCACACCGAGGCGCCGAGCACGCCGATGTCGACGCCGGTGCCGACCGCGGACAGTACCGGGGCCTTGGTGAACACTTCCGGGTCCGGCCCGATCCCGACCTCCAGGTACTGCGACCACAGTCCTTCGGAGACGAGCAGTTCCTTGGCCTTGTCCGCTTCCGGCGATCCGGGACGGATGCCGTCGAGCGTGCCACCCACCACCTGCCCGACGCGGGCCCGTATCCGCGCGGCCTGCGCCGGATCGCCACCCGTGCGCTCTTCGATGACACGTTCCAGCAGACTCCGCGCGAAGGTGACGCCCGCGGCCTTGATCACTTGCAGGTCGATGGGGGCGAGCAGACGCGGAACGTCACGGCGGCCGGTCGGTGCGCCAAGCAGTTCGTCCAGGTGCCAGACATGTCCGCCGTCGGCCTCGCGGACGACTGCCGCCGCGTCATCGCGTTCCACGAGGTCGGAGACGGTGGGTGCGATGGCGGTCAGGTCGACGACCTGTTCGCCGCGGACCGCGGCCACACACGGTCCGTCCCATTCCGGGTCGTGGACGCGCGCGACGAGGGCGGCTCGGTCGGCGTCCGTCGGCAGGACGGAGCCAGCCGTGAGGACCGGACGAGGGCACGCTGCTGCCGATTCCACGATCGATGCTCTCCTGGGTTCGAGGGGGCGCGGTCACCTGGGGCTCAGTGGGAGTCGCGGGGGACCTCGTGTCCACGGCTTCCGCGCAGGAAACCGAAGTCGGCGCCCTGGTCGGCCTGTTCCACGTTCTGGGTGTAAAGCCAGGCGTAGCCGCTGGTGTGCCGCTCAGCGGGTGCCTGCCATGCCTGCCTGCGTCGTGCGAGCTCGGCTTCGTCCACGTCCAGGCGCAGGGAGCGGCCCGGGACGTCGAGGACGACCGGGTCCCCGTCGTGCACCAGGGCGAGAGGTCCGCCGACGGCGGCCTCGGGCGCTACGTGCAGGACCACTGTCCCGTACCCAGTGCCGCTCATCCGGCCGTCGCAGACGCGCACCATGTCCTTGACGCCGGCCTTCAGCAGCTTGGCGGGCAGCGGGACGTTGGAGACCTCGGGCATTCCGGGGTAGCCCTTGGGTCCGGCGTTGCGGATGACGATGACGGTGTTCTCGTCGATGTCGAGTTCCGGGTCGTCGGCCACCTCGTGATACGCCTCGGGGGAGTCGAAGACGCGCGCGGGGCCGCGGTGGGTGAGCAGGTGCGGTGACGCGGCGGACTGCTTGATCACAGCGCCGTCGGGGCACAGGTTGCCGCGGAGGACGGCGAGGCCGGTGCCGGCCGGCTGGAAGGGGACGTCGAGGCCGGTGATGACGTCGGAGTCGACGCGTTCGGCAGTCCCGGTGTTCTCGGCGATGGTGCGTCCGGTGACCGTGATCTGTTCGCCGTGCAGCATCTCGCCGCCGAGCAGCTCGGCCATGACGGCCGGCAGACCGCCCGCGTAGCAGAAGTCCTCCATGAGGTAGGTGCCGCTGGGCATCAGGTTGACCAGGGTCGGCACCGCGCGGACCAGGTCGTCGAAGTCCTGGAGGCTCAGCTCGACGCCGACGCGTCCGGCGATGGCGGTGAGATGGATGACGGCGTTCGTGGAGCCGCCGATGGCCGCGTTGACCCGGATGGCGTTCTCGAACGCCTCCCGGGTCAGGATCTGCGAGGGGCGCAGCTCCTCCTCCACCATGCGTACGATGCGCTGCCCCGCCGCCTGGGCGGTTTCCATCCGCCGGGAGTCGACCGCGGGCCAGGCCGCCGAGCCCGGCAGCTGCATGCCGAGCGCCTCGGCCATGCAGGCCATCGTCGAGGCGGTCCCCATCGTCATGCAGTGCCCGTTGGAACGGGCCATGGATCCCTCCGCGAAGAAGCACTCCTCCTCGGTCATCCGGCCGGTCTTCAGGTCCTCCTCGAACTTCCACACGTGCGTGCCGGATCCCACGTCCTGGCCCCGGTACTTGCCGTTGAGCATCGGCCCACCGGTGACCATGAGGGCGGGCAGGTCGACGCTGGCAGCGCCCATGAGCATGGCGGGGGTCGTCTTGTCGCAGCCGGACAGCAGCACGACACCGTCGAGCGGATTGGCCCGGATCAGCTCCTCGACCTCCATGGCCATGAGGTTGCGGTACAGCATGGCGGTGGGGCGCATCAGGGTCTCGCCGGTGGCCATGGTGGGGAAGTGGAGCGGCAGGCCGCCCGCCTGCCACACGCCGCGCTTGACGGCCTCGGCGACGCGTGTCAAATGGACGTTGCACGGGGCGAGTTCGGAGGCACTGGTCGCGATACCGATGACGGGACGCCCGTCGAACACCTCGTGCCCGAATCCCTGGTTGCGCATCCAAGAGCGGTAGACCATCCCGCTGCGGCCCCGGGCGCCGAACCATGCCTGGCTGCGGCGGCTCGTCTTCTGACTGTCGGTCATGCAGGCACTCCCGTGGCTGGCGTCGTCCGCTTCGCGATGGGGCGTTGTCGGGTGAGGCCCCACAGGCCGTACCCTGTCCTGCAATCATTAAATGATTCGATGAATGACGTCCAGGGGGTGAGCAGAGATCGTGGTGCACTTCCTGACCACGCATCAGCGCGTGGTCGACGGGCTCGGGCGGCGCATCGTGGGTGGCGCGTGGGAGCCGGGGGACCCGTTGCCGGTCGAGGACGCGCTCGCGGCCGAGATCGGCGTCAGCCGTGGGGTGGTGCGGGAAGCGGTCAAGGCACTGGTGGCCAAGGGGATGCTGCACGTACGCCCGCGCACCGGCACGCGCGTGCTGCCCCCGGAGCACTGGAACCACCTGGACCGTGACGTGCTGCGCTGGAAGCAGGCCGGGGACGCCACGGCTCTGCTGCGCGACACGGGTGAACTGCGCCGGATCGTCGAGCCCGAGGCGGCCCGGCTCGCTGCCGACCGGGCCGGGCCCGACGATGTACGCGTCCTGTACGACTCCCTGGCGGCCATGGAGGCCGCGGCCGCGGAACCCGGCCGCGGCGGCTACGTCGAGGCCGACATCGCCTTCCACCGGGCCCTGCTCGACGCCAGCGGCAACCGTCTCCTCGGCTCACTGGGCCGCGCTGTCGACATCGCGCTGGAACACAGCTTCCTCGTCAGCACCCAGACCCCCGGTGCGGTGGAAGCCTCGCTGCCGGGACACCGCGCCGTCGTGCAGGCCGTCGAGGCCCGTGATCCCGCGGCCGCGGCGGCCGCCGTACTGGCCATCATCGAAGCCGCCGAACATGACATCGCCCAGTCACCCGGAATGCCCAGCGATGCCGTATGACCTGTCACGGCTGCGACAAGGCAGTGCCACGGGCAAGGGCACGGAAGCGGTCGACGCCGTCGAGATCTTCGTCCGGCCCACCGGACGACGCCCGTAGACCAGCGACCTGTCCGATGTCCGCTGGAAGGTGACCGGCCCCACGCTCACCGCCCGCGGTAGTCGGTACGACGGCAATGACCTTCGGGGGTGAGACCGCCATCGACGATGTCGCGGGAGGGAGTGGGGGCGGAGATCCGGGAGCAGGTGGATGCCGCCGCTGTCAAGCACGCAGGCGCTCGGCTCGGGATCCCGGCCTTCGGCTTCACGCACGAGGTGCCGCAGCACGCCGTTGAGCGGGTCGAAGATGCCTTCCTTCTGCCGGTCGGTGAAGGAGCCGTACACCGCCCCCGGTGAGGCGCCCCTGAGGCGCCCCGCCCTCAGCCAAGCGTTGTCGAATTCCCGCAACCCGAGAACATCCCGATACAAGCAGTCCCCTACTCCCGCCATCGAGTCAGCATGAGGCGTAGCCCTGACCTCACCCCTGCACGTCCCGCGCAGACCAAACCCGACCGCACCCGCACACAGACGGGAATCACACTCGGCGCCGCCAAGGTCACCAGGGGGGGCCGGAGACCGTCACGCCGCGGGTCCGACAACCGCTTCACCCGTCGCGCTCGCCAGCCACCCCGAGCCGCCGCCCACGCTCATTTCCACACTTCACTGGCGCAGCCGCGCCGTCTATCGGAACACTGAGACGGCGGATCAGAAGATCCACCGCCAGCAGCAGCGCGACCGGAGGCCATCCAGCGACCAGCACTGGCTGCCACTCCAGGGCCGGGGCAGCCGCACTATTCGCGGCCAGCGAGACCGCGATCCCCAGCATGAAGGCCGACCACACCGCGCTGCGCGCTCGACGCGTGACGGCCGTAGAGGGCCTCAACAGGCCCACCGTGGACAGAAGCAGCAGGCCGTCAACCGACAGAGGCCACAAGGAGGCACTGACCGCGTCCGCTCCTCCCCGCCGAATCGGGCCAGCAGATGTACCGCTGCCCGCCGAGCCTCCCGCCCGGGCCCGTGTGCGGCGCGTGGTGGGCACGGTCCGGCTCCTGGACGCGCTGGTCCGCTGAGCGGAACGCTCCCTTGTCCCCCGTGCCACCCCCGCAGATGCTGGGTGCCCACGCCACCCAGACAACGGGGGAACCTCGTGACACCTCGCTTACCGTCCCGCCGCTCGCTGCTGAGAGGAGCGGGGGCCGCCGCGCTGGCCGCGGGCCCGATCGCTCTGGCCGCTCCCGCCGCCGCGGCGCCCTCCCCCGCACCGCGCCGACCGTCGCGCCGCGGGCGGGCGCGGCTCGTAGCGGCCGGTGTACGGGACAAGATGACGTGGTGGGACGCCACGAGCACGGCCGCGCCGACCGTGTACCAGCCGAACAACGTCCCGCTCCTCGCCTGGCGCGGCAACCGCAACAGCCGCAACCTCACCCTCGCCAACGTGATCGGCCCGCGGCTCCAGTTCGCCGGATCGACCCTGCAGAAGACGATCCTGGGCGCGGCGTCCGACTACGCCCCGGTCTTCCTGCCGCAACTGTCGCCCCAACGCACCGCCCGCCTCGCCTGGACCGGCCTCGAACAGCGACGCCTGGTGCACGTCGGTGACTTCGCCCTCACCGACGACCTTCGGCTGACCGGCGAGATGACCGGGCAGACCCTGATGGGCAGCGGGCAGCTCAACGCGACGAGCGGCCCCGACCTGTCGTGGCTCCAGCGCCACCGGGTCAACGTGCTCGACGAGAACGGCCGCGTCGCCTTCGCCCAGGCCAGGGACATGACGTACGACGAAGCGCTGCCCCTGCCCTTCCTCGGCAGCCCGCGCGGCCCGGTCCGCAACCGGGGTCTGAACGAGCCCGGCGCCCTGTGGGCGTGGACCGCGGCCGACGGCGCGCTGTGCTTCGCCCTCACCCGATCCACCGTGCCCGCGACGGAATCGCCGACGGTGGCCCGATCGGCGCAGTCGAGCATCTGCGAGCCGTCCCGTCTGCTCCCGTACGGAAACGCGCTCTACATCGCCTGGACCGGCATCGACGGCGCCGGACGCCTCAACATCGCCCCCGTCGACCTGGCGGCGGTCCGGGCCGGGAACGACCCCATCGGCACGGTGTACACGCTCCCCGAGAACAGCCTCGCCGCCCCCGCCGTGGAAGTGCAGATCGACGTCGACAGCGGGCGCAGCCGCCTGGTCGTCTTCTGGACCGGCACCGACGGCACGGGAGCGCTCAACGCCTGCGAGGTGATCCTGCCCTGACACCGGGCACGGCCGCGCTGGCCCCGCGGCTCCCGTGCGCCCGCGTGCGCGCCCTCTCCCGGTGCGCCGGTCGGCCTCCACCCGGACGGGTTGCTCCGCTCGCCCCCGCCGGGGAACCAACCCTTGCGGGGGCAGCATGAGTCTTCCTGGCGAGAGGGAGGTTCTCATGGCGATGCGCACGGTAGGGATCTCACTGGCCGCCGTGGTGGCGGCCGCGGCGACCGGCCTCGCCGTCCCGTCAGCACAGGCGGCGGCACCCACCGGGGCGGACCGGGGGCACGGACAGACCCGGGCCGCCGTGGCCGCCGCCGTCGCGGGCGGGGTCCCGGGCGTCCTGGCGCGGGCACACGACGCGCACGGGACCTGGCACGGCGACGCCGGGGTCGCCGACCTCGCCACGCGGCGCGCGCCCCTGCCGGGCGACCGGTTCCGGGCGGGCAGCATCTCCAAGGCGTTCATCGCGACCGTCCTGCTCCAGCTGGAGGCGGAGGGCAGGCTGGGCCTCTCGGACACCGTGGAGAAGTGGCTGCCGGGCGTGGTCCGCGGCCACGGGCACGACGGCCGCCGGATCAGCCTGCGCCAACTCCTCAACCACACCAGCGGCGTCTACGACTACACCGAGGACCCGGACCTGCACCTCCAGGGCATGCAGTATCTGGCCCACCGCTACGACACCTGGCGTCCCGAGCAGCTCGTGGCGCTCGCCATGAAGCACAGGCCGAACTTCGCGCCCGGCACGAGCTGGGGCTACACCACCACCGAGTACGTCCTCGCCGCGATGGTCATCGAGCGGGCGACGGGCCACAGTTACGCGGCGGAGGCCGAGCGGCGGATCTTCAGGCCGCTCGGGCTGCACGCCACCACCCTGCCCGGCACGCGCTCCCGGCTTCCGGCGCCGAGCGGGCGCATGTACACCAAGTTCGCCGACGACCCCCGGCACGAGGTCCACGACATCACCGAGTTCAACCCGTCCTGGGGCTGGTCCGCCGGGGAGATCGTCTCCAGCACCGCCGACCTCGACCGCTTCCTCACCGCCCTGATGCGCGGAAGGCTCCTCCCCAAGGCCCAGCTCGACGAGATGACGACCACGGTCCCCTCCCCCGACTTCGGCGACGGCCAGGACGACGGCCTGGGGATCTTCCGCGCCGAACTGCCCTGCGGCGAGGTGGTCTGGGGCCACACCGGCTTCATGCCCGGCTCGCAGAGCATGGCCTACACCACCCGGGACGGCAGGCACCGGCTGGTGGCCAACTTCAACACCGACTGGGCCGGTGACGGCGACGCCGCCGGGTATCTGCTCCTCGCAGAATTCTGCGGGACCGTCCCGCCTTCGTCGACCGCCGCGGCGTCAGGTGTGGTTCCGTAAGCCCGTCGGCCGCGCCGCGGCCGGTCGATCCCCTCGCGGAAGGACGTACGCCATGACAGAACAGGTCTTTGGTACTTCACGTCGCAGGGTTCTGGGCGCGGGCGCCGCCCTGGGCGCGCTCGCCGCGCTCGGGCCGCTCGCGGCGGCGGCCGACGCCGCGCCCTCAAGGGCCTCCTGGCCCACGGAGTTCCCGCTCCCGGACGGCTTCCGGCCCGAGGGCATCGCCACCGGCCCCGGCCCGTACGCCTGGTTCGGCTCGCTCGGCGGCGGGGACCTCTACCGCGCGAGCCTCGCCACCGGGCGCGGCGAGACCATCTCGACGGGGACGGACGCGATGAGCATCGGCCTCAAGAGCGACAGACGCGGCCGCCTCTTCATCGCCGGCGGCGGCTCGCGCCAGCTGCGCGTCGTCGAGGGCCGCAGCGGCCGCGTCCTCGCCACGTACGAGGTCGGCAGGCCCGCCAGCCTCGTCAACGACGTCGTCCTCACGCCCCGGGCCGCCTGGTTCACCGACTCCACCCAGCAGCAGCTGTACGGCCTGCCCCTGGGGCCCAAGGGCGAGTTGCCCGCCGCCCGTGACGTGGTGACGCTGCCGCTGGGCGGCGAGTGGATCGAGGCCCCGGCCGAGGGCTTCACCACCAATGGCCTCACGCGCACGCCGGACGGGCGCGGGCTGCTCGTCATCAACGTCCACGCCCACGGCGGCAGTCTCTACCGCGTCGACGTGCGCAGCGGTGACGCCCGCCGTGTCGACCTCGGCGGCAGCAAGCTCCCCGACGGCGACGGCGCGCTCCTCCTCGGCCGTACGCTGTACGTCGTCCAGCAGATCCAGAACGCCGTGGACGTGTTCCACCTGGACGCCTCGGGCCTGCGCGGCACGGCGATCGCGCGGATCACCGACCCCCGCTTCCGCATCCCCACCACCGTCGCCGCGTTCGGCGACCGCCTGTATCTGCCCAACTCCCGCTTCACCGAGCCGCCCACGCCGACGACCGAGTACAACGCGGTGGCGGTGCGCCAGGTGCACTAGGGCCCCGCCGTGCGCTACCCGTCGAGCGACGCCGGGGTCGGGCCGTCGGGGCGGACCGTGATGCTGTACGCGGGCTTCTCCGGGACGGAGTGGAAGCGCGGGACGGGGCCGGGCAGCAGGTGTTCGAGGAGCGCGGTCGACTCCCGGAGGGCGAACTGCAGGCCCAGGCAGGCCCGGGCCCCCAGGCCGAAGGGGTAGTAGCCGCCGGGATGGGCGGGGCGCCGTCCGGGGGTGGTGAAGCGCGCGGGGTCGAAGCGCTCGGGGTCCTCCCAGAGCCCGGGGTCCCGGTGGGTGAGGTAGGGGCAGACCAGGACGTCGGTGTCCGCCTCCACCGCGTACCCGGCGAGGACGTCGTCCTGCGTGGCGCTGCGCGGCAGGATCCAGGCCGAGGGGTAGAAGCGCAGCGTCTCGTGGACGAGCGCCTGGAGGGCCTCCCGTCGCGCGGCGGAGCCCTCCGGGCCCGCGGCGAGGGCCCGCTCCCGTGCGTCCGGGTCGCGGTCAAGCAGGAGGTGGAGCCAGGTCAGGGTGGTGGCGGTGGTCTCGTGACCGGCGACGAGGAGGGTGACCAGCTCGTCGCGGATCAGCCGGTCGGTGTACTCCGGGCGCGTTCCGGCCGCTTCGATGAGGACGTGCAGCAGGCCGGGACCGTCGGGGCCGGGCGCGTCGTCCCGGGCGGCGGCGATGGCGCGGCTCGCCACGGCGTCGATGCGGGCGAGGTCGGCGGCGACGGCTCCCTGGGGGTCGGCGCGGTCGGCGGGCAGGCTCGGCAGCGCGGCCACCACGGCGGGCACGGCGGTCAGTTCACGCTCCGTGCCGGGGTCGAGGGGGTGCCCGGTCAGGGACCGCCAGATGGTGTCCAGGGCGAAGCGGCGCATCTCGTCGCCGACGTCGAAGACCTCGCCGGTGCGGGCGTACGCGGCCCAGCGGGTGGCGGCGGTCCGGGCGGCCTCGGTGATCCGCTGCTCGTAGCGGCGCATGCCGCGGCCGGTGAACTGGGCCTGCAGCAGCCGCCGTTGCCGCTGCCAGGCCTCGCCCGTCGCGGCCAGGAGGCCGTCGCCGATCAGGAGCCGGGCGCGGTGCGAGCGCTTCACGTACCGGTCGGGGTGGAGCGCGAGCACGTGCTGCACGGCCTGGGGCTCGGTGACCAGGACGGTCGGGCGCGGGCCAAGCCCGACCGCGACGACGCCGCCGAGCTGGTCGCGCGCCCTGGTGAAGAGGTCGACGAGTTCCCCTCCCCGGGCCCGCCACTCCGTAACGGCTGCGGGGTCGAGCTCGGGGATCCGGCGGCCGGTCGGGGACGGGCCGGGGCGGGCGTGGGTGGCCACGGGGCTGCTCCTGTTCAGCGGCGGTACGCCGACACGGGCGGGTGCGGGCTTCACGCACTGTAGGGGAGCACGAGCGGTGGGCGACAGCCCACCGGCCCGTGCTCCGGCATCATGAAGTCCCTTCGTCCCACAGGCCGGTGCTCCGGGCCCGGACGACCTGCTCGACACGGGTGAGCACGTCGCCCTCCGGCCGTGGATCGAGACGCCGTCCGTCACGCAGGCGCAGGGCGACGTGGTCGTCGGCGGCCTCCTTGGGGCCGATGACGGCCTGGTAGGGCACGAGGCGGGCCTGTCGGACGCGGGCGCCGAGGCTGCCGTGCTCCGGGCCCACGACCTCGGCGCGCAGGCCCCGTTCGGCGCAGCGCCCGGCGAACTCCCGAGCGCGCGGCAGCTCGGCGTCGGTGAGGGGCAGGATCACCAGCTGGGTGGGCGCGAGCCAGGCGGGGAAGGCGCCGCCGTGCTGCTCGACGAGGTGGGCGACGGCCCGCTCCACGCTGCCGATGACGCTGCGGTGGACCATGACCGGGCGGTGCTTGGCGCCGTCCGCCCCGACGTAGTGCAGGTCGAACTGCTCGGGCTGGTGGAAGTCGACCTGCACGGTGGACAGGGTGGACTCGCGTCCCGCGCTGTCGGTGACCTGGACGTCGATCTTGGGTCCGTAGAAGGCGGCTTCCCCTGCCGCCGCTTCGTAGGGGACCCCGGAGCGGTCGAGTACGCCGGTCAGCAGGGCGGTGGCCCGCTCCCACTTCTCGGGGGCGGCCACGTACTTGCCTCCGGCGCCGGGCAGGGAGAGGCGGAAGCGGCTCGGGGTGATGCCGAGCGCCTCGTACGCCCGGCGGATCATGTCCAAGGCCGCGTGCGCCTCCTCCTCGACCTGGTCGAGGGTGCAGAAGACGTGCGCGTCGTTGAGCTGGATGGCGCGCACCCGGGTCAGTCCGCCGAGCACGCCGGAGAGTTCCGAGCGGTACATGCCGCCCAATTCCGCCATGCGCAGCGGCAGTTCACGGTAGCTGTGGGAGCGGGACCGGTAGATCACCGCGTGGTGCGGGCACAGGCTCGGGCGCAGCACGACCTGCTCACCGCCGAGGTCCATCGGCGGGAACATGTCGTCGCTGTAGTGCGCCCAGTGCCCGGAGATCTCGTACAGCTCGCGCTTGCCGAGCACGGGTGAGTACACGTGCCGGTAGCCCGCGCGGCGCTCCATGTCGCGGATGTACTCCTCCAGGGTGTGCCGGAGGACCGCGCCGTCGGGCAGCCAGTACGGAAGTCCCGCGCCGATGAGCGGGTCGGTGTCGAACAGGCCGAGCTCGCGGCCGAGTCTGCGGTGGTCGGGCATGGCGGTCTCCTCGCGGACGGAAGGGGCGGGTGACCACAGGACGAAGCCCCGGGGCACTCACCCCGGGGCTTCGGATCAGGACGTCTGTCAGCGCGCCGGGATGTTCTCCGGCGTCGTCGTCATCTCGGGCATCTCGGCGCGCTTCATGCGAGGGACGCTAGCAAGCCGCTCCAGCGCCCGCACCGCGTTTTCCGTCCACCGGGCGGACTCGCGCCCCCGGCCGCCGTCTGGCGAACGGCGCGATGTGGCGTACGGGCCGCGGGCGATGAACCCTGTTCGTCGGCGGGAGGCGCTCAGTCCGTCGCGATGCGTACGCGCTCGACGGCCCCGTCGGAGAGGAACGCCGACAGCGTCCTGCCCTCTTCGGCGACGGCGGTGCGCTCGGCTCGCGAGACGCGGCGCAGCGGGGTGATTGTCACGGTGTCGTCCCGTACGGTCCAGGTCGCCGCGACCCGGCCGTCGAGCAGGACGACGCGGGCACCGGCCACCGACAGGCCGCGGTGGTCGTCGTCGATGATCCGGCCGCGGTCCTGGTAGCCGAGGATCGCGTTGTCGAACGCGGGCAGGAAGCGCACCGGGGCGGGCGTGTCGGGGTCCGGTCGGGGCGCGTCGGGGAGGTCGAGCAGCTCCCGGCCGCGCTCGTCGCGGAAGGCGACCAGTTCCCCGCGGACGGCAGCGACCGCGGCCGGAAGCCCCGCGAGGCCGCTCCAGGCGCGCAGGTCGGCCGTGGCGGCCGGGCCGAAGGCGGCCAGATAGCGGCGTACCAGCGCCTCACCGACCGGGTCGGAGCCCGCGGGCGACGGCGGCGCGGCGGCGCGCCCCAGCCAGGCGGAGAGGGGGAGGTTGCGCACGCCCGCCCTGGTGCGCCACAGCCCGCGCGGCGGCACCTGGACCATGGGCACGAGCGCGGCGATCAGCATCTCCCCCAGGGCGCGGGGTGCCGTGTCCGGCCAGCGGTCGGCGACCGCCCGGGTGAGTTCGGCCATGGTGCGGGGCTCGCCGTCGGCCAGCACCGCCCGGCCCGCCGCGGCGAGTTCGTCGAGGTCCACCTCTTCGAGCTCGGCGCGGTAGACCCCGAGCACCCGCTGGCGCAGCATCGCGTCGTGCCGCGACCGCCAGGCCAGGGCGTCGTCGGCGGTGACGAGGTGGACCGTGCGGCGCATCAGGTGGGTGCGCACCACGCGCCGCTCGACGAGCAGGTCGGAGAGCTCCCCCGGCGCGAAGGCGCGCAGGCGCGACCAGAGCCCGACGAACGGCTCCTGCGGCTCCTGTGCCTGGAGTCCGCCGAGGTGCGCGACGGCGTCGAGAGCCGGTAGCTCGGCGCGGTCGAGGAGCAGTTGCCGGGCGAGCGTCGCGCGCCCCAGCGCGCGGGCGTCGAGCACGGTCACCGGGCCACCTCCGGGCGCCGGTTTCCGGTACGGCCGTGCGGATACGACGTCACTGGTTCGCCCTCGCTTCGGGATCACGCGTCCTTGGGTCGGTGATCACAGTGCCAGGGATCGCGGTCAGCTTGTGTCCGCGATGCGCGACGCCTGCCGTTCCGCGCGATGCCTTTCGTTGCTCGCGCCTTACGCAGACGGTTCGGCGGCCCGGCCCTGGCACGGGGCCGGGGCCCGCGGCCAACGGCTCCGCCTAGCGCACCCGGTACACCTGTCCCGTCTGCGCCCCCTCGACCGCGCGGACGTACGCCGTCGCGACGCGCGCCGCCGGGACCGGCTCCATGCCCGCGAAGAACGGCCCGTACGCGGCCAGGGACTCCTCGGCCACCGTCGGGCTGACCGCGTTGATCCGCTGCGGCGGGAGCTCGATCGCGGCGGCGCGTACGAAGGCCTCGACGGCGCCGTTGGCCGCGGACGCGGCGGCGCCCGCCACGATCGGCTCCTCCGTGAGGACCCCGCTGACCAGTGTGAACGAGCCGGTCGGCGCCACGTGCCCGGCGCCTTGGCGGACCAGTTCCAGCTGGGCGACGGCCTTGCCGCGGAACGTCGCCGTGACGTCGTCCGCGGTCAGGTCGGCCAGCGGCTTGAACACGGCGTCGCCCGCCGCGACGGCCACCGCGTCCAGCGGACCGGCCTGCGCGTACAGCCGGGCCACGGCCACCGGATCGGTGACGTCGCAGATCAGGTCGCCGCTCGTGCGGCCGACGCCGATCACTTCGTGGCCGCGCCCCGTGAGCGCCTCGTGTACCGCGGAGCCCAGCGTGCCGCCCGCGCCGACGAGAAGAATCCTCACAGTCCACCATCCAATGCTTCGAAGACGAATCTCCCGCAGATACGCAGATACGCAGATCCAGCGATACGCGGATACCGGAAGGCCCTGGGGAGCGCCCCCAGGGAAAGCCGGGTGAACGGTGAACCACCCGGCGGACCCGACGCTACGGATCGCGCTCCGCGCCCGGAAATGCCGTCTGGGCAGGGACTATGCTTCGTACGCATGGATGTGGAGCTGCGTCACCTCAAGGCCTTGACCGCCATCGCCGAGGCGGGCACCGTCACCGCCGCGGCCGCCCGGCTGCACATGACGCAGCCCGCCCTGTCCCGCACCCTCGCCCAGCTGGAGGCCCGGGTGGGGGTCCGGCTCGTCGACCGCTCCTCCCGGCGGCTGGACCTCACCCCGGCCGGGGCGACCCTCCTCGGGCACGGGCGCGCCATCCTCGCCCACCTCGACGCGGCCCTCGCCGACGCCCGGGCCGTCGACCGGCCGCTGCGGCTCGGCTACACGTGCGCGGTCCTCGGGCAGCAGACCGTCCCGCTGCTGCGCTCGTGGCGGCGGGGGCAGCCGCACGCGCCGCTCGAGGTCGTCCGGCAGGACAACAGCACCGCGGGCCTGGCCACCGGCGACACCGACGTGGCGGTGCTGCGCACCGTGCCCGCCGATCCGCGCATCCGCACCGAGGCCCTGTACACCGAGGACCGGGTCGCCGCCCTGCCCGACGACCACCCGCTCGCGGCCCGCGGCCGGACGCGCCTGGCGGAGCTGACCTCCGGCCCGGCCCTGCCGCTGGCCCTGTGGCCGGACACCGGCACCGCGTCGGTGGACCTCTGGCCCCCGGCCCAGCGCCCGCACCGCACGGTCGAGGTGCGCAACGTCGACGAGTGGCTCAACCTCATCGCCACGGGCGGCGCGTTCGGCGTCGGCGCCGCGGGCACGGCGGAGAGCCACAGCCACCCCGGGGTGCGCTTCGTCCCGATCGACGACGCCCCCGCCGCCACGGTCTACCTCGCCCACCCGTCCCACCCCACGCACCCCCGCACGCAGGAGTTCCTGGCGGCGGTACGGGAGGTCGTCAGCGGCTGAGCCGCGCCCGGCGCCACTCCCCGGGCGGAGCCCCGTACGCGGCGGCGAAGGCGCGGCTGAAGGCGGACGGGCTGGAGAAGCCCGAGCGGGCGCCGATCGCGTGGACCGGGGTGTGGCGCAGGGCCGGGTTCTCCAGCTCCGCGCGGCTGCGCTCCAGGCGGCGGTGGTGGATCGTGGCGGCCACGGTCCGCTCCCGCGTCCGGAAGAGGGCGTGGAGCGTGCGTACGGAGATGTGGTGCCGAGCCGCGACAGCGGGCGGCGTCAGGGCGGGGTCGGCCAGGTTGTCGTCGATGAAGGCGTCGATGCGGGCAAGGAGCATCCGGGTGCGGGCCTCGGGAGGCGTGCGGTCGTGCGCGTTGAGGCGGTCGGCGAGGTAGGCCACGGCCAGTTCCCACACGGCCGGTCCGAGCCGGGTCCGCTCCTGGTCGGTCATGGCGGGCGCCTCCTCGACCAAGTGCCGCAGGAACCGCGCGAAGACCGCGGCCGTGCCCCGGTGCGTCGCGGTGGCGCTCGCGAGGAGCTGGTCCGTCCGCGCGTCGGCGAACGGCAGCTCGACCCTGGGCAGGTGCACCATGACGGCCCGGGAGAGCCCGTCGTCCGGCCCGCCGAGCCCGCGCGCGTCGAAGGGCCGCGAGGTGTTCCACAGCCCCAGGTCACCGGCCTTCATCCGGGCTTCGTTCCGGGCCTGGGCGATCCACATGTCACCGCCCGCGTTGAGCGTCAGCTCGTACACGTCGGGGTCGGATCTCCGGATGAGCGCGGGGGTCCGCTCGGACCGGATCGCGGGAAAGGACAGCGTGGTCACCTGGACGACGCCCAGCCCGACGGTCCCCGCGCCCGCGGTGAAGTCATGGGTGTGCTCGCTGGTGATCCGGGTGGGTGCGACGTCCTGGCTGATCAGTTCGCACCACCAGTCGAAGCGGTGCTCGGGCGGTACGCAACTGCTGTGGAGTGCCGAGAAGCTCACTGGTCCTCCCCTTGAAAGTCACCGGTTACCCATCAACGCGCGAACACCCGGTCTCAGCAAGACCCCGGCGCACGCAAAGCGGCACTCCGCCGGGAACCTGTAATACCTGAACCAGGCCTTCACTCCTATACTGCGGGCATGCAGTCGACGACCATCAGACGTGCGGCCGAGCAGGACGCCGAGCCGCTGACCGCCCTGGTCCAGGGATCGAGCGCCTACCAGGGGCCGTACGCCCCCATGGTGTCGGGCTACCGGGTCACCGCCGACTACCTCGCTCGCCACGAGGTGTTCACGGCAGTCGACCCGGCCGGGCACCTTCTGGGCTTCTACGCCCTGGTGCTCGAACCTCCGGAGCTGGACCTGATGTTCGTGGCGGACACCGCGCAGGGGTCGGGCGTCGGGCGGCTTCTGGTCGAGCACATGAAGGGCCGGGCCGCGGCGGCCGGGCTGACCCAGGTGCGCGTCGTCTCCCACCCCCCGGCGGAGGAGTTCTACCGGCGTCTGGGAGCGGAGCGCGTGGGGACCGTCGCTCCGCTCCTTCCGAAGATCACCTGGGAGCGGCCCGAGCTGCGGTTCGCCGTCGCCCGGTGAGGCCCGGCCCGTACCGCGTGGCACCGGCTCAAAGCCCCGTATCGCCGACGGCCCGTCAGCGGTAGGACGCCACCGCGCTGACGTAGAGCGCGCAGGCGCTTCCGGTGGCTCCCCCGCCGATGAGGAGGGCGTGCGCCACCGGCGTGCCGCCGCGCCAGGCGGTGAAGGCGGCCGCGCCGCCGAGGTGGAGCGCCGCGGAGAAGGCGAGCAGGAGCGCGAGGAGTTGGGTGGCGGTCATCGGGTGGCCCTTCCGGTCGGCGCCCCCTCTCGCGGGGCGCGGTCGGGAGGAACGCTGCGCGTCGAACGGCGTGTCCGGCTGCCATCGGCGCGGAATCGGCCGCCCCGGCTGCGCTTCCGCTGGCGGGGAGCCTAGGCTTCGGGCATCCGGTGGTGGCCGTTCGCGACGGCCCCGCCGGTCGGCGGCGGCAACGGCGGGATGGGGCGGGCCGGTTGGAGGACGTGTTCGCACGGTTGCGCCGGGTCGGCGCGCTCAAGCGCGGCCGTCTGGACGGCGAGCCCTCGGACCGCCGTCTCGCCCGAGCCGCCGGGGTGTCGCACGGGACACCGGGGGCGTGGCTCGACGGGCGGCAGCTTCCGCAGCGCGTCGATCCGCTCCTCGCCGTCCTCGACGAGATCCGGTCGGAGGCGGCCCGCAGAGGACTCCTCGCGACGCGGGCCGACGCCCTGGGGGCGGACACCGTCGGCGAGTTGCTCGACGAGCAGCGTTGGCGCGCCGCCTTCGAGGCCGAGCGCGGGCACCGCAACGAGCGCTCCCGCCGTGAGGCGGAGCGGCAGCGGGCGCGCGCCGCGCTGGAGCGTGACGGGCTGCGGGCCCGCCAGGCGGCCCTCGCGGACCGTCCCCGCCCGGTACGGCAGTGGCCAGCCTGCCGGTTGGGCGTCCACCCGGCCATTCCCGGCCGCACCCCTGCCCCCGGCCCTGGCCCGGCCCCCGCCGTCGCCCACCCCACCCACGGCAACGGCAACGGCCCGACGGGCGCCGGGGCCAGCGGCTTCGTCCTGCCCCGCTATGTGCCCCGCCCGCACGATGTACGGCTGCGAGGCCTCCTCGCCCCGGCCGTCGCCGACGGGGCCCGGCCGATCCTGGTGGTCGTCCAGGGACCGTCCTGTACGGGAAAGACCCGCACCGCCTACGAAGCCCTCCAGGAAGCCGTCCCGGAAGGCTTCGACCTGCTCTTCCCTGCCGACACCGACAGCCTGCTGGCCACCCTCGCGGCGGACGCGCTGCCGCCGCGGACCGTGCTGTGGCTCAACGAGGCCCAGCAGTACCTCACCGACCCCCAAGGCGAAGCCGCGGCGGCCGCGCTGCTCCGCAGGCTCGACGGCGAGGGCCCGCTCGTCGTCATCGCCACGCTGTGGCCCGAGCACGCGGAGGCGCTCACCCGCCCGGCGTCGCACTCCGGGGACGCCCACCGCCACGCGCGGGCCCTGCTCGCCCAGGCCCACTGGGTGGACCTGCCCCGGACGTTCGCCGCGGACCTGGACGCGGCCCGTACCGCCGCGGCAGGGGACGCCTCGCTCGCCGAAGCCGTGGCGGCCGGTGCGGCCGAGCTGACCCAGGTGCTCGCCGCGGGCCCCGACCTCGTGCGCCACTACGAGCGGGCCGCGGGCCCCCACGGCCCGTACGGCAGCGCGCTGATCACCGCGGCCATGGACGCCCACCGGCTCGGCGGAGTCGGCCCCCTCCCCCTCGCCTTCCTCGAAGCGGCGGCCGTCGGCTACCTCACCGACGCCGAGCGCGCCGCCGCCCGCCCCGACTGGTTCGGCCACGCCCTGGCCCGTGCCCGCACCCTGATCAAGCACACCACCAGCCCCTTGCAGGACATCCCCCACCCGACCGGCATGGGAAGGCTGCCCGGCACGGCACGCCTCGCGGACTACCTCCAGCACCACGGCCGCCACGCCCGCCGGTTCCGCTGCCCGCCCGACTCCTTCTGGCGCGCGGCACACGAGCACCTCACCCACCCCGAGGAACTGCTCCGCCTCGGCGACGCGGCGCGGTGGCGGGGCCGGTACGCCCACGCCGTGCGGCTGTACGACGCCGCGGCCGGCGCCGGGGAGTCGTACGCCCTGATCCGCATCGGGCAGATGCGGGAGGACGACTTGGACATGGCGGAGGCCGAGAGGCTCTACCGCCTGGCCGTCGACGCCGGGAACACCGACGGCCTCCTCTACCTGGCGGCCCTGTGGGAGGACGCGTGGTGCTGGGAACAAGCCGAAGAGCTCTATCTGCGGGCCTCGGCAGCGGGGGTCGAGGACGCCCTCGCCTACGCGGGGCTGATGTGGGACGGGGCGGGTGAGCCCGCCAAGGCGTGGGCCGCGTACGAACGGGCCCTTCAGGCGGGCCACACCGACGTGCTCATCTTCATGGCGCAGTCGCGGTGGCACGAAGGCGCGCCGGAGGAGGCCGCCGCGCTCTACCGGCGCGCGGTCGACGCCGGGCACACGGACGCGCTCCACCAACTGGTGTGCCTGTGGGAGGAGACCGGGCGGCAGGAGGAAGCGGACCGGCAGCTGCGCAGGTTCGCCGAGGAGGAGGACACCTCGGCGTTGCTCAGCGTGGCCCACATGATGGGCGAGTCGGGGCAGCCGGAGCGCGCGGAACAGCTCTATCTGCGCGCCGCTTCGGCGGGCGACTCCCGGGGCTGGTTCCTGCGCGCCTTCATGTGGAAGAAGGCAGGCGACCCGGCTAAGGCCGAGTCGTCCTTCCGGGCCGCCGTGGAGTCGGGAGACCTCGGCGCGCTCTCCCAGCTGGCTCGCATGCGGGAAGCGGCCGGGGACATCGCCGATGCCGAGGCCCTCTACTGGCAGGCCGTCGACGCCGAGGCCGACAGCGAGGCCATGATGTGCCTGGCCCGGCTCCAGGAAACGGCAGGCGATCGCGAACGAGCCGAACAGCTGTACCTCATGGCGGCCGATACCGGCGACGTCCGGGTGGCCTCGGCCCTGCTCGCGCTGGCGCGGCTGCGGGGCGCGGAGGAGGAGACGTATCTGCGGTTCGGCCTGGCAGCCGACGGCTCCGCGAGCGCCCCCTGGGAATGGCCACCGCTCCTGAGCCCACCCCGGCCCCGTGACCAACCGCCCCGCCCCACCCCGTGATTGACGTCCGCCCCCGCCTGCGATAGGAACTCCGGACACACCATTTGACAGCGTTGTCATCACTGCGGTGCGAGGAGAGACGGCCATGGAACAGAGACCGACGGCGGCGACCGTTGAGCGACGCGCTTTCCTGAAGATGCTCGGTGCCGCGGGGGTGACCGTGGGCCTGGCCGGGACGGTGTCGCTCGCCGGGGCGGCCGGAGTCGCGTACGCCGCCGAGGAGGGCCGGGTCCGCGCGCCCCACCAGCCGTACATGCACGGGTACAACGCGGCCGGGCTCAAGTCCTGGACCCCCGCGTCGGATCCGTACGCGCGGTACTTCCGCTCGCGGGTGCCGCTCGCCTCCCGCATCGCCCCCTTCGCCGCGACGCAGGCGCGCCCCGGCCTGGCCTCCGAGGCTCAGGTCATGAACATGTCCTACGACTACGACAACGCCTTCTTCACGGCCTACCGCCACAACGACCAGTACGCGCGCAGGCTGTTGAGGTTCTGGCAGTACAGCGACCTGTACAGCTCCTGGCACGGCATGCCGGTGGCGGGCTCGTCCACGACCGACCCCGAGCACGGGCTCATCAACCTGCCCAACCCCGCGTACACCGACGCCGCGCACCGCAACGGCGTGAAGTCGCTCGCGGGGTGGTTCTGGCCGCGGAACGGCTCCTTCTCCGCCTATCTGGAGCAGCGGCCCGACGGTTCGTTCCCCGTCGCCGACAAGCTCCTGGAGATGGCCGACTACTTCGGGTTCGACGGCTACTTCATCAACCAAGAGGCGTCCATATCCGGCGCGGACGCGACGCGCTTGATGGCGTTCCTGAAGTACCTGCGGGCCAAGGCCCCGGCGGGGTTCCACCTCCAGTGGTACGACTCGCTCACCACGAGCGGTCAGCTCGCCTACCAGAACCAGTTCAACGACGCCAACGCCCCCTGGGTGCGGCACCAGGGCACCCCCGTCAACCACAGCATCTTCATCAACTACGCCTGGAACGCCTCCCGGGTGGCCGCGTCGGTCGCCACCGCGAAGCGGCTCGGCATGAAGGTCCACGACGTGGTCTACCTCGGCACCGAGAACGAGAAGTACGGCTTCAACCCGCCCTACGACCCCCGGCTGGTGTTCCCCGAAGGCGGCCGCGCGCAGGCGAGTTGGGCCCTGTTCGGCACGCACATGGCCTGGGCGAACAACCCCGACCGCGGCGACCCGGACAAGCAGCAGAACACCTTCGTGCGCGAGCGGCGCTACTGGTCGGGCCCCAACGAGGACCCCACCCGCACCGGCAGGACCGAGTACGTCCCCTGGCCCGACAACGGCCGCCCCAACGACCCCGACAACCACCGCAAGTGGGACGGTGTCGCGCACTACATCGCCGAGCGGTCGGTGATCGGCGCCTTCCCCTTCGTCACCCGCTTCAACACCGGGCACGGCCGGGCGTTCTTCCTCGACGGAGTGCGCCGCTCCGACCGCGAGTGGAACAACGCCGGGGCCCAGGACCTGCTGCCCACCTGGCAGTGGTGGGTGCGCGGCGAGGGCGGCGGCGCGCCCGCCACCGTCGACTACGACCCGTCGACGGCGTACGACGGCGGCTCCTCCCTCCTGATCTCCGCGCCGCGCGGGGCCGCCCGCGCCACCACCGTCCGGCTCTTCAAGACGGGGCTGCGCGTCACGGGCGGCGAGAGCGCCCGTCTGGTGTTCCGCACCGACCGGCCGGGGCAGGACAGCGGTCTCGAACTGGGGCTCGTCTTCGAGGACGCCCCGGACCGCACGGCGTGGCTCGCGGCCGGTCGCGCGGCGGCCTCCGGCTGGACCACGGTCACGCTGCCGCTGGACGCCTTCCGGGGCCGGACCGTCGCGGCGCTGCACCTGCGCGTCTCGCCTCCGGCCGGGGACGCGTACCGCCTCAACCTCGGAGAACTGGCCCTCCTTCCAGCAGGTGCCTCTCAGCCCCCCGCCCGGCCGACCGGCTTCACGGTCGAGAAGGCCCACCCGGACGCGGCACGCACCACGGCCGAGGCCTTCCTCGCCTGGGACTTCGCGGACTCGGGCGTCTGGTACTACGACGTGTGGCGCCTGCGCGCCGACGGCACACCGGAGCCCCTCGGCCGCGTCTACGACGACGTCCACTACGTCAAGTCCCTCACCCGCGAGGGCACCGAGCCTGCCACCACCCTGGCCTTGGTGGCCGTGTCCCCGGACGGCACACGCTCAGCACCGGCCACCGCACGGGTGACCTGGACCTAGCAGCGAGGCACGCCCGGCGGGTGGGGGGCTGGCTGGTCGGTTCAGAGGACGTACGCGCGCGGCGCGACCGGCCCCGACAGACCCTTCATCACGGTGAATTGGCGGCGATCCGCCCCTTCACCACTTCTACACTGATGTAGATTCCTTCGCGATCTCCCTCCGGAAGGAGCCCTCGGCGCGCCGTCTTCGCCGGGGGCCGGACGCGGGCACGTCGAAGGAAGAAGCCATTGCCTCACGCCGAGATGTCGGAGAGCTCCGCAGCCCTTGAGCGCACCCTCGAACAGGCCCTGCGCTCCCGGGAGTTCAGGGACGCGGCCCGACGCAGCGACAACGTCCCGAACGCCGTGCAGCTCCGTACGCGCGCCCGCCGGGCCCACCGCGCGATCCTGGCGAAGGCGGACGAGGAGTACTCCCGCTACCTGCGGGCGCGGGCCGCTACCGCTCCCCACCGGCCCCGCCGTCGATGCGCCGGTGCGGCGTGCCGGACCGGCGGCGGCGCCGCGCTCCTCTCCACGCTCGTACCGGTGCTCTCCGCCGTCACCGCCGAGGTGCTCCTCCTCGCCGGACTGGCCCTGGCCGCCTTCACCGAACGGCAGTACCTCCCGGAGGCCTTCATGACCGTGGGGCTCATCGCCGCGACCGTGGCCGTGGGGTCGGCCCTCCCGGATCTCGCCCGGCTGTCCGGGCGCGCGCGGCGTCGGCACCCGGCCTCGGCGGCCACCGGTCGGCGCACACCCGACCGCGCCATCGAACAGGCCCGTGCCGCCTGGCACCTGGCCCTCCTGGAGCGGGGGGTCATGCCGTTCCTCCTCGGCTGCCTGACCGAGGTGAGGCCCGAGGACACGGGGTAATCGGACGAAGTGCGATCCATGCTGGTGGGACGCAACCCGAGTGGGCCCACCGGCGTCCTTGCCGGAGGACGACGCACACCAGCGCGCCGCGACAAGCGATGGAGGATGAGCAGTGGGTGTTTCCCTGTCCAAGGGTGGCAACGTTTCGCTGAGCAAGGAGGCGCCCGGCCTCACCGCCGTACTGGTCGGCCTCGGCTGGGACGTGCGGACCACGACGGGTACCGACTACGACCTCGACGCATCGGCTCTGCTGTGCGACGACTCCGGCAAGGTGATCTCCGACCAGCACTTCGTCTTCTACAACAACCTCACGAGCCCCGACGGCTCGGTCGAGCACACCGGTGACAACCTCACCGGCGAGGGCGAGGGC
>NZ_JBITXV010000031.1:0-43803 GCF_044544845.1 Streptomyces sp. NPDC053474
TTCGTGTTTCCAACCCTACCAGATCCGTTTTCCGTTCCGTTTCCGGTTC
The DNA here is from genome assembly GCF_044544845.1 of Streptomyces sp. NPDC053474. NCBI lineage: Bacteria > Bacillati > Actinomycetota > Actinomycetes > Kitasatosporales > Streptomycetaceae > Streptomyces > Streptomyces sp. NPDC053474. The sequence continues at coordinate 50 of NZ_JBITXV010000031.1, forward strand.
GGATTTCATTTCCGGTGGCCGTTGGAGGGCCTTTGCCTTTCGGCGTTTCCGACTCTATCAGATCTTTCCGGCTTCCCGGTCCGTTCCGATTTTCATCGGCGCCTTTCAGGTTTTCGCTTTCGCGTTTCCCTTTTCGGCGGTTCCGACTTTATCAGAGATTCTGAGTCGGAATTTCCGTTCCCTTCGGGGCGACCCCGACACGTTGCCGTGTGCGGCGGGTTCCCCTCTGGCGGAGCCGTAAACATACGGGAGCGGGGCGCCTCGATGCAAATCGAGGCGCCCCGCTCCGGAGCTCGCGTCGTCAGGACGGCCGAGGGGCTCAGACCTCGACGACGACGGGCAGGATCATCGGGCGGCGGCGGTAGTTGTCCGACACCCACTTGCCCAGCGTGCGGCGGATGAGCTGCTGCAGCTGGTGCGGTTCGACGACGCCGTCCTGGGCCGACTTCTCCAGGACTTCCTGGATCCGCGGGACGACCTCGCTGAAGACCGCGTCTTCGATGCCCGAGCCGCGGGCCTGGATGTGCGGGCCACCGGTGATCTTGCCGGTCGTCGAGTCGACGACGACGAAGACCGAGATGATGCCTTCCTCGCCGAGGATCCGGCGGTCCTTGAGCGCCGGCTCGGTGACGTCGCCGACCGAGAGGCCGTCCACGTACACATAGCCCGCCTGGACCTTGCCGACGATCTTGGCCTTGCCCTCGACGAGGTCGACGACGACGCCGTCCTCGGCGATGACGATCCGGTCGTGCGGGACGCCGGTGAGGGCGCCCAGCTCGGCGTTGGCGCGCAGGTGGCGCCATTCGCCGTGGACCGGCATCAGGTTCTTCGGCTTGCAGATGTTGTAGAAGTACAGGAGCTCGCCCGCCGACGCGTGGCCGGAGACGTGCACCTTGGCGTTGCCCTTGTGGACGACGTTCGCACCCCAGCGGGTGAGGCCGTTGATCACGCGGTAGACCGCGTTCTCGTTGCCCGGGATGAGCGACGACGCCAGGATCACCGTGTCGCCCGAGACGATGCGGATCTGGTGGTCCCGGTTGGCCATGCGGGACAGGGCCGCCATCGGCTCGCCCTGCGAACCCGTGCAGACCAGGACGACCTCGTGGTCCGGCAGGTCGTCGAGCGTCTTGACGTCCACGACCAGGCCCGGCGGCACCCGCAGATAGCCGAGGTCACGGGCGATGCCCATGTTCCGGACCATCGAGCGGCCGACGAAGGCGACCCGGCGGCCGTACTCGTGCGCCGCGTCCAGAATCTGCTGGATGCGGTGGACGTGGCTGGCGAAGCTCGCCACGATGATGCGCTTGCGGGCACCCGCGAAGACCTGCCGCAGGACGTTCGAGATCTCCCGCTCGGGCGGGACGAAGCCCGGGACCTCGGCGTTCGTCGAGTCGGAGAGGAGGAGGTCGATGCCCTCCTCGCTCAGCCGCGCGAACGCGTGCAGGTCCGTCAGACGCCGGTCCAGCGGCAGCTGGTCCATCTTGAAGTCGCCCGTGTGCACGACCATGCCCGCGGGGGTGCGGATCGCGACCGCGAGGGCGTCCGGGATGGAGTGGTTGACCGCGACGAACTCGCAGTCGAAGGGGCCGAGGCGCTCCCGGTCGCCCTCGGCGACCTCGAGCGTGTACGGGCGGATGCGGTGCTCCTGGAGCTTCGCCTCGATCAGGGCGAGGGTCAGCTTGGAGCCGATCAGCGGGATGTCCGGCTTCTCGCGCAGGAGGAAGGGGACACCGCCGATGTGGTCCTCGTGGCCATGCGTGAGGACGATGCCCTCGATGTCGTCGAGGCGGTCACGGATGGACGTGAAGTCCGGCAGGATCAGGTCGATTCCGGGCTGCTCCTCCTCGGGGAAGAGCACTCCGCAGTCGACGATCAGCAGACGCCCGTCGTACTCGAAGACCGTCATGTTCCGGCCGATCTCGCCGAGGCCGCCGAGCGGGGTGACCCGCAGACCGCCCTTCGGGAGCTTCGGCGGAGCGCCGAGTTCAGGATGCGGATGACTCAAAAGACTCTCCTCACCACGCGCGCCACGTACCTCCGGGGCACGTGGCGCGCGTGACGTTCGTGCAGTAGCAGTTGTGGGTGCAGGCACCTGGCCTGCGATGTGTTGCGTATTGAGTTGTGAAGTCTGTGTTTAGAGCTGTACCCCGCCAGCCGCAAGATCGATCTTGAGCTGGGCCGTCTCCTCCGGCGAGAGCTCCACGAGCGGCAGCCGCAGCGGTCCCGCGGGGCGTCCCTGCAGGGCGAGCGCCGCCTTGCTGGTGATCACTCCCTGCGTACGGAACATGCCCGTGAAGACCGGAAGCAGCTTCTGGTGGATCTCCGTGGCCTTCTGCACCTCGCCGTTGAGGTACGCCTCAAGCAGGGCGCGCAGCTCGGGCGTGACCACGTGGCCGACCACGGAGACGAAGCCGCACGCGCCGACCGACAGGAGCGGCAGGTTGAGCATGTCGTCACCGGAGTACCAGGCGAGACCGGAGCGGGCGATCGCCCAGCTGGCTCGGCCGAGGTCGCCCTTGGCGTCCTTGTTGGCGACGATACGCGGGTGCTCGGCGAGGCGCACGATCGTCTCGGTGTTGATCGGTACGCCGCTGCGCCCCGGGATGTCGTACAGCATCACCGGCAGGTCGGTGGCGTCGGCGATCGCGGTGAAGTGCCGGTGGAGGCCTTCCTGCGGGGGCTTGTTGTAGTACGGGGTGACCGTGAGCAGGCCGTGGGCGCCGACGGCCTGGGCGGCGCGGGCCAGCTCGATGCTGTGGCGGGTGTCGTTGGTGCCGACACCCGCGACGACGTGGGCGCGGTCGCCGACCGCTTCGAGGACGGCCCGTACGAGCTCGTTTTTCTCCGCGTCGCTGGTGGTCGGGGACTCGCCGGTGGTGCCGTTGACGATCAGGCCGTCGTTGCCTGCGTCCACCAGGTGGGCGGCGAGCTGCTGCGCGCCGTCGAGGTCGAGTGCGCCGTCCGCCCTGAAGGGCGTGACCATGGCGGTGAGGACCCGCCCGAAGGGGGTCTGCGGAGTCGAGGTCGGAGCCATGGGTAACACGCTACTCGCTGCTCAGCGCGGGGTCGCCCCTCGGGGGATGTGCTGGGTCTGACACTCAGGGAGCCCGGCACTGCCTGCTCGGGGGTTCAAGCAGTGCCGGGTCCGTTTGATCAGGCTAGATGAACTTCCAGAAATGCCGCAATCGGGACACTTCCGTCGGCTCATCCGCACATCTGTGCCGTGCCGGGCCGGATGTGCCCCGGCCCGGCGGCCGGGGCGGCCGGGGCCGCGGCCGTCGAACTCGGCGTGCGTCGCGGGACGGTGGCCGCTCCGGGGTGCGGTTCCGGCCATCGGCCCTGTGGTGATCCCTCATGACAATCTTCGGCGAATTTGCCGAAACTGGGCACCTTTTGGTCGATTCGAGCGTCTGTGTAGGTGACAGAGTTCCGTTCGAGACCCGTGAGGAGAAGCGCGCCCCATGTTCCGTCGGCGAGAGCCCGTCCCGTTCGCCTTCATCGCCGAAGCCGACAAGTTCCGCAGCAATGTCACTCCCCCACCCCGTGAGCGCGCCACGGCCGGTCAGATCGCGGGCCGTACGCTCATCGGGCTCACCGTGGTCGCCGGTCTCGTGGGCTCCCTGCTCTTCGGCATGCCCGCGATGTCCGCCGACCAGTCGCCCGCCAAGACCCAGCAGTCCGAGGCCTCCGAGGGCCGCTGACGGCCGCGTACGACACGGACGGGCGCCGAGGCACCCCCTTGGCCCCGTCGGGTACCCCCTTGGGCCCCCAACGCTGGTAGCAGGGGACACGGCTCGATAGCCTCACCGGGCACAACCCGTGCGTGGAGTGAGTGAGGACCAGCCGTGCCCCTGCCTTTCCTGACCGCGGACCGCGCCTTCGACGACGCGGGCAAGGACGCCGCGCTCCCGTTCGACGACCGCGACCACTGGCGGCGGCCGTACCGCCCGGGTCCCTGGCGCGTGGCCGCCGCCGCGGTCCTGCTGCTCCTCGCCTCGTTCGTCCTCGTGGCCGCCGTGATCATCGCCTTCGCGGGCGCCCTGCCGGGCGCGGGCGTCTGCGTGGGCGTGGCCGTCCTCGTCATCTGCGCCGCCGTCCGGCTGCTGCGCGTGGGCACCTGGGTCAGCGCGCACGGCCTGCGGCACGTGACCTTCTTCCGCACCCGGACCGTGCCGTGGGCGCGGATCGCCTCCGTGCGCACCATCCAGCAGCCCGTGCGGTGGCTCGGCCTGCCCCGCACGGTGCAGGGGCAGGCCCTGACGCTCGTGCGCCTCGACCGGCCCGCTGGCGAGCGGGCGACGCTGCTCACCGACCGCGGGGCGGACTTCCTCGCGCGCCGCACCGCCTTCGACCGGGCCGCCGACACCATCGAGGTGTGGGCGGACGAATACGGCCGTACGGTCTAGCCCGCAGGCGTACGACATCCGGGCGCGGGCCCTCAGACGCTCAGCGGCCCTCAGACGCTCAGCGGCCTGCCCTCGTGCAGGGCGATGGCCCGCTGCATGGCCTTGCGCGCGCGGGGGGTGTCCCGGGCGTCGTGGTAGGCGATGGCGAGGCGGAACCAGCAGCGCCAGTCGTCCGGGGTGTCCTCCGTCTCGGCCTTGCGCCGGGCGAAGACCTCGTCGGCCGAGTCGCGGTCGATGCGCCCGCTGGGGGTGCGCCTCAACTCGTCGACGGGCAGGCCGCCTTCGGCCTCCAGCTCGGCCGCGAGCCGGTTGGCCCGCTGGACGAAGCGCGTGTTCTGCCACAGGAACCACACGCCGATGACCGGCAGGACGAGCACCGCGACCCCGAAGGTCACGGTGAGCACGGTGCCGTGCTGGATGAGCAGCACGCCACGGCTGCCGACCAGGACGAAGTAGACGACCAGGACGGCGGCCGTGACGGCGTAGGTGATCTTTGCGCGCATGGCTTCGGCTCGGCTCAGTCCAGGTCCAGGAAGTGTTCCAGGCCGAAGGTGAGGCCCGGAGTCTCCACCACCCGCCGGGCGCCCAGGAGGATGCCCGGCATGAAGCTGCTGTGGTGCAGCGAGTCGTGGCGGATCGTGAGGGTCTCGCCCTCGCCGCCGAGCAGGACCTCCTGGTGGGCGAGGAGGCCGTTCAGCCGCACGGCGTGCACGCGGACGCCGTCGACGTCCGCGCCGCGGGCGCCCTCGAGGGCGGTCTCCGTGGCGTCCGGCTGCGGGGCGCTGCCCGCCGCCCGGCGCGCCTCGGCGATGAGCTGGGCGGTGCGCGTGGCGGTCCCGCTGGGGGCGTCGGCCTTGTGCGGGTGGTGCAGCTCGACGACCTCGACGGAGTCGAAGTACACCGCCGCGAGCTGCGCGAACCTCATGGTGAGGACCGCGCCGATGGAGAAGTTCGGCGCGATCAGGACGCCGGTGCCCGGGGCGGCGTCCAGCCAGGTGCGCAGCTGCGCGAGGCGCTCGTCGGTCCAGCCCGTCGTACCGACGACGGCGTGGATGCCGTGCCGGACGCAGAAGTCGAGGTTGCCCATCACGGAACCGGGCGTGGTCAGCTCGACCGCGACCTGGGCGCCGGCCTCGACCAGCGCTTCCAGCTTGTCGCCGCGGCCGAGGGCCGCCACCAGTTCCATGTCGTCGGCCGCCTCGACGGCTCGTACGGCCTCGGAGCCGATCCGGCCCTTGGCGCCGATGACCGCCACGCGCAGCTTGCTCATCTGCCTGTTTCCTTAACCGAGTTATGAGTCGGACGGGGCCTGGGTCCGGGAGTCCCGGGCCTAGGCCACCGCTTCGTGCAGGCGGGCGGCCTGCTTGTCCTTCAGCGGGCCTATCGCGGAGAGCGAAGGGCGCTGCCCCAGGATGTCGCGGGCCACCTCGCGCACCTCGTCCGGGGTGACCGCAGCGATCCTGGCCAGCATGTCGTCGACCGACATCTGCTCGCCCCAGCACAGCTCGCTCTTGCCGATGCGGTTCATGATCGCGCCGGTGTCCTCGAGGCCGAGGACCGTGGAGCCCGCCAGCTGGCCTATCGCGCGCCTGATCTCGTCGTCCGTCAGACCGTGCTCGGCGACGTGGTCGAGCTCGTCCCGGCAGATCTTGAGGACGTCGTGGACCTGGCTGGGGCGGCAGCCCGCGTACACGCCGAACAGTCCGGCGTCGGCGAACGCCGAGGTGTACGAGTACACGCTGTAGGCCAGGCCCCGCTTCTCGCGGACCTCCTGGAACAGGCGCGAGGACATGCCGCCGCCGAGCGCGGTGTTCAGCACGCCCATGGCCCAGCGGCGCTCGTCGGTGCGGGCCAGGCCCGGCATGCCGAGGATGACGTGGGCCTGCTCGGTCTTGCGGTCGATGACCTCGACCTGGCCCGCGGTGCGTACGCGGCGCACGCCCGCGCGCGGGGCGATGGGCGTGGCGTCGGTGCGCGTGAGGGCGCCCGCCTTGTCGAACGCGGCGCGGACCTGGCGGACGACCTTCTGGTGGTCCACGTTGCCCGCGGCGGCGACGACCAGGTGGGTGGGGTCGTAGTGCCGCTTGTAGAAGCGGCGGATGCGGTCCGCGGTGAGGGCGTTGATCGTGTCGACCGTGCCGAGGACCGGACGGCCCAGGGGGGTGTCACCGAGCATGGTGTGCGCGAACAGGTCGTGCACGCAGTCGCCCGGGTCGTCCTCCGTCATCGCGATCTCTTCGAGGATGACGCCGCGCTCGGCGTCGACGTCCTCCTGGCGGATCTGCGAGCCGGTGAGCATGTCGCAGACCACGTCGATGGCCAGCGGCAGGTCGGTGTCGAGCACGCGCGCGTAGTAGCACGTGTACTCCTTGGCCGTGAAGGCGTTCATCTCGCCGCCGACGGCGTCGATCGCGGAGGAGATGTCCAGGGCGCTGCGCTTCCTGGTGCCCTTGAAGAGGAGGTGCTCCAGGTAGTGCGTCGCGCCGTTCAGGGACGGCGTCTCGTCGCGGGAGCCCACGTGGGCCCAGATGCCGAAGGTGGCGGAGCGGACCGACGGCAGGGTCTCGGTGACGACGCGCAGCCCTCCGGGGAGGGTGGTCTTACGGACCGTGCCGATGCCGTTGCTGCCCTTGATCAAGGTTTGGGTACGGGCGACGGCCCGCGCCTCCGAGGAGGTGCGGGCCGTCGCCTTGGAGCTACGGGACGTCACTTGGCGGCGTCGTCCTTCGCGTCCTCGGCGGAGCCGCTGTCGGACTCGGCGTCCTCGCCCTCGATCACGGGGATCAGGGAGAGCTTGCCGCGGGAGTCGATCTCGGCGATCTCGACCTGGACCTTCTGGCCCACGCCGAGGACGTCCTCGACGTTCTCCACGCGCTTGCCACCGGCGAGCTTGCGGATCTGCGAGATGTGCAGCAGACCGTCCTTGCCCGGGAGCAGCGACACGAACGCGCCGAAGGTCGTCGTCTTCACGACGGTGCCCAGGTAGCGCTCGCCGACCTCCGGCATGGTCGGGTTGGCGATGCCGTTGATCGTGGCGCGGGCGGCCTCGGCGGCCGGGCCGTCGGCGGCACCGATGTAGATGGTGCCGTCGTCCTCGATCGTGATGTCGGCGCCGGTGTCCTCCTGGATCTGGTTGATCATCTTGCCCTTCGGGCCGATGACCTCACCGATCTTGTCCACCGGGATCTTGACGGTGATGATCCGCGGCGCGTTCGGGGACATCTCGTCCGGAACGTCGATCGCTTCCATCATCACGTCGAGGATGTGCAGGCGGGCGTCGCGGGCCTGCTTCAGGGCGGCAGCCAGGACGGAGGCCGGGATGCCGTCCAGCTTGGTGTCGAGCTGGAGGGCGGTCACGAACTCCTTGGTGCCGGCGACCTTGAAGTCCATGTCGCCGAAGGCGTCCTCCGCACCGAGGATGTCGGTGAGGGTGACGTAGTGCGTCTCGCCGTCGATCTCCTGGGAGATCAGGCCCATGGCGATGCCGGCGACGGGGGCCTTCAGGGGCACACCGGCGTTCAGCAGCGACATGGTGGAGGCGCAGACGGAGCCCATGGACGTCGAGCCGTTGGACCCGAGGGCCTCGGAGACCTGACGGATCGCGTAGGGGAACTCCTCGCGCGTCGGGAGCACCGGCGTGAGGGCGCGCTCGGCGAGGGCGCCGTGGCCGATCTCGCGGCGCTTGGGGGAGCCGACGCGGCCGGTCTCGCCGGTGGAGTACGGCGGGAAGTTGTAGTTGTGCATGTAGCGCTTGCGCGTCACCGGGGAGAGGGTGTCGAGCTGCTGCTCCATCCGGAGCATGTTCAGCGTCGTCACGCCCAGGATCTGGGTCTCGCCGCGCTCGAACAGGGCGGAGCCGTGCACGCGCGGGATGGCCTCGACCTCGGCGGCCAGGGTGCGGATGTCGGTGACACCGCGGCCGTCGATGCGCTTCTTCTCCTTGATGACGCGCTCACGGACCAGGGCCTTGGTCAGCGAGCGGTACGCGGCGGAGATCTCCTTCTCGCGGCCCTCGAACTCCGGGAGCAGCTTCTCGCCGGCCAGCGCCTTGACGCGGTCCAGCTCGGTCTCGCGCTCCTGCTTGCCCGCGATGGTCAGCGCCTGGGCGAGCTCGGGCTTGACGGCGGCCGTGAGGGCCTCGAGCACGTCGTCCTCGTAGTCGAGGAAGATCGGGAACTCGCCGGTGGGCTTGGCGGCCTTGGCGGCGAGGTCCGACTGGGCCTTGCAGAGGACCTTGATGAAGGGCTTCGCGGCCTCGAGACCGGCGGCCACGACCTCCTCGGTCGGCGCCTCGGCGCCGCCCTTGACGAGCTCGATGGTCTTCTCGGTGGCCTCGGCCTCGACCATCATGATCGCGACGTCGCCGTCCTCGAGGACGCGACCGGCGACGACCATGTCGAAGACGGCGTCCTCGAGCTCGGTGTGCGTCGGGAAGGCGACCCACTGGCCCTTGATGAGGGCCACGCGCGTGCCGCCGATCGGGCCCGAGAAGGGCAGTCCGGCGAGCTGCGTGGAGCAGGAGGCGGCGTTGATCGCGACCACGTCGTACAGGTGGTCGGGGTTGAGCGCCATGATCGTCTCGACGACCTGGATCTCGTTGCGCAGGCCCTTCTTGAAGGACGGGCGCAGCGGGCGGTCGATGAGGCGGCAGGTGAGGATGGCGTCCTCGGAGGGACGGCCCTCACGGCGGAAGAAGGAACCGGGGATCTTCCCGGCCGCGTACATCCGCTCCTCGACGTCCACCGTCAGGGGGAAGAAGTCGAGCTGGTCCTTGGGCTTCTTGGACGCGGTGGTGGCCGAGAGGACCATCGTGTCGTCGTCCAGGTAGGCGACGGCGGAGCCGGCGGCCTGACGGGCCAGGCGGCCCGTCTCGAAGCGGATGGTGCGGGTGCCGAAGGTGCCGTTGTCGATGACGGCTTCGGCGTAGTGGGTCTCGTTCTCCACTAGCGGTTTCTCCGTTACGTAGCGTCTTTTCACCCCTGGGCCCGTGTGGCCCGGGGTCCGCCCCTGCCCGTGTGGCGTGGGAGCGGTGCGGAGAAGCGCGCCGTGGGTGCGGGCCGGTCTTCGATCGAAGCCCCCGGGGACTCGTACTCGCGTATCCCGGAGACCACTACCGAGGACCGGCGGCGGCTGGGTGCGCCTCTCCTTATGTGGTTGTGCCCGTGGTCGTGCGGTGGGCCAGCGCGGGCGCGCCGGGCCCCGCTCGCACGTCCGGGGCTGTGTCGGACGTCACCAGACTACAAAGCGTCGGTGACACCGCGCACGTACAGCAAAGGGAGCGGCCCCCTTCGAGTGCTTCGAGTGGGAACCGCTCCCTTCACGGCGTCTTACTTGGCGCCCGCCGCACCGCGGCGGATGCCCAGGCGGTCAACCAGGGCACGGAAGCGCTGGATGTCCTTCTTGGCCAGGTACTGAAGCAGGCGGCGACGCTGGCCGACCAGGATCAGCAGACCACGACGGGAGTGGTGGTCGTGCTTGTGCGTCTTCAGGTGCTCGGTCAGGTCCGAGATGCGGCGGGAGAGCAGCGCGACCTGGACCTCGGGGGAGCCGGTGTCGCCCTCCTTCTGGCCGAACTCGGTCATGATCTGCTTCTTCGTGGCGGCGTCGAGCGACACGCGAACTCCTTGTGATGTCCTTGTTCGCCTCCGAGCGCCCCTGGTCTTCTTCTCAGGGGTGCTTCCGGTACTCGGGAGGCAGGGGGTCCACCCGGGAGAGGTGGGGTCCGCCTTGCGGCGGATGCCGCGTCGCGCGGTCCACCGGCCGGGGGCCTGGGGATGTGCGCAGACAAGCGAGCGTTACACAGCGTACCAGCCTGGGCGTGTCGGCTCTCCGCCACCGGAGTGGGGGCGGTCCGGGGCCGATCCCGTGGTGCGTCGCCGGGGGTCGCGCGCCAGGTGTCCGCCGGTCACGCCCCCTCGACGCCCAGGGCGCCGTAGGCCGCGCCCTGCCCGTCCTCGCCCCGCTCGGCGCGCAGCTCCTTGGGGGCGATGAAGACCCGGCCTCCCTCGACGAGCACGTCGGTCTCCCCCGGCTTCACGGGTCCGGCCGCCTCCGGGACGCTGAACAGCAGGAACGGGGTCTCCCTGCCCGATTCCGGGTCCAGGCTCACGACGGCGTCCGGGGCGACTCCGTCGGCGCTCCCCCGGAAGGCGAGGAGCTTGCCGCCGCTGAGCTCCAGCGGGTACATCGCACCGCGGCCCCGCGAGTCGAACCTGCGGACGACCTTGCCCGTCGCCAGATCGAACGAGACGATCCGGTTCACCTCGGGGTCCTTGGGCTTGGTCGCGAGGAACAGGCGGTCGCGCTCCGCCACGATGGCGTCGCAGGTCTCCACGGTCCCGAAGCGGGCGGTGAAGCAGTCGTCGATGTAGCGGCCCTCCGGCATGTCGACCGTGGACCGGTAGGCGCCCAGGTCGTCGAGGGCGAGCAGCTTGTCCACGCCGGAGCCCCTGACCGCGACGGCCACCACGGCGGGCTCGGACGACACGAGGTGCACGCGCCGCACGCCGCTGGCGACGTTGTACGTCCACAGCGGCTTGCCCGTCCGCGGGTCGAGGCGCTGGACGCGGTACGTACGGTCGGCGTCGGCACCGGCGCCGCACCGGCGCAGGGCGAGCAGGACGTTCCCACCGGCCAGGCCCGCGTTCTCGCACGCCGAGGGGCGCGTGTTCCGCCAGAGCGGCTTCCCGGCCTTCATGTCGTACGCGACGGAGCCCCGGCCCCAGGCGACGGTGACCGTCCCGCGGGTCAGGGTCACGTTCGTGCTCGTCGGGGAGGCGTCCTCGGCGTCGGGGAGCGCGATCTGCCAGAGCTTCTTGCCGGTGTCGAGGTCGACGAGGGCGAGCTGGGTGCAAGGCCCCGGGGCGGGGGGCTCGGCACGGTCCTTCTTGCCCTTGCCCTTGCCGTTCTTCTTGCCCTTGCCCTTCTTCTTGTCGCCGCCCTTCCCCTTGTCGTCGCCCTTCTTCTTGTTCTTGCTCCCCTTCTTGCCGTCCTTCTTCTTGTTCTTGTCGTCGTCCTCGGCGGGCTTCGGGGGCTCCTGGAAGAGGACGGCCGTGCGGCCGTCCGCGGTGACGTGCCGGGTGGTGCCGCAGACGGGGCCGCCCAGCTCGGTCGACCACACCTCCTTGGACGTCCCGAGCTCGAAGCCCTTGAGGGTGCCGCCCACGCCGCGTACGAGGGTCTTGTCCGTCGCCCAGGTGCCGGGGGCGCGCACGGTGGCGTCCCGGCCGAACCGCTTCTCGAACCCCTTCTCCCGGTAGTCGACGGCCAGGTGACCCACGGGGGAGCTCGGGGGCGTCTCGACGGTGTTCCTGATGTCGTCCGGCGCCTGCTGGACGGCCTTCGCGCCCTGGTTCCCCGCCTCGCCGTCGTCGGCCGCGGCCCAGACCATCCAGCCGCCCGCGCACAGCACGAGGGCCAGGAGCCCGGCCAGGCCCGCGAGCAGGCGCGTGCGGCGCTGTTTGCGCGCGTTGTCCACGGCCAGGACGGACTGGGTGAACTGGGAACGGGGTGGGCCTTGGCTCACGCTGGGGCGCCTTTCTCCGGGTCGACCAAGAGGCGGGATGACACTGGGGCGCCGCACGTCAACTGGTCAGCGCCGAAGGCAGAGTACGGAAGGGCCGCGCGGCTCCGTACGCCGGTGTCCTCCTGCCGACCGTCAGCTGCTGGGGCGAGGGCCGCGGATGCCTCCGGACTGGCGGGTTCCAGCACGGGCGTTGGGTACGTTGCCCACCATGTCCATACCGCCGCAGCAGCAGCCCGGCCCGCAGCAGCCGAATCCGTACCAGCAGAACCCCTACCTCCAGCAGCCGCCGGGCCCGGTGCCCCCGAGCCCCTACGCGCAGCCCCCGGCCCCGGCGGGACAGCCGCCCGCCTTCCCGCCCCAGGGGCCGCCACCCGCGGGCAAGAGACCCGTGGCCCCTTGGGTGTGGGGCCTCGGTGGCGCGGTGGTCGCGTCGGCGGTCTGGGCGGGGGTGCTGTTCGCGGGCGGCACGCTCGGGGGCGGTGACGACGAGGCCGACCTCGCCGGGTACCACGTCCAGAAGAACCTCTGCGACGCCGTCACCATCGACGCCTTCAAGGAGCGCTACGAGACGCGGCTCGGCAGCGATCCGAACAGCCACTACGCGTCCCGGCAGCGGGGCCTCGACGTCAACAACTGCAGCTGGAGCCTCAAGGACAAGGACGCGAGCGCGAGCGACTACAGCAGCGTCTACGTCAACAGCACCGCGCAGTGGCACAAGAAGAGCGAGCCGGAGGGGGAGTTCGCCTCCCTCTACAAGGGGTTCGAGGACCGGTCGCAAGGGGCGTACGCGTACGAGACGAAGTCCGTCGACGGCTTCGGGGACGAGGCCTTCCTCGTCGTGGAGAAGCGATCCTCGACGGGCAGCAAGACGGGACCCAAGGGGTTCGGCGGCATGACGCTGGCCGTGCGGGACGGCTGGTTCACCTTCGAGCTCCAGTGGAGTTGGTACGGGAGCACTACGAGCGGCAGCTCCAAGGCGCCCTCCGAGCAGGAGGTCGAGAAGATGATCAAGTCCGACGCCCGGGACGCCCTGGAGGCGCTCAAGAAGTCGTGACCGCGCGGGCGGCCGTGCGGGCGTGACCGGTCGTATGGCTCCGCGGGCGTCGGCCGCCAAGTAGGGTGTGCGCACAGCGCGTTCGTACGTCGGGAAGGGGCCGTTCCGCCATGGCCGAGGCACAGGACGAGGAAGTCAGGGCACGCAAGGAGCGCGAGAAGAACGAGCTCTACGCTCTCGACATCTCCGGGGTCGAATGGAAGAGCGCCCCCGGCACCGAGGCGCACGAGGAGCGGGTGGAGATCGCCCAGCTGCCGGACGGGGCGGTGGCGATGCGGTCGTCCCTCGCGCCCGAGACCGTGCTGCGGTACACGAAGGCCGAGTGGGACGCCTTCGTACTGGGCGCGCGGGACGGGGAGTTCGACCTGGAGCCCGCGCCGCACAACGGTGGCATGCCCGCGGCCGAGCCGTCGGAGTGAGGCGGGCCCGGCCGAGCGGCCGGGTGCGCCCGGGAGCCCGCGGAGGGCGGAAGCGGTGAGTGCCGCTTCCGCCCTCTCGCCTTGTCCACAGGGGCTTTTCATGGCGTTTGGCGGTGTGCGACCGGTTTGCTCGTGATGGTGGGGAGTCGTTGACCGTCCTTGAGTGAGACGTGGCGTGAAGGACGTCGTTCCGGGGGCGGACTGGCCTGCCGTGCTCGTGCTGTTGGTGATTAGGCTGGGACGGGGCGTCACGTCAGAACCCGCGAGCGGGGCACACGCGTCCGTCCCACGGGGAGAGCCAGGCGGATCGGACGACAGGAACGGTCGCCCCCCACCACGGCATGAGCGTGCTCGAGCACACCAGGAGGCATTGTGAACAGCGATCGGGACAAGATCCGCGGCGGCTGGGACACACCCGTCGACGATCAGTCCGACGCGGAGTCCGCTGCCGAGACGACGGGCGAGTTCACCATCGACTACGCCCCGCCCGCCTGGTACACGCAGAACGCCTCCGACAGCGGCCAGGACGCGGCGGCCGCGCCGCCGGTGTCCACGCCTTCTCCCCCGGCTGACGCCGGGTCCGTTTCTGGTACTGGTCCTGGGGCTGGTGCTGGTGACTCCGGTGGTGCGCCCGCCCCTGCTCCTACTGCCCCTGCTCCCGCTCCCGTGACGGCCCTGCCCAAGCTTCCTGTCGGCAGCGGTTTCCAGCGGGACTGGACCGTGCCGCCGCCCCCCGCGGCTCCGCCCGTCTCCGGCGGCGCCTCGGACTCGAGCGGGGCTGTCGCCGATACCGGTACGGATGCCGGTGCCGAAGGCGCGGCTGAGGTCGGGGAGCCTTCGGCTGTAGAGGGTGCAGTCGCGGAGGACGCGGCAGCGGAGGGTGCGGTGCCGTCCGGCGACGCGGCCTCAGGGGAGGTGGCCTCAGAGGAGGCGGCCCCCGGCGATGGGGCGTCCGAGGAGGTGGCTTCCGCTGGCACGGTGTCCGACGCTGCCGCTCCCCAGGACACGGCGCCTGACGCCGCTCCCCAAGGCCCGGCCTCCGATGACTCCGTGAGTGGTGCGGCTCCGGCTGTCGGTGAGGCCGAGGGCAGGGAGAGCGCTGCCCCGGCGGCTGCCGTGGACGCGTCCCCTTCCGCCCCGCCGGTCGACGCCCCGCCCTCCTTCGGCGCGGTCGCCGACACCCCGGCGCCCACCGGCCCGCCCGTCGACCTGCCGCCGCCCACCGGGGCCCCGATCGTCGCTCCGCCTCCCACGGGCGTGCCCGCCGCACCGGCGGAAGCCGTCGCTCCCCCGGCGGCGCCGGAGGCCGTGCCCGACGCCGCGCCGCCCGCGTGGAGTCCGCCGCCCGCGCCGCAGGGCGGGCTGCCGCCGCTGCCGCCCGCGTTCCAGCCCGCCGCACCGGCGGCCGCGCCGCAGTGGCCCGCGCAGCACCAGGTCGCGCCCGGTGGCGAGGTACAGCCCCCTGCCGCGCCGCCGCAGGCCCAGCCCCCCGTCGAGCCCCAGGTCCCCGCGCCCGTACCGCAGGCCTGGAACGCGCCCGCCGCGCCGCAGCAGGGCTACGCCCATCCGGCCCCCGTGCCCGAGCAGGCCCAGCCGCCGCAGGCCCCGCAGCCGCTCCCGCCCGCGCAGCCCCTGCCTCCCGTCCAGGCCGCTCAGGCGCAGCAGCCCCAGCCGCAGGCCCCCGTCGACCCGCGCACCGGAACCGCCTGGCCACAGCCCGTGCGGCACGATCAGCGCGAGCGCACCAACCCGGGGGCGCCGCTCGGGTACACCGCGGCCGTGGAGCTGTCCTCCGACCGGCTGCTCAACAACAAGAAGCAGCGGACCAAGAGCAGCCGCCCCGTCGGCGGCTCCCGGTTCCGGCTCGGCGGCAAGAAGGAGGAGGCCGAGCGGCAGCGGAAGCTGGAGCTGATCCGCACCCCGGTGCTCTCCTGCTACCGCATCGCCGTCATCAGCCTCAAGGGCGGCGTCGGCAAGACGACCACGACGACCGCGCTCGGCTCCACCCTCGCCAGCGAGCGGCAGGACAAGATCCTCGCCATCGACGCCAACCCGGACGCCGGTACGCTCGGGCGGCGCGTGCGGCGCGAGACCGGGGCGACCATCCGCGACCTCGTCCAGGCCATCCCGTACCTCAACTCGTACATGGACATCCGGCGCTTCACCTCGCAGGCGTCGTCCGGCCTGGAGATCATCGCCAACGACGTCGACCCCGCCGTGTCCACGACCTTCAACGACGAGGACTACCGGCGCGCCATCGACGTCCTCGGCAAGCAGTACCCGATCATCCTGACGGACTCGGGCACGGGGCTCCTCTACAGCGCGATGCGCGGGGTGCTCGACCTCGCCGACCAGCTCATCATCATCTCCACGCCGTCCGTGGACGGGGCGTCCAGCGCCTCCACGACGCTGGACTGGCTCTCCGCGCACGGGTACGCGGAACTGGTGCAGCGGTCCATCACGGTCATCTCCGGGGTGCGCGAGACCGGCAAGATGATCAAGGTGGAGGACATCGTGTCGCACTTCGAGACGCGCTGCCGGGGGGTGGTCGTGGTGCCCTTCGACGAGCACCTCGCGGCGGGGGCCGAGGTCGATCTCGACATGATGCGGCCGAAGGTGCGGGAGGCGTACTTCACGCTGGCCGCGATGGTGGGTGAGGACTTCACTCGGGCGCAGCGGGCACAGGGGTTGTGGACCTCGGATGGGAATCCGCCGCCGCGGGTGGCTCCGCCACTGCCGGGGCAGCAGGGGCTGCCGGGGCAGCAGGGGTATCCCGTGCCGGGGGCTCAGCCTTACGGGGGCGCCCCCGGGGGTTACCCCCAGCAGCCCCAGCCGGGGCCTGGGCCGGTGGCTCCGCCGCAGCCGTAGCTCTCGTTCCACCCTTCGGGCCCGTGCCGTTCTTCGGTGCGGGCCCGCCCCATTTGGGCGCATGCCTAGGTGAACGGTGGCGCGGCGCCCACCCCCTGTGCCCACCCGTTCCGCCCTCTGGGCGGACCAGCTGCCCACAGGGAGGGCGGGCGCGCCCACTCTCCGGGCCGACCAGCTGCCCGCAGGGGAGGGCAGGGTGGCTGACCAGGGCGTCAGTCCCTGGCCTGGGAGGCTTCAGTGGTCTTGGCCAATGCGGATGAAATCCCGGTCAACTCGTTATTTCCGCAGGCCACATGGGGTTCACCGGCCGTTGACGCGTGCAGACTGGCGCTGGTAGACACACAGCATCCAGCGGGCCCCTCCTTGATCGACCCCATGTGCACCAGTCGTACTCAGTCGTAACCAGCCATCCCTGCGCGAGCGATGACGCGAGGTCACCGACCCATGGACACACGAGATCAACACGGCAGAACCAGCACGAGCCGCTCCCGGCTCCTCGTCGCGGGCGGCGCCCTCGCCGCCCTCGGCCTCACGGCCGGGCTCGCGACGCCGCTCAACCCGGCTCCGCAGCAGGCCCACGCCAAGGGCGACGGCAAGAAGACGCTCACCGTCGCGGTCGCGCAGAGCGTGGACTCGCTCAGCCCGTTCCTGGCCCAGCGGCTGCTCAGCACCAGCATCCACCGACTGACGTACGAGTACCTCACGAACTACGACCCGAAGGACAACCACACCGTCCCGGGGTTCGCCACCGAGTGGAAGCCGTCGGCGGACAAGCTCACGTGGACGTACACCATCCGGACCGACTCCAAGTGGTCGGACGGGAAGAAGGCGACCGCCGAGGACGCCGCCTGGACGTTCAACAAGATCATGTCCAAGGAGGGCACGGCCACCGCCAACTCCAACTTCGTCACCAACTTCAAGAAGGTGACGGCGCCCTCCCCCACCCGGCTCGTCATCGAGCTGAAGAAGCCGCAGTCGACGATGGCGGCGCTCGACGTCCCCATCGTGCCCAAGCACGTCTGGGAGAAGGTCGACGACCTCTCCAAGTTCAACAACGACAAGGACTTCCCCGTCGTCGGGAACGGCCCCTTCGTCCTCTCCGACTTCAAGGTCGACCGGTATGTGAGGCTGAAGGCCAACAAGGACTTCTGGCGCGGGGCGCCGAAATTCGACGAGCTGGTCTTCAAGACGTACAAGGACCAGGACGCGGCCGTCGCCGCGCTCAAGAAGGGCGAGGTGTCCTTCGTCGCCGGGCAGCCCGCGCTCACGCCCGCCCAGGCCAATGGCCTCAAGGGCGAGGCCGACATCAAGGTGAACAACGGCCCCGGGCGGCGCTTCTTCGCCATCGCCACCAATCCGGGGGCGCGGACCCGGGACGGGAAGAAGTTCGGCGACGGCCATCCGGCGCTGCTCGACAAGCGGGTGCGGCAGGCGCTCTTCCTGTCCGTCGACCGCAAGACGATCGTGGACAAGGTCTTCCAGGGCAACGCCGTCGAGGGCGCCGGATACATTCCGCCGCGCTTCTCCGAGTACGCCTGGCAGCCGTCCCCGGACCAGAAGCTCGCGTACGACCCGAAGCGGGCCGCGTCCCTCCTCGACAAGGCCGGGTACAAGAAGAACGGCGACGGCAAGCGCGTCGGCAAGGACGGCAGGCCCCTGAACTTCCGCATCCTCTGCCACGCCACCGACCCCAACGACAAGGCCGTCGGGAAGTACCTCAAGGAGTGGTGGGGCGACCTCGGCATCGGGCTCAAGGTGAACTGTCTCGACGACGTCTCCGTTCCCTGGTACGCCGGTGAGTACGACCTCGCCTTCGACGGCTGGTCCGTGAACCCGGACCCGGACTTCGTCCTCGGCATCCACACCTGCGCCGCGCTCCCCGAGAAGGCGAAGGAGAGCGCCGCCACCGACAACTTCATCTGCGACAAGAAGTACGACGACCTGTACGAGAAGCAGCTCGCGGAGTACGACCCGACCAAGCGCGCGGCGATCGTCCGGCAGATGCAGTCCTGGCTGTACGACTCGGGCTACATGAACGTGATGGCGTACCCGAACGCCGTCGAGGCCTACCGCACCGACCAGATCAAGTCCGTCACCACCATGCCGGAGGCCGCGGGCAACATTTACGGCCAGGACGGCTATTGGAGTTGGTGGTCGGCGACCCCGGCGAGTGGGGACGGCAATTCCGATGGGGGCGGCTCCACCGGTGTCATCATCGGTATCGCCGTCGCCGCGGCCGTGGTCGTGGGCGGCGGAGCCCTGATCGCCCTGCGCCGCCGCAAGACCGCAGAGGACCGCGAGTAACGGATGACGAAGAACCCCGCGACCCACACCGCGAGCACCGCATGACCGCGGCGGACAACAGCGCGGCGGCGCTCCTCGCCGCCGAGGCAGAGGCCGAGGCGCCCGGCGGACCGGCCGGACCGGTCCGGCCGCGGGGCCGCGGCCCCCGGGCCCGCGACACCACCGCCTATCTGACGTACGTCGCGGGCAAGCTCGGCGGCGCGCTCGTCTCGATGTTCGCCGTGCTCGTCACGAGCTTCTTCCTCTTCCGGCTCATCCCGGGCGACCCGGTGAAGCAGATGACCGGCGGACGCCGCGTGTCGAGCGAGCAACTGGCCGCGATGCGCGCCGAGTTCGGCCTCGACGACCCGGTGTGGAAGCAGTTCACCGACTACTGCGGCAACGTCCTCACCGGGGACTTCGGCACGTCGTACCAGTTCCACGCCCCGGTCCTCGACAAGATCACCGAGGCGCTCGGGCCGACGCTGTGGCTCACCGGGACGGCGTACGTCCTCTACACGCTCCTCGGCATCTGGCTCGGCACGCGCGCGGCGTGGCGCAACGGCCGCCTCGGGGACCGGTTCCACACCGGGCTCGCCCTGACGCTGTACTCGGTGCCGTCGTTCTGGCTCGGCCTGCTGCTCATCATCACCTTCTCGGTGGGCGCGGGGCCGCTGCCCGGCCTCTTCCCGACCGGCGGCATGGAGAGCGGCGACGAGACCGGCGTCGCGTACGTGGTGGACGTGGCGCACCACATGATCCTGCCGGTGCTCACGCTCGTCGCCGTCGGGTACGCGCAGACGCTGCTCGTCATGCGCTCCTCGCTGCTCGACGAGATGGGCAGCGACTATCTGACGACCGCCCGCGCCAAGGGGCTCAGGGACGACCTGGTGCGCCGCCGCCACGCCGTGCCGAACGCGCTCCTGCCGACGGTCACGCTGATGTTCGTGAACCTGGGCACGGTGGTGGCGGGCGCGATCCTCGTCGAGACCGTCTTCTCCTGGCCGGGGCTCGGCAGCCTCTTCTACCAGGCGCTGAGCGTGCCCGACCTGCCCCTGGTGCAGGGCCTGTTCTTCGTCTTCGCCACCGCGGTGATCCTCATGAACACGGTCGCCGACGTGATCTATCCGCTGCTCGACCCGAGGGTGGGACGATGACGACCGAGACGGCCACCGCACCGCACCCGCGGGCGCTCGCCTGGGCGCGCAGGCGGCACTCCGCGGCCCGCTTCTGGCGGGAGTACCGCACGCACCGGGCGGGGCTCTTCGGTCTCGCCGTGCTCGTCCTGATCTCGCTCGCCGCGGTCTTCGCGCCGCTGCTCGTCGGCTCGGACGCGGACAGCGTGACCCGGGCGCCGGGCGACGCCATGGAGTCGCCAGGCGGCGAATTCCCGCTCGGCACCGACCAGTTCGGGCGCGACCTGCTCGCGCTCCTGGTGTACGGGGCGCGGATCTCGCTCACCATCGGGCTGCTCGCCGCGTTCCTCTCCGTGGCCATCGGCACGGTCGTGGGCATCACGGCGGGGCACTACCGCGGCTGGTACGGAACGGTCCTGATGCGCGTCACCGACTGGTTCCTGGTGATGCCCACGCTGGTGCTCGCGATCGCCCTGGCCGTCGTGATGTCCGGCTCCCTGAGCACGATCATCCTGGCCATCGGCGTCACGACCTGGCCCACGACGGCACGCCTGGTGCGCGCGCAGACCCTGGCGGTCGAGTCCCGCCCCTACATCGAGCGGGCCCGCGCCCTCGGCGGCGGGCACACCCACATCATGCTCCGCCACGTGCTGCCGAACGTGATGCCGCTGGTGCTCGCGCAGACGACCCTCGTCATCTCGGGCGCCATCCTCACCGAGGCCACGCTCGCCTTCCTCGGCCTGGGCGATCCGACCGCGGTCTCCTGGGGCGGGCTGCTCCAGGACGCCCGCGAGGCGGGTGCCGTCAGCGCGGGCGACTGGTGGTACCTGGCGCCGCCCGGCATCGCGATCGCCGTGGTCGCGCTCGCGTTCACGCTGTGCGGGCGGGCCGTGGAGTCCGTGCTCAACCCCAGGCTGGGGGTGTCCCGTTGACCGCCGAACCAGAGGCATCCGTGACCACCGCGCACACCGCGACCGACCCCCCGGCCGCGGCCGGGCAGGACGCCGGGCAGCCCCTGCTCGACGTCAGGAACCTCGAAGTGACGTACGCGTCCGGGGCCGCCGCCGTGCGCGGGGTCGACCTGACCGTGGGCGCCGGGCAGAAGCTGGGCGTCGCGGGCGAGTCCGGCTGCGGCAAGTCCACGCTCGCCCTGGCCCTGCTGCGCCTGCTTCCCGCGGGGACGCGGGTGACAGGACAGGTGCTCCTCGACGGCGAGGACGTGCTCACCATGAAGTGGGGCCGGGTGCGCGCGGTCCGCTGGGCGGGCGCCTCCGTGGTCTTCCAGGGCGCCATGCACTCGCTGAACGCGGTGCACCGCATCGGCGACCAGATCGCCGAGCCGATCCTGCTGCACCAGAAGGCGACCCCGGCGGGCGCCAAGAAGAAGGCCCGTGAGCTGCTCGAACACGTGGGCCTTCCGGGCGCACGCGCGGACGCCTATCCGCACGAGCTGTCCGGGGGCCAGCGCCAGCGCGTGATGATCGCGATGGCGCTCGCCTGCGATCCGCGCCTGATCGTCGCGGACGAGCCGACGACCGCCCTCGACGTGATGATCCAGGCGCAGATCCTGCGCCTGATCGAACAGCTCGTGGCCGAGCAGGACCTCGGCCTGATCATGATCAGCCACGATCTGGCGGTGCTCGCCGACACCTGCGACCGGCTCGCGGTGATGTACGCGGGCCGCGTCGTCGAGGAGGGCCCGGCCCGGGACGTGTACGAGCGGGCACAGCACCCGTACGGCAAGGCCCTCTCGGCGGCCTTCCCGCGCGTCGGCGACCCCGGCTCGCGGTTCGCGCCGCGCGGCCTGCCCGGCGACCCGCCGGACCCCTCGGCGCTCCCGCCGGGCTGTACGTTCCATCCGCGCTGCCCGGTGGCCCTCGACTCCTGCGCCGACCAGGACCAGGCCCTGCGCGCCGCGGGCCCGGCCCACCGGGCCGCCTGTGTGCACGTGGGCTCCCAGGTCCCCGTGCAGCAGGCCCCCGCGGCCGTGGACGGGGCGCCGTGACCGGGCCGCGCACCCCGATCCGCCTGCCCTGGCCCCCGGCCGCGAGGAGACGCGCATGACCACCCACTCCCCCGCCACGCCGCCCGCGCCGTCATCGTCGGCGGCGCCGCTGCTCGCGGCCGACGGCCTGCACATCGCGTTCCCCGGGCGGCACGGCGCGGATCCGGCGCGGGCCGTGGACGGCGTGGACCTCCACATCCGGCCGGGCGAGATCGTCGCGCTCGTCGGCGAGTCCGGCTGCGGCAAGACGACGCTCGCGCGCTCCCTGCTCGGCCTCGTGCCGCCCACCTCGGGCCGGGTCACGTTCGGCGGCAAGCCGCTCGGCCACCGCGCCCGCGCCCTGAAGGCGTACCGCAAGCGCGTCCAGCTGGTGCTCCAGGACCCGAGCGGGTCGCTCAACCCGCGCCATACGGTGTACGAGGCGGTCGCCGAGGGCCTGCGCATCCACCGGTACGCGGGGGACGAGCGGGCGGCCGTCGCCGAGGCCCTGTCACGGGCGGGGCTGCGCCCGCCGGAGCGGTTCTTCCTGCGCTATCCGCACGAGCTGTCCGGCGGCCAGCGCCAGCGCGTCGTCATCGCGGGCGCGCTGGTCCTGGAGCCCGAACTCATCGTCGCGGACGAGCCGGTGGCCTCCCTCGACGCGTCCGTGCGCGGCGAGATCCTCGCCCTGCTGCTCCGGCTGCGGGACGAGCTCGGCCTCTCCGCGCTCGTCGTGACCCACGACCTGGGCCTGGCGTGGAACATCGCCGACCGGGTGGCGGTGATGTACCTGGGCCGCATCGTCGAGACGGGCGCCGTCGAAGAGGTCCTGACGGCACCTCAGCACCCGTACACGAAGGCCCTGTTGTCGGTCCTTCCGGAGGCCGAGGGCGAGCCCGTGGTGCTCACCGGCGAGCCCCCGGACCCGTCCCGCGTCCCGTCGGGCTGCCGCTTCCACGTCCGCTGCCAGATCCTCGCCAGCGGCGAGGCGGAGCGGGCGGGGGTGGCCCGGGACTGCCGTACGAAGGACCTGCCGGTCCTGTCAGGCGGGGGCGAGCCCCAAGTGGCCTGCCACTGGGCGACGGCGGCGCGAAACCCAGACAGCCCGTCCGGCGATTGAGGACGAGCCCGAAGGGCGATGAACCTCAGCCCCGGTCGGCCTCATAGCTCTCAACCAGAGCCCGCGCCTGCTTGACGTCGTCACCGATGGCGACGAGCAGCGCGTCGATGGACTCGAACTTGGCCTGGCCGCGCACGAAGGCCAGGAAATCCACGGCCACGTGCAGCCCGTACAGATCGAGGCCTACGCGGTCGATGGCGTAGGCCTCGACCGTGCGCTCCGTGCCGTCGAACTGCGGGTTCGTGCCGACCGAGATGGCCGCGGGCATGGCCTCGCCCTGGGCGTGCAGCCAGCCCGCGTACACGCCGTCGGCGGGGATCGCGGTGTGCGGCAGCGTCTCCACGTTGGCCGTGGGGAAGCCGAGCTCGCGGCCGCGCTGGGCGCCGCGGACGACCACACCCTCCACGCGGTGCGGGCGGCCGAGGATCTCGTGGGCGCCCGCGAGGTCGCCCTCGGCGATGAGGCGCCGGGTGAGCGTCGACGAGAACGGCTCGCCGCCGCCCGCCTCGCCGCTCACGTACAGGTCGACGACCTCGACCTCGTAGTCGTACGTCGCGCCGAGCTCAGCGAGGACCCGCACGTCGCCCGCGGCGCGGTGTCCGAAGCGGAAGTTGGGGCCCTCGACGACGGCCTTGGCGTGCAGCTTGTCGACGAGGACCTTCACCACGAAGTCGGCGGGCGACAGCTTCGAGAACTCGGTCGTGAACGGCAGGATGAGCACGGCGTCCACACCGAGGTCGGCCATCAGCTCGGCGCGCCGGTGGTGGGGGGCCAGCAGCGGCGGGTGGCTGCCGGGGCGCACGACCTCGCTGGGGTGCGGGTCGAAGGTGACGACCACGGCGGGCACGCCGAGCTCGCGCGCGCGGGCCACCGCGCGGCCGATGATGAGCTGGTGACCGCGGTGCACGCCGTCGTAGGAACCAATGGTGACGACGCTGCGCCCCCAGTCCTGGGGAATGTCCTCCAAGCCACGCCAGCGCTGCACTGTCTTCGCTCCTCGCCGAACCCGTCTACGTCCCGTACGTGTGTACGTTCCCTTGCCGATTGCGCAGGTCTAAGAGTGCCATGCCGACACGGTGTCGCTCGCATCGGCCGGGGTGGTGGTGCTCACGCCGACTTGGGGAGCTCACGTCGGCGCCGGAACGGCGTCCGCGACCCCCTCGACGGTGCGGCGGGCGCTCGGGCCGATGAGGGCCGCCCAGTCCTGCGGGGCGTCCGCCATCCAGCGGGCGAGGCGCCCGGCGAACCCCGGCGCGCGCCGCGCCAGGTCCACCAGGACGCGGTCGAAGCGGATCGCGCCCTCCGGCGTGCGGCCGAGCAGCAGGCCCGCGCGCTGCACCAGGTGCCGGTCCCGCTCGGCGTCGCCGCCGCGCTCGCCGACCGCGCGCAGCACGGCCTCGACGACGTCCGGGTCCCGCTCCTGGGCGAGCAGCAGGTCGAGCAGCTCGGCGCGCAGCGGCCGCGAGGCCTGGCCGCCGGGCGCCGCGAGGACCGGCGCGAGGGCGCGGCGCACCTCCGTGGCGCCGCCGCGCAGCAGCGCGGTGACCGTCGGGAACAGCACGGCCCGCACGCCGGGGCCCCGGTCGAGGAGCCGGTCGACGTAGGCGGCCACGGCCCCCGCGGACTCCGGGCACTGCTCCGCGTGCTCGCGGACCAGGGCGGCGACGCGGCGCGCCAGGGCGGGCGAGGTCACTCCCGCGAGGTCGCGCAGCAGGTCTCCGGCCGCCGTGCCGGGTCCGTGGAGGCGGGCGCGGAAGGCCGCGAGCACCGGGTCGGGGTCGGTGGTCAGGGCCGCGGCGAGGGCGCTGCCCGGCAGCCACGGGTCGCCCGCCGCGAACGCCTTCAGGGCGGTGGGCAGATGCCGGGCGCGAGTCTGCGGGTCCCGTACGAGCAGGGCGAGCGCGGCGCCGTGCAGGGAGGCGTCCCCCGGGCGGGCGAGCAGCGCGTAGGCCGCGTACCGCAGCAGGGTGCGGTCGGCGTCGCCGGTGGCGTGCCGTGCGGTGCGCAGGCCCCAGACCACGGCGGCCACGCGGCGCGCCGCCCGGTCGTCGCGCGCCCAGCGGTCGACGGCGCGGCACACCGCCGAGGGCTCGTCCTCGGCGAGCGCGCCGAGGAGTTCGTCGGCGCGGGTGTGCGCGCAGTCGGCCAGGGCTTCGGTGAGGTCGTCGATGGCGCGGTGCCGGTGGGTGTGCAGCAGGGCCTGCGCGGCGGAGGCGACGGTGGCGTCCGGGGTGGCCCGCAGCGGGCTCTCGTCGGTGAACCAGCGCGTCAGATGGCGCTGGACGGCGCCGGGGTCGGCGGCGAGGTGCTCGGCCACGGCGTCGAGGACGCGGCCCGCCGTGCCGGGCGGGCCGTCGTGGGGCACGACGGCCCGCAGGAGGTCGTAGCGGGTGGCGTCGGGCAGGGGCAGAGCCATCCAGAAGGCCGGGGGGAACCGCCGGTGCGCGGCGATCTCGCGGAGCACGTCCAGATAGGGGCTGGCGTCGGGAACGCGCAGGAGGACCTCGCCCAGGAGGTGCCTGGCCCACCAGGCGGCGTCCTGGGAGCTCTCCGGCGGCGCGGCGCCGCGGGCCGCCGTCGCGCCGAGCGCCTCGACGGCGGCCGCGAGGCGTGCCAGGCACACGGCCAGTTCTCCCGCGCCCCACTGCCGCTCGACGAGCAGCAGCGCTTCGAGCACGGGGCCGATCCGGTGCCGGGGCACCGGCAGGGAGCGGGTGGTGGGGGCCGGGCCCTCGGCGTGGCGGAACACCAGGGACGTCAGGGCGCCCTCCACGTCCAGATGGGTGCCCTGGAGCCAGTCGGCGACCTCTTCGTGCGCGAAGCGGTACCCGGTGCCCGCGGGGACCATGAGGCCTTCCGCGAGGACCGCGGAGGCCCAGCCGGTGCAGCCGTCGGGCCCCGGCAGGGCGCCCCACGGGAAGACCTCCTCGAACGCGGCCCGGTCGAGCTCTCCCTGCCCGGGCCCGAGGCACCGCCGCGCCGCCTCGTGGATCTGGCCCGCCACGCGCGCGGCGAGGCGGCGCACGGCCGTCCCGCGCAGCCCGTTCGCCGCGGCGAGGCGGACGGCGACGCGCAGGCTCATCAGGTCCAGATGGGCGGCCAGGATCTCCTCCCGGCCGGGCCGTCCCGGCGGCTCGCCGGGCAGCGCGGCCCGCACCTCGGAGAGCAGCCGCAGCGTCAGGGGGTGCCGGGCGTCGGCGGCGGCGAGGGCCGCGTCCGGGATGCCGTACCGCGCGCGGGCCCGGCGCGCCTGCGGCTCCGGCAGGTCGCCGAGCCGGACGCAGCCGGGCAGCGCGTCCCCGAGGGCCCCGGGGGCGCCCCGGCCGGGGGCGCCTTCCGCCCCGGTGTGCAGCAGGGCGGCGGGGAAGTGCTCCCCCGCCCGCTCCCAGTACTCCGCGCGGCAGGCGACGACGAGCCGCGCCCCGGTGTCCCGCAGCCACCCGGCGGTGCCCGCGCTCCACTCGGCGAGGCGGTGGGCGAGGACGGGCGGCATCTCCTCGGGCCCATCCAGCAGCAGGAGCAGGGGCCGTCCGGCGTCCCGGACGAGCCGGGCGACACGGCCCGCGGAGATGTCCCCGAGCCCTTCGCCCGCCGGGCGGTTGTCGTCCGAGGCGGCGATGATGCGCCCCGCCCGCTCCAGGGCGCGCCCCACCGCGTCGGCCACACAGGTGTCGGCGTCGCGCAGGTCGGCCCCGCGCAGCCACAGGGTGGGCGCGGGCGCGCCGCCCCGGGCGCGGCGGGCGGCGAGCGCGGCCAGCTCCGTGGTCCGCCCGGTGCCGGGGTCGCCGACGAGCCCGAGGACGCGCGCGGGGCCTCTAGTGAAGTCCGTGAACTCCCGTGCCGTGTCGGGCCGTTCGACCGGCTCGGGCCCGGGTGCGGCGGGGCCGTCGGAGCCCACGGACGTGGCGGTCAGCTGGAGCGCGCCCGCGAGGTTCAGATCGCCTCCGTAGGCGGGCACGGTGGCCGCGTTGCGGGCGAGGAGTTCGGCGAGGGGGCCGTCCGGGTCCGCGGCGGCCGCCTCCCGCAGCGGCACCGCGAAACCGGCGGCCCGGTGCGGGGCGTGCAGGGCGGTGGCGAGGACAGCGAGGACCGCGCCGGACGCGGCGTCCACGACGGGCCCGCCCGCGGCCCCGCCGCCGAGCCGCAGGGCGTCGGCGCCGTCGGTGCCGATGGCGAGCTCCATGGCGGCGTCCAGGACGTGGAAGCGGTCGGTCGCCGCATAGGTCACCGAGGCGGAGTCCAGGACCCGCGCCTGCCGCCAGCCGCCCGCGGCGATCCGTACGTACGCGCCCACCGGCACGGCCTCGCGCACGGTGACGGGCAGCGGCTTGAGGCCGAGGCCCTCGGTGCGCACCAGCGCGAGGTCGGCCCCGGGCAGGGCCGTCACGGCGTCGGCGGCCACGACGCAGGTGCGCTCGCCCGCCGCGTGCAGCACGATCCGGGCGAGGCCGTCGACGGCCTCGTGGCTGGTGATCACGGTGCCGAGCTCGTCGGCGGCGAACCCGGCGCCGCGCGGGCGCCCCGCCAGGTCGCAGATCCGCACCAGGGACCACCGGGGGCCGCCCCCGTCGACCGGCTCCGCGGCCGCCCCGCTCCGGCCCCGGGCCCCGCCGCCCCGGGCCCGCGGGCCACGTCCCGCCATGCGCGCACCTCCCCGACCGCTTCCCGACCCCCGTTCCTCCGACCGTAGGTCGGCGGTGATCAGCGGGACAGAACGCGAGCCGAACGCGCCCCCTTCCGCTCCCGTGGTTCACTCCGAGCGCCTGCTCATAGGGGTGAAAGCCCGGGCGGGCGTGGATAGACCTTCCTTGGGGGGGGATCGTGGAGCGGCGGACAGTCGTCCGCCGCTCCACGGCACGAAAAGCCAAGTGCCGTCAGGCCCAGCGGACTTGAGCAGCGCTCAAAGCACCGCTCCCCGGCGGATCCGCGCGCCAGCCGTCAGACGAACACGGCGAGGCTCTTGGCCTTGCCGCGCGACTCCTCGGCCAGGACCACGAACCGCCCGTCGGGATCGAAGACGGCCACGGCCCCCGCACCCGCGTACTCCTCGGGCATCTCGATCCGCACGCCGTTGACGAGCAGCCGCGCCCGCTTGGCGTCCACGTCCCAGCGCGGGAAGGCCGCACCGGCCGCGTCCGCGACCGGCATCACCGTCAGCTCCTCCTGGAGCTGGTCGAGGGTCCGCGCCGAGTCCAGCTTGTACGGACCCACGCGGGTGCGGCGCAGCGCCGTGAGGTGCCCGCCGACGCCGAGGTCCGCGCCGAGGTCCCGGGCGAGCGCCCGGATGTACGTACCGGAGGAGCAGACCACGGACACGACCAGGTCGAGCACGGGCGTGCCGTCCTCGGCGACCGCGTCGCGGACGTCGTACACCTGGAAGGAGGACACCGTCACCGGCCGGGCCGGGATCTCGAAGTCCTCGCCCTCGCGCGCCCGCTTGTACGAGCGCTTGCCGTCGATCTTGATGGCGCTGACCTTCGACGGCACCTGCATGATGTCGCCGGTGAGCTTGGCGACGGCCGCGTCGACGGCGTCCCGCGCGATGCCGGAGGCGTCCGTGGAGGAGGTGATCTCGCCCTCGGCGTCGTCCGTGAGGCTGGACTGGCCGAGCCGGATCGTGCCCAGGTACTCCTTCTCCGTCAGCGCCAGATGGCCGAGGAGCTTGGTGGCGCGCTCGACGCCGAGCACGAGGACGCCCGTGGCCATCGGGTCGAGGGTGCCCGCGTGGCCGACGCGGCGGGTCTTGGCGATGCCCCGCATCTTGGCGACCACGTCGTGCGAAGTGAAGCCGGACGGCTTGTCGACGATGACAAGTCCGTCCGGCGTGGTGGTGGTGCGCTTGGTCATGAGGCGGCGTCGCCGTCCGTTTCCTCGTCCTCGCCGGGCTTGCGGTAGGGGTCCGCCTCACCGGCGAAATCGGCGCCCGCGGAGGCCTCGCGGACCTTCGCGTCCGAGGCGCGCGCCCGGTCGAGGAGGTCCTCGATGGCCCGCGCGTTGTCGGGCAGCGCGTCCGCCACGAAGGTCAGCGTCGGCGTGAACTTCACGCCCGCCGCGCGCCCGACCTCGGAGCGGAGGACGCCCTTGGCGCTCTCCAGGCCCGCGGCCGCGGCCGCGCGCTCCTCGTCGTCGCCGTAGACCGTGTAGAAGACGGTCGCCTCCCGCAGGTCACCGGTGACCCGGGTGTCCGTGATGGTGACATGCGTGCCGAGCCGCGGGTCCTTGATCCCGCGCTGCAGCTTCTGGGCCACCACCTCTCGGATGAGGTCCGCCAGCCTCTTCGCCCGCGCGTTGTCGGCCACTGCTCCGTCTCCTTCTGTGCTGTGCTCGTCGCTGGTCGTTCAGGGGGTCATTCGTCGTCGTCACCGTGGAACCGCCGCCGTACCGACAGCAGCTCCACTTCGGGCCGGGCGGCGACGAGCCGTTCGCACCGGTCCAGTACCTCGGTGAGGTGCGCCGCGTCCCCGGAGACCAGCGCGATGCCGATCTCACTCCTGCGGTGCAGTTCCTGGTGGCCCACCTCGGCCGCGCTCACCGCGTACTTCCGCTGGAGTTCCGCCACGATCGGGCGGACGAGGGAGCGTTTCTCCTTCAGCGAATGTACGTCGCCGAGGAGCAGGTCGAAGGACAGGGTCCCCACAAACATGTGTGCCCGGATAACCCGCCGGTACGGGATCGCGCCCCGCGCGTGGTAGGCAGGGTCACCAGAACCGTACAACGAACGGCGGCCCGGCTCGACGGGATTTCGCCCCCGCCGCCCCTACCCGTCCCGTCTCCTGGGGGCTCCGCCCCCAGACCCCCGCTCCTCAAACGCCGGAGGGGCTGAGATGTTGCCGCGACCGGCGACAGTTCTAGCCCGTCCGGCGTTTGAGGACGAGGCGCGGAGCGCCGAAAAGGGGGCGGGGGCCGCCCGGGGAAAA
This sequence comes from Streptomyces sp. NPDC053474, assembly GCF_044544845.1. Lineage (NCBI taxonomy): Bacteria > Bacillati > Actinomycetota > Actinomycetes > Kitasatosporales > Streptomycetaceae > Streptomyces > Streptomyces sp. NPDC053474. The sequence continues at coordinate 29,762 of NZ_JBITXV010000031.1, forward strand.
CCCCGGGCAACCCCCGCCCCTGCGAACGCTAAGCCCGCGGCTTCTCGCGCATCTCGTACGTCGCGATGACGTCGTCGACCTTGATGTCGTTGAAGTTGCCGAGGTTGATACCGCCCTCGAACCCTTCGCGGATCTCGGTGACGTCGTCCTTGAAGCGACGCAGGCCCTCGATGTTGAGGTTCTCCGCGATGACCTTGCCATCGCGCAGGAGTCGGGCCTTGGTGTTCCGCTTGACCTCGCCGGAGCGGATGAGCACACCCGCGATGTTGCCCAGCTTGGACGAGCGGAAGACCTCGCGGATCTCCGCCGTGCCGAGCTCGACCTCTTCGTACTCCGGCTTGAGCATGCCCTTGAGGGCCGCCTCGATCTCCTCGATGGCCTGGTAGATCACCGAGTAGTAGCGGACGTCGACGCCCTCGCGCTCCGCCATCTGCGCGGCACGTCCGGCCGCGCGGACGTTGAAGCCGATGACGATGGCGTCGGAGCCCATGGCCAGGTCGATGTCCGACTCGGTGACCGCACCCACGCCGCGGTGCAGCACGCGGATGTCGACCTCCTCGCCGACGTCCAGCTGGAGCAGGGAGGACTCCAGGGCCTCGACGGAACCAGAAGCGTCACCCTTGATGATGAGGTTGAGCTGCTGGATCTCGCCGGCCTTGAGCACCTTGTCCAGGTCCTCGAGCGAGACGCGGCGGACGCGCTTGGCGAACGCGGCGTTGCGCTCGCGGGCAGCGCGCTTCTCGGCGATCTGACGGGCCGTACGGTCCTCGTCGACCACCAGGAAGTTGTCGCCCGCGCCCGGGACGTTGGTGAGACCGAGGACGAGGACCGGGGTCGACGGACCCGCCTCTTCCACGTTCTCGCCCTTGTCGTCGAGCATCGCGCGGACGCGGCCGTAGGCGTCACCGGCGACCATGGTGTCGCCGACGCGGAGGGTACCGCGCTGGACGAGGACGGTCGCGACGGCGCCGCGGCCCTTGTCCAGGTGGGCCTCGATCGCGATGCCCTGCGCGTCCTGCTCCGGGTTGGCCCGCAGGTCGAGCGAGGCGTCCGCGGTCAGGACCACGGCCTCGAGCAGGGAGTCGATGTGCAGACCCTGCTTGGCGGAGATGTCGACGAACATCGTGTCGCCGCCGTACTCCTCGGCCACCAGACCGAACTCGGTGAGCTGACCGCGCACCTTGGTCGGGTCGGCGCCCTCGACGTCGATCTTGTTGACCGCGACCACGATCGGCACGTCGGCCGCCTTGGCGTGGTTCAGCGCCTCGATCGTCTGGGGCATCACACCGTCGTTGGCCGCGACCACGAGGATCGCGATGTCGGTGGACTTCGCACCACGGGCACGCATGGCGGTGAACGCCTCGTGACCCGGGGTGTCGATGAAGGTGATCGCGCGCTCTTCGCCGTTGACCTCGGTCGCGACCTGGTAGGCACCGATGTGCTGGGTGATGCCACCGGCCTCGCCCGCGACGACGTTCGTCTTGCGGATGGCGTCGAGCAGGCGGGTCTTACCGTGGTCGACGTGACCCATGACGGTCACGACCGGCGGACGGGACATGAGCGCCTCTTCGCCGCCCTCGTCCTCGCCGAACTCGATGGAGAACGACTCGAGCAGCTCGCGGTCCTCCTCCTCGGGGCTGACGATCTGAACCGTGTAGTTCATCTCGTCGCCGAGGAGCTGCAGCGTCTCGTCGGAGACGGACTGCGTGGCCGTGACCATCTCGCCGAGGTTCATCATCACCGCGACGAGCGACGCCGGGTTGGCGTTGATCTTCTCGGCGAAGTCGGTGAGGGAGGCACCGCGCGACAGGCGAACGGTCTCGCCGTTGCCGCGAGGCAGCATCACGCCGCCGACCGACGGGGCCTGCATGGCCTCGTACTCCTGGCGCCTCTGCCGCTTCGACTTGCGACCGCGACGCGCGGGGCCGCCGGGACGGCCGAAGGCGCCCTGCGTGCCACCACGGCCACCGGGACCGCCGGGACGGCCACCGAAGCCGGGACGGCCGCCGAAGCCACCGCCGCCGCCACCGGGACCACCCGGACGACCGCCGCCGCCACCGGGACCACCGGGACGACCGGCGAAGCCGCCGCCGCCACCGGGACCGCCGGGACGACCGGCGAAGCCGGGACGACCGCCGCCGCCACCGCCCGGACGGCCACCGCCGCCGGGACCGCGGCCGCCACCGGGGCCACCGCCGGGACGCGGGCCCGCGGCGGGACGCTGCGGCATCATGCCCGGGTTCGGGCGGTTGCCGCCGGGGCCGCCGCCGGGACGCGGGGCCTGCGGACGGGGCATGCCGCCCGGGGTCGGGCGGGGACCGCCCTGGCCCTGCGGACGGGGAGCGCCGCCGGGACCGCCCTGGCCCTGCGGGCGCGGAGCGCCGCCGGGGCCGCCCTGGCCGCCGCCGGGACGCGGGGCGCCGCCGGGACGGGGCGCCTGCGGGCGCGCCATGCCGGTGGAGCCGCCGGACGTGAAGGGGTTGTTGCCCGGACGCGGGCCCGCGGGACGGGCACCGCCGGGACGCGGGGCGCCACCCTGGCCGCCGGGGCGCGGAGCACCCTGACGGTCGCCGCCGCGCTGGCCCTGGCCGGGCGCCGGACGGGCGCCACCGGGCTTGGGGGCGCCGGGACGGGCGCCACCGGGGCGCGGCGCGGCCGGAGCGCCGGAGGACGCGGCGGCCGGGCTCGGCGACGGCGGCGCGGTGAACTCGGGCGCGGCCGGAGCCGGAGCGGCCGGGGCCGCGGGCGCGGCGGGGGCCGGCTTCGGCGCGGGCGGCTTCGGGCCCGGCGTCGGGCGCGGACCCGGGGTCGCCGGGGCGGCCGGCGCGGGCTTGGCCGGGCTCTCCGCGGCCGCCGGACGCGGCGCGGGCTTGGGCGCGGCCGGACCCGGACGGGCGGCCTGCGCGGGGGACGGTGCCGCGGGCTTCGCGGCGGACTTGCGCGGGGCGGGCTTACCGGAGCCGTTGCCCTGCTGCAGTGCGTCAGTCAGTTTGCGTACTACGGGCGCCTCGATCGTCGAGGACGCCGAACGTACGAATTCACCGAGTTCCTGGAGCTTGGCCATGACGACCTTGCTCTCCACTCCGAACTCCTTGGCGAGTTCGTATACCCGGACCTTAGCCACTTCGCTCCTTTTAGGTCCGGGTTACCGCCGGACCGTCGCTACTTCATGGGCGTACTCATCGCGTACTCATCGAGTGCTCATCGCAATCTCGACCTACTTCCAACTCGCGAGGTACCAGGACCGCACAGGGGCTCCGTGCGGCACGTCTTACGGTGTTGCCTGCTCGGCAACGGTCTCGGCCGCCTCGAGATTCCCGCGCAGCTTCGCCGTGTCGAGCGGTCCCTGGAGCCGGAAGGCCCGCGGGAACGCCCGGCGGCGGACCGCCAGGTCGAGACAGACCAGGGCGGGGTGTACATACGCACCCCGGCCGGGCAGCGTACCGCGTGGATCGGGGACACAGGTGCCCTCGATCGCCACGATCCGCAGCAGCTCGTCCTTGGCCGCTCGCTCCCGGCACCCCACACAGGTGCGCTCAGGGCATGCGCGGGCTTGCGTCCGGCCAGACACGCTTAAGTCTACCTCCCCGTACCGACCTCACCCCTTTGGGGCAAAAATCGAACGGCTGTTGTCTTGATCAGTAACGTGACCAGTCCGAGGGGGGCTCGCGCAACCGGATTTCCGGACCCGCGCGCTCCCCCTTCGGGAGGGTCAGTTCCCGCCGTCCTGGCCCGGCTGCTCGGTGTCCGGGCGGATGTCGATCCGCCAGCCGGTGAGCCGGGCGGCGAGGCGGGCGTTCTGGCCCTCCTTGCCGATGGCCAGCGACAGCTGGTAGTCCGGGACCGTCACCCGGGCGGAGCGGCCGGACAGGTCGACGATCTCGACCTTGCTGACCCGGGCCGGGGACAGCGCGTGGGCGACCATCTCCCCCGGGTCCTCCGACCAGTCGACGATGTCGATCTTCTCGCCGTTGAGCTCGCCCATCACATTGCGCACGCGGCTGCCCATCGGGCCGATGCAGGCGCCCTTGGCGTTGAGCCCGGAGCGGGTCGAGCGGACCGCGATCTTGGTGCGGTGCCCGGCCTCGCGCGCGATGGCGGCGATCTCCACGGAGCCGTCGGCGATCTCGGGGACCTCGAGCGCGAACAGCTTCTTGACCAGGTTCGGGTGCGTGCGCGAGAGCGTCACGGACGGGCCGCGCACGCCCTTGGCCACTCGGACGACATAGCTGCGCAGGCGCATGCCGTGCGGGTACTCCTCGCCCGGCACCTGCTCCTGCGCGGGCAGGATGGCTTCCAGCTTGCCGATGTCCACCATGACGTTCTTGGGGTCGCGCCCCTGCTGCACCACACCGGTGACGATGTCGCCCTCGCGCCCGGCGTACTCGCCGAGCGTCGCGTCGTCCTCGGCGTCGCGCAGCCGCTGCAGGATGACCTGCTTGGCGGTGGTGGCGGCGATCCGGCCGAAATCGGACGGGGTGTCATCGAACTCGCGGGCCTCCTGGCCCTCCTCGATGTCCTCCGGGTCCTCCTTCGCCCAGACCGTCACGTGCCCGGTCTCCCGGTCGAGCTTCACGCGCGCGTGGCGGCGGCTTCCCTCGGTGCGGTGGTAGGCGATGAGGAGGGCCGACTCGATCGCCTCGACCAGCAGGTCGAAGGAGATCTCCTTCTCCCGCACCAGGCCCCGCAGGGCACTCATGTCGATGTCCACGGCTACGCCTCCTCCTCTTCCTTCATGTTCTTGTCGTCCTTGCGGTTGAACTCGACTTCCACGCGCGCCTTGACGATGTCGCCGAAGGCCAGCCTGCGGGCGGTGGGCTTGCGCCCCTTCACGCCGGGCACCTCCAGGTCGACACCTTCGTCGTCCACCCCGACGACGCGCGCGACCAGCTCGGCGCCGTCGGCGGTCTGGATGCGGGCGAGGCGCCCGACGGCGCGCTCGTAGTGGCGCTGCTCCTTGAGCGGGCGCTCGGCGCCCGGGGAACCGACCTCCAGGGTGTACTCACCCTCGCCCATCGCGTCGGTCTCGTCGAGCTTCGCGGAGAGCGCACGGCTCACATCCGCGATGCGGTCCAGATCCACGCCGTCCTCGGAGTCGACGACGACTCGCAGCACCCGCTTGCGTCCGACCGAGGCCACTTCGATCTCTTCGAGATCCAGGTCCTGGGAGCTGACGAGCGGTTCCAGCAGTTCCCGCAGCCTCTCGCTCTGGGTGGTGCTCATCCGGGTGACTCCTCGGCCGCGTGTGCTGTTGTGGGATCGTCGCGTGTCTGGTCAAAGGGTATCCGGTCCGGGAGGGTGTTGCCGTCCACCGGGCCGGGTGCCCACCCCTCCGGCTCCGTACGCGCGTACGAGACCGAGCCGGTCACGCGTGCGAGGAGGGCGCGCAGGTACGGTGATCACCGGGCCTCGGCCCGTTCTGTGCCGCCGCCACCGTTCGCCGTCCGAGGGACGCCCTGCCCCGCGCCCTCCCGGCCCGCCTCCCGAGGACGCCCGCCGTGCCGTCGTATCCCACCCTTTCGCGGTCCCGACCTGGGCCGCGCCGCAGAAGTCTGCTCGCTTCGGCCGCCGGCGCCGTACTGCTCACCGGCTGCTCGGACGCCGGGTCCGGCGACGGCGACGAGCGCTCCGCCGACGCCGAGCGGCTGCGCGCCCGGGCGGCCCGCGACAGCGCCGCGCTCCTTGGCCGCTACGACGCCGTGATCGCGGCCCACGCCCCCCTGTCCGCCCGCCTGCGGCCGCTGCGGGAGGAGGTGGCCCGGCACGCGAAGGCCTTCGCGGACGGCGGGGCGACACCCACCCCGGCCGCCACCCGGGCCCCGGAGCCGCCCGTGCCCGGCGACCGCAAGGACGCCCTGCGCCTGCTCGCGACGGCCGAGCGGGAGCTGGCCCGGCGGCGCGGCAAGCAGCTCCTGGACGCGCCGGGCGAGCTGGCCCGGCTGCTCGCGTCCGTCGCCGCGGCGGGCGCGGCGCACGCGTACCTGCTGACGGAGAAGGGCGCCGAAGGCACTGGCGAGGGGGACGACAAGTGAGCGCGCGCAAGGACGAGTTGGCGGCGGTGCAGGCGGCGCTGCGCGCCGAGCACGCGGCCGTGTACGGCTACGGGGTCGTCGGCGGCCGCGTCGGCGACGCCCGCCGGGCCGAGGCCCGCACCGCCTACGACGCGCACCGGGCGCGCCGCGACGAGCTGCGCCGCGCGGTGCGGAGGCTCGACGGCGACCCGGAGCCGTCGGCGGCCGCGTACGCGCTGCCGTTCCCGGTGCCGGACGCGGCCGCCGCCGTGCGGCTCGCGGCCGCCCTGGAGGAGCGGCTCGCCGGGGTGTACGCCGATCTGGTGCGGGCCGCCGAGGGGGACGCGCGGGCCGTCGCGGCCGAGGCGCTGCGGGAGGCGGCGGTCCGGGCGGCGCGGTGGCGCGGCGGGAGCGTAGCCTTCCCTGGGCTCGCCGAGCGGGCCGGCGGGTCCGGGGACCCGTCCGCGGCACCGCGGGCGTGATCCCGCCACCGCACACGCACCCCAGCGCCGCTGGGACCCGGCTGGGAAAGGAACACCTCGCGCATGGCTTTCGAACCGCCGCCGCGCCTCGTCCGCGCGCTCGGCGAGACGCCGGGCGACGCGGACACCGACCGCTGGCTGCGGAACCTCCCCGCGCGCACCGCTGAGGCCGTCGCCGGGCTCGGCCTGACCGTCGAGCGCGTGCAGGTGCCCGGGGGCCGCAGCAGCCTCGTCGTGCTCGTGCGGCGGGCCGACGGGACCCCCGCCGTCCTGAAGCTGGTGCCGCCGCGCTCGCGGCCCGCCAGCGAGCGGGCCGCGCTCGCCCACTGGGCCGGGCTCGGGGCGGTGCGGCTGCTCGACGCCGAGGCGGCGGCCGACGGCGTCCTGCTGCTCGAACGGCTCCAGCGGGACGTCTCCGTACGCTCCCTGCCCGAGGCCAAGTCCATGCTGGAGGCCGCGGGGACGCTGCGGCGGCTGTGGGTGGAGCCGCCCGCCGGGCACCGCTTCGAGACGGTCGCCGAGCGGACGGGGCGGCAGGCCGACGCGATGCGGGCCCACCCGGACCCGGACGTGGCCCCGCTGGTGGACGCGGCCCTCGCGGCGCGCGCGGAGCTGCTCGCGGACGCGCCGGAGGAGCGGCTGCTGCACGGCACCTTCCGGCAGAGCAAGGTGCTCGCGGCCGAGCGGGTGCCGTGGCTGGCCGTGGGGCCCGATCCGGTGGTGGGCGAGTGCGCGTTCGACCTGGCGCGGCTGGTGCGGGACCGGGTCGAGGACCTGATCGCGACGCCGTCCGGGGCGGCGGTGACGCGGCGGCGCGTCAAGCGGCTCGCCGAGTCCCTCGACGTGGACCAGGAGCGGCTGCGGGGGTGGACGCTGTTCCGGGCCGTGGAGTCGGGCGTCCGGGCGCTACGCGTGGGCCGCGCCCAGGACGCGGAGCTGCTCCTGGAGTTCGCGGACTGGCTGTAGCCCTACCGGAGTCCCCAATCCCGCCCCTTCCCGATCTGAGGGCTGCGCCCCCGCGCCCCCGCCTTTTCGGCGCTTCGCGCCTCGTCCTCAAACGCCGGACGGGCTGAAACTGTCGCCGGTTGCGGCAGAGATATCAGCCCCTCCGGCGTTTGAGGAGCGGGGGTCTGGGGGCGGAGCCCCCAGGATCGGGAAGGGGTGGGTCAGGGGCGTCCCACGCGGGCCTACGCCGTGAGGCGGGCGATCGCGTCGGCGACGGAGAGCTCCTCGCGCTCGCCGGTGCGGCGGTCCTTGAGTTCCAGGACGCCCTCGGCGGAGCGGCGGCCCGCGACGAGGATCTTGGGGACGCCGATGAGCTCCGCGTCGGTGAACTTGACGCCGGGCGAGACCCCGGCGCGGTCGTCCACGATGACCCGCACCCCGGCGGCGTTCAGCTGCTCGGCGACGTCGAGCGCGAGTTCGGTCTGGACGGCCTTGCCCGCGGCCACGACGTGGACGTCGGCGGGCGCGATCTCCTTGGACCAGCACAGACCGTGCTCGTCGGCGGTCTGCTCGACCAGCGCGGCGACGGCGCGCGAGACGCCGATGCCGTACGAGCCCATGGTCACGCGCACGGGCTTGCCGTTCTGGCCGAGCACGTCGAGCTGGAAGGTGTCGGCGTACTTGCGGCCGAGCTGGAAGATGTGGCCGATCTCGATGGCCCGGTCGAGCTTGAGCCCGGCGCCGCAGGCGGGGCAGGGGTCGCCCTCCTGGACCACGACGACGTCCAGGTACTGGTCGACCTCGAAGTCGCGGCCACAGACCACGTTCTTCGCGTGCGTGTCGGGCTTGTTGGCGCCGGTGATCCACGCCGTGCCGGGCGCGACGCGCGGGTCGGCGAGGTAGCGGACCTTCTGCAGGCCCTGCGGGCCGATGTAGCCGCGGACGAGGTCGTCGCGGCCCTCGAAGTCCTCGGCGGTGACCAGCTCGACCTCGGCGGGCGCGAGGTGCTCGGCGAGCTTGCCGAGGTCGACCTCGCGGTCGCCGGGCACGCCGACGGCGACGATCTCGCCGTCGACCTTGACGAGCAGGTTCTTGAGCGTGGCGGAGGCCGGGACGCCCAGGTGCTGGGCGAGGGTCTCGATCGTCGGCGTGTCGGGGGTGTCGAGGTCCTCGGCGGCGGGGTGCTCGACGCCCTCGACCGGCGTCAGGGCGAAGGTCACGGCCTCCGTGTTGGCCGCGTAGTCGCACGCCGGGCAGTCGACGAAGGTGTCCTCACCGGCGGGAGCGGGGGCCAGGAACTCCTCCGACGCCGAGCCGCCCATCGCGCCGGAGACCGCGGAGACGATGCGGTAGTCGAGGCCGAGGCGCTCGAAGATCCGCTGGTAGGCGGCGCGGTGCAGGGCGTAGGCCTCGGCGAGGCCCTCGTCGCTGGTGTCGAAGGAGTACGAGTCCTTCATCTGGAACTCGCGGCCGCGCAGGACGCCCGCGCGCGGGCGGGCCTCGTCGCGGTACTTCGTCTGGATCTGGTAGAGGATCACCGGCAGGTCCTTGTAGGACGCGCACTGGTCCTTGACGACCTGGGTGAAGATCTCCTCGTGGGTGGGGCCGAGCAGGTACTCGGAGCCCTTGCGGTCCTTGAGGCGGAACAGCAGGTCGCCGTACTCCTCGTAGCGGCCGCTCGCCTCGTAGGGCTCCTTGGGCAGCAGGGCGGGCAGGAGGACCTCCTGGCCGCCGATGGCGTCCATCTCCTCGCGGACGACCCGGGCGACGTTCTCGTAGACCTTCTTGCCGAGCGGCAGCCAGGTCCAGATGCCGGCGGCGGTGCGGCGTACGTAACCGGCGCGGACCAGCAGCTTGTGGTTGAGCGTCTCGGCGTCCGCCGGGTCGTCGCGCAGTGTCTTGACCATCAACCGGGACATGCGCTGGACCTGGGCCATGATGAACTCCTGCGTTCCTCTGACGGGGGCGTCCGTGCCGTGAATCGGCCTTCGGCCTCGTCCTCAAGCGCCGGACGGGCTGAATCCCCCCTGGCTGCTACCTAAAGATGATGGGCGCAGGTTATCCGGGGCACGGGCGCGGGCGGAAATCGGTCAGGGGGCCGGTCGGCGCGCGAGCGGCAGCGGGGCGCCCATCACGGCGTACGGCTTGGGGGCGCTGGGGAACAGCACCTGGCGGGCCAGGTCCGTGTAGCCGAGGGAGCGGTACAGGCCCCGGGCGGGGCTCTCGGCGTCGATCGCGGAGAGGATCGAGCGGGGCTCGGTGGCGGTGTCCGTGATGCCGGTGATCAGGGCGCGGCCGATGCCCTGGTTCTGGTAGCCGGGCCGCACGTGCAGCTCGGTGATCACGAAGGAGTGGTCGAGCCAGCCGTCGGTGCGCCGGGCCCGCAGATAGGGCTCGACGACGGTGGACCACCAGTGGGCGCGGTCGTTGGGCATGCCGTAGACGAAGCCGACGAGCCGCCCGTCGCGGGTGGTGGCGCCGAGGGCCCGGGCACCCGGGTAGGTGAGGTGCCGGAGCACGATCTGCCGCCGTACGGCCACCTCGTCGTCGCCGAGCCCGAAGGCGAGTGCCTGCACGCGCAGTGCCTCGTCCACCCGCGTGGCCAGGTCGAGGGGGCCGATCACGACGTCGTCAGTCATGCGCGAACCCTACTTCGCTGCCGCAGGGGGCCGCGCTCGGTCAGAACAGCACGCTCATGAACGCGCCGACTTCCTCGAAGCCGACCTTGCGGTACGTCGCCCGGGCCGGGGTGTTGTAGTCGTTGACGTACAGGCTGACGACGGGGGCCACGTCCGCGAGGGCGTAGCGCAGGACGGCGGCCATGGCGGGGGCGGCCAGGCCCCGGCCGCGGTACTCGGGGGCCACCCACACGCCCTGCACCTGGCAGGCCCGGGGCGTCGCGGCGCCGATCTCGGCCTTGAACACGACCCGGCCGTCCCGGTCGATGCGGGCGAAGGAGCGGCCGGAGCCGACGAGTTCGGCGACCCGGGCCTGGTAGAGCAGGCCGCCGTCCCCGGCGAGCGGCGAGACGCCGACCTCCTCGGTGAACATCGCGACGCACGCCGGCATGATCGTCTCCATCTCGTCCTTGCGGACGCGACGGACGTACGGGTCGGGCGTGACGTCGTCGGGGAGCCGGTCGGTGACCATGAGCGGTTGCTGGGCGCGGACCTCGCGGGCGGGCCCCCAGGAGGGTTCGAGGAGGCGCCACAGCCGGGCGGTGGGCTCGGCGGGGCCGACGATGGAGGAGCAGCGGCGGCCGGTCCTGCGGGCCCGGTCGGCGAAGGCGCGCACGGCGCGCGGGGTGGCGCAGATCGGCACGAGGTTGGCGCCCGCGTAGCAGAGGGACTCCAGCATGCCGTCGGCGTACCAGCCCCACATCTCGCCGCCGAGGCGCCACGGGTCGAGGCCCGCGACCTGCACCCGGGCCGCGACGAAGGCATTGGCGACCGGCTCGCGGTCGAGCACGGCGAGTGCGGCGTCCAGGTCACTCGGTTCGAGGACCCTGGTGGTGGTCTGGGTCAACACGGCGGGGCCTCACCATACGGTCTGCTGATCTCCGCACTGTACCTGGCGAGGTTCCGTGCCGCCGCCCGGTCGCCGGGGGCGGCCGGGCGGCGGGGCCCTTCGGTCAGCGGCGCCGCACGTGGTCTTGGCCGACCTGGATCTCGTCGATCTTGAGTCGGCGGTAGAAGTTCGGGGCGGTGGGAGCGCTCCAGGTGGTGGCCACGTCCAGCTTCAGATAGCGGGTCCGCAGTCCGTCGCCGAGGTCGACGAAGCGGATGCCCCGGGCGCTCTCCAGCTCGCCCGCGGCGACCCGGCGCCAGTGCTCGCCGTCGTCGCTGGCGGAGACCGTGTAGTCCTTGATGCGGGCGGAGTCCTCGGGCCTGCCGAAGGTGGAGCGGTTGTGGGTGGGAGACCACTCGCGCTGGTTGACGCCGAGGTACGCGGCCTTCTTGACGCGGCCGAGGTCGAGCGTGAAGGAGGCGGGCAGGGCGCCTCCGTTGTCCGTGTACGTAGTGAAGTCGCCGTCGGTGAGCTGCGGTTGGCTCGCCTTGACGGAGCCGGTGGGGTACACGCCGTAGCGCTGCGGGGCCGTCTCGACCTTGAAGACGGTGTCGTAGGCGTCCCAGTCGTCGATCGAGCGGATGGTGAGGCTGCCGTCCCGCTGGCCGAACGGCAGGCGCGCGCCGGTGCGCAGGTCGGTGACCTCGGTGACGCGGTAGCCGTTGTCGCGGAGCGCGACCCGGTCGGCGCCGGTGGGCCGGGTGGTGACGTGGACGTACTGCGTGGTGGGCCGGGCGCGGCTGATCGTGACGTAGCCGTACGCGCCGTCGTTCCAGGCGCCGGGCTGCATGCCGCCGTGGGCGTAGCCGCCGCCGTCGACGCCGTGCAGGGACGCGCGGATCGGCGGCAGGTAGTCCTTCATGAAGTCGGTGAACTTCCGCTGCTGGGGCGGGAAGCGGCCGTCGACCATCGCCTGGAGGTCCATGAGGGACTTGATGGAGGTGCCCGCGTTGGCGACGTACCGGCCGACGTTGAGGCCCGTGTCGACGGGGCGGTCCTGGCCGTCGTACCACCAGGCGCCGGTGCTCGGCACCTTGTAGCAGGACTCGGTCAGGCGCGGCATGGGCGTCCAGATCGCCGACGGCTGGTCGTAGGGCGGGGTCATGCCGGTCTTCTGCTCGTGGGACACCATGTCCATGATCGGGGTGTCCTCGTTGTTGTTGCTCAGGGTCAGGTCCGGGCGCCGCTCGCGGATCTGCTCGTAGAGCTTGTGCTGTTCCCAGTACTCGTTGTCGTTGTCGATCCAGAAGCCCGAAAGACCCGGGTAGCCGTCCATGACCTCGAAGAAGTTGTCGTAGCTGAACTCGCCGAAGCCGGGGCGCGTGGTGAGGTCGACGTCGCGGCCCTTGTGGGCGGAGTACGCGGCCGAGTCGAGGGTCTCGACGCCCTGCTCGTCGTGCCACTTGGGGTCGTCGGTCATGTAGAGGATCGTCCGGACGCCCCTGGCCGTGCCCGCCGCGATCAGTTCGCCGAGGAAGTCGCGCCGCGTGGAGCAGGAGCCGGGGATCTTCGAGGGCCAGGGGCGGGCGTAGCCGAGGCGGGAGTGGAAGGTGGCGAGGACGAGGTAGCTCGCCCCCAGCTTCCTGGCCTCGTCCACCCAGTACTCCGGCGTCCAGCCGCCGTCGGTGACGGCCTTCTCCCAGGCCGCGCAGTCGTCGTGCCGGGGGCTCGTGAACATGCCCCAGTGCAGGAAGAGCCCGGCGGTGGCGTCCCGCAGCGGCTGCTGGCGGGGCGGGTCGGCGGCGGCCTGGGCCGGGCGAGCGGTGGCCTGGGCCGGGCGGGCGGTGGGGTTCCCGGTCGCCGTCCCGGTCCCGGCGAGCAGCAGCCCGCCGACGAGGGACAGGACGGCGGCCCATAAGGGCAGGGCGCCACGGGGTCTCATGGGTGCACCTCGGTTCCGTGGGTTCCGTTGACGAGCGACGCCTCGGCCCGGGGTGGCCCGGGCCCCTCATCGGATGAATCACCGCTGGTGCTGCGGGGGCCTGGCGAGGTTCGGCCCGGCCACGCGCGAGGACACCGAGATGGGGGGCCACTTCCCTGGCCGAGTCGCCCGAACAAGGTCTTGCGATACATCGGAGCTGTCAAGGCGGTGCGCCCAGGCAATCACGAAGGCCCAGCTCAGGCGCGGCTTGGCCCGGGGGCTGTGCTGGACCTGCGGCCGCACTGGGGTGGGGCTTGGCCCGGGGACTGCGCTGCGCGCCGGGCCTGGTACGGCCCGGGCGGGCCCTGTCTTGACCGCCGGGCGGCACCTGGGGGCTGTGCCCACCCTTCCCCAAGCTCTCGGCTCCGCTCGAGCAGGGGATGCCCCACTCGCCCTGCGGGACGACTGCCCACAGCCGAGTAGCGGCGGCGCGCGTTCCGCGCTCTGGGAGGGCCCACCCGCCCGCCCCCGCCCGGGCCGTGCGGGGGCCCGGCTCACGGAGCCGGGAAGCGCGAAGCGTCGGGGCCCAGCCAGCAAGGCAGGGGCGCCACGGGTGGGTGGGAAAATCCGCCGCGGTAGCGGTGGACACCGACACGGACGGGAAGCGCGAAGCGTCGGGGCCGGGCTCGCGAAGCAGGAGCGTCACGGGTGGGCGGGTGGGAGAAAACCCGCCGCGGTAGCGGGGGGCGGTGGCGCCGACGGGCAGCGCGAAGCGCCGGGGCCCAGCCTGCAAGGCGGGGGCGTTACGGGTGGGCGGGTGGGAGAAGGGCCCGGCGCGGTAGCGGCGGGGAGCCCTCCGCGTCGGGGCCGGGCCCGCGAAGCCCGGAAGGTAGGGGTGGGCGGGCGGGAGGACAACCCCGCGCTCCGCCGCAGCCCAGGCCCCGCCGCCCAGGCCCCGCCTCAGCTGACCGAAACCTCAGGCTCCCCGGACGGGACCCCGTCCTTCTCCATCTGCTCCGCGATCTTCATCGCCTCTTCGATCAGCGTCTCCACGATCTTCGACTCGGGCACCGTCTTGATGACCTCACCCTTGACGAAGATCTGCCCCTTGCCATTGCCGGACGCCACCCCGAGATCAGCCTCACGCGCCTCACCCGGACCATTGACGACACAGCC
>NZ_JBITXV010000032.1:0-42552 GCF_044544845.1 Streptomyces sp. NPDC053474
GGCCCCATTCTCGCCGCGTTGCCGAAATGCCCTAGTAGCTCCTTCCCCAAGCTCTCAGCTGCGTTCGAGCAGGGGAGACCCCACCCGAGGACATCCCGGCGCCTTGCGATCGCACGCACCAGACGCCGCTCCTTGCTCCACGCCGACCCATCGGACAGGCCCTAGCCGTCGAGGCGGCCGATCGTCGCCGTCGACGCCTCCCTGCGCTCCCGCGCGGCGCGGGCCGTGAAGTCCGCCCCGCGCAGCGCGCGTTGGACGTTGCCCCAGGTGAGCGCCCCGATCTCGGCATCGCTCCAGCCCTGCCCGAGGAGCTCGGTGACGAGCCGGGGGAAGCGTGAGGCGTCGCCGAGCTCCTCGGGGTGCGCGGCCGAGGTGTCGTACGTGCCCGCGATCCCGACGCACTCCGGCCCCGCGATCCGGCGCACGTGCTCCAGATGGCTCACGACGTCCCGTACCGACGTCCCCGTCTGCTCGGTCGCCAGCGGTACCAGGCACAGGCCCTTGGCCGCGCCCACGGCCGCGAGCAGCTCGTCACTGAGGTTCGCGGGGTGCTCGCACAGCGCCCGCGCCCCGGACCGGGTGAAGAGGACCGGCGCCCTGGACACCGAGAGCACCCGGCGCGCGGTCCCCTCGGGCGCCCCGGACAGATCGGCGAGGACGCCGAGCCGGTTCATCTCCCGTACGACCTCCTCGCCGAAGGCGCTCAGCCCGTCCCCGCCCGCCCACGACGTACCGGCGAGCGTGAGGACGCTCAGGCCGAGCGCGTGCAGCGAGCGCAGCGCGCCCAGCGAGTCACCGATGGCGCGGGCGCTCGCCGGGCCGACGACGGTGGCGATCCGGCCGTGGTTGCGGGCGTCGGCGGCCTCGGACGCGTCCCGGGCGAGCCGCAGGTCGTCCCCGTGGCGGGTGACGACGTGCCGCACCAGGTCGAGCTGTTCGAGGGTGGCGCTCACCGCGCGGTCACCGGCGAGCTCCTCGGGTACGTGCAGCGACCAGAACTGCGCGCCGACACCACCTGCCCTCAGCCTTGGCACATCGGTCTCCAGACAGCTGTCGCCGGACTCCAGGTCGCAGTAGGGATGGCCGCGCAGGGCCCACGGCAGGCCGCTGTGGCCGTCGGCGACGGGATGCGCGGCCAGCAGGGCGCGGGCCCTGGCGGGAGCCTCGTCGAGGCGCGCGTCGGGCTCGGGCCCGGCCGCCTCGGCGCCTGGTACGGCGTCCGGGAGCCGGTCGAGCTCTCCGGCCTCGGCGGTGGTGTCGAATTCGTCCTGCAGGTCCGCCATGGCAGCTCCGCGGTCCGGTGGGCACTTTCTCGCTGGTCCACCACCGTCGCACGGCGAGCGCCGGGCTTCGCGGCGGGCGGAGCGTTCGGGGTATGCCGCCGCCGGAACGCCGCGGGCCCCGCCGTCGGTGACGGCGGGGCCCGCGGGCTTCGGGTGTCCGGTCAGCTGCCCGACACGGTCACCGTCTCGTCGTTGTTGAGCTGCTCGACGAGCTGCTTGACCTTCGCCTTGTCCCAGACGAGGTTGCTGCCGACCGAGCCCGAGATCGGCATGTTCATGGACTTGCCGTCGCCGCCCGTGACGCCCTTCATCGCCCAGAACATCGAGGCCACGTCGAACAGGCCCATGTCCTTGTCGACGATCAGCGTGTCCAGGCCCGCGCCCATCGTGGGGTAGAGCTTGAACGGATTCATGACGGTGCCGGGCGTCGCCACCTGGTGGGCGAGGGCCGAGAGGAACTTCTGCTGGTTCTTCGTACGCTCCAGGTCGCTGCCGAAGGCGTGCCGCGTGCGGACGAAGGCGAGCGCCTCCTGGCCGCTCAGCTTCTGCTTGCCCGCCTTGAAGTCGGCGCCCGACCACTTGTCCTTGAAGGCCTTGGGGATGTCCATCTCGACGCCGCCGACCGAGTCCACGATCTTCGCGAAGCCGCCGAAGCCGATCTCCGCGTAGTGGTCGATGCGCAGGCCCGTGTTGGCCTCCACGGTCCGCACGAGCAGCTCGGGGCCGTCCTCGGCGTACGCGGCGTTCAGCTTGGTCTGGCGGCCCGTGCCCGGGTAGAGCTTGCCCGACTCGGCGCCCTTGAAGGAGGGGATCGTGACGTTCGAGTCGCGCGGCAGCGAGATCATCGTGTTCCCGCCGTCGTCCGCGACGTGCAGGATCATCATCGAGTCGGTCCGCTTGCCGTCGGCCGAGCCGGTGTGGAGCTTCTTCTTCTCCTCGTCGGACATGCCCGCGCGGCTGTCCGAGCCGACGATCAGGTAGTTCGTGCCCTTGCCGCCCGCGGGCCGGTCGATCACCTTCGACAGGTCGACCTCGCGCTTGAGCTTGGAGTCCGCCCAGAAGTACGTGCTCACGGAGACCACGATCAGCAGGGCGAGGAACGTGACTAGGCCCCAGGTGATCCGCTTCTTCCAGTTCACCGGGGGCTTCGGGCGCGGCGGGACCGGCGGGCCGCCCGGCCCCTGCGGGCCGCCGGGCGCCTGGCCGCGGCGGGGCCCGGCGGGCGAGCCGTAGACCTGGCCGGTGTTGTAGCCGCTGTCGTAGCCCTCCGGGCCGCCGGGGCCCTGGGCGTGCTGCTGGCCGTGCTGCCCGGGGTGGGCCCGCTGGTCGCGGTACAGGTCGTCGTACACGTTGTCGTCGTACGAGGGCTGGCGCGGGACTCCGTCGGGCCGCTGGACGTGGCGCATCACGCGGGCGCCCTCGGGCTGTGCGTTGCCGCTGCCGTACCCGTGGCGGTCCCCGTTGTTGCCGTTCCGCGCGTCTGGCCAATCGCTCATGTGGCTTAGTGTGCAGTGCCGCGAGCCCTCTCTTACAGGGAGGGCGTGATTTCGGGTCACGCCTGTTGCAGAGCTGTGGCAATGCGCCCGTAACCGGCACGATGCCCCCGGCGACATAGGGTGGAGGGCATGACAGATCAGGCCACTGCTCCGGAGCCGGAGATTCCGGGCAAGCCGACCTCGGTGTCCCGCACCACCCTCAGCCACATCATGACCCACGCCGACACCAACCTCCTCGGCACGGTGCACGGTGGCGTGATCATGAAGCTCGTGGACGACGCGGCGGGCGCCGTCGCCGGGCGCCACTCCGGCGGGCCCGCGGTGACCGCCTCCATGGACGAGATGGCCTTCCTCTCGCCCGTGCGCGTCGGCGACCTCGTCCATGTGAAAGCCCAGGTCAACTGGACCGGGCGGACCTCCATGGAGGTCGGCGTACGGGTGCTCGCCGAGCGCTGGAACGAGTCGACGCCCGCGCAGCAGGTGGGCTCCGCGTACCTCGTCTTCGCCGCGGTCGACGCCGACGGGAAGCCGCGGCTCGTGCCGCCGGTCGAGCCCGAGACCGACCGGGACCGGCGCCGCTACCAGGAGGCGCAGATCCGGCGCACCCATCGGCTGGCTCGGCGCCGGGCCATCAAGGACCTCCGCGAGGCCCGGGCCCGGGAGGGCTACGACGACTGACCCCGGGCCTTCCCCAGGCCCGGCCCCTACAGGACCCTGACCGCGTGGCCCCGCCCCCGCCGCGGCGGTTTCTCCCACCCACCCACCCGTCTCTCCCCGGCTGCGCGAGGATCGGCCCCGACGCGGAGCGCCCGCGGGTGGTGCCGTCCCCATTCCCGCCGCTACCGCGGCGGTTTCTCCCACCCACCCACCCGTGTCTGCCCAGCTGCGCGAGGCTCGGCCCCGACGCGGAGCGCCCGCGGGTGGCGCCGTCCCCGTTCCCGCCGCTACCGCGGCGGTTTCTCCCTCCACCCAACCCACCCGAGAACTCCCCAGCTGCGCGTAGCCCGGCCCCGACGGCGAGCGCCCTCCCCGCCCGGGTGGGGAGGGCCGTCCCACCTTTGGGCGGGTGGGTGGGACTACCCCGCCGCGCGGAGCGCGGCACCGGCGGACGGCGCTTGGGCGCAGCCGGGTGGGGGTGGGTGGTGGGACTGGGGCGCGGTGGCCCCAGGCGGGCCTGGCGGCGGGCTCCGCAGGGCGCCACTGGGCCGGGGTGGGTGGTGGGACCGCCCCCGGGGCGTGGGGCCGTCAGTGCTGCCTGTCCCGCGCGGAGCGCAGTGGCCCCAGGCAGGGGGCCGCCCCGCCCCGGTGGGCCCCGGGCTAGGGGCAGATGACCTGGTCGCCTGTGATGGCGCCGAATTCGCCTTGGTGGGCGTCCTGGGCCCGAACCGCGCGGACCCCGCGGAAATCCGCCCCGGCCAGCACCTTCAGCATCGCCCCCTGCCCGTTCACGCGCCGCATCTCGCACCCGGGCAACGCGGTCGCCAGAGACTTCGCGGAGCGGTCCCAGCGGGGGTCGTAGGCCACGACCGTGCGGGCGAGCGGCCCGGCGCCGGGGGCTAGGGGGACGGAGCCGGGCACCCCGGAGGTGCGGAAGCCGGTCTTCCGTAGCGCCGAGTCCACCCGCCGCCCGAGCCCGGACGTCCGCGTGCCGTTGTCGACCTGCACCCGGATCTGCTCGGGGGAGACCGGCACGAGCGCCACCTTCCGCCGCTCCCGGTGCGGAGCCAGCGGCTTGTCGTCGCGCAGCGCCTGGAACAGCTTCGCGGACTTCCGCGGGTCCCACTTCAGCGTCGACCCGACGCCGGGGATCAGCTGCCCCTCGGGCGCCAGCGGCACGGTCGTGAACTCCGACGACGACGGCGAGAAGTTCCGCATGGCCCGGCCGAGCGCCAGCATGTCCGTCGTACCGAAGCCGTCGTCGGCCCGCACCGAGCCGAGCAGCGTCTGCGAGACGTCGCGGAACTTGACCGGATTCAACAGCACGCCGCTGCTCGTGGCCTTCGCGATGAGCGCCGCGAGGAACTTCTGCTGGCGCTGCATCCGCCCCAGGTCGGCGGCCCCGTCGATGTGCCGCGAGCGTACGTACTGCAGTGCCTGGCCCCCGTTGAGCTGGTGCGTGCCGACGGACAGGTCGAGGCCCGTGTAGGAGTCCTTGAGGGGGATCGCGGTGCAGATCTCCACGCCGCCGACGACGTCGACGGTCTTCATGAAGCTGGTGAAGTCGACCTCCAGATAGTGGTCGATCTTCACCTTCGTCATGCGCTCGACCGTGCGGACCGTGAGGTTGGGCCCGCCCTCCGCGTACGCCGCGTTGATCTTCACGGGGTGCGACCTGTGGTGCTTGCGCGAGTTCTGGTCGACGTGCGGCGGCAGCTCCGCGTACGAGTCCCGGGGCAGGCTCACCACGCTGGCGCGCTCCCGGTCCGCCGAGATGTGCACGATCATGATCGTGTCCGTGCAGTGGCAGGGGGCGCCGCCGAGCCGGTACTTCTTCTTCTCCGCGCGGCTGATCCTGTCGCGCCCGTCCGTGCCCACGAGCAGCACGTTCGTGCCGTGGCCGCCCTCGGGCCGGTTCTTCATGTCCTTGAAGGCGTCGACGCGCCTGATGCCGGTGTCCAGGCTGGAGACCACGGAGTGCCCGATCCCGGCGGCGCCGAGCACCGCGACGGACAGCGCCGTCGCGATCCGCATCGCCCAGCGCGGCCGCCGCCTCCGCCGGGCCGCCGGTCGGGCCGGAGGGCGCGGCGGCCGCGGCGGGTGGGGCCGGCGCGGGGGCGGGGCGGGGGAGCGGTGCGGTGCGGGCACGTGCGAGGACACCTCCGCGGTCGCGGCTTGAGCCGGGGGACGCCAGAACCGTAGGCCCATACGATCTGCGGCCCGGGGTGCGACCCGGACGGCGCGCGCCCGTGTCCCCCGTTCGCGGTAACGTGACGCCCGATGCTGCATTCTCCGGGGGCGTCCCCCGGGAACCCGGGCCGCGAGACGAGAAGGAAACTCCGCACGTGAATTCTGACGGTCAGCCTCCCGCCGTCTCCGTGATCATGCCGGTCCTCAACGAGGAGCGGCATCTGCGCGAAGCCGTCCACGCGATCCTCAAGCAGGAGTACGCGGGTGAGATGGAGGTCGTGGTCGCACTCGGCCCCTCCACCGACCGCACGGACGAGATCGCCGCCGAGCTGGTCGCCGAGGACCCCCGGGTGCACACGGTCCCGAACCCGACAGGGCGTACGCCCGCGGCCCTGAACGCGGCCATCAAGGCCTCGCGCCACCCGATCGTGGTGCGCGTGGACGGCCATGCCGCGCTCTCGCCGGGGTACATCACCACCGCCGTGCGCCTCCTGGAGGAGACCGGCGCGATGAACGTCGGCGGCATCATGCACGCCGAGGGCGAGAACGACTGGGAGCACGCCGTCGCCGCCGCCATGACCTCGAAGATCGGCGTCGGCAACGCCGCCTTCCACACCGGCGGCGAGGCCCAGCAGGCCGAGACGGTCTATCTGGGCGTCTTCCGCCGCGAGGCCCTCGAACAACAGGGCGGGTACAACGAGGAGTTCATCCGCGCCCAGGACTGGGAGCTGAACTTCCGCATCCGCGAGGCGGGTGGCCTCATTTGGTTCTCGCCGGAGCTGAAGGTCTCCTACCGGCCGCGCCCGAGCGTGAAGGCCCTCGCCAAGCAGTACAAGGACTACGGCCGCTGGCGGCACGTCGTCGCCCGCTACCACGAGGGCTCCATCAACCTGCGCTACCTCGCCCCGCCGACCGCCGTGTGCGCGATCGCCGCGGGCCTGGTCGTGGGCGCGGCCCTGACGCCGTGGGGCCTGGTGATCCCCGGCGGCTACCTCGCGGCGATCGTCGCCGGGTCCGTACCCGCGGGCAAGGGCCTGCCCCTGAAGGCGCGCCTCCAGATCCCCGTGGCCCTCGCGACCATGCACATGTCGTGGGGCTGGGGCTTCCTCACCAGCCCGCGCTCGCTCGCCAAGAAGGTCATCGCCTCGCGCCGCCCCGCGGTCCTCGGCACGGACCGCAAGCCCCAGGAAGCCTGACCCGTCAGCCCGCGGCCGGACCCGGACTCCCGCCTCACCAGGTGAAGTTCGGGTCCACCTTCATGCACGCCTTCTTGTCGGAGCCATTGAGCGCGTCCGCCGACTTCGGCGTCGAGTCGTCCTGCTTCTTCGCCTTCTGCGGCTTGTCGCCCTCGCGCCAGTCGGCGCCCACGACCAGCGTCACGCCGGAGACGTCGGTCGACCTCTTGGCCGCGCTCAGCGGCAGGCCCAGGGACTTCGCGACCCGCTGGGCGTCGCCTTCAAGGTCGACCGAGGGATAGCGCACCACCGTCCTGGCCTCGGTGAGGGCCGTCGCCGTGTCCGGCGCGGCCTTGGCGAAGCCCGCGGCCGCGAGCAGCTGCGCGACCGTACCGGCGCGGCCGCTGACCGGCGGCTCGGTGGCGGTGCGGGTGCCGTTCTGGACCTGCACCGCGATGTCGGCGTCCGGCGCGGCCGGGTCGTCGGACGGCTTCTCCTTCGGCTTCTTCTTCTTGCCCTTGCCGTCCAGGGGGATGTCGTCGCGTACGAGGCGGAAGAGCTGCTCGGCATCGCCCGGCTTGGGCACCACGCGCGAACCGGAGTACTCGAACGGCATCGTGGTCATCGTCGTGCGCTCCGGCGAGACCTTCTTCAGCTCGTTGCCGAGGTCGTACAGCTTGAGGACCGAGCCGAGGCCCGGGTCGACCTTCAGGGCCTTGGTGGCGTTCTCGGCGAGCTTGCGCAGCCGGTTCGGGCTGGTCAGGCTCGCGTTGTCGCGCAGGGTGCGGACCAGCGAGTTCATGTACATGTGCTGGGCCTTGGCGCGGCCGATGTCGCTGCCGTCCTCGAAGCCGTAGCGCGTGCGCAGCCACTGGAGGGCCTGCTCGCCCTGGATCTTCGAGGTGCCCTTGGGCAGCTTCAGGCCGGAGCCCTTGCCGGTGCTGGTGCGCGAGTGGATGTTCTTGTCCACGCACACGGGGACGCCGCCGATGGCGTCGGCCATCGACACCACGCCGGAGAAGTCGACCATCATGAAGTGGTCGATGCGGATGTTGGTCAGCTTCTCCCAGGTGGCGACCGTGCAGCCGGGGCCGCCGCGCCCCAGGGACTCGTTCGTCATCGCGCGCGGACCGAGCTCGTCGTACACCTTGCCGTCGTCCGGGTCGGTGCACTTGGGGATGGTCAGGAGCGTGTCGCGGGGCATGCTGATCATCGACATGTTGGTGCGGTCCGCCGACAGGTGGAGCAGCATCTGCACGTCCGCGAGCGGGGGGCCGCCGAAGGTGTCCTTGGCGCCGCCGAGCTTCTGGTTCTCCTTGGAGTCCCGCGCGTCCGAGCCGATCAGGAGGATGTTCAGCGGGGTCTGGCCCGCGGCGTTGGGCGTGGGCGCGGGCGCCCGGTGGTCGCCCAGGTTCAGGTCGTCCGTTTCGAGGTTGCTGTTGAGGTGCTGGTAGTAGAGGTATCCGGCCCCCGCGGTGCCGAGTATCAGGACGGCCAGGATGGTCGCGGACCAGCGCAGCACCCGCCGCTTGCGCCGGGGCGCCGCGCGGCGCGTACGGCTGCGGGAGCCCCGGGCCCCTTTCCCACGGGCGCGGCCCTCGCCGTCCGGGCTGCCCTTTCCGCGGGCGCGGCCCTCGCCTTCCGGACCGCCTTTCCGGCGGGCGCGGCCCTCGCCCGCTGTGCTGCCCTTCCTGCGGGATCGCCCCGGGTCCTTCGCGCCCCGCGCGTGTGGCTCCGCCTCTCCGGCGTCGCTGTCCGGACGGCTGCCTTCCGCGCGGGACCGCTCACTCGTGGCCCCGTGAGTGCCCGCCCCCGAGGACACTCCCTCCCCACGCACGCTGTTCTGCCCCATCCCCTGTCCCTCCCCGCCGTGCTTCCCAAGTGTGGCCCACCCGTGGCCACTTGCGGCACGCTGCCGCCGCCCCGGCAGTCGGCGCGGTATGTCGCGCTTCAACTACCGGGGCGTCCTGTGAGATGCGAAATGACCGCCTCAGGTCACTCGGCACACACGGTTTTGTCGGCCCCGACCTTCTGGACGCCGTCCGGCGCCTTCGACGGAGCCTTGACGGGCACCCCCGCACCCTTGAAGTCGGCACCGAGGGTCAGCACCACCGCCGGGAGCCCCTGCGCGTTCTTCTCGCTCTTGCCCGGCTTCAGGGCGGCGGCGGGCAGGCCCATGAGGTCGGCCAGCTTCCGGGCCTCGTCGGCCTGGCCGGGGCTGTACTCCACGGTCGTCTTGCCCTGTTTGCCCGCGTTGCCGAGCTGGCTGGACTTCGTCACGCCCTCAGTGTTCTGCAGCCAGCTGAGAGTTTCCTGAGCGGCACCGATGCGCTCGCTGCCGTTGTAGACGTCGACGCGCACGTCACCGGCCTCGGCGCGCGGGCCCTTCAGGCGCGCGGCCACGGCGGCCTTCTCCTTCTTCTCCTTCTTCTTGACCTCGGTCAGCGACACGTCCTCGCGCATCATCGAGAACAGCTCGTCGGCCTTGGTCTTGTTCAGCACGACCGTGACGGGCTTCTTCTCGGCGGGGTTGTCGACCACCGGGGTCGTCGCGAAGGTCAGGTTCTTCATGTCGAACTTGCCGAGCTCCATGCCGAGGTCACGGAGTTTCAGTATGTCGTCGATCTTGGAGTCGACGGTGAGCGCCTTCGTGCCCGCTTCCGCCAGACTTATCATCTTCCTCGGATTGGTCAGCGTGCCCTTCGACTTCAGCTTGCGCATCAGCGAGCTGAGGAACTGCTGTTGCAGCTGGATCCGGCTGAGGTCACCGCCGGTGCCCACGGTGTATCGGGTCCGGACGAACGCCAGCGCGTCCTCGCCCTCGATCGAGTGCTTGCCCTTGGGCAGCTTCAAATGCGACTTGGGGTCGTCGAAGTCCTTGGCGAGGCACACGTCCACGCCGTCGACCGCGCTGGACAGCGTCTTGACCGCGTTGAAGTCGGCCACCATGAAGTGATCGAGCCTTATGCCGGTGATCTGCGTGACCGTGCGCATGACACAGCTGGGCGTGCGCTCGTTCTGCCCGAGGCTCTCGTTGAAGCGGACCTTCTGCGAGCCCGGGATCGTCTTGGTGGTGCCGTCGTCCTGCTTGGTGGGGCAGTCCGGGATGTCGGTGATCAGGTCCCGGGGGATGCTCAGCGCGGTCGCGTTGGACCGGTCCTTGGACACGTGCAGCAGGATCGTGGTGTCCGCGTGCCCGACGCTGCCCTCGTCGCCGTAGCCCTTGTTCCCGTCGCCGCTGCGCTCGTCCGTGCCCACGAGCAGGATGTTGATCGCGCGGTCCTTGCTGAAGCCGCCGGTGCCCGCGCCGTCGTCGGAGACGGACGTGATGTTGCCGTTGAGGTGCTGGTAGTACAGATAGCCGCCGACGCCCGCCGTGACGATCACGAAGGCGACCGTGCCCCCCGTCCACGCCAGTATCCGCTTGCCCGTGGACTTCTTCTTCTTGGTCTTGCCCTTGCGGCGGCTGCCCGCCGCCTCCGGCTGCGCGGCGCGGCGCCTGCGCTGGCCCGGCACCTGCTCCCGGCCACCGCCGCGGCCGCCCGGCCGCTCGGGCCCGCGCGTGCCCGGGCGCGGGGCGCCCTGCTGGGGCGTGCCCTGCTGCGGATCCGCCGGGCGCGCGGCTCCCCGCCGGGGCGCCGCCCTGCGCGGGCCCGGCACGCCGGTCTGCGGCGGCGACTGCTCAGCGGAAGGGCTCAGTCGCAGCTCGTAGTCGCCGGTCTGCGGATTGAGTACCCACTGGTCTGCGGGGTCGATGTTCTCAGCCCGCCCACGGCCTTGCGCGTCCACGGTTGTTTGCGTCCTCCGTCAGGGCCACGCGGCGCCTTTCCCCCCTCAAGAAGGCGCTCGGTCCAGTCGTACCAGCGGTGTGCGGCCCATCGGCCGGACACCGGATCGGCTCACACTATCCGCCCAGTTCAGCGTCCAACGACGCCGGTGACAAATTCCACTCCCCTACAACTGGGCAATCCGCCCCATTTCTTTGGTGTGCGGCCCTGTCTGCCCGCTGTTCGTATTACGTGCAGGTGGATCCGGCGGCCGTGTTGCCCCGGAATGTGGGTGCCGGACTCGGCGTGTGCGTGGGGTCGTCCGGCTTCTCGTCGCTCCACTCGCCGCCGTCCTCGTACTCCCCGGAGTCCGCGTACTCCTCGGCTCCCTCTCCGGAGCCGTCCTCTTCTTCGTACTCCCCGCCGTCGTCGCCGTTTTCGTACGAGGATTCGTCACTGTTCGAGGTGGTCGAGGCGCTCGATGCGTCCGGCCGGGCGCGGGTCACCCGCACCGGCTCGTCCGTGCGGAGCCGGGTGAAGAGTTCGTCGGCCGCGGGTTCCACCAGCTCGTCGCGATTCGCGTCGTACGTGTACGAGCGGCGCGGCACCGTGAGGAATTGAACCCGTTCTGTGGGGATATTGCGCAGTCCGCGCACCAGTTCGTACAAACCGCGCAGGCTCGCGAGTCCCGGGTCCGTGGTGAGCGACGACGTGGCCGCGTCCAGAACGGGATAGAGCTTCACCGGATTCAGCAGGACGTCGTTGCTGCGCACTTTGTTGACGAGCGCGCCGAGGAACTCCTGCTGCCGGTCCATGCGTTCGGTGTCGCTGCCGTTGCCGAGCGACTTGCGGGCGCGGACGAATCCGAGGGCCTGCTCGCCGTTGAGGGTCTGCCGTCCGGCGGGCAGCCGCAGCTTCGCGGCCGCGTCGTCCACCGGGGCCTTGAGGCACACCTGCACGCCGTCGACGGCGTCCACCATGTCCTTGAATCCGGTGAAGTCCACGACCATGTGGTGGTCGACCCGGATGTTCGTGAGCTTCTCCACCGTACGGATCGTGCAGGCCGTGCCGCCGAACTCGAACGCCCAGTTGAACTGCGCGAATTGGGCCCGCGTTCGGGAGCCGTCCGGGCGGCGGCAGCTCGGGATCCGCACCATCAGGTCGCGCGGCAGCGACACCGCCGTGGCGCTCTGCCGGTCGGCGGCCAGGTGCAGCAGGATCGTGGTGTCCGAGCGCTGGGTGCCGAGGTCGCGCCCGTACTTGCGGTTGCCGCGCCCCGAGCGGGTGTCCGAGCCGATCAGCAGGATGTTCTGCGCGTCGTGCACGAGCGGGGTCGGGCGCTCCTTCTCGTACCGCGCGAGCTCGGCGGCGGCGTCGGTGTCCTCGGTGATGTTCCCGTCGAGCTTTTGGTACACGGCCCAGCCGACACCGCCCGCCGCCAGTACGACCACGGCCGTGCCGACCCCGGCGTACCGCAGCCAGCGTCGTCTGCGGCGCCGCGCGGCGAGCCCCGACGGACTCGCCCCCGCGCCCGGTCCGTACGTGCTGTCGGTCACGTGTGGATCCACCCCTCGTGGCTGCGTCGGTGCATGGCGCTCCTACGACCATGACCCGGCCGGGGGCGAGGGGCTCGCGGAAGGAGGGCCGAACGGGTGAGGGCCCCCGGGACCGGCCCGCCCCGGCTACCGCACCGTCACGGTGACCCGCTCCGCCTCCACCCGCTTCTCCAGGGCGCCCTCCGGGGCCCGGTCGAGGTGGCGGCACAGCACCACGGAGCCGCCCGAGGCGAGCGGCGCGTAGAGCCCGGCGCTCAGCCCGTCCCAGCTGTCGTAGGGGCGGCCGGACAGCAGCCGCGCCCCGGCCGCGAGCCCGAGCCCGGCGGCGTCGTCCAGGGCCCGCGCCACCACCTCGGCGCCGGTCAGCTCGGCGCCGCCGACGGCCAGGGCGGGCCCGTCCGGGTCCACGGGCGCGTACGGCGCGAAGCGGTCGCCCTGGCTCGGCACTTCCACCGCGTAGTCGGCGAACCCGTCCGGGGTCTGCGGGAAGCGCCCGCCGAGCGGCCGCAGCGCGAGCGCCACCCGCTCCCCGGAGCAGGCCCGCGCCGCGTCGAGGGTGTCGGGGCCGCTGACGACGAGGTCGGCTCCGGCCGGGTCGCCGCCGACGTCCGCGACGACGCCGACCGAGGAGCAGGCGAGCAGCCACACGGCGGTCTGCCAGTGCGCGGGC
The DNA here is from genome assembly GCF_044544845.1 of Streptomyces sp. NPDC053474. Lineage (NCBI taxonomy): Bacteria > Bacillati > Actinomycetota > Actinomycetes > Kitasatosporales > Streptomycetaceae > Streptomyces > Streptomyces sp. NPDC053474. Next base: position 12,795 of record NZ_JBITXV010000032.1, read on the forward strand.
AGGAGCAGGGCGAGCCGGTCGCCGGGCTCGGCGGCGAGGTCGCCCTGGAGCAGGTTGGCGGTCTTGGCCACCCAATTGGCGAAGGTGGCCACGGACAATTCCACGCGCTCACCGGTGGCGTCGTCGTAGTACGTGACGAGCGGGCGCGCCGGGTCGGCGGCGAGCGCGGATCGCAGCAGGTCGGCAGGGGTGCGGTCGTTGGCGTTCACGGCCGCAAGGGTACGCGGGGGCCCGCGTGTCGCCCGTGCGGGCGGGGCAGTTGGGGCCACCGGTTCGGCCGACTCCGGGCCGACGGGCCGTCAGTTCCCCAATGGACAGATATGACCCGATATGCGGACGATCGTCTGCATGCGTGGATTCCTTGCTTCCTCGATCGGTGTCACCTGCGCGGCGGCTCTGGCCCTGCCCCTCGCCCTTCCGTCGACGGCCGCCGCCACGGCCGCCGGGCCGCCCGCGGCGGGCGCGCTGCCCGGCAGTACCCAGTCGCTCCCGCTGGCCCCGCTCGGCTCCGACCGGGCGGGCGGCGCGCCCCGGACGGAGGGCCTGCCGCGGCGTGACGTACGGCCGTTCTCGCTGCTCGGCGTGGTCTGGGACGACGCGGACGCCGAGCTGCGCGGCACGGTCCAGGTCCGCACCCGCGCCACCGGCACCACGGTCTGGTCCGCCTGGCAGGACCTCGAGACGCACAACCACGAGCACGCCGCGGACCCCGGTACGGCCGAGCGCGCCTCGGGCCGGGTGCGCGGGGCGACGGCGCCCCTGTGGGTGGGGGACTCGGACGGAGTGGAGGTACGCGTACGGGCGCGCGGCGCGGAGCCCGCGCCGGGCGCACGCGCCGGACGACCGGCCGCCCCGCGCGACCGGGCCCTAGCGGACGACCCCGGAGGCCGGGCCCCGGCGGGCGACCCGGGAGGCCGGACCCCGGCAGGCGACGCGGAAGGCCGGACCCCGGCGGACGGCGGCCCGGGGCTCCTCCCCGCCGGGCTGCGCCTGGAGCTCGTGGATCCCGGGGCGGAGCCCCCGCCCGGCGGCGCCCCGGCCGACACCCCGCGCGCCAGCACCCTGACCGCCGAGGCCGCGGCCTCCTCGGCCGTGAACGCCGACCTCGCCCCGCTGGGCGCCCCGGCCGTCCCCGAGCTGTCGAAGGAGCGCACGCGCGCGGACCTGCTCGCCGCCCGCGGCCTCCCCGGCACCACCGGGGCCCGGCCCTACGTCGGCCCGCGCCCGCGCATCGTCACGCGCCGCGGCTGGGGCGCCGACGAGCGGCTTCGCGAACGGAACTTCGCGTACACGAAGACCGTCAAGGCCGCCTTCGTGCACCACAGCGCCACCGGCAACAACTACCGCTGCTCACAGGCGCCCTCCGTCCTGCGCAGTATCTACCGCTACCACGTCCAGAGCAGTGGCTGGCGCGACATCGGCTACAACTTCGCCGTCGACAAGTGCGGAAACATCTACGAAGGCCGCGCCGGGGGCGTGGCGAGGGCCGTCCTCGGCGCCCACACCCTCGGTTTCAACACCAACAGCATGGGCATCGCCGTCCTCGGCACCTACACCAGTGCCGCCCCGCCGAAGGCCGCGGTCACCGCCGTCGCCCGCCTCACGGCGTGGAAGCTGGGCCTGTTCGGGGCGAATCCCCGCGGAACGACATACCTGAAGTCGGGAGGTGGCAACCTCTACTCGAAAGGCACGAAGGTCCGGCTGCATGTGATCTCCGGCCACCGGGACGGTTTCGCCACCGAGTGCCCGGGCCGCCGCCTTTACAGCAAACTCGGCACGGCCCGTACCGCGTCGGCGCGCTACCAGGGCCGCTGACCCCGATCGCACCGCACGGCCCGCATACACGTCTGCATACACTGGCCGGCCGAAACAGAGTTCGGCCGGCCCCAGCAGGAAGCAGAGACGACAGGTGACAGAAGCGATCCTCCTGGTCGGCGGCAAGGGCACCCGGTTGCGGCCGCTCACGGTGAACACACCCAAGCCCATGGTCCCGGCGGCGGGCGTCCCGTTCCTCACCCACCAGCTGGCCAGGGCCCGGGCGGCGGGCGTGGACCACATCGTCCTCGCCACGTCGTACCTGGCGGAGGTGTTCGAGCCGTACTTCGGCGACGGCTCGGCGTTCGGTCTCCACATCGAGTACGTCACCGAGGAGGAGCCCCTGGGCACCGGCGGCGCCCTGCGCAACGTGGCGTCGCGCCTGCGCTCCGGGCCGCAGGATCCCGTCCTGGTCTTCAACGGCGACATCCTCACGGGCCTGGACATCCGCGCCCTGGTCGCCGAGCACGAGCGGACGCGGGCGGACGTCTCGCTCCATCTGACCCGGGTCACGGACCCGCGCGCGTACGGCCTCGTCCCCACCGACGGGACGGGCAAGGTCCTCGCCTTCCTGGAGAAGCCCCAGACGCCCGAGGAGATCGTCACCGACCAGATCAACGCGGGCGCGTACGTGTTCCGCCGCTCGGTCATCGACACCATCCCCGCGGGCCGCCCCGTCTCCGTCGAGCGCGAGACCTTCCCCGAGCTGCTCGCCTCCGGCGCGCATCTGCAGGGCCTGGTCGACTCCACGTACTGGCTGGACCTCGGCACCCCGCAGGCCTTCGTGCGCGGCTCCGCCGACCTCGTCCTCGGCCGCGCCCCCTCGCCCGCGGTGCCCGGCCGCTGCGGCGACCGCCTGGTCCTGCCGTCCGCCCGGGTCGCCTCCGACGCCAAGCTGACCGGCGGGACGGTGATCGGCGAACACGCGGTGGTCGGCGAGGGCGCCCGCCTGTACGGCAGCACGATCCTGTCCGGCGCGGTCATCGAGCCCGGCGCCGTCATCACCGACTCCCTCATCGGGGCCCGCGCCTCGGTCGGGGCCCGCTCGGTCCTCACCGGCGCGGTGGTGGGCGACGGCGCCCGCATCGGCGCGGACAACGAACTGCGGGACGGCGTACGCGTCTGGTGCGAGGCCACGCTCCCGGCGGGAGCGGTCCGCTTCTCCTCGGACCAGTAGGGCGCCTTCGGGCGGGGGCGGACGAGCGGGCTCCCTGGCGGGCGGCCTCGCCTTCGGGAAGGGGCGGGCGGGCAGGCTCTCGGCGGGGCTACCCTCGACGGATGTCCTCCCGTTTCGCCCCCCGCCCCACCCGCACCACCGTGCGCGGCGGCGAAACCCGTGTCCCGGGGGCGAGCCCCCGGCCCGCCACCGCGGCCAGGCGCCGCACCTGGACCCCCGAGGCCCCGCTGCACCTGGGCCTCACCCTGGGCCCCCTGCGCCGGGGCCCCGCCGACCCCACCTTCCGCACCACCCCGGACGGCTCGGTCTGGCGGGCGACCCGCACCCCGCAGGGCCCCGCGACCCTGCGCGTGGCGCTCCGCGCGGGCACGGCGGAGGCGGAGGCCTGGGGCCCGGGCGCGGACTGGGCCCTGGAGACCCTGCCCGACCTGCTCGGCGCGGCGGACGCCCCGGACGGCTTCACCGCCCGCCACCGCCTGGTCGCGCACACGGAGCGCCGCCGCCAGGGCCTGCGCCTGACCCGTACGGGCCTGGTGCTTGAGTCCCTGATCCCGTCGGTGCTCGAACAGAAGGTCACCACGGACGAGGCGTACCGCGCCTGGCGCCTGCTGGTCCGCACGTACGGCGAACCGGCCCCGGGCCCGACGCCCCCGCAGGCCCGCATGCACGTGATGCCGGACCCGGAGACGTGGCGCCGCATCCCGTCCTGGGAGTGGCACAGGGCAGGGGTGGACGACAAGCGGGCCTCGGCGATCCTGCGGGCCGCGCGGGTGGCCGCCCGCCTGGAGGAGGCGGCGGCGATGCCTCCGGAAGAGGCCCGGGCCCGGCTCGAACTGGTCCCGGGCATCGGCCCCTGGACCTCGGCGGAGACGGTCCAGCGCAGCAACGGCGCCCCCGACGCCGTCACCGTCGGCGATCTGCACCTGCCCGGCATCATCGGCTACGCCCTGGCGGGCGAACGCGACGCCGACGACGCCCGCATGCTGGAACTCCTGGCCCCCTACGAAGGCCAGCGCCACCGCGCGGCCCGGCTGATCTGCCTCAGCGGCCACACCCCGCCACGCCGCAAGCCCAAGATGCCAAAAGCCGACATCGCGGCCCTCTGAGTCCTTCAAGCCCGTCGAGGGGGTACCCCCTGCTCCTTAAGAGCTTGGGGGAGTTTGAGGACGAGGCGCGCAGCGCCGATCACGGGGGGTCCGGGGGCGGAGCCCCCTGGTTTCGGGAAGGGGCGGGCCTGGGGCGCCCCCGCGAGGGCCCAGCTACCGCACCACGAGGAACTCCTCCGCGTCCCGCCCGACCCGCGCCCCCGGGGCCACCGCGGGGTGCCCCACCGCGACGGCCCCCATCGGCTCCCACTCCCGCGGCAGCCCAAGAACACCCCGCACCACGTCACGGCAGAACATCGTCGAGGACACCCACGCGGACCCGAGCCGCTCCCCGGCGAGGGCCACGAGCAGGTTCTGCACCCCCGCGCCCGCGGCGACGACGAACATCTCCCGCTCGGCCGCGTCCCGCCGCTCGTCGCCGTACGTGTGCGCGCCGTCCATGACGAGGCAGGGGACCACCAGGTACGGCGCGTTGCGCAGCACGTCGCCGCGGCGCACGCGGCGGGCGATGGACTCCTCGGACTTGCCGTCGCGCCGCAGGTCGGCGACCCACGCGTCCCGCATGGCGTCGAGCAGCCGCAGCCGGGACTCCGCCGACTCCAGGAGCACGAACCGCCAGGGCGTCGTGTGGTGCGGCGCGGGCGCGGTCACGGCGGCGGCGACGGCGCGCCGCACGGCCCCGGGGTCGACGGGCTCGTCGGTGAACTCCCGCACCGTGCGCCGCAGCGCGAGGGCTTCGCGCACGGCCTCGCTCGTACCGAGCCGGAACATGTCGTCGCGGGCGTCGCGCACCAGGGCCCGTGCCCCGGCGTCGGTGTCGTCGGGGCTGTCCGCGCCGCGCACCGCGTGCGGCAGCCCGCGTACGACCGCGACGGGGAGCCCGGCGGCCTTGCCCTTCACGAGGTCACCGGCGGCGGCCAGCTCGTCGGCGGTGGCGACGACGGTGGCCTGCAGGGGATTGCCGTACGAGTCCACGCCGCCGCGCAGGTCGTCGAGCACGCGCACCCCGGCGGCGCCGATGGCGACGTCCGTCAGGCCGGAGCGCCAGGGGCGCCCGAAGGTGTCGGTGACGAGTACGCCGACGTCGACGCCGAGCGCGTCGCGCAGCCCCGCGCGCAGGGCGCGCGCGGACGCGTCGGGGTCCTCGGGCAGCAGCAGGACGGTCCCGGCGGGGGTGTTGGAGGCGTCGACCCCGGCGGCGGCCATCACCAGGCCCTGGCGGTTCTCGACGATGCGCAGGGTGCCGCGGCGGGCCACGACGCGGACGGTCTCCGCGTCGATCGCGGCCTCGCGGTCGGCGGCGGCGACGACGCGCCCCTCGGCCTTGCTGACGATCTTCGAGGTGACGAGGACGACGTCCCCGTCGGCGAGGCCGGGCTCGGCCGCGGCGATCAGCTTCGCCAGGTCGTCACCCCGGCGGACCTCGGGCAGTCCGGGCACGGCCCAGACCCGGAAGGCCGGGGCGGTCACGCGCGGACCTCCTCGGCGAGGGCGAGCGCCTCGCGGGCCATGGCCGCGGCGGCGTCGACGTCCGTCATCATCAGCGGGATGGCGCGGCACCGGATGCCCGCGGTCTCGACGCGCTCCACGGTGGCGGCGTCCACGGTGTCGACGAGCCAGCCGTCGAGCAGTCCGCTGCCGTAGTGCTCGGCGACGGCGGCGGCCGTCGAGTCGACGCCGACGGCGGCGAGCACCTTGTCGGCCATGCCGCGCACGGGCGCGTCCCCGACGATGGGGGACAGGCCCACCACGGGCACCCCGGCCTCGGCGATGGCCTCGCGGATGCCGGGCACGGCGAGGATCGTGCCGACGCTGACGACGGGGTTGGACGGCGGGAAGAGGACGACGTCGGCCTCGGCGATGGCTTCGAGGACGCCGGGCGCGGGCTTGGCCTGCTCGGCGCCGACGGGCACGATCGCGTGGGCGTCGACGGAGGCCCGCAGGCGGACCCAGTACTCCTGGAAGTGCACGGCCTTGCGCTCGCCGGATTCGCTGTCGGGCACGGTGATGGCCACGTGGGTCTCGACGCGGTCGTCCGACATGGGGATGAGCCGCACGCCGGGCTGCCAGCGCTCGCACAGCGCCTCGGTGACGGCGCTGAGCGGATAGCCCGCGGCGAGCATCTGGGTCCGCACGATGTGCGTGGCGAAGTCGCGGTCGCCGAGGCCGAACCACTCGGGTCCGACGCCGTAGGCCGCGAGCTCCTCCTTCACCTTGAAGGTCTCGTCCTCGCGGCCCCAGCCCTGTTCCTCGTTGATGCCGCCGCCGAGCGTGTACATCACCGTGTCGAGGTCGGGGCAGACCTTCAGGCCGAACAGGTGGATGTCGTCACCGGTGTTGCCGATGACGGTGATCGCCGCGTCGGGCGCGGCCTTCTTGAGGCCGCGGAGGAAACGGGCGCCGCCGATGCCGCCGGCCAGAACCACAATGCGCATGTGCCCAGCATCGCAGGCGGGTGTGACAGTGCGGCAGGCGCCCGGGGTTTCGGCCGTGACGTCGGCGGGATCGCGCCGGTCGCGCGCCCTACGCGGTGAGTGCGTCGCGCGCCGGGTCCCGCGGCGCGTGTGCCTCGCAACGGGCCGTGTGCATCGGCATTTCGGTGAGGCCGGGGTAGTAGACGTGCAGGCTCACGGCGGGTTCCAGGGAGTCGTTGACGACTTCGTGGTCGTAGCCGGGCGCGAAGACGCGCTGCGCGCCCGCGGCGAGGGTGCGGCTGCCGCGCCGGGTGCGCTCGGTCAACCGGCCTTCCAGGAGGGTCAGTACGCCGGAGGAGCGGCCGTGGCCGTGGAAGCCGCTGCTCTGTCCGGGCACCCAGGAGAGCAGCCACACCTCGTAGCCGGGCGCGGTGCGCAGGCGGTGGTACCAGCGGCTGGTGGCGTCGTACTGGACGAGGGGTGCCCACTGGGCGCGGTCGGCGGCGATGGCGCGGGCGAGCCCGGCGAACTCCGCGACGGTTTCGGGGTGCTCGCGCGGGGGCTGCAGGAGGTGGGGGACTTCGAGGATGTCGCCGGCGATCTGGAGGTCGCTGTCGCTGTTCATGGGGTGCGGTGGTTCCTCAACGTAAGAGTGCTGGGGTGTCGCGGGCAGAAAGCGGAGGTACTGCGGAGGGGGTGCGGGCCTGGTGCGGAGCGCGCGGCGGGGGACGGGGTGACCGGGGTCCGGCGGTGGCTCAGCGGTTCAACGGCTGGAGACGGTGTGGCTCAACAGCTGGAACAGGCACACGCACAGGTACAGCGACAGCGCGCGAGGGCAGCGTCGGCAGACCCGCTGGTGCGGGTCACGGAAAGCGCCAATTTCGCGAGCATGCCCACCAGGACAGCGGCTTACACCTCACCTGTCAACTCAATGTCCGGAATGTGGACAATGTTTCACCGCATCCGGTTGTTCTCTCAGGGGAAAGGTTTGTGCGGCGCTTCAGGGGACACAAGCCGCACCAACCGGCGCTCGAACCGGCGCGTCAACCGGCGCCCGACCGCCGTCGCGATCCCGTGATCCACATGTGATCCGGTTCGCTTCGGCGAGTTCGCTGCAACGGGAGTGCGAGTCGTGGCGTCCCTGTCGATGAAGGGGGCGCGACCAGGCGCCTGTCGGGCGAGGGGACACCTGTCGGACAGGTCGCTGGCGAGTGTCATGGTTTAGGTAGATTTGAACACTTTCCGCAAAGCCTTGGTTCCGCAGAGTGAATAAGGGGCCCAATAGCAGATCCCGGCTTGACTGCCCCGGATCGGCACACTTGTAATTTCACTCGTGTCGTTCAGCCGAAATCGGTAACGGCAGCACCACGGGGACGCGAAGACAGACGAGGGGCGCATATGACCGAGCTGGTTCAGGAACTGCTGGTCGAAGACGCGGACGACGAACTCGGCTGGCAGGAGCGCGCACTGTGCGCCCAGACCGATCCCGAGTCCTTCTTCCCCGAGAAGGGCGGCTCCACCCGCGAGGCCAAGAAGGTCTGCCTCGCCTGCGAGGTCCGCTCGGAATGCCTTGAGTACGCGCTTGCGAACGACGAACGCTTCGGCATCTGGGGTGGCCTCTCGGAGCGCGAGCGCCGCCGCTTGAAGAAAGCGGCCGTCTGATCCGCCCCCTTCCGAAACCGTCCCTCAGCCCGCCCATCCGCCCCTACCAGGGACGGGTGGGCGGCGCCATGTGACGCACCGGCACGGCATACCAGCCAGGCACTCCCCAGTTGTCCACAGGCGGCGGGCCGTTGTGTCGCCAGCCGTTAGTGTGGGGCCCCGTCCGAGACGCCACGGCGCCCCCACAGGGCACGGGCGTCCACCGCAGTCCAGCGAACCGGGGCCCGTACCTCGATGTCCGTGCACAGCCACCCCCAAGACCACGACGGCGCCGCCGCCGGGTTCGACCCGTCCCGCGCGGCCGGGTTCGACCCGGCGAGCCCACCCGAGTTCCCGCAGCACGTCGTGACAGCGGTGCTCGTCTCCCACGACGGCGCCCGCTGGCTGCCCGACGCGCTCGCCGGACTGCTCGGCCAGGACCGCCCCGTACAGAACGCGATCGCGGCCGACACCGGCAGCGCCGACGACTCCGCGCGCCTGGTCACCGAGGCCCTGGGCGACGACCGCGTGCTGCACCTGGCCCGCCGCTCCGGCTTCGGCACCGCCGTCGACGAGGCGGTGCGCACGGCCTCCGTCCTCACCCCCGAGGACCTGCCGTATCTCAAGCGCCCCAGCGGCTGGGACCCGGTGAGCCGCACCTGGCGCGACGACGCCTACGACCTGCCGGACCTGCCGCACGGCGAGCCCGAGCAGTGGCTGTGGCTCCTGCACGACGACTGCGCGCCCGAGCCCGGCGCCCTCGCCGAACTGCTGCGCGCCGTCGAGGCGGAGCGCGAGGCGGGCAACGAGGTCGCGGTCGTCGGCCCCAAGCTCCGCGGCTGGTACGACCGCAGACAGCTCCTCGAAGTGGGCGTCTCCATCGCCCACTCGGGCCGCCGCTGGACCGGTCTCGACCGGCGCGAACAGGACCAGGGCCAGCACGACCACGTGCGGCCCGTGCTCTCCGTGTCCACCGCGGGCATGCTGATCCGCCGTGAGGTCTTCGAGCGGCTCGGCGGGTTCGACCGCCGACTGCCCCTCATGCGCGACGACGTCGACCTGTGCTGGCGCGCCCACGCGGCGGGACACCGCGTCCTGGTCGCCCCCGACGCCGTCGTGCGGCACGCGGAGGCCGCGTCGCGCGAGCGCCGCACCGTCGACTGCGTGGGCCGTACGGCGACCTCGCCGCACCGCGTCGACAAGGCGGGCGCGGTCTACACCCTGCTCGTCAACTCCCGCACCGCCGTGCTGCCCTGGGTCCTCGTCCGGCTCGTCGTCGGCACCCTGCTGCGCACCCTCGGGCTGCTCCTCGGCAAGGCGCCCGGCCAGGCCCTCGACGAGGTCGCCGGGCTCTTCGGCACGCTGCTGCGGCCCGAGCGGATCCTCGCCGCCCGCAAGAAGCGCGGCAAGCCGCAGGTGACCGGCGGCGAGATGCGCCCCTTGTTCCCGCCGCCCGGCGCCACGGTGCGCGCCACCGTCGAGCAGGTCGCGGGCCACCTCGGCGGCGACTCCGACCCCGAGGTCTCCGCCGCGGGGCGGCACGGAGCCGTCGAGTCGGGACCCGGCGGCGACGACGCCGACTTCCTGGAGATCGAGCAGTTCGCGCGCCTCAAGCGCGTCGCCCGCAAGCCCGGGCCCCTGCTCTTCGTCGTCCTGCTCTTCGTGTCGCTCGTCGCGTGCCGGTCGCTGCTCGGCGGCGGCGCGCTCGCGGGCGGCGCGCTCCTGCCCGCGCCCGCCGACGCCTCGGACCTGTGGTCCCGGTACACGGACGCGTGGCACCCCGTGGGCATCGGCGGCACGGACGCGGCACCCCCTTACCTGGCCCTCCTGGCCAGCCTGTCGACGCTCCTGTTCGGCTCCACCGGGCTCGCCGTCACCGTCCTCCTGATCGGCTCGGTGCCGCTCGCGGGCTTCACCGCCTACTTCGCTTCCCGGCCCCTGGTCACCTCCCGGCTGCTGCGCGCGTGGGCGTCCGTCGCGTACGCCTTCCTGCCCGCCACCACCGGCGCGCTCGCGGGCGGGCGCGTCGGCACCGCCGTCCTCGCCGTCCTGCTGCCGCTCATCGCGCGCGCGGGAGCCTCGGCCGCCGGGCTCACCTCCCAGGACGGCGGCCGCGGCAGCTGGCGCGCCACGTGGGCGTACGCGCTGCTGCTCACCGTCACCACGGCCTTCACGCCCATCGTGTGGCCCATCGCCGCCGTCGTCGGCCTCCTGGTGCTCGCGCTGCGCCGCGCCGACCTCGTCGCGTACGGCACGCGCTTCCTCGCCGCCGTCGGCACGCCGCTGCTCGTCCTCGCGCCCTGGTCCCTCACGCTGCTGCCGACCGGCTTCTTCAAGGAGGCCGGTCTCGCGTACGGCACGGGCTCCGCGTCCGCGCTCGACCTGCTCGGCGGCAGCCCCGGCGGCCCCGGCACCGTGCACGGCCTGCTGCTCATCGGCATCGTCCTGGCCGCCCTCGCCGCGCTGCTGCGCGCCGAGCGGCAGCTGGCCGTCCGCAGCGCCTGGGCCGTCGCCCTGGTCGCGCTGGTCTTCGCCGCCCTGTCGAACGGCTCGGCGTGGGCGGGCCCGGCCACGCTCGCGTACGGCATCGCGCTGCTCGCCGCAGCCGCCCTCGGCGCCGACGGCGCACGCGCGCGTGTCGCCGAGCAGAGCTTCGGCTGGCGCCAGCCGGTGGCCGCGCTCATCGCGTTCGCCACGGCCGCGGGGCCGCTGCTCGCCGCCGCCGGGTGGATGATCCGCGGCGCCGACGGCCCGCTGGAGCGCCGCGACCCGGTGCAGGTGCCCGCGTTCGTCGCCGAGGAGAGCCGCACCCAGGACCAGGCCCGCACGCTCGTCCTGGACAGCGCGTCCCCGGCCGAGGTCGCCTACATGCTGGTCCGCGGCTCCGGCGCCCGCCTCGGCGACGCCGAACTCGCCGCCAAGGACGGCACGGACGCCCGCCTCGACCGCATCGTCGCCCGCCTCCTCGCGGGCTCCGGCGCCGACCAGGCCGACCAGCTCGGCGGCTACGCCGTGCGCTACGTCCTCGTCCGCGACGGCGCGCCGCGCCAGCTCAGCCGTACCCTGGACACCACGCCGGGCCTGACCCGGCTCAGCCAGGAGGACGGCAGCGCCCTGTGGCGCGTGGACCGGCAGGTCGCCCGCGCGGCCGTCGTGTCCGGCTCCCAGGACCCCGAGCCGGTCGCCGCGGGCCCCGTGGAGGTGCACACGAAGGTCCCGTCCGACGACGAGGGCCGCGTGCTGCGCCTCGCCGACGCGGCCGACCCGGGCTGGACGGCGACCCTGGACGGCCGCGCGCTGACCAGGACCACCGTGGACGGCTGGGCCCAGGGCTTCGAACTGCCCGCCTCGGGCGGCCGCTTGGACATCACGTACGAGGCCCCGGCCGCCCACACGGCGCTGCTGTGGACGCAGGGCGCCCTCGCGCTCGTCCTGGTGGTCCTCGCGCTGCCCGGCCGCCGCCGCGACGTGGACGACGACCTCCCGGAGGAGCAGCTGGTGCCCGCCCAGGCGGCAGCGGGCGAGGGCCGCAGGGCGCGCAGGCTGCGGGCCCAGGGCGAACAGGGCCCCCAGGAGGGCGCGTTCCCAGACGGCATCCCCGAAGAGGCCGCTCTGGGCGCGGTCCCGGCCCAGCACACGCCCGCGCCGCCCCAGCACGCGCCCGCCCAGGGCGAGTGGCAGACCCCCGCCCACGCGGGCGCCGACCAGGGCGCGTACGGCGGCGAACAGCACCACCAGGGCGGCCAGTACGCCTCCGGAGGCTACGACCAGGCGTACCAGGCGGGCCCCTACCAGGGCGCCCAGTACGACCCGTACGCCTACGAAGGCACGTACGGCACGTACGAGACGAACTCCGGCTACGGCCAGACGTACGGCACCTACGACGCCCCGGACGCCGCCCACCCGCAGCACCCGCCGATGCCGCCGCGCCCCCCGCACGGCACCGACAGTGAGCGTCCCGACGGGAGCCAGCAGTGAACCGCACCACCCTGTCCCTGATCGCCGCGGCGGCGGCCCTGGCCGCCGTGACCGGCTTCGCCGCCGTCAACGCCCCGGCGGGCGACGACGGCGTCGCCGCGGCGAAGCGGCTGCCCGTGGAGCGCACGAGCCTGCTGTGCCCGGAGCCCAGCACGTCCGACCTCGCGGAGACGACGTACACGGCGTTCACGCCCGCGTCGCGGGCCTCGGGGCGCGCGGGCGGGGCCGCGCTGTTCCCCGTCGTCAAGCAGCTCACGGACGCGCCGCAGGGCGGCAAGGGCAAGGGCGCCAAGCCGTTCCTGACCCAGAAGGAGCCCGGGAAGCCGGTCTCCGGCGAGGAGTCGGGCGCGGAGGCCCCCACGCTCATCGGCAGCGCCGACGGCCGCCTCGCGCCCGGCTGGACCGCCCAGCAGACGACCTCGGTCAGCGCGGGCGCGGGGCGCGGCCTGCACGGCACCAACTGCACCGCCCCGGACACCGACTTCTGGTTCCCGGGCGCCGGCTCGGCCAAGGGCCGCAACGACTACGTCCACCTGATGAACCCGGACGACGCGGCGGCGGTCGTGGACATCGAGCTGTACGGCCCCGGCGGCGCCCTGAAGGCGGAGGTCGGCGAGTCCATCCAGATCCAGCCGCGCTCCAGCGTCCCCGTGCTCCTGTCCACGCTCACGCCCAAGCCGCAGACGGACCTCACGCTGCACGTCACCGCGCGCAGCGGCCGTGTCGCCGCCGCGGTGCAGTCCTCTGACGAGGAGCTGGGCGGCGACTGGCTGCCCGCCGCCGCCGACCCGGCGCCCCGTCTGGTGCTGCCGGGCATCCCGAAGGACGCGACCTCGGTCCGCCTCGTGGCCTTCGCGCCCGGCGCCGACGACGCCGACCTGAAGGTCCAACTCGCCTCGCCCACCGGCTCGATCACACCGGCCGGGCACGAGACGCTGCACGTGAAGTCGGGCATGACGGCGACGGTGGACCTGGGCGACGTGACGAAGGGGGAGGCGGGTTCGCTGGTCCTCACCCCCACGGAGGACCCCGTCCCGGTCGTGGCGGCGCTCCGCGTCACGCGCGGCAAGGGCGCCAAGCAGGAGACGGCGTTCATCCCGGCGACCGCCCCCGTGGGCGCCCGCGCGACCGTCGCCGACAACCGCGCCAAGGGCACCACGCTCTCCCTGACGGCCCCCGACAAGACCACCCGCGTCAAGGTCACCGCGTCCCCGGGCACGGAGGCGGGCGAGGCCACCAGCAAGACGTACACGGTCAAGGCGGGCACGACGCTCGCCGTCGCCCCGCCCGTGCCCCCCGGCCTGAAGGGCTCCTACGCCCTCACTCTGGAGCCCCAGTCGGACACCTCCGTCTACGCGTCGCGCATGCTGGCGATCCCCGAAAACGGCATCCCTATGTTCACGATCCAGTCCCTGCCGGACGACAGGGGCACGGTGGAGGTACCGAGGGCCAAGCAGGACCTGGAGGTACTGCAGAAGTAGCGCCCGGCCGGTCAGTCCTCGCCGTAGCGCGGGTCCACCGACTCCGGGGAGAGCCCGAGGAGCTCGGCGACCTGCTCGACGACCACCTCGTGGACGAGCGCGGCCCGCTCGTCCCGCCCCTTGGTCCGGATCTCCACGGGCCGTCGGTAGATGACGACCCGCGCGGGCCGTCCCTCGGACGCGGCCACGGTCCCCCCGAGCGGCACGGCCTCCCCGGTCCACTCCTCGTCGGGGGCGCCCCCGACGGTGGGAGGCACCTCCAGCACCAGGAAGTCGATCTCGGTGAGCTGCGGCCAGCGCCGCTCCAGGCGCTCCACCGAGTCCTGCACGAGGTCGGTGAAGGCCTCGGCGCGGCTCATGGAGAGGGGGACCTGCGGCGGCGCCACGGGGCCGCGCATGCCCCTGCCGTGGCGGTCGCGGCGGCGGGGCCTCGGCTCGGCGGAGCGGGGCTGTACGGGGTCGTCCATCACTGACGAAGCGTAGTCCCCGAGATCGCCCTTTCCGCGCGGAGCACGGCATGTCGCTTCCTGACCATTCCAGCCAAGCTTGGGCACGATTGTGCATCTCTCCTGTACCGCCGATCTCGCCCTGATTGGCAGTATTTGTTCCGAGTGGTGACCGGGTTCAACACCACAGGCCCCGTTGGTCCCTTGTGTCTCCGCAGGTCAGAGTGGTGCTTTCCGGACACGCCGCGCACGGTGACACCGCACGACACGGGGGAGTGACCTGGTGGAGAGTCGTCGCGGCCCGCTCAAGAGTGCGGTACCGTCCAACGTCGTGAGCCCTGTACGTCGCTGTTCGCGCACCGCTTGCGGCCGACCCGCCGTCGCGACGCTGACGTACGTCTACGCCGACTCGACCGCGGTCCTCGGCCCCCTCGCCACCTACGCCGAACCCCACTGCTACGACCTGTGCGCCGAGCACTCCGAGCGCCTGACCGCGCCGCGCGGCTGGGAGGTCGTCCGGCTCGCCGACGCCTCGGGCCCGGCCCGGCCCAGCGGCGACGACCTCGAAGCCCTCGCCAACGCCGTGCGGGAGGCCGCACGGCCCCAGGAGCGCGCCGCGGGAGCGGGCGGCGGGTCGCGCGGAGCGGACCCCATGGAGGTCGCGCGCCGCGGCCATCTGCGGGTGCTGCGCTCGCCGGACAACTGAGCACGGTTTTCGTCTGACGGCTCTTGCCCGACGGCTCCCGTCTGACGGCTCTCGTGTGACGGCTCTCGCCCGACGGTTCTTGCCGGACGCCCGGAGATGGCTGGGGCGCATTCCGGCCAGCCCGTTCCCGCGCCGCCGTGTGCGCGGTCCGCACGCCCATGAGTGAATCTTCACCGGCACACGGATTGACGGCTGTTTGTCGAGGCCACGACTATTTCGCCACCCCGTGATCAAGGGATCATCCAGGGAGGCACCCGTGTTCGTGCAGCAACTGGAGCCCGTGGCCGACTCGCTCGGCCTGTCCGCACTCGTCGCGACCCTTCCCCTGCTCACCGTCCTCGTCCTCCTCGGCGCCGTCCGCATGAAGGCACACCGGGCCGGGCTCATCGGCCTGTGCGTGGCCGGGGCCGTCGCCTGGCTCGTGTTCGGCATGCCCCTCGGCCAGACCGCGTCCAGCGCCGCCCAGGGGGCCGTCTTCGGGCTCTTCCCCATCCTGTGGATCGTCGTCAACGCCCTGTGGGTGTACCGGATGACCGTCCGCACCCGTCACTTCGACATCCTCAGACGCTCCTTCGGGCGGCTCTCCGACGACCCGCGCATCCAGGCGCTCGTCGTCGCCTTCTGCTTCGGCGCGCTGCTCGAAGCCCTCGCGGGCTTCGGTGCGCCCGTCGCGATCAGCGCGGTCATGCTCGTGGCGCTCGGCTTCGACCCGGTGCGCGCCGCGGTCGTCGCCCTCGTCGCCAACACCGCGCCCGTCGCCTTCGGAGCCATGGGCACCCCCGTAGTGACGCTCGCGCAGGTCACCGGCATCCCCCTGGACACCGTCGCCACCGTGGTCGGCCGCCAGACGCCGCTGCTCGCGTTCGTCGTGCCGCTGCTCCTGGTCGCCCTCGTCGACGGGCGGCGCGGCCTGCGCGAGACCTGGGTGCCCGCCCTCGTGTGCGGCTTCGCCTTCGCCGCCGCGCAGTTCGCGGCCTCCAACTACGTCTCCGCGCAACTGGCCGACATCGGAGCCGCCTTGGCGGGCGCGGGCGCCCTCGTGGCCGTGCCGCACGCGCGCAGGCCTGCCGCCGAGCCCGTGCGCGCCGCGGTCCTCACCGGCGCGCGCAGCGAGGACCTCGACCACGCCGACCCGCGCGCCGACGTGCTGCGCGCCTACGCCCCGTACGCCCTGATCGTCGCGGTCTTCTCCGTCGCGCAGATCCCGCCCGTCAAGGACTTCCTCACGGAGGCCACCCGCACCTTCGACTGGCCCTTCCTGGACGTCGCCGACCCCGCGGGCGCCCCGGTCGGGGGCAACGTCTTCTCGCTGCCCCTGGTGGCCACCGGCGGCACGCTCGTGCTGCTCGCCGGGTTCGGGACGGCCGCCGTACTCGGCGTCCACGCGCGCGTGGCGGCACGGGAGTGGGCGGCCACCGTGCACGAACTGCGGTTCGCGATCCTGACGGTGACGAGCGTCCTCGCGCTCGCGTACGTCATGAACCTCTCCGGACAGGCCGCCACCATCGGGCACTTCGTGGCCGACGCGGGCGCGGGCCTCGCCTTCCTCTCGCCGGCGCTCGGCTGGTTCGGCGTCGCGGTGACCGGCTCGGACACCTCCGCGAACGCGCTGTTCGGCGCCCTCCAGGTGACCGCGGCCGAACAGTCGGGGCTCTCGCCCGAGCTCCTCGCCGCCGCCAACAGCTCGGGCGGGGTGCTCGGCAAGATGATCTCCCCGCAGAACCTGACCATCGCGTGCGCGGCCGTCGGACTCGCGGGCAGGGAGGGCGATCTGCTGCGCAAGGTGCTGCCCTGGAGCCTCGGCCTGCTGCTCGTGATGTGCCTGATCGTGGTGGGCCAGAGCACGGCGGCGCTCGGCTGGATGCTTCCCTGACGCCCTTGTGTAACGCCGCCACAACCCGCTGTCAGTGGTTGGAGGTAGTTTGGGGGCGCCGTAGGAAGTCCGTAGGAAGTCCGTCGACGAAGTCCGCCGCGTGCGGCCGCCCGCCCGGGCGCCCCACGCGTCGCTGAACGTACGTAAAGAGAGGCTTGGCCGTGGCTGCTGATCTGTCCCAGATCGTGAAGGCGTACGACGTGCGCGGGGTGGTCCCGGACCAGTGGGACGAGACCCTGGCCGAGCAGTTCGGCGCCGCCTTCGCGCGGGTGACGGGCGCGGCCGCGATCGTCGTCGGGCACGACATGCGGCCCTCGTCGCCCGGCCTCTCCGGCGCCTTCGCGCGCGGCGCGGCAGCCCTCGGCGTGGACGTCACGGAGATCGGCCTGTGCTCCACGGACCAGCTGTACTACGCCTCCGGCGCGTTGGACCTGCCGGGGGCGATGTTCACCGCCTCGCACAACCCGGCGCAGTACAACGGCATCAAGATGTGCCGCGCGGGCGCCGCCCCGGTCGGCCAGGACACCGGCCTGGCCGACATCCGCGCCCTGGTGGAGAGCTGGCTGGCCCAGGGCGCGCCGCCCTCGCTGACGGCGGCGGGCGCGCTCACCCGCCGCGAGACCCTGGACGACTACGCGGCCCACTTGCGGTCCCTGGTCGACCTGAGCGCGATCCGTCCGCTGAAGGTGGTCGTGGACGCGGGCAACGGCATGGGCGGCCACACGGTGCCCACCGTCTTCGAGGGCCTGCCCCTGACGCTGGTACCGATGTACTTCGAGCTGGACGGCACCTTCCCCAACCACGAGGCCAACCCGCTGGACCCGGCGAACATCGTCGACCTCCAGCAGCGCGTGCGCGCCGAGGGCGCCGACATCGGCATCGCCTTCGACGGCGACGCCGACCGCTGCTTCGTCGTCGACGAGAACGGTGACCCGGTCTCCCCCTCGGCGATCACCGCCCTGGTCGCCGCCCGCGAGCTCGCCAAGCACGGCGGCTCCGGCACGGTCATCCACAACTTGATCACCTCCTGGACCGTCCCGGAGGTCGTGCGGGAGAACGGCGGCACGCCGGTGCGCACGCGCGTGGGGCACTCCTTCATCAAGGAGGAGATGGCCAAGTCGGGCGCGATCTTCGGCGGCGAGCACTCCGCGCACTACTACTTCCGCGACTTCTGGAACGCCGACACGGGCATGCTGGCCGCCCTGCACGTCCTGGCCGCCCTCGGCGGCCAGCAGGGGCCCCTGTCGGGCCTCGTGGAGCAGTACGACCGCTATGTGGGCTCCGGCGAGATCAACTCCACAGTGGCCGACCAGCAGGCCCGCCTCGCCGCGATCAGGGCCGCGTACGAAGGCCAGGACGGCGTCACCCTCGACGAGCTGGACGGCCTGACGGTCACGACGGCCGACTGGTGGTTCAACGTCCGCGCCTCCAACACGGAGCCGCTCCTCCGCCTCAACGCGGAGGCCCGCGACCAGCAGACCATGGAGAAGACCCGCGACGCGGCTCTGGCGATCATCAGGGCGTAGCCGGGCCCGCACCCGGAGAGCGACACGGGGGGAGGGGCGGGCCCCCGCCCCGGGAAGGGCCCCGCCCCACCCGGGGCAGGGCCCCGCCCCCGCCCAAGGCCCCCAGGCCAGCGATAGGCTGGGCGGGCCGCACGACCCCACCCCGAAGGGACCACCCCATGCCGCTCGAAGCCGGCCTCCTGGAGATCCTCGCCTGCCCGGCCTGCCACGCCCCTCTCAAGGAGACGGACGACGAGCTGGTCTGCACCGCGGAAGGCACCGACTGCGGCCTCGCGTACCCGATCCGCGACGGCATCCCCGTACTCCTGGTCGACGAGGCCCGCCGCCCCGAGTAAGGATCAGAAAAGGGCAGGCGTGCACCCGCACAGTCGCCCGCCCGCACCCCTGCCGCGCACGGCGATCGGAGGCCGGACCCCCATGCTCGACGAGTCGCTCCTGGACGCCCCCGACGAACTCGCCCGCGCAGACCTGCGTGACCTGCTGCGCGGCGCCGCCGAAGCGGGCGCCCGCGTACGGACCGCGGTCCGGCACGCCACCGAGTCCGGGGTCACGGAGCTGAAACCGGACGGCCGCCCCCGCGCCGTCCTGATCGCGGGCCCCGGCACGGCCGCCGCCGGCGTCGCCGACCTCATCGGCGCCCTCGTGGGCACCGGCTGCCCCGTCATCAGGATCACCCCCACCGGCGTCGCCCCCGCGGCGGGCGCCCTGCGCTGGTCCCTGCCCGGCTGGGTCGGCCCCGTGGACCTGCTGCTCATCGCCACGCCCGACGGCACGGAGCCGGGCCTCTCGCTCCTCGCCGAGCAGTCCTACCGCCGCGGCTGCACCGTCGCCGCCGTGGCCCCGGCCCGCTCCCCGCTCGCCGAGGGCGTCAGCGGCGCACACGGCCTCACCGTCCCGATGGCCGTGGCGCCCCGGCCCAGCACGGACGACGCCGACGGCACCGGGGCCCCGGCCGCCGCCCCCGGCACCCTGTGGTCCCTGCTCGTCCCGCTGCTCGCCCTGCTCGACCGCACCGGCCTGGTCACCGCCCCCGTGGAGACCCTCCAGAAGGTCGCCGACCGGCTCGACGGCGTCGCGGAGCGCTGCGGCCCCGCCGTCGCGACCTACCACAACCCCGCCAAGACCCTCGCGACCGAGCTGTCCGAAGCGCTCCCGCTGATCTGGACCGAGGGCGAGACCGCGGCCCCCGTGGGCCGCCGCTTCGCCGCCGTGCTCGCCGAGCTGGCCGGGCACCCCGCGCTTGCCGCCGAGCTCCCCGAAGCGCTGCCCGCCCACGCCCCGCTGCTCGCGCGCGGCCTCACCGGCGGCGCCGACAGCGACGACTTCTTCCGCGACCGCGTCGACGACCCGGGCCCCCTGCGCGCCCGCGCGGTCCTGCTGCGCGACCGCTCCGCCGACGCGGGCGGCCTCACCGCGGCGCCCGCCGCCCGCGAGCTCGCCCAGAGCCACGACATCGCCCTCAGCGAGCTCGACCCCGAGGACGGCGACGACCTGGAGCGCCTGGCCGAACTGATCGCCCTCACGGATTTCGCCGCCGTTTACCTGGCGCTCGCCTCCGGGAGCCGATCATGACCCCGGCCCCCGTACGGGCGCCCGCCCGCGCGCACCCGTACCCGTAGGGGGCACGCGCGTACCCGCACCGAAGGACGCGCCCGCCCGCGTCCCCGCACGCCCGTAAGGGAGACCCTTCCGTGGACCGCCTCACCAACACCATCCGCCCCTACGCCTGGGGTTCCACCACCGCCATCGCGGGTCTCCTCGGCGTCGAGCCGACCGGCGAACCGCAGGCCGAGATGTGGATGGGCGCCCACCCGGGCGCGCCCTCGCGCACCGAGCGCGGGCCGCTCAACGAGGTGATCGACGAGGATCCGCGCGCCGAGCTCGGCGCCCGCGCCGTCGACAAGTTCGGCCCGCGCCTGCCCTTCCTCCTGAAGATCCTCGCCGCGGGCGCCCCCCTGTCCGTACAGGTGCACCCGGACCTGGAGCAGGCCCGCGAGGGCTACGAGGACGAAGAGGCCCGCGGCATCCCGCTCGACGCGCCCCACCGCAACTACAAGGACGCCAACCACAAGCCCGAACTGATCTGCGCGCTCACGCCGTTCGACGGCCTGTGCGGCTTCCGCCCGCCCGCCGAGGCCGCCGACCTCATCGAGGGCCTCGGCGTGGACTCCCTCAAGCCGTACGTCGACCTGCTGCGCGCCAAGCCCGAGGACGCGGCCCTGCGCGAGGTCCTCACGGCCGTCCTCACCGCCGACCGCGACGAGATGGCGCGCGCGGTCACCGAGGCCGCGACCGCCGCCGAGCGCCTCGGCGGCCCCTACGCCCCGTACGCCGACGCGGCCCGGCACTTCCCCGGCGACCCCGGCGTCATCGCCGCCATGCTGCTCAACCACGTCACCCTCAAGCCCGGCGAGGCCCTCTACCTCGGCGCCGGGGTCCCGCACGCCTACCTCAGCGGCATGGGCGTCGAGATCATGGCCAACTCCGACAACGTGCTGCGCTGCGGCCTCACCCCCAAGCACGTCGACGTGCCCGAACTCCTGCGCGTCGTCCGCTTCGAGGCGAGCGACCCCGGCATCCTGCGCCCCGAGGCCTCTCCCGACGGCGAAGAGGTCTACGAGACGCCGATCGACGAGTTCCGGCTCTCCCGCTACGTCCTGCCCGAGGGCGACGCCCGGCACGACCTCACCGCGGGGACGCCGCAGATCCTGCTCTGCGCGGCGGGCGAGGTCCGCGTGGGCGACCTCTCCCTCACGCCCGGCG
This sequence comes from Streptomyces sp. NPDC053474, assembly GCF_044544845.1. Lineage (NCBI taxonomy): Bacteria > Bacillati > Actinomycetota > Actinomycetes > Kitasatosporales > Streptomycetaceae > Streptomyces > Streptomyces sp. NPDC053474. Next base: position 33,721 of record NZ_JBITXV010000032.1, read on the forward strand.
GATCCGTGTTCGTCCCCGCGGACGAGAAGGCCGACGTCTCCGGCAGCGGCACCCTTTTCCGCGCCACCGTGGTGGCCTGAACCACCCCACGCCTCCCGTGCTGCAACAATGACGCACCGCACCGGCCGGGCCTCACGGCGCCCGGCCGTCGCGGAACGGAGAACGTACGCGTGTCACGCGGCAGGCGCGGCACGCAACGGAAGGGACAACGGGCACACATGAGTGCGTCAGGCGGAACAAAGGCGATCGTGGCGGCTCTCGGCGCCAACCTCGCGATCGCGGTGGCCAAGTTCGTGGCGTTCCTCTTCAGTGGCTCGTCGTCGATGCTGGCCGAGAGCGTGCACTCGCTCGCCGACTCAGGCAACCAGGGCCTGCTGCTCCTCGGCGGCAAGAAGGCCCAGCGCGAGGCCACTCCACAACACCCCTTCGGGTACGGCCGCGAGCGCTACATCTACGCGTTCCTCGTCTCCATCGTGCTCTTCTCCGTAGGCGGCATGTTCGCCCTCTACGAGGGCTACGAGAAGATCAAGCACCCGCACGAGATCGAGCACTGGTACTGGCCGGTCGGCGTCCTGGTGTTCGCCATCATCGCCGAGTCGTTCTCCTTCCGGACGGCCATCAAGGAGTCCAACACCCTGCGCGGATCGCTCTCCTGGAAGGAGTTCATCCGCCGCGCCAAGGCGCCCGAGCTGCCCGTCGTCCTCCTGGAGGACTTCGGTGCCCTCGTCGGCCTGGTCCTCGCGCTCGGCGGCGTCGGCCTCGCGCTCGCCACGGGCAACGGCGTCTGGGACGGCGTCGGCACGCTCTGCATCGGCGCCCTGCTCATCCTCATCGCGATCGTCCTCGCGGCCGAGACCAAGTCGCTGCTGCTCGGCGAGGCCGCGGGCACCGAAGAGGTCCAGAAGATCGAGAAGGCCATCGTCGACGGCGACACCGTCACCCGCATCATCCACATGCGCACCCTCCACCTCGGCCCGGAGGAGCTGCTCGTCGCCGCCAAGATCGCCGTCCAGCACGACGACACCGCCCGCGAGATCGCCGACGCCATCAACGCCGCCGAAACCCGCATCCGCGAGGCGGTCCCGATCGCCCGTGTCATCTACTTGGAGCCGGACATCTACCGCGAGGCCGCGGCCGCCGCGGGCACGAACCCGGCCAAGTCCCCGGGCGGTCCGCCCCCGGAGCCCGGCCACTGACCCAGGCCGTACGAGAAGGGCCCCGCACCAACACCGGTGCGGGGCCCTTCCCCGTACAAACGCCGAGCCTCACTGAACCTCGCGCAGCACCTCCAACACCGCAGCCTCATCCACCGCAGCCACAAGCCGCCCCCGAAACCCCTCATCCATCAGCTTCCGCGACAGCAGCGCCAGGATCCGCAGGTGCTCGTCGCCCGCCGCAGCCTCAGGCACGGAGATCATGAAGATCAGCTTGGCCTTCGTGCCGTCGAGCGACCCCCACTCGATGCCCTCGGCCGACCGCGCGAAGCCCACGACCGGCGAGGTCACCGCGTCGGTCTTGGCGTGCGGGATCGCGATCTCCTCACCGAGCCCCGTGGTGCCCTGCGCCTCGCGCGCGAGCGCGGTCCGCACCAGCTCCTCCACATCCGTCACCTTGCCGGTACGCGCGAGGAGCCCGGCCATCTCACGGATCGCGGCCTCCTTGTCCTCGGCGGCGAGCTCGACCTTGACGGTCTGCCGGGTGAGATAGCCCGAGAGGACCTCGGGCGCGGCATCCCCGGCCACCGGGGAAGCGGCCACCGGGGCCGAGACAGCGGACTCCTGGCTTCCGGTTCGCGCGGCTCCGGCCCCGTCGCCGACCACAGCCGCCTCACCAGCCACAGCTGCCCCACCGGCCCCCGCGCCCACACCGGCCAGCACCGGCTCGGCCACGCCCGCCCCGCCGACCGGCACCCCGCGCCGCCTCCGCTCGCTCAGATCCACCAGCGTCACGGTGGCGAGGGCGGTGACGGCCGTTCCGGCGGCCACGGCGACGAAGAACATCGGCACACCCCCGACCGCACCGAGCACCGCGACGATCGGCCCGCCGTGCGGCACCGCGTCCTTCACGCTCGCGAGGCCCGCGATCGCACCGGCCACGGCACCGCCGAGCATGTTCGCGGGAATGACCTGCGCGGGCCGCGCGGCAGCGAACGGAATTGCACCTTCCGAAATCCCGAACAACCCCATGAACAGCGACGCGAGCCCGGTCTCCCGCTCCTGTTCCGTGTACAGCCGCTTGCGGATCAGCGTCGCGAGCCCCTGCCCGAGCGGCATCACCGGAATCGCGGCCGCACACATGCCCATGACGGTCTGGTTGCCGGTGGCGATGAGCCCCGCACCGAACAGGAACGCCGTCTTGTTGACCGGACCACCCATGTCGAAGGCGATCATCAGCCCCAGGATCGCGCCGAGCAGGATCGCGCTCGTGCCCGTCATCCCGCTGAGCCAGTCCGTCAGATGCTCGAAGACCCACGAGATCGGCTTGCCGATGACGTAGATGAAGAAGAGCCCGAGCGCGCTCGTCGCCAGGATCGGGATCACGATGATCGGCATGATCGGCTGGACGAACTTCGGGACCTTGACCTTCTTGATCCACAGCACCAGATACCCGGCCAGGAACCCGGTCACGATCGCCCCGATGAAACCCGCCCCCGCCTTGGAGTCGTACAGCTCACCGGTGTTGGCGATCCAGCCGCCGATCATGCCCGGCACGAGCGCGGGCCGGTCCCCGATCGCGTACGCGATGTACCCCGACAGGATCGGCACCATCAGCGTGAACCCGATGACGCCGATCTGGTTCACGTGCATCCAGAACGAGTCGTCCGGGATGACGAGCCCGCCCTTCGGGTCGGTGTGCCCGCCGAGCGACAGCGAGATCGCGATCAGCAGACCGCCGACCACGACGAACGGGATCATGTACGAGACGCCGTTCATCAGCGCCTTGTACGCGACGCTCCGCTCCCGGCCGCCCCCGCCGCCGGTGGCCGCGCCCGCGCCGCCGCTCCCGGCGCCGTCGCCGCTCTGCACGGGCGCGCTCCCGACCCGCTCGATCAGCCGCTCGGGGTGGCTGATGCCCTCGGAAACCCCGACGGACAACACGCGCTTGCCCGCGAACCTGCCGCGGTCCACGTCCTTGTCGGCCGCGATGATGACGCCGTCCGCCTCTCTGACATCGTTGTCAGACAGCACGTTCTCGGCCCCGATCGAGCCTTGCGTCTCCACCTTCATGTCGACGCCGAGACGGTCGGCGGCCTGCTGGAGCTTCTCCGCCGCCATGTACGTGTGGGCGATGCCGGTCGGGCAGGCGGTCACCGCGAGCAGCTTCAGCCTCTTCTGCCCGTCGGCGCCGGTCGGGGGGTCGGCCGGACTGGTCACGTGGTTCTCCTAACGCCTTGACCGAACAAGATCGCGCATATGTTCCCGATCTCCAGGCATCCTGCAACAGACAGGGACAGGAGCAAAAGCGCAAAGGTCCCGGTTCGTCATGGACTGATGGCCTTTGCTCAACCTCGGGGAAGGTCGCGATTCAGCCACGGCCCCTCTCCCGGCACCCTTGTGGCTCACTGCGCCGATCGGTGTAGATTCGTGACAGTGCCAGACGTCGCTGCTGATGGCGGTCGGGCGGTCCGCTCCTGGACCGGCCGAGGGAGAGAGGGCCTCCGACGGACTGCGCTGCGCGCGCCGGTGTGTCTCCGTGCCCCGACGCCGCAGATCAGCCATGCCCACCCTCGACCCATCACGAGGAGCAGCTCATCATGACTGCCGTCAACGGCAAGGACTTCAAGGTCGCCGATCTCTCCCTGGCCGCGTTCGGCCGCAAGGAGATCACCCTCGCCGAGCACGAGATGCCCGGCCTGATGGCGATCCGCAAGGAATTCGCCGCCAGCCAGCCGCTCGCCGGCGCCCGGATCATGGGCTCGCTGCACATGACCGTGCAGACCGCCGTGCTCATCGAGACCCTGGTCGCCCTCGGCGCCGAGGTCCGCTGGGTCTCCTGCAACATCTTCTCGACCCAGGACCACGCCGCCGCGGCCATCGCCGTCGGTCCGAACGGCACCCCGGACGACCCCCAGGGCATCCCGGTCTTCGCCTGGAAGGGCGAGACCCTGGAGGAGTACTGGTGGTGCACCGAGCAGGCCCTGACCTGGCCGAACTCGCCCACCGGCGGCCCGAACATGATCCTGGACGACGGCGGCGACGCCACCATGCTCGTCCACCTGGGCGTCCAGTACGAGAAGGACGGCAAGGCCCCGGCCGTCGAGACCGCCGAGAACGACGAGCACCGCGTCATCCTCCAGGTCCTCAACCGCACCCTGGCTGAGAACCCGCAGAAGTGGACCCAGCTCTCCTCGGAGATCCGCGGTGTCACCGAGGAGACCACGACCGGCGTCCACCGCCTGTACGAGATGCAGCGCGACGGCAAGCTCCTCTTCCCGGCGATCAACGTGAACGACGCCGTCACCAAGTCGAAGTTCGACAACAAGTACGGCTGCCGCCACTCGCTCATCGACGGCATCAACCGCGCCACCGACGTCCTCATCGGCGGCAAGACCGCCGTGGTCTTCGGCTACGGCGACGTCGGCAAGGGCTGCGCCGAATCCCTGCGCGGCCAGGGCGCCCGCGTCATCGTCACCGAGGTCGACCCGATCTGCGCCCTCCAGGCCGCGATGGACGGCTACCAGGTCACCACCCTGGACGAGGTCGTCGAGACCGCCGACATCTTCATCACCACGACCGGCAACAAGGACATCATCATGGCCTCGGACATGGCCAAGATGAAGCACCAGGCCATCGTGGGCAACATCGGCCACTTCGACAACGAGATCGACATGGCCGGTCTCGCGCAGATCCCGGGCATCGTCAAGGACGAGGTCAAGCCGCAGGTCCACACCTGGACCTTCGCGGACGGCAAGGTCCTCATCGTCCTCTCCGAGGGCCGCCTGCTGAACCTGGGCAACGCGACGGGCCACCCGTCCTTCGTGATGTCCAACTCCTTCGCGGACCAGACCCTGGCCCAGATCGAGCTGTTCACCAAGCAGGACGAGTACCCGATCGGCGTCTACACGCTGCCGAAGCACCTCGACGAGAAGGTCGCCCGTCTGCACCTGGACGCGCTCGGCGTGAAGCTCACGAAGCTCAGCCCCGAGCAGGCCGCGTACATCGGCGTCGAGGTCGAGGGCCCGTACAAGCCGGACCACTACCGCTACTGATCCGGCCCGCGTACCGCCCCTGATCACGGAGCGGCCCCACCTCGGGCCGCTCCCGATCCCCGGGACGGTGCCCGGCCCGTCCGGCCGATCCCGGCCGTACGTCTCCAGCAGGCCCTCGCCGTTGTGGCGGGGGCCTGTCGGCGTACTGGCCCGGGACCGCGTCATGGTCGCTCCGCGAGCCCCGGTGCTGGCCCCGGCAGCCCACCGTCAGGACGCCCGACTCCGCATCCCCGACGGCGCGCTGCCTCACGAGCCCCCGGCCTACGAGCCCCCGGCTCATAGGCCCGCGGCCCACGAACTCCCGGCTCACGAGCCCTCGACCTACGAGCCCTCGGCTTTGGGCCCTCGGCATACGAGCCCTCGGCCCACGCGCTCCCGGCACTCGACTGCGCGGACCCTCCGACGGCTCGCCTCACGACGGTCCGTACGCTCGCCCCACGACGCTCCATCGCTCTGCCCGACGCTCCACGGCGTCGACGACGCCCTACCGCACGTCCCCCGACAAGGACCGAGCCCCATGCCCCGCGGTCGCTATTCGCTGCACGATCCGCACGATCACACCCCCCTGGCTGAAGAACACTTCCACTGCGCGCCCGGCCCCTCCGGCTGGCGCTACGTCGCCCAGCGCACCGCTCCCTCCGGCGACCACACGGGCTCCGTCGACCTGGCCGTCGACGAACTGGGCCGCCCCATCCGTCTCGAACTGAACGCCTCCGGCTGGCGCGTGCGGGCCGCCGCCCTCGACGGCGTCACCTGGGTCCGCACCGACGCCACCGGCGCGCACGCCACCGAGAACAACGCCCCCGCTCATGCCTTCACCGGCACGTCCCCCGCCTTCCTCGTCGCCACCGCCCGGCTGCTGCGCCTCACCCCCGATTCCCCCGCGACCCGCGTCCGCCTGGTCGCCTTCACGGACCCGGTCCTGGCGCCGCGCACCCTCGACCAGTCCTGGGCCCTGCTGACGAGAGAAGCACACGCCACTGACAACGGCCCGCTGACCGTGGACGAATACCAGGTCACAGCCCTGGACACGGGCGAGCAGCACACCGTCCACCTCAGCGGCGACGTCGTCCTCGCGGCCCCCGGCATCGAGCTCGAACACCTCGAGTCGCCACCGTCGACCTTCCCCTGACGCCCGCCCTACGCCGGCGGCACGAAGCCCGTCGACGGCTGCCGCGGCTCGTCACGCGGCCCGGACTCCGCCACGGCACGCGGCACGGCCCGGGGCGCCTCCGCGTCCCCCGTACCGGAAGAGGGCGGAGCCCACTGCCCCGCCGCGTGAGGGGCCGACGGGGGGTACGGGACCGGGGTGGGGGAGCTGGGCGCACTCGGGGCGTACGCGACCGGCGCGTAGGCGCCCGGGTACGGCGCACTTCTCTCAACCGCCGCCCCGCCGAAGGCCCGCTGCGCCTCCCGAGCCTGCCGCTCGTGCACCACGGCGGCCAGGAACGCGGCCGGTGGCACCCCCACCGGAGCCGGGGCGCCCGTCCGCGCCGCCAGATCGCCCGCGAGGCGCTCCGCCATGCCCCAGCCGACCTGCGGATCCAACTGCCCCATGCGCGTCAGGTACTGCCGTATCGCCAGCCACAGGCCGTCCGGAACCCCCGACAGATCGAGCTCGGAGAACCGCCCGGCGAGCCACGGCGGGGGCGCGGGCACGTACGCCGTCTGCCCTGTGGGCACCCGCTCCCGTACGACGAGCGTCCCCGCGAACACGTCCCCGAGCCGCCGCCCCCGCGCCGAGACCAAGGACGCGATGCAGGCGACCACCCCGAACATCATCAGGATCTCGACGACGCCGACGGCACCGCGCACCAGGGCGTGCCGGAACCGGATCGGCCCGCCGTCGTCCCGTACGACCCGCAGCCCGCAGGCCAGCTTCCCCAGCGACCGCCCGTGGCTGAGCGTCTCGATCGCTATGGGCACGCCCACGAGCACCAGGACGAACGTCGCCACGGCGATGGCGGCGACCGCCGCGTCGTCGAGCGACGCGGTCGCCGCGAGGAGCCCCAGCGTCACGGCCAGGTACACCGACCAGGCCACGACCATGTCGATCAGGAGGGCGAGCACCCGGCTCGGCAGCTTCGCGGGACGCAGTTCCAGCGCCACCGCCTCGCCCGTCACAAGCTCGCTCACGCCCGCCGTCCTTCCCGTCGCTGCCCCCGCCACCGCCAGTCTGCCAAGCTGATGAGTGATCGCGCCGCAGTAGGAGCAGTACGAGAAGTACGAGAAGCCGAGGAGCAGCCAATCCGATGGACCTCGACGTCTTCGTGTCGGCCCACGCAGCCGAGTGGGACCGGCTCGACGCCCTGGTACGCCGCCAGCGCCGACTCACCGGCCCTGAGGTCGACGAACTCGTCACGCTCTACCAGCGCACCGCCACCCACCTCTCCCTGATCCAGTCCAGCGCCCCGGACCCGCAGCTCACCGGACGCCTCACACAGCTGGTGGCACGCGCGCGTAGTGCCGTGACGGGCACGCGCCGCGCCTCCTGGAGGGACGTCACCCGCTTCCTGACGTACGGGTTCCCCGCCGCGGTCTACCGGTCCCGGCGCTGGTGGATTCCGGTGTCCCTGCTGTCGGTGGCCCTCGCGGTCGTGATCGGCTGGTGGGTCGGCACGCACCCGGAGGTGCAGTCCTCGATCGCGGCCCCTTCGGCGCTGCGGGACATGACCCGCCCCGGAGGCGAGTACGAGACGTACTACTCCAGCCACCCGGCGACGTCCTTCGCCGCCCAGGTGTGGACGAACAACGCCCAAGCGGCCGCGATGTGCCTGGTCCTGGGCGCCTTCCTGGGGATACCTGTCATCTGGATCCTCTTCCAGAACATGCTCAACGTGGGTGTCGGCCTCGGCCTGATGTCCTCCGCGGGCCGTCTGGACACCTTCCTCGGACTGCTCCTCCCGCACGGCCTGCTGGAGCTGACCGCCGTCTTCGTAGCCGCCGGAACGGGACTGCGCCTCGGCTGGACGCTGATCGATCCCGGCCCGCGCACCCGCCGCGCGGCCATGGCGGAGGAAGGTCGCTCCGCCCTGGGAATGGCCATCGGCCTCGCCCTGGTCCTGCTCGTGTCCGGCGCCATCGAAGGCTTCGTCACCCCCTCCGGCCTGCCCACCTGGGCCCGCATCACCATCGGAATCGCCGCCGAGCTGGCCTTTCTCGCATACGTCTATGTCCTCGGCGGCCGGGCGGCACGCGAGGGCGAGACCGGCGACCTCGACGCATCGGAGCGGAGCGCGTCCGTCCCCACTGCGGCGTGATGTGCGTACGACCCTTCTGACCTGCTAGTCTCCTCATCGCTCCGGAAAAACCGTTGACACGGAAGGACCGGGGAGGTAGATTCGAACAGTTGCCTAGAGCTGGACAGCTCGCACGGCAGCGGTGATAATCCATCTGCTTCTCGAATCACATCAATCGAGAAGCCACCCCCGATGAATCGGAATCCTGAGCCGGTCAGACCGGCCCAAAACTTCTGATAAAGTCGGAACCGCCGAAAAGGGAAACGCGAAAGCGAAAACCTGAAAGGCACCGATGAAAATCGGAACGGACCGGGAAGCCGGAAAGATCTGATAGAGTCGGAAACGCCGAAAGGCAAAGGCCCTCCAACGGCCACCGGAAATGAA
>NZ_JBITXV010000033.1:0-36976 GCF_044544845.1 Streptomyces sp. NPDC053474
ATGGCGGTGGGTTTTCGCTCCTTTTTACGCTGTTTGGGGGGGCGCGCCCGCCCCCCCCCCCCCCCCGCCCCGGGGGCCCCCCCGGGGCGGGGGGCCCCCCCCCCGGGGGCGGGCCCCCCACGCCGGTAGCCGCCGGGGGCCTGTCCGTACTCGCGCTTGAAGGCCTTGGCGAAGGCGTACTCGGAGCCGTAGCCGGTGCGGGCGGCGACCGTGGTGAGGGGGACCTCGGACTCCCGCAGGAGCTGGGCGGCGGTCGTCATCCGCCAGCGCGTCACGTACGCCATCGGCGGCTCGCCGACCAGCGTCGCGAAGCGGCGGGCGAAGGCCGCGCGGGACAGGCCCGCGCGCTCGGCCAGGGACTCGACGGTCCACTGGTGGGCCGGGTCCGTGTGGATCGCGGTGAGGGCCGGGGCGACCGCGGAGTCGCTGAGCGCGGCGGCCCAGCCCTTGGCGGCCGAGGGCGGCTGGTCCTCGAGCCAGGCCCGCAGGATGTAGAGCAGGAGCGAGTCGATCAGGGCGGGGACGATCCCGGCCGAGCCGATGCGCGGATGCTCCAGCTCGGTGCCGAGGAGCTGGACGGCGGTGCTCAGCTCGGGGTGGCGGCCGTGCCCAGTGGACAGGTGGACGACCTCGGGCAGCTGGCCCACCAGCGGATGCGGACGCCCCTGATCCAAGTGGTAGTTGCCGCACAGCAGACTGGTGCGCGGCCCGTCGCCGCCGAGCGAGACCGTGCCGAGGGGCGATCCCGGGCTGAACTGCTCGGCCCGCTCCTCCTCGGCCGGGGTCGAGGGGTGGTCGGCGAGGACGTGCGCGGTGCCGTCCCGCAGGAAGACCACGTCGCCCGTGCTGAGAGCGATCGGCGCCACGTGGGGCGCGCCCACGGGGATCAGCCAGCACGTGCCGTGCAGCACCACGTGGAACCCGGCGCCCGCCACGGAGGGGAGGCGCAGGCCCCAGGGCGCGCGCCCCTCGGTGCGCACGGATGTGGGATGGCCGGTCCGCATCGAGCTCAGCGCCTCGGTCAGGATGTCCAACGCCCCGCCCCTTCGTCGTCGTCCACGATCGGGCTGCCCACGATACGGGCCGTTGATCAAACGACGGTCAACACCACCTTGCCCTGCGTGCGACCCGACCCCACCAGCTCGTGAGCCTTCGCCGCCTCGGTGAGGTCGAACGTCGCGGAGACGTGCGGCCGGATCCGCCCGACGTCGATGAGCTGGGCGATCGCTTCCAGGGACGCGTAGTCCGGCTCCACGGAGACGCCCGCGAAGTGGCGGCCCGCCTCCTCGACGGCCGCGGCCAGCTCCTGGTTCCCGTGCTCCATGATGCTCACCAGGGTCCCGCCGGGACGCAGCACCGACAGCGACCGCGCGCCGTCGGACGAGGAGTCGAAGACCACGTCGAGGTCCTTGACCACCTCCGTGTAGTCGGTGGTGCGGTAGTCGATGACCTCGTCGGCGCCCAGGCCGCGCACGAAGTCGTGCTTGGAGGCGCTCGCCAGGGCGGTCACATGCGCCCCGCGCGCCTTCGCGATCTGCACGGCGAAGTGCCCGACGCCGCCCGCGGCGCGGTGGACCAGCACGCGCTGGCCCTCGGTCAGCCGCGCCGCGTCGACGAGGCCCTGCCACGCGGTGAGCCCGGCGAGCGGCACCGAGGCCGCGTGCACGTGGTCGACGGCGGCGGGCTTGCGGGCGACCTGGCGCGAGGGCACGGCGACATAGTCCGCGTACGCGGTGGCCGCACGCGGGAAGAACGGCATGCCGAACACCTCGTCACCGGGCTTGAACCGGGCGCCCGGTGCCGCCTCCTCGACGACGCCGGAGATGTCCCAGCCCACGCCGTACGGCGGCTCGCCGAGCAGCGGGTAGAAGCCCGCCCGGACCGCCACGTCGACCGGGTTCACGCTGCTGGCGTGCACCCGGACGAGCACCTCACCGCCGAGCGGAGCGGGGCGTTCGGTCTCCACGGTCTCCAGGACCTCGGGACCGCCGAAGGACTTCTGGATGACAGCGCGCATGTCGGTTTCTCCTCCTGCTGGGGGCGGGGTGCGGAGGTGATCCCCGGCCCCGCCCGGCGTGTTGATGTGCTCAACCCTAGGAAGATCGAACGATCCGCTGAATATCCTGCGCGCTCCCAAAGATGTCCTGTCGTCTTGTGCGGGTGGAGGGTGGGCCATCCCGGGGTGCCGGGGCTCCAGCGGCCGCCGCGTGGGGTGCGACCGCCCGGCCCCGCTTCCGGCGGAGCCTCGTGTGCGGCCTCGGGTCAACGCGTGCTCCCCCGCGCGGCGGAGGCGGGTGCGCCGGGGGAGCGATGTGCCGGACGCCCCGCGCCGGGGAGGCTCGGGGGCGCGGACGCCCTGAACGCGTACCGCCGCTGCCGACCCGGAGGACACCGTGACGCTCCCGACCGACCGTTCCGACTCCCCTGCGGGGCGCACGGGTTCGCGCCCGCCCGGGGCTGCCACCAGTGCGCCGTGGTGGCGGCGCTGGCCCGCCTGGGTGCCGCGCGCCGCCGCCCTCTGGGCCGTGCTGAGCGCAGCCGTACAGACGGTCTGGGCGGCGTCGGGCACCGGCGTACCGCTGGCGGCCGAGCGGTCCTACCCGTCCGTCGCGCTGCTCGGCACGGCCGTCGCGAGCCTCCTCGCCGCAGTGGTGAGCCTGGCCTCGACGGGGCCGCTCACCCGGCGGGGCCGGATCGCGGTCGGGGTGGCGTTCGCCGTGCTGATCCCCGCGCACGGCTGGACCATGCCGGGGCTTCCTCCCACCTTCGTGACGCTGGCCTCCGGCTCGGGCGTCGACAGTGTCACCGGTCTGGTGCAACTGCTCCTCACGGCGGGGAACACGGTCCTGCTCACCGCGGTCGCCGTGGTCCACCGCCGTCGCCTGAAGGGCCGTTGCCCCCGCTGCGGACAGGTCCACACTGGCGCGAGCGACGGGCCCCTGGCGCATCCGGCGCCGGTGCCCGCCCCGCGCCGGACGAGGGTCACGGCGTACGTCCTGCTGTGCGGCCTGCTGCCGTGGGCCGGGGTGAAGACCGTGTGGCTGTGCGGCGGCGACGCGATCGGGGTGCGGGGCGAGGCCTGGCAGCGGGAGGTCGAGACGGAGTCGTCCGGGGCTTCCCGGGTCCTCGCCTCCGTGGGGATCGACGTCACGGTCCTCGCGGCGCTCCTCGGCATCTTCCTGCTCCTCGGCCTGTTGCACCGCTGGGGGCAGGTGTTCCCGCGCTGGGCGCCGCCGCTGGCCGGGCGGCGCGTGCCCCGACTCCTTCCCCTCGTCCCGGCCTGGCTCACCGGCGCCGGACTCGCCTGCTACGGAACGCTCCTGACCCTCGGCGCCGCGCTCATGGCCTTCGGCGCCCTGCCGACCCCGGAGCCCGAGGGCGTGTTCACCACCGGTTCCGGGCTCGCGTGGATGGTGGCGTTCGGCGGCTTCGCCTTCGGCGGGCTCGGCTGGGCGCTGCTCGTCGGCGCGCGGTCGTACGCCGAGCGGACCCGGCCCCGATGTGTTTTGGCCGAATAGGCGTCACCAGGCATGTCATATCGGTCAGTCGACCCCTCCGAGCTGCGAATAGACCGTCTGTGCGGGTGAACCTTTGTTCCCGCACCGCGGTGCGGGAACAGCCATCAGCGCAGACGAGGAGCCACTGAGTGGACCACAGCCGTGTGATCCGGATCCGTACGACCCTGGCCGCGATGGGAGTGACGGCCACGCTCGCGACGGCCGTGGCGGCGGCCCCCGCCGCGACCGCGGCTCCGGCGCCGAAGCCGCCGACGTCGACCGGCGCGCCGCACGAGCCGTGCACCGGCGCCTTCCAGGACGACGCGCGCCTCGGCCCCCAGTGGCTGCCGAAGAAGGGGCAGCGGCCGGTCGGCCCGCTCCTCAAGGGCTGGAAGCGCACCGGAAAGCTCACTCCGTCCGCGTTCCTGAAGAAGTACTGGCAGGGTCCGACGGACACCGGCGGCTGGAAGTACCCGCCGAACGACGGCTTCGAGACGGTCAACGGCCAGGTCGACAAGCACCGCGAGACCCTTCAGGCGGGCGAGCGCCTGGACCGCTTCGGCTCCGAGTACGGCTCCTTCCTCGCGCCCGCGGGCGACTCCTACGCCGAGCGCGCCCTGCCGCCGCAGAACCTGAACACCCGCGACGCCGCGTACGCCTGCGACTATCGCGTGTACAAGGTGGCCAAGCCGTTCGACGTCTGGCAGGGCGGCATAGCCCCCTGGTTCGAGCAGCCCGGCGGCGGCGAGCAGATCAAGCTCGACCCCGCCTTCCTCGACCCGGGCGAGGGGCAGCGCCTGAACGTGAAGTGGCTCCTCGACCACGACTACCTGAAGCCTGCCAAGGCCTGACGGCGATTGGGCACGCGCAGTGGACGTCCACGCACTGCGGTCCGCGCTGCGCGCCGCCGACGTGGCCGACGGCTACTACTGGATCGAGGGCGTCCACGAACCGGCGCCCACGCCCCCGGACTTCGCGTACCTCCGCGGAGACGGGCAGGGGGCGTGGGAGCTCGGAACGTACGAAAGAGGGGAGTGGCATCCGCTGGCACGGGGCCTGGACGAGGGCGAGGCGTGCCGACGGATGCTGCGGCTCCTGACCTGAGGGAGCGGCACCACGGCCGTGGCGGAACCCGCCCCCACCGTACGCGCGACCCGCCTCGGTCACATGGGGAACGACAGGAGCCGGACCTCTCCGGCGGGCCAGTCCGCTCCGTCCCGCAGGGGCGTCCACATCGTGCGCAGCGGCATCACCACGGGCCCGTCGGCCTGCTCGACGTGCACGTCCTGGTCGAGCGCGCGCCAGCCGAGCCGCTCGTACAGGGCGACGAGCGGGGGGCGGCAGAAGAGCAGTCCGTGGCGTGGTCCCATCGTCCGGGCGTGATCCAGGGCGGCGGCCACGACGGTGCGGGCGAGACCGCGTCCGCGCACGTCCGGCGCGACGGCCACGCCGCCGATGCCCACGACCTCGGTCGTGGTGTCGCCGATCGCTATGGGCAGGCGCAGCACCCCGGCGTGGGCCACCAGGCGGCCGTCGAGACGGACGCCGAAGTGCTCGTCCTTGGGCAGCCAGGTGAGGCCGGTGTCCGCGACGCCGAAGGGGTCGGGGCCGTCGCCCAGGATCTCGTTCTGGTCGGCGGGCGTGTACTCCGCGAGCCGCTCGGCGGTCGCCGGTTCAGACAGGTGATCAGTCATGTCGGCATGATCCCGCAGCGGCGGGGGAGGGAGCCCGCCGGGTCAGCCCTCGACGGGAATGAGCCCGCGCTCGTACGCCTTCACCAGGCGCTGCGGCACGTGAACGGTGACGCCGTCGACCGTGACCGGGACCAACTGGGCCGTGCTGGCCTTCCACTGGGCACGGCGGTGACGCGTGTTGCTGCGGGACATCTTCCGCTTGGGGACGGCCATCGGGAACCTCCTGGGGGTGGGGTGCGCGAACACGCCGACCGTACATGAAAATGGCTTCCATTAACAAAAGGGCGGCCTCGCGGGGCGCGGGTCGGTCACCTCGCGAGGCGCCCGGTCGGCCGTCGGACGTGATGGACGGCACCGAGGTGTGGCGTCTGGAACGCCGTGAACGGCGCGGCCGCCGACCAGCCGCCCACCCCGCACGCGGACGGCACGAGCGGCAGGGCGGCGACGGCCAGGCTGCCCCGGCGCTCAACCGCGCCGACCGGCGGCAGCCCCGTTGACCCTCACGCCACGTCAGGCCGCACGCTGTACGCGACGAAAGGGCAAGCGCCATGAGCTACACCGTCGGGCAGGTCGCCGGCTTCGCCGGGGTCACGGTCCGTACCCTGCACCACTACGACCGGGCCGGACTGCTCGCGCCCGGCGCGCGGAGCCCGGGCGGCTACCGCCTCTACAGCGACAGCGACCTCGCCCGCCTCCAGCAGATCCTGTTCTACCGGGAACTGGGCTTCGCGCTCGACGAGATCGCCGAGATCCTGGCGGACCCGCAGGCCAACGCGCTCGACCAGCTGCGGGCCCGGTGCCAGGCGCTGCGAGAGCAGATCGGCAAGCTGGAGCGGCTCGTGGAGGTCGCCGAGCGGGCCATGGAGGTGCAGCAGACCGGCGTGCGGCTCAGCCCGCGCGAGCGGTTCGAGGTGTTCGGCGAGATCGGCTTCGACCTCAGCTACGCCACGGAGGCGGAGCTGAAGTGGCAGGACAGCGCCGGGCACCGGCAGGCCATGGCCCGGGCCGCCGAGCACTCCAAGGAGGACTGGGCCCGCATCATGGGCGAGGCGGCCGCCTGGCGCGCCGAGGTGCTCGCCGCCTTCGACGCGGGCGAGGCCGCCGACGGGCCCGCGGCCAGGGCGCTCGCCGAGCGGCACCGGCAGCACATCGGCCGCTGGTTCACGGACTGCCCGCCCGACATGCACCTGCGCATAGCCGACGACTTCGTGGCCGACCCGAGGGCGTTCGCCCTGCTCGTGCCGCCCGCACAACAGCGGCCGGGACTCGCGCGCTATCTGTGGAACGCCATCCGCGCGAACACCACCGCGCACGACCCCGTCAACCCTCACTCTCACCCTAAACCTGAGGGTGAGAGTGACGTGCCGTCAGCTGAAGAAGCAGCCTCACACCAAGCGGCGGAGCCCCGTCCGCCAGCCGAAGGAAGCCGATGAAGATCCTGATCACCGCCGCCGGTTCGTACGGCGACATCGCCCCGTACACGGGCCTCGGCGCCCACCTGGCCACGGCGGGCCACGACGTCACGCTCGCTGCCCACGACACCTTCGAGCACCTGGCGCGCGGCTCCGGCCTGCGGTTCTGCTCCCTGCCCGCCGACTCGGGGACGAGCGGACCCGCCGCGAGCCGCAAGGACCTGATCCGGGCCGCGAGCGCGTTCGTACGGCGACTGGGCGCCGGAGTCGCCGACGCCGCCGCGGAAGGCGCCGACCTGCTCGTCCTGTCCACCACCACGGCGCCGCTCGGCTGGCAGCTCGCGGAGGCCATGGACGTGCCGACCCTGGGCGCCTACCTCCAGCCCGCCCATCCGACCCGCGCCTTCGCGCCCGTGGTGAGCGGCGGACGCTCCCTGGGCGCCTGGGGCAACCGTGCCGCGGGCCGCTTCTCGCTGCGCGTGGTCGACCGCGTCTACGCCGACGCGATCCGGGAGCTGCGGGCCCGACTCGGCCTGCCCGCCGCCGCGCCCGCCGCCATCCGCGCGCGGCAGGAAGCAGGGCGTCGGCCCGTGCTGCACGGCTTCTCCCCGGCCGTCGTGCCACGCCCGGCCGACTGGCGGGACGGGCTCGACGTCGTGGGGAACTGGTGGCCGCACCTCGCCGACGGCGCCCGGCTGCCGACCACCGTCGAGGAGTTCCTGGACGACGGCCCGCCGCCGGTGTTCATCGGCTTCGGCAGCATGGCGGCGGGCGAGGGCGAGCGGCTGAGCGACCTGGCCGTCGCGGCCCTGCGCAGGGCCGGGCTCCGCGGCGTGCTCCAGACCGGCCGGGCCGGACTCGACGCCACGGGCGACGGCGTCCTGACGGTCGGTGAGCTGCCGCACGCCCTGCTCTTCCCCCGCATGGCGGCCGTGGTCCACCACGCGGGCGCGGGCACCACGGCGGCGGGACTGCGCGCCGGGGTCCCCGCCGTGCCGGTGCCGGTCGCCGCCGATCAGCCCTTCTGGGCGGCCCGGCTGACCGCGCTGGGCGCCGCGCCCGCCCCCGTCCCGTTCAAGAAGCTCACCGCGGAACGCCTCGCCGACGCCCTCACCCGTGCCGTCCACGACGGCACGCACGCGGCCGCTGCGCAGGCCGTCGCCCGCGTGATGGCGACGGAGGACGGGGCGGGGCAGGTCCTCAAGGCCGCCGAGCGCATCGGACGCGCCTGACATCGGGTGCGCCTGACACCGGTCGCCCCTGACACCGGTCGCCCCTGACATCGGACGCGCCTGACATCGGACGCGCCTGACATCGGACGCGCCTGACATCTGGCGCGCCGGAGGGAGGGCCCGCGCCCGGCCGCCCCGACGGTGACCGCTGCGGCCGACCGCCGTCACGGTCGCCCGGCCGCCGACACCTCCTCGCCCTCCGGCACCGGCCCCGGTGCCGTCCCGTCGCCGAACGGTCGCCCGCCGAGCTGCTCGCGGTGATGCGGCGTCAGCCACCCGCCGAGGTCCGGCCCGAGCGGCACGATGCCCGTCGGGTTGATGCCGGTGTGCACCTCGTAGTAGTGCCGCTTGATGTGGTCGAAGTCGACCGTGTCGCCGAAACCGGGGGTCTGGTAGAGATCGCGGGCGTACGCCCACAGCACCGGGTCCTCGGACAGCTTCCAGCGGTTGCACTTGAAGTGGCCGTGGTACACGGCGTCGAAGCGCACCAGGGTCGTGAACAGGCGGATGTCGGCTTCCGTGAGGGTGTCGCCGACCAGATAGCGGCGGTGCGCGAGCCGCCGCGAGGTCTCCTCCAGGCGGTGGAAGACGTCCCGGCACGCGGCCTCGTACTCGCTCTGGCTGGAGGCGAACCCCGCGCGGTACACGCCGTTGTTGACGTCGTGGTAGATGCCTTCCATGACGTCGTCGATCTCGTCCCGCAGCGGCTGGGGATACAGGTCGGGCGCGCCCGGCCGGTGCAGGTCCCGCCACTCGGTGGCGAGGTCGAGGGTCAGCTGCTGGTAGTCGTTCGTGACCAGTTTGCCGCTGTCCGTGTCCACCAGGGCGGGGACGCTCACGCCGCCCGGATAGCCGGTCTCCCGCGCGTCGTACGCCTCGCTCAGATAGCGGATGCCGAGCACCGGGTCGCGGCCGTCGGGATCCAGGGTGAAGCGCCAGCTCCGGTCGTCCTGGATGGGGTCCACGACCGCCAGGGACAGCGCGTCCTCCAGGCCGAGCAGACGGCGGGAGACGAGCGCGCGGCTGGCCCACGGGCAGGCGAGGCTGACCACCAGGCGGTAGCGCCCGGCCTCGACCGGCCAGCCGTCCCGGCCGTCGGCCGTGACCCGGTCGGTGAAGTGGCTCTTGGAGCGCTTGAAGGGCTTCTTGCCGTACGCGGCGTTGCTCTTCGCCGTGTCCGCGCCGCCGTACTGCGCCGCGGGCGGCTCGCTGTCCCCGCCGGACCCGCTCGCCGCCGCGGCCCCGCCGCTGTCGCCGCCGGTCACCGTACGCTCTCCGCACGCGCGGGGGACGGCAGGGGTGCGAGGTCGTAGACGCGGTTCAGCAGCGACGCCTCGTTGCCCGCGAGGCCCGCCCGGCGCAGGGCCTCGTCGGCGTCCGCGATCGGCACGGCCAGGAGGGCCGCGGTCTGGGGCGAAACGGGATCGGACAGCGCGGCGCGCGCCGTGTGCAGCAGCCGCAAGCAGGCCTGGGCCGCAGCCAGTTCGGGATACGTCGTGCCGGTCATGTCGCTTGGCTCCTTAACCCGCGGGTCCACTGTGTGAAGGTGCAACCTCCACTCTTGCGCACGGGTCTGACAATTGCCCCTCAAGCACCCGGCGCGTATCCATCAGACGGCCCCGGAGCCCCTCTGCGGGTGAGTCGCAGCCGCAGCCCCCGGGGCATCAGCGTGAGGCGTTCGGTGACCCGCAGCCGGTAGTCGGGCTCCGGCAGCAGGTCGTAGCGGCGCAGCAGGAGCGCGAGCACCAGCGTCGCCTCGTGCAGCGCGAACTGACGGCCGATGCAGGCACGCGCGCCCGTGCCGAAGGGCTTGAAGGCGTGCGCGGGCCGCGCGCGCACGGCGGCGGGTGCGAACCGGTCCGGATCGAACTCCTCCGGGCGCGCTCCCCACACCTCCGGGTCCCGGTGCAGCATCACCGCCAGGACGACCGCCCACGCGCCCCGGCGCATCGGATGCACACCGCCGAGCACGGTGTCCTCGCGCGCCTCCCGCGAGAAGGCGGGCGCCGTCGGCCACAGCCGCAGCGACTCGTCGAGCACCCGGCGCACGTACCGCACCTTCGCCACCTGCTCGTACGTGGGTGACGCCGCGTCATCCCACACCTGGTCCACCTCGTCCCGCGCGCGGGCGAGCACGTCGGGGTGGCGCGCCAGATAGTGCAGGGCGAACGACAGGGCGCCGGACGTCGTCTCGTGCCCGGCCACCAGGAACGTGATGACCTGCCGCCGGATGTTCTCGGCGGACAGGCGCTCGCCGGTCTCCGGGTGTGCGACCTCCAGCATCCGGTCCAGGAGGTCACCCCGGGCTCCCGAGGCGTCCGCCGCGCGGCGGGCCGCCACGACCTCGTCCACCGTGCGGTTCAAGTACGCCATGTCGGCGGCGTTGCGCCGCTCGGCGCCGCGCAGCAGTACGGGCGCGAGCGCGGGCGGCACCACGTTGCGGCGCTGGGCGTAGGACAGGGTGCCGACCATGGCGGTCACGAAGGGGTGCGGCCGGGTGCGCTCGAAGGAGCCGAAGTCGTGCCCGAAGCCCGTGCGGGCGATCGTCTCCAGCGTCAGCTTGGTCATGTCGCCGGGCACGTCGACGGCCCGCCCGGCCGCCGCTTCGGCGTCCCAGCGGGCCATCAGCTGCCCGGCCACGTCCAGCATCAGGGGGTGGTAGCCCGCCATGGCGTCCCGGCTGAAGCCGGGGGCGAGGATGTCGTGCGCGAGCTGCCAGTTCGGTTCGTGGTTGTAGGCGGTGAACAGGCCGTCGCCCGCCACCGGCCGCAGATTGGCGACGCCGAGCCCGACGTGCTTGGCGAACCGGGCCTCGTCGGCGAGCTCGCCCGCGAGCCGCGCGCCCCACACGAACACGATCTCCTTGCCGAAGGCCTTGCGCCGGAAGATCGGCCCGAGGTCGGCGCCGATCCGCATCGAGTCCTGTACGGGAGTGCGCGGATCGA
Source organism: Streptomyces sp. NPDC053474 (assembly GCF_044544845.1). NCBI lineage: Bacteria > Bacillati > Actinomycetota > Actinomycetes > Kitasatosporales > Streptomycetaceae > Streptomyces > Streptomyces sp. NPDC053474. The sequence continues at coordinate 10,781 of NZ_JBITXV010000033.1, forward strand.
TGCCGAGCACGTCCCCGAGCAGCGGCACGCGGCGCGGCGGATGCGGGATCCGGCGCAGCCGCGGCCAGCCGAGCTCGGCGCCACGGAACCCCTTGGGCAGCGCGGTGGCACCGCCCGGCTGCCGCGTCGTCTGCGCCATGGCCACCATCTCCCTTGTCAACAAGCCGAGTTCGGCCTTCTTGAACGCGGATTCAATAGGCGGAGCCAGTCTCCGCCCGCTGTTGAACCGACGTCAAGTAAGGTGCTCGTATGGCCGCGAACGCCCACGAGCGCACCCGCCGCAGACTCAGCACGCAGGAGCGCAAGGAACAGCTGCTCACGGTGGGCGCGCGCCTCTTCGCGCGGAATCCCTATGACGAGGTCTGGATCGAGCAGGTCGCCGAGATCGCCGGTGTCTCGCGGGGTCTGCTCTACCACTACTTCCCGACCAAGCGGGACTTCTTCGCGGCCGTCGTGCGGCGGGAGAGCGCGCGCATGCTGAGCCTGACGGCGGCCGAGCCGGGCCTGCCGTTCCGGGAGCAGATCAGCTCCGGCCTCGATGTGTTCCTCGCGTACGTCGAGCAGCACGCCCAGGGCTTCCGGGCCTTCCACAGCGCGGAGGCGGCCGGGGACCCGGTGGTGCGCGCGGTCTACCGCGAGGGCCTCGCCGCCCAGGAGCGGCAGATCCTCGCGGCCCTCGCCGCCGATCCCGGGACCGCGCACCTGGGCGAGGACCTCCCCGCCGTGCGCCTGGCCGTCCGTGGCTGGCTGGCCTTCATGGTCGCCGTGTGCCTGGAGTGGCTCGACACGCTCGACAGCGGGGAGTTGGGCCGCGACCAGGTGCGGGAGCTGTGCGCGCGGGCGCTGCTCGGGGCGATCCTGCCCTGATCGGCGGCCCGTGATCCGTCGTCGGATCCGGTGGCCGTTGGCCGCTCAGGCCGCTATCGCCAGGGCCGGAGGCGGCGGGGGTGCGAGAGGGCGCAGCGGTGGCACCACGCGTCCGTCCGGCAGGATCTCGCCGGTGTCGTCGAAGACGATCGTGCCGTTGCACAGCAGGCTCCAGCCCTGTTCGGGGTGGGCGCTGACGACCAGCGCGGCGTCCCGGTCGGAACCCTGCGCTGACGGGCACGGCGGCTGATGGGCGCACATGGCACACCTCCGGGTCGCTGTACGTCGGTGCCGCTTGGAGTGGCACCCTCTAGTACGTGTAATGACTCCTGCTCGCTCACGGATTCATCGCTCCGGGGGCTTACTAGGGCATGTTGAGTCACGCGGGCGAAAAGCCCGTCGCGAAGTGCTCCAGCAGTGCGCGCCGTGCGCCCTCCGTGTCGTCGCCGAGGCGCTCGGCGACCCACAGGAAGAAGTCGTCGGCGACCGTGTCGATCCAGTCGTCCGCGGGGTCGGCGGGGCCCGGATCCGGGGCCGGGTACCGCAGTTCGAGCTCCGGCCCGCGCGGCCCGAAGACCGTGAACAGGCGGTGCCCGTCCGCCTCGCACGCCTGCCGTACGGCCACCGTGGCGCAGTCCCAGCGCCGGGGCCCGTACTGCAGCCACAGGACCGCCGGGTCAGGATCCTCGGCGTACAGGGCGGCGGCGACGGGCAGTCCGCCCGCGCCGCCGGACCCGCCGTCGAGGTGGAGGAACCCGTGGCAGCGCCCGGACGCGGGCGTGAGCAGCCCCGTGGCCGGGGCCAGCGCCCACACCCGGCCGTGCTGGTCGTAGTCCTGGAGCACCACGGGGTCGCTCGCCGCTCTGGGAGACATCGGGGGCCTTTCCGGGTGGGGCTGCGGTGAAGGGCGATGCGGACGTTACGGCGACACGTGCGGGTTGCCGGGGCATGGCGGCTGCGCGTCCGGGTGACGTACTCCTGGTCGCGTGCCCGCACCGGCTCTCCTCCATGAGAAGGGAAGCCGCCGTCGCGAGGGTGCGGTACAGGCCATGTAGCCCACCGCCGCGAGGAGTTCGCAGCCCGCTGCCACGAGCAGGGCGCCGGGCAGGGACCAGGTGGCGAGCGGTCCGCCGAGCCCCGCGCCGAGCGCGTAGCCGGTGATCTTCAGGCTGGCGCCGGTGGTGAAGATCTGGCCGCGCAGCCGCTCCGGCGCCTCGCGGTGCCGGACCGCGAAAAGGGCCGTGAGCTGGGGGCCTTCGGCGACCCCCGCGATGACCATCGCGGCGAGGAGTGGCACCGGCGCGGCCGTCGCGGCGAGCGCGAACGCGGCGGCGAGCACCAGCGTGCTCGCCAGCACGGTGACGTCGGGCCGCAGCAGCCGCGGCCGCTTGGCCAGCAGGGCGTTGGCGGCGAGCGACGCCGCGGCCAGGACGGTCAGCAGGACCGTACCGGAGTGCGACGATCCGAACGCCTCGGCGCCGAGCAGGGGAGTACAGGCGACGAGCGTGCCGACGCCGACGTACGACACGACGGATGTCAGCGTCGCGCGGGCGAGCGGCCGGGTGCTGCCGATGGCGACGAACCCGGAGACCAGGTCGGCGACGATCGATGTCGCGGCGCTGCCCCCTGATGCCGGGGCGCGGCCGGGCAGGCTCCAGGCCGCGGGCAGCGCCAGCAGGATCAGCGTGAGGGATACGACGACGCTCGCCGGGGCCCCGGCCAGCAGGGCCACAAGACCCGCCAGGGCCGGTCCGGTCAGAGCGGCGACGTTGTAGGTGAGCGCGTCGAGGGCGGTGGCGCGCGGCAGGCCGTCCGGGGCGGCGACGTAGGGCAGTTGGGCGGTCCAGCCACCGGCGAGCGCGGGCCCGAGCAGCCCGCCGAGCACGGCGGTGGCCACCACGATGGGCAAGGGGATCCGCCCCAGGCTCACCAGGATGACGAGGAGCGTGGCCGCGTAGGCCCCGAGCGCCCCCGCGAGCAGCCGCCCCGGCCGTGCCGCCCGGTCCAGCACGGCCCCGATGACCGGCCCGCCCACCGCCGCCGACAACGTGATCCCGGCAAGGAGCGCGGACGCGGCGGAGGCCGACCCGGTCACGGCGAGCCCGGCGAGCAGCAGGGCGGGCCCCGACATCTCGTCACCGGTACGGGCGGCCGCGGCGCCCGCCAGGTAGAAGGCAAGCTGGTAACGCCTGATCATGATGGGCACGTTACGAGGTAACGCAATTCCCATGGAAGAGCGTTACATTTCGGGGTGTGGATCCCTCAAGGAACGACACTGACGGCGGAGGCGACATGGACCACGCGGACGGCGGGCCCGAAGACTGGTCGACCCGGCACTCCGTGTTCCGCACGGCCCGGCGCACCGCCGCGCTCGTCAACGCCCTCGGCGGCGCGGCACCGGACACGCCGACGGAGGCGGAGGTGGCGGCGGTCGAGGCGGTGCTGCGCGAGTACGGCGAGAGCGACCCGCTCGGCCTGTCCGCCGAGGACGTGCGGGCGATGCGCACCGCCGCCGCGTCCCTGTACGACGTCTTCGCCGCACCCGACGTCGACACCGCCGCGCACCGCCTGAACCGGATCCTCGCCGAGAGCTGCGGCCCGGTCCGCCTCACCGCGCACGGCGGCGGCTCGCCGTGGCACCCGCACCTGGACAGCGACGACGAGGCACCCTGGGCGGAGTGGCTCCTCGCCTCGTCCTGCATGGCCCTGACCGTGCTGGTGTGGGATCGCCAGCGGCCGCCGGGCGGCGTGTGCGCGTCACCGCGCTGCGCGCGGGTGTACGTCGCGATCGGCGGCGGCGCGGCCCGCCGTTACTGCTCGCGCCGGTGCGCCACTCGGGAGCGCGTGGCGAGCCACCGCCGGGCGAAGGAGGCAGGCGCCGTGTGAGGTCCTCCGGGGGCGTGGCCTTGCCGGTCGGCCGGGCCTAACCCCGGTATCCCGCGAAGTCGTTCCAGCCCGGTGCCTGCGTGATCTGCTCCCACGTCGGCCGTGCGGCTCCCGTCCGCTCCCGTACGAGATCGCCGGGCAGGCTGAAGAGCGGGGCCTTGCCCGGCTTGACGAGGGCCTGGGCGACGATCGCGTCGCGGAGGGCCGGGGCCGTGTGCAGACGGGGGAGCGCGGCGTGCACACGGTCCGCGTACCCCGGCGGCAGATCACCGGCGCTGCCCGCGACGTCCAGTCGGGCCCCGGCGCTCACCAGCGCGATCTCGGGACGCTTGCGGGAGGCGATGCCCTCGGAGGTGTGCAGGGCGATCGCGTCCCACACGACGTCCACCCGCTCCGGCGAGACCCCCTGCCCGGTGAGGAACGCGGCGGCCAGGTCCGCGCCGTCGACCTCGAACCGCTGCTCGCCGTCGCCCTCCTCGGTGAGGCCGAGGTCATGGAGCACGCACCCGAGGAAGAACAGCTCGTCGTCGTAGTCACGCCCGGGGACCACCCCGCGCCGCTCGCCGACGCAGCGGCCGTACAGGTAGGTGCGGATGCTGTGGTGGAACAGCATCGGCGACGCGATGCCCCGTGTGTACCGCAGTGCCTCTCGCGCCAACTCGCTCTCGGGAAGGCCGAATTCCGCGAACTCCTTGCCGGTGCTGTCATCCGAAACGCGCTCTGTCGCTGTCTGCGTGCGCTGCCGTGTCGTCATGCGGGAAATTCTTCAACGGGCCGAAGGTGTCAGCAATGACGAGAAGCCCACCTATCCAGCCATGGGCACGTCGCTTGAGACCTACGGCAGCGCGGAGGACGGGCCTCCGTAACGGGCGGCCACCGCGGTCGCGCGGTCGTACAGGGCGGTGCGCAACGGCTGCGGGGCCAAGGCTTCCGCGTCCATGCCGAGCTGCCACAGCGCCCATTCGGCGTGGCGGGAGTCCTGGAAGGTCACTTCGAGGCGCAGCCAGTCGTCCGCGTCGGGCTCTTCCGCGCGGACGGCCAGCGCGGTGTCCAGGAGCTCCTCCCGCCGCGCCGGGGCCACCCGGACAAGGACCGTGAGGTGCTCGCCGCCGGAGAGGAACCGCGCGGACCGCTCCCGCCAGATCCGGTCCAGGTCCACCCGGCTCGGCCGCTGTGCCGGTTCGGGGAGTTCCTCGGCGGCCAGCACCCGCGCGAGGCGGTAGGTGCGGTCCGCCCCGGATCTCGTGGCCAGGAGATAGGCCCGGTCGCGGACGGTGACCAGGCCGATCGGGTCCACCGTGCGCCAGCGCGGCGGTTGGCCCGTGGCCGCGTAGTGGATGCGCAGCTTGTGCCCGGCGAGCACCGCGCGCCGGACCTCGGACATGGCGGTGCCGGGCACCTCCTCGGTGACGAGCCTGCGGGAGAGCAGATCGGTCTCCGGGGCGACGAGGAAGCGTTGGGCCGCGTCCCCGGCGGAGTCCCGGTGGCTTTCGGGGAGCGCGTCGACCACCTTCCGCATCGCCGAGGCGAGCGCGGAGCCGAGGCCGAACACCTGCTCGCCGCGGACCGATCCGGCGGTCAGCAGGGCGAGGGCCTCGTCGTGGTTCAGCCCGGTGAGCTCGGTCTGGAAGCCCGGCAGCAGTGCGAAGCCGCCGTGCCTGCCGCGCTCGGCGTAGACCGGGACGCCCGCCGCGGACAGCGCCTCGATGTCGCGCAGCACGGTCCGGGTGGACACCTCCAGCTCCCGGGCCAGCGCGGTCGCGGTCATCCTGCCGTGCCGACGCAGCAGAAGCACCAGGGAGACCAGCCGATCGGCACGCATGCGCGCACTCTCATTCCATACGTGACCAAGGGTGTCGTGATTTGTTGGCAGGCTCGTGGACACGAAGCGACGCGACGTCCCGGTCGGCGGTGGCCGAGCCGATGGACGTACGTACTCCCTGTGAAGCGAATGGAGCTGACGTGACGGTGCGGCGAACGGCGGTCAACCCGGTGACGTGGTCGGTGGGGATGGGGTTCAATCAGGGAGAGGTCGTCTCCGGGCACACCCGGACCCTGTACGTCTCGGGGCAGACCGCGATGAACGGGGACGGCAAGCCCCTGCACGACGGGGACATGGCGGCGCAGCTGGCGCTGAGCATCGACAACGTGGAGGCCGTGCTCGGCGAGGCCGACATGGCCCTGCCGGACCTGGTTCGGCTCAACGTCTACACGACGGACGCCGATCTGCTGCTCCAGCACTACGGCGTCCTGGCGGCACGGCTGGACGCCGCCGGGGTGGCGCCTACGACCACGATGCTCGAAGTGACGCGGCTGGCCGTTCCCGGCCAGCTGGTCGAGCTGGAGGGCACCGCCGTCGCGTGAACGACAGAGCCCACCCGCGCACGGCCGGGCGCGGGTGGGCTCTGGGGTGGTGCACGGTCCACTGCCGAAGAATTACACCAATTCGGGCTGCGGCTTCGCCTGGAGGGAGCGCGCGGGCTTGGGATCCGAGCGTTTGGTGGTGCGTACGTATCCGTAGATCACCGAGGACATCGCGAGAATGAGGAGCGGTCCGAAGAGCCACGGATATGTGGCCATTTCCACGGCCAGGTACCGATAGGACACCAACAGCGCGGCGAAGACCGCGGCGCCATGGGCGACGAGCTGGATTGCGGACCGGTCCCAGCCGAGTGCGAAGGAGCGCACGGCCACCTCGACCGTGAGCGCGAACACCACACCGGCGACGAGGTCCACGCCGTAGTGGTACCCGAAGCCCAGCGTCGCCGTGAGGGTGGCGACGAGCCAGAAGGCGCCCGCGTAGCGCAGCGCCCGCGGGCCCTTGCGGGAATGGATGAAGATGATCGTGGCCCACGCGGTGTGCAGGCTCGGCATGCAGTTGCGCGGGGTGATCTCGTCGTACGTCATGGGGCCCGGCGTGGTGCCCGGCAGGGTGTCCGGCCAGATGTTGGCCACCGCCCAGTGCTCGCCGCCGGTGCCGAAGGCGCCCGTGCCGTAGGCGAAGATCGGCCCGACCACCGGGAAGATCATGTAGATGCTCGGCCCGAGGAGGCCGATCACCAGGAACGTGCGCACCAGGTGGTGGCGCGGGAAGCGGCGCTCGGCCGCCACGTTCCGCAGCTGGTACGCCGCGACGACCACCGCGGCCACCGCCAGCTGGACGTACACGAAGTCCAGGAAGTGCTCGCCGAACGGCCCCGTGGCCCTGATGGCGCGGCCCACCAGCCACGACGGGTTGCCCAGCGCGTGGTCGGCGGTCGCCAGGTACTGGTCGAGGACCGTCGGCCGGGTCTTGGACGTGATGAGCAGCCAGGCGTCACCGGTCTTGCGGCCCGCCACGAGGAGCAGGCCGAGGCCGACGCCCTTGAGCAGCAGCACGCGCTCCTTGCCGGTGCGGCGCGTGACCGCGAAGACGGCGTATCCGAGAACCACCCACAGCGCGCCGTTGCCGAAAGTCAGCTTCTCGCCGAGCGCCCAGCGCACCAGAAAGAAGGGAATGTCGATCGCGACCGCGATGCCGAGCGCGACAAACCTTTCCCGCCAGGTGAGCACCACCATCATCAAGGCCATTCCGGCATACAGCAGGGGCCCCGACGCGGGCGGATATATCACCTCTTGCACCTGATTGGTGAGCGGCCCCGGAAGGCCGTAGCGGCGCGCGGTGATTTCCAGGGCGATGAGGAAGCCGAGGGTCACCACGCCCGCGGCGGCCCACAGGACAACCCGTGGTTGACGCCACGCGGCGAAAGAAATTCTGCAGTTAATTCGCGAGATCAACCGCGATACCATGGATATCAATTGTTTGGCCGATTTGGTAGATGTTGACTAAACGGTTCGCTCTTTGTGCCGCGTGGCACGGATTTCCGGTCGGGGTGGGCGGCGGTGGTCGTGAGTCCGATCATGCTATCGGAGTGACGTGGGTGGGTTTCCCTGGTCACGGGCTGTAAGAAGGTAAGTCGATCCTGTGCTCGAAAGTCCAGTGGCTAACGGCGATCGGGAAACTCTCGACACCCCAGGGCATCGAGAGCACCACGCGTCAGCCGGGTCAGCCCGGGTCTCAGTCCCCGTCGACCCGGGCGAACAGGGGCCGCGCCGCCGGGACGCGGCCGTCGGTTTCGGCCAGCTGCGCCGCGACGCGGGCCGCCGCCTCCGGTACGAAGGGGGCGAGCTGGTCGGACAGGGTGCGGCAGGCGCGCAGCAGGGCGGCGAGCACCGCGTCGAGACGGTCGCCCGCGAGGCGGTCCCCGGCGCGCTCGGCCCTGGCCAGCTCCCAGGGGCGCGTCGCGTCGACGCAGCGGTTGGCCTCCTCCACGATCTGCCACACCGCGCCCGTCGCCCGCCGGAAGTCGAAGTCCGCCAGGGCCGCGTCGACCTCGTCCTGGACGCGGCGACAGGCCGCGTCGAGCCGCTCGGTGCCCGCGACGGCGGCCCGCGCGGGGGCGACGCGGCCGTCGCGGAAGCGGTGGGCCATCGTCACGACCCGGTTGACGAGGTTCCCGAGGCCCCCGGCGAAGTCGGCGTCGGCCCGCGCGACGAGCCGCTCCCGGGTGAAGTCCGCGTCCCCGACCCTGGGCACGTCCCGCAGCAGCCACCAGCGCACCGCGTCCGTGCCGTAGGCCGCGGCCAGCTCCGCCGGGTCGACAGTCGTGCCGCTGGACTTGCTGATCTTGCGGCCGTCGACGGTGAGGTAGTCGTGGACGAGGACGTCCGTGGGCAGCGGAAGCCCTGCCGACAGGAGCATGGCGGGCCAGTAGACGGCGTGGAAGCGCACGACGCCCTTGCCCACGAGGTGGACGCGGCGGGTGCTCCGCTCCCACCAGCGGGTGTACGCGGGATCGTCGGTGCCATGGCCGAGGCTGGTGACGTAGTTGCCGAGGGCGTCCCACCAGACGTACACGACCTGGCTCGGGTCGTCAGGGACGGGGATGCCCCAGCCCCGGGCGCGCGTGTGCGAGCGGGAGACCGAGAAGTCGTGCAGGCCGCCGTCGATGAGGGCGAGCACCTCGTTGCGGCGCGCGGCGGGTTCGACGCGCAGCTCGCCGGAGGAGATCAGCGCGCGCAGCCGGTCCGCGTACCGGGAAAGCCGGAAGAACCAGTTCTCCTCCGCGACGGGCTGCGGCTCGGTGCCGTGCTCGGCGCAGCGCCCTTCGACGAGTTCGGCCGGGGTGTAGAACTGCTCGCAGCCGACGCAGTACAGGCCCTCGTAGTGCTTGCGGTAGAGATCACCGGAAGCCGCGCACCGGCGCCACAGGTGCTCCACGCCCACGCGGTGGCGCGGGTCGCGGCTGGTGCGGATGAAGTCGTCGAAGGACAGGGCGAGCGGTGCGCGCAGCGCCTCGAAGGCCTCCGCGTTGCGGTCGACGAATTCCTGCACGGGCACGCCCTCGGCCTCGGCGGCCAGGACGTTCTTCAGTGAGTTGTCGTCCGTCCCGGTCAGGAGCCGGACCTCGTCGCCCCGATGGCGCCGGTGGCGGGCGAGGACGTCCGCCTGGACCAGTTCGAGGGCGAAGCCCAGGTGCGGGCGGGCGTTGACGTAGGGGATCGTCGTCGTGACGTACGTACGGGGTGTGGTCATCGGAACCTCCAGTGGAGAGGCGGGGCTCCGAAGCCGCTCGGAAACGGAACGAGGCCCCGACTCGGGGCCTCGGAAACGCGAACGTCCGGTATCAGCAGCCCCGTTGCGGGGGCATCATGGCGAAGAGGTACTCGGACGTGATCATGGTGGGGATGGTAGCAGCCGCCGTGGGGCGGGGGCGGGGAATTTCCGGCGAGGTCAGGGGAGCGGCTCGGCGGTGGGCGCGCGACCGTCTTTTGGGGCGTGCGGGCGCGTAGGAGCCTTCCGGGGCGTGCGGCGGCTTCCCGGGGCGTGGGGTGCGGGACACGTGGGGTGCGCGGCAGTCTCCCGGGCGCGGGGCACACGGCGAGCTCCCGGGGCGAGAGGCACACGGCCGGGCCGACAGGACGTCGGCCCCGGACTACGGCGTCGCGTACCTGCCAGACCGCAGGCCGCGCCCCTGCTGGACTGAGGCTCGCGATCAGCCCCTCACCAGGACGGACCCATGCCTTCCGCCATCGCCGCCGCAGCCCTGCCCGCCCCTGACGGCCCCACCACGGCCGACCGGCCTCCGCTTGTGCGGTGGCTGGCCGTCGCCACGGTCACGTGGGGGATCTTCGCCATCGTGACGGTGGAGATCCTGCCCATCGGCCTGCTCCCCGCCATCGGCCGTGACTTCCGGGTCACGGACGGCACGGCGGGGCTGATGATGACCATGCCCGGCCTGCTGGCGGCGCTGTCCGCGCCCGTCGTGACCGTGGCGACCGCGCGCGTGGACCGGCGCGCGATGCTCGGCGCGTTCATGCTGCTGCTCGCGGCGGCGAGCGCCCTCGCGGCGGCCGCGCCCGGCTACTGGCTCGTGCTCGTCTCCCGCGTCGCCGTGGGCGTCACCATCGGCGGCTTCTGGTCGATCGCGGCCGGTCTGGCCGAACGCCTCGTGCCGCGCGAGTCGGTGGGGCGGGCCAAGGCGGTCATCTTCTCGGCCGTCCCCCTCGGTTCGGTTCTCGGCGTACCCCTCGGCACCTACATCGGGGACGTGGCCGGATGGCGGACCGCCTTCGCCACGATGGCAGCTCTGACCGTGGCCGTGTGGGTGGCGATGCTGGTGCTGCTGCCCGCGCTGCCGCCCGCCGAAGCCGTCCACCCGAGGGTCCTGCGCGGGCTGCTGCGGCGCTCCGGCACCCGGCTCGCGCTGCTCATGACGTTCCTCGTCGTGCTCGCGCATTTCGGTGCCTATACGTACGTAGCACCCTTCCTGGCCGAGGTGACGCGGGTGAGTCCGGGCCTGGTGACCCTGTTCCTGCTGGCGTACGGCGCGGCCGGGGTCGTCGGGAACTTCGTGGGCGGGGCGGTGGCGGCGCGTCGGCCGCGGACCGCGTTCGCCGTCGCGGCGGGGCTGATCGCCCTGGCCACGCTGGCGCTTCCGGTCGCCGGGCAGTGGGCGGGCGGCGCGGTCGCGCTGCTCGTCGTGTGGGGCGTGGCCTACGGCGCCGTGCCGGTGTGCTCGCAGACCTGGTTCGCCGTCGCGGCGCCCGGCGCGCCGGAGGCGGCCTCGGTCCTCTTCACCGCTTCCTTCCAGGCGACCTTCTCGCTGGGCGCGCTGGCGGGCGGCGCCGTGGTGGACCGGGCGTCCGCGGCCGCGGTGATGGTCTGCGGTGGTGTGGTCGCCGCTGCGGCGGTGCTGCTCGCGTGGGGCGCGGGCCGGGCGGGCGGCCCGGCGCCCACCGTGGCCGGTGGGCGCCGGGACCGGTGACGGCAGGGGTCAGACCGCGGCCGCGAGCGCCTCGAACTGGGCGTCGGTCAGGGCGATCCCGGCGGCCGCCGTGTTCTGCTCCAGGTGCGCCACCCGGGACGTGCCCGGAATGGGGAGCATCACGGGGGAGCGGCGCAGCAGCCAGGCGAGGGCGAGCTGCGAGGGGGTGGCGCCGTGCTCCTTCGCGGCGGCGTCGAGCGGGCCGCCCGGGCGGGCGAGCTCGCCGGTGGCCATCGGGTACCACGGGATGAACGCGATGTTCTCGCGCTCGGCGTACTCCAGGACGTCCTCGGACGCGCGGTCGGCCAGGTTGTACTTGTTCTGCACGGAGGCGATCTCCGCGACCTCCCGGGCCGCCGCGAGCTGCTCGACGGTCACCTCGGACAGGCCGATGTGACGGATCTTGCCTTCCTGCTGGAGCAGGGCGAGCTCGCCGACCTGGTCGGCGAGCGGCACCTGCGGGTCGACGCGGTGCAGCTGGAGCAGGTCGATGCGCTCCACGCCGAGGTGGCGCAGGCTCAGCTCGGCCTGCTGGCGCAGGTACTCGGGGCGGCCCACCGCGTGCCAGGCGCCCGGGCCCGAGCGGGTGAAACCGGCCTTGGTCCCGATGACCAGGTCGTCGGCGTAGGGGTGCAGCGCCTCCTTGATGAGGACCTCGTTGACGAAGGGGCCGTAGGAGTCGGCGGTGTCGATGAAGGTCACACCGAGCTCGACGGCCCGGCGCAGCACGCGTACGGCTTCGTCACGGTCCTCGGGCTCGCCCCAGACGCCGGGCCCGGTCAGCTGCATGGCGCCGTAGCCGAGGCGGTGGACGGGCAGGTCGCCGCCGAGGGCGAACGTGCCCGAGGCGGCGGCGGGACGCGGGGTGTTCGGGGTACTCATGGGGGCGGTCCTTTCACAGCGTACGGATCGCGACATGGGGATCACAACGTACGAACGACACGGCATGGGTGACACAAGGTGTGTAACACCGAACCTATGCGCAAGAAGGCGTGAAGAGCGGCTTCGGCCGAGCACCGGCAGCCCGGCCGAAGCCCCTCACGTGCTGGTGGGGGCGTCACGTCGGACAGGACACCCCTGGTCCGGGGCCCGCGGGCCGGGGCCCTCAGCCGTCCAGGCGCTTCAGGAGCTCGGCGGCCACCGCCCCGGAGGACGCCGGGTTCTGACCGGTGATCAGATTGCGGTCGACGACCACGTACGGAGCCCACGGCTCGCCCTCCTCGAAGGCGGCGCCCGCCTCGACGAGGCGGTCCTGGAGCAGCCACGCCGCCTTGTCCGCCAGACCGGCCTGGGCCTCCTCGGCGTTGGTGAAGCCGGTGAGGCGGTAGCCCGCGACGGCGTGGGTGCCGTCGGCGGTGGTGGCGGCCAGCAGCGCCGCCGAGGCGTGGCACACGGTGGCGAGCGGTGTGCCCGACTCCAGCGCGCGGGCGAGCAGTCGGCCGGAGGCGGCGTGGACCGCCAGGTCCTCCATGGGGCCGTGGCCGCCCGGGTAGAAGACGGCGGCGTAGGCGTCCAGGTCCACGTCCTCCAGCGGGGCGGGCGAGCGGAGTTCGGTGAACGCGGCGAGCGCGGCGGCGATGTCGGCGGCGCCCCGCTCGCCGCCGTTCACCTCCGGCGCGAGGCTCGCCCGGTCCACGGGCGGTACGACACCGCCCGGCGTGGCCACCACGATCTCGTGGCCCGCGGCCTTGAGGGCCGCGTAGGGCGTCACCGCCTCCTCGGCCCAGAAGCCCGTCGGGTGCGGGGTGCCGTCGGCGAGGGTCCAGTGGGCGGCGCCGGTCATCACGAAAAGAATCTTCGACATGCCCCGAAGGTAAGGCGCTGTGGCCATAGGGATCCAATAGGAAAGTGAGTCGCTGTCATTGGACATCCAATGGCTGGACGGGAATATCCGGCGCCGGGCGATCACGGGTCCGAGCCCCGGCTCATCCTCCGTTCACCAGGGAAATAGACCGACCGGCCTCGGGGTTGGAGGCACACATGCGTCGACGGCAACGGGCCGTGACGCGTCCTTGCCTGGAGGACCTCATGAAGATCGGCATCATCGGCGCGGGCAACATCGGCGGGAACCTCACCCGCCGCCTGACCGCACTCGGCCACGACGTGTCCGTGGCGAACTCCCGCGGCCCGCACACGCTCACCGCCCTCGCCGAGGAGACCGGGGCCACGCCCGTGACGGTGGCCGAGGCGGCGCGCGGCGCCGAGGTCGTCGTCGTGACGATCCCGCTCAAGAACGTCCCCGACCTGCCGCCCGGCCTGTTCGACGGGGCCGCCGACGGATTCGTCGTGATCGACACCGGCAACTACTACCCGAAGGAGCGCGACGGCAAGATCGAGGCCATCGAGAACGGCCTGCCCGAGAGCCGCTGGACCGAGCAGCACATCGGTCACCCGGTCATCAAGGCGTTCAACGGCACCTACGCGCAGGACATCCTCGACAAGCCCCTGCCCGCGGGCGACCCCGACCGCCTGGCCCTGCCCGTGGCCGGTGACGACGAGGCGGCCAAGCGCACCGTCCGCGACCTCATCGACGCCCTCGGCTTCGACACCGTCGACGCGGGCGGCATCGACGACTCCTGGCGCCAGCAGCCCGACACCCCCGTCTACGGCCTGCGAGCGGGCACGGCGGAGGTCACCAAGGCCCTGGCGGCGGCGAGCCCGGAACGGCCCGAGAACTTCCGGGCGTAGGCGGGGGCGCGGCCGCCCGGTCCAACGCCCTCTTCCCGCCGGATGGTTACCTATGGGTAGATTGGCGCGATGACGGAGGGGACGAACGTCCCGGCGGTCTCACCGCCGGGCGAGCGGCAACAGAGGCAAGAGCGGGGCGTGCGAAGGGGGCGCGGCGGCAGCAGGGGGCGGCATGCCGCGCCGAAGCGCGGCGCCAAGCTGGGGAGACGCGGCGCCAAGGCCCGGCCCGGCAAGGGCGGCGGCCTCGCCCGGTCCTCGCTCCTGATGGCGACGGGCACCGTCGTGTCCCGCGCGACGGGCCTCATCCGCCAGGTCCTCCAGGCGGCCGCACTCGGCACCGGCCTGCTGGCCAGCACGTACAACACGGCGAACACCGTGCCGACGGGCCTGTACACCCTGCTGATCGGCGGCGCGCTCAACGCCGTGCTCGTGCCGCAGCTCGTCCGGGCCCGGACCACGCACCCCGACGGCGGCCGGGCCTACGAGCAGCGCCTGGTCACGCTCGTGCTGTGCGTGCTCGCCGCGGGCACGGCACTGGCGGTGTGGGCGGCTCCCGAGATCGTCGGGCTGTACCTGCGGGACACCCCGGACACCCACGAGGCGTTCGAGCTCACCGTCGTCTTCGCGCGGTTCCTGCTGCCCCAGATCTTCTTCTACGGGATGTTCGGCATGCTGGGGCAGGTCCTCAACGCCCGGGAGAAGTTCGGCGCGATGATGTGGACGCCCGTCCTCAACAACGTCGTCCTGATCGCCCTGTTCGGCGCCTATCTGGGCCTCATGGCGGCGCCGGACCGCGTCGGGGACATCACCGCGAGCCAGGTCCGGCTCCTCGGCCTCGGCACCACCTGCGGCATCGCCCTCCAGGCCCTCGCTCTGATCCCCTACGTCCGCGCGGCTGGCTTCCGCTTCCGGCCCCGGTTCGACTGGCGCGGCGCGGGCCTGCGCCAGAGCGCCCGGGCGGCCCGCTGGACCCTGCTGTTCGTCCTCGCCAACCAGATCGCGCTCACCGTCGTCACGAACTACGCGAACGCGGCCGACCAGCGACTGCCCACCGCGGGCGCCGGGTACACGGCCTACTCGTACGCGCAGACCATCTGGCTCCTGCCGCAGTCCATCGTGACCGTCTCCCTGGTCACGGCGCTGCTCCCGCGGCTGAGCACGGCGGCGGCCCAGGGCCGCACCGCGGACCTGCGCGGTGAGCTGTCCCGCGCGCTGCGCCTGACCGGGGTCGTCATCGTGCCCGCCGGGTTCTTCTTCCTCGCCCTCGGCCCGCAGACGGCGACCCTGCTGTTCGGGCACGGCACGGCCGACGCGGCCTCCGCGCAGCCGCTCGGCCAGATGCTCCAGGCCTTCGGCCTCGGCCTGATCCCGTTCTCCGCCCAGTACCTGCTGCTGCGCGGCTTCTACGCCTTCGAGGACACGCGCACCCCGTTCTGGATGGCCGCGTGGATCGCCGCCGTGAACATCGCCCTGGCCACCGCCTGCCACCACCTCCTCCCGGCGCGCTGGGCCGTCGTCGGCATGGCGGGGGCGTACACGCTGTCGTACGCCGTGGGGCTGCTGCTCACCGCACGCCTGCTGCGCAGGCGCCTCGGAGGTCGCATGGACGGCAGGCGGCTGCTGCGCACCTACGGCAAGCTCGGCCTCGCCGCCGCCCCCGCGGGCGCGCTGGCCTGGGCCGTCGCGCACGGGCTCGCGTCCGAAGGGGCCGCGAGCACGCTGCGGACCGCGCTCGCGCTCGCCACCGGTGCCGCCGCGATGGTCCTCGGCTATCTGGTGCTCGCCCGGTTGCTGCGGGTCGGCGAGCTGAGGCTGCGCCTGCGCTGAGAGGCATGCGGACCGCTCGCGTCCGGTGGCTTGAACTCGGTGGTGGGGTGCGGGTGGGGCGTGTCAGGCACTGTGCCCCCGTACTGCGTCCTGCCAGGTGTGACTGGTGCAGATCCCACCTTCGACAAGCGGCCCCCTGCCGAGAGAGACCCGACCGAGCGGACCAAGGCTGAGCACAACGTGACGGAACACAGTGGTGAGGAGCGGGCGAAGGACGAGAGCGAGGCGGGCAGACCCGAGCGGCTGCCCGCCAAGGAGACCTGGAGCGTGCTCTACCGGCACTTCCGGCCGCACCGCGGCGCGGTGGCGCTCGGCGCGCTGTTCACCCTCGTCGGCGCGGCCACCGGCCTCGCCCAGCCCGTGGCCATCGAGGAACTCGTCAACCGGCTGTCCGACGACGAGTCGATCTCCTCGATCCTGATCCTGCTGACCGGGCTCCTCGTCATCGGCACCGCCGTCGAGTCCGTCGGCAGCTACATCCTGGAACGCACCGCCCAGTCCGTCGTCCTGGACTCCCGGCGCTCCCTGATACGCCGACTCCTGCGGCTGAAGGTCAGCGAGATCGAGCGCGTACAGCCCGGCGACCTGATGTCCCGCGTCACCTCGGACACGACGCTGCTGCAGGCCGTCACCACACAGTCGGTGGTGTCGGCGTTCTCCGGCGCCCTCACCGTCATCGCGACCATCGTGATGATGGCCTTCATGGACGCGGTGCTGCTCGGCGTCACCCTCGGCGTGATCGTCCTCATCGGCGGTGCCACCGCCCTCGTCATGCCGCAGATCTCCAAGGCGACCGAGCGCTCCCAGGAAGCCGTCGGCATGATCTCGACCGCCCTGGAGCGTGCCTTCGGCGCCTTCCGCACCCTGAAGGCCTCCGGAGCCGAGCGGCGCGAGATGGCCGCCGTGGAGGAGGCCGCCCACGAGGCCTGGCGCCACGGCGTGAAGTCCGCCAAGTGGCAGGCCGTGGCGTGGAGCTCCATGGGCTTCGCCATCCAGGTGTCGTTCCTCGCGGTGCTCGGCGTCGGCGGCGCGCGCGTCGCCTCCGAGGCGATCTCCGTGGCCACCCTGGTGGCGTTCTTGATGCTGCTCTTCTACCTGATCGACCCGGTGAGCCGACTCGTCGACGCGGTCACCCAGTACCAGGTGGGCTCCGCCGCCGTCGCCCGCATCGTACGGGCCGAGCGCATGGAGACCGAGGAGCTCGACGAGCCCTCGCCGCGCGCGGCCGGGGCGGAGAACACCCCCGCCGCCGTGGCCTTCGACGACGTCACCTTCCGCTACCAGGCCGGGCTGCCCCTGGTCCACCACGGCGTGACCTTCACCGTCCCCGGCCCCGGCATGACCGCGTTCGTCGGCCCGTCCGGCGCGGGCAAGACCACCGTGTTCGGACTCGTCGAGCGGTTCTACGAGGCCACCGGCGGCCGTGTCCTCGTCGACGGCAAGGACGTACAGGACTGGCCGCTCGCCGACCTGCGCGCCACCATCGGCTACGTCGAGCAGGACGCCCCCGTCCTCGCGGGCACCCTGCGCGAGAACCTCGTCTTCGCCGCCCCGGACGCCACCGAGGCCGACCTGCGCGACGTCCTCGTACGGGCCCGGCTCGACGCCCTCGTCGAGCGGCTGCCCGACGGCCTCGACACCGTGGTCGGCCACCGCGGCTCCAAGCTCTCCGGCGGCGAACGCCAGCGCGTGGCCATCGCCCGCGCCCTGCTGCGCAAGCCCCGGCTGCTGCTCCTGGACGAGGCCACCTCGCAGCTCGACGCCGTCAACGAACTCGCGCTGCGCGACGTCGTCGCCGAGGTGTCCCGCGAGGTGACCGTCCTGGTCGTGGCCCACCGCCTGTCGACGGTGACGCTGGCCGACCAGATCGTCGTCATGGACGCGGGCCGGGTCCGCGCGACGGGCACGCACGACGAACTCGTGGCGGCGGACCCGCTGTACGGCGAGCTCGCGGCCACGCAGTTCCTGGCGACCGCCTCGTGACGCGTGGGCGGTGGCGGGAACGGGTCCGCGTGGTGGCGTGATGAAAGCCCGCGCCGAGTCCCGACGGCATGATCTACCGTGAGGCCATGACCAAGGTGACCTTCGATCGTCACGTATCCGAAATCAGCACGCAGGCCGAGCACTTGAGGGCCCAGGCCAAGGACGCCGACCTCGCCGTTCCGGTGCGGACCTGCCCCGGCTGGAGTCTCGGCAACCTCCTGCGGCACGTGGGCGGCGCGCACCGCTGGGCCGAGGCCGTGGTCCGCACCCGGGCGGGCGGGCCGGTGCCCCACGACCAGGTCGACGACGTCGCCGGGGACGACCGCGCCGACGCCGCCGCGCTCGCGGACTGGGTGGTCGAGGGCGCGGCGCGCCTCGCCGACACCCTGCGCGAGGCGGGACCGGACGCCCCGGTGTGGACGCCCGCGCCCGGCGGCACCCCGGAGTTCTGGGCACGGCGCATGCTGCTCGAGACGGTCCTGCACCGGGCGGACGCGGCCGTCGCCGTCGGCGGCCCGTACACCCTCGCCACGGACGTCGCGCTGATCGGCGTCGGCGAGTGGATGGAGTTCACCGTCCTGCCGCAGGTCTACGAGTCCGACGAACACCTGCGTGCCCTCCTCGGCCCCGGCCGCACGGTCCACTTCCACGCCACCGACGCCGAGCCCGCGAGCGCGGGGGAGTGGTTCGTCGACCTCACCGGCGACGCCATCACCACCCGGCCCGTGCACGAGAAGGCCGCGGTGGCGGTCCGCGGCCCGGCCACGGCCCTCCTGCTGGCCCTCTACCAGCGTGATGCGGCCCTCGGCCAGGAGCCCGAGGTCATCGGCGACCGGGCCCTGTTCGAACAGTGGCGCGAGACGGTGAGCTACTGGCTGCGGAAGTGAGCGGGGCCGGGGGTGGTGTGCGTGTGTGAAACCTAAGAGGCTTGCTCGGCACGTCATTGAGGGTGAATGGGAGGAGAACCTGAGGAAAGGGGTGGGGCTCGGCGAAGCACCGGTGACGATTCACTTCCCCGTGCGGCGACGGGTGACGGTAGGCCCGCTCTCCTTCGGCGTCCCTTCACTTTGCGCTCCGAGATGGCGTCCTGAGCTTGTCCTTCAACCCCTGAGTGCACGCCTCTCCCTGCGCACGGTCGCCCGTACGCGGACGCCGTGGATCGTGTTGTTTCGGGGTGTCAGTGACGTCGATCGAGCGCACCGCGAGCCCGGGGTACGTCCCGAGGCTGGACCAGGTTCCTGGGTCCGCACCGGCTCATCTGCGTGGCGTGCTGGGGCTGGCCGAGGACGTGCCGTGCGTGGTGGACGCGGACCGGACTGGGGAGCGGCACGGCGGTCCGGCCGATGAACGTGCCGGGCTCGCCGGCTCGTACTCCGAGTAGGGAGGAAGGTCGCATGGCCACCGGGATCTGTGCACGTCCGGCGCCCGCCTTGCGGCGGTACGTCGACTCGTACGTCGGTTTCGACCTCCGCGGGCTCGCGGCGGGGGTGCACTGCGGCCCGCCGAGTCGCGTTCTCACTGCGGTGATCAGCCTGTCAGACCCTTTGGAGGTGGCTGCGGGCGTGGGCGACGGGTCACCGGTCACCCGATTCGGCAGTGTGGCCGGAGGTCTGATGGACCGGTCCGTCGCGATCCACCACGACGGACGCCAGCAAGGTGTGAAGGTGGCGCTGACACCGCTAGGGGCTCGGGCCATCTACGGCATGCCCGCCGCTGTGCTCGCCCACCGACTGGTCCCACTGGACGAGCTTCTCGGAGCGCTTGGCGTCGAACTGGCCGACCGGCTCCGAGCGGCATCGACATGGCCAGCGCGGTTCACCGTACTGGACGAGTTGCTCCTGCGAGCTGTTGGTCGTGGCGTCGGCAGTGACCATGTGCGCCGGATGCGCCCCGAGGTGGCCGAGGCCTGGCGCCGCCTCGTCGCCGCACGGGGCTGTGTCCAGGTCGGTGCGGTCGCCGCGGAAATAGGCTGGAGCCGCCGGCACCTCACCGAAAGGTTCCGCGGCGAGCTGGGCCTGTCGCCGAAAGCCGTCGCCCGCGTTCTCCGCTTCGAGCACGCGCACGACCTGGCGACGGCGCGGGACCGGCTCCCGTGGCCCGATGTGGCGACCATCTCCGGCTACGCCGACCAGGCCCACCTCGTGCGGGACTGGAGGGAGTTCACGGGCCGAACGCCGACGGCCTGGCGTGACAGTGAGGTCCTCCTCGGGACCGGGTAGTCGCCGACCGACCGACCGCCCGTCGCGTCGGCTTGTGTTCCCATTCCTTCAAGACCACCTGATCGCTGCGGTGTGACGATCGTCGGCATGAGACTCGTCAACGAACACAACGCCATCGACCTGCGGACCACCCCCGTGCACCTCGGACTGGGATCGACAGCGAAACCCGTCGAGGGCTTTGCCTGGGATCCGGAGGCGCTCCAGGCCTACAGCGCCGCGGTTGCGGCAGACGGCGCCGAGGGCCGGATGGTGATGATCTTCGACGGCGATGGCCCCGGCGACCATTGGGAACGCCACCCCGCCGGCGACGAACTGGTCGTCTGCCTCAGCGGGTCGGTGACGGTCACCCGCGACCTGGACGGTGTGCCCGACCGCGTTCTGCTCGGGCCCGGCGAGGCCACCATCAACCCGGCCGGGGTATGGCACGCGGTCGACATGACCGGGCCGACGTCCATCCTGGCCATCACCGCGGGCCTCGGCACCGACCACCGTCCTCGCACCGGCACCCACCCGACCGAACGCGTCGGCGTGCCGGGACCGGAAGCATCATGACGACGCGCATCGCCTGCCTCGGCGACAGCCTCACCCGCGCGCTGGTGAGCGTCGACTACCTGGGCCTCCTCGGACGACGCCACCCTCCCGGTGATCTGCAGCTTGCCCGCTTCGGCGCCAACGGTGACTTCGCCTACAACCTCTTGCGGAGCCTCGACGCCGTCATCGCGAACCCGCCCGACGTCATCACCGTGTTGATCGGGACCAACGACGCCCGAGCGAGCCTTGCCGGCTACCGCGTCGATAAGGCCATGAAGCGCAAACAGCTCCCCGAACGCCCGTCAGCCGGCTGGTTCCAGCAGTGCCTGGGAGCCGTCGTCGAACGACTGCGAGCCGAGACCGACGCGACGGTCGGTCTGCTGTCGATCCCGGTTCTCGGCCAACAACTCGACGGAGCCGCGGCGCAGGCATCGCAGCGGTACAGCCGGATGATCGCCGAAGTCGCCGCCACCAACAAGGTGACGTACCTTCCACTCCACGAACGCCAGATCGAGGAACTACGCCAAGCGGGCCCACCGCCGATTCCCTACCGGGAGGCGACTCCCGCAGCGGGCCTCGGCGTCCTCGTCCAAAACGCCGTGCTTCGCCGCGACCTCGACACGATCTCGCGGCGCCGAAACCTCGTGCTCACGACCGACCACATCCACCAGAACAGCCGCGGCGCCACCCTGATCGCTGAGGTCATCGACGTCGGCCTCCTGACCCAGAACGCGTAGCTGGTTCCAAAGCCGCAGCCAGATGGATGCCAACCACCGCGCGAAGGTGACGTACGATCCAGACGCCGGTGCCGGCGGCGAGCCCGTCGGCACCGGCGATGCGGTCCCTTCCCACGGGCGCGGGCGCAGACTCGTTGGACCGTGGACCTCGGCGTCATCGTGCAGGAGTGTGACCTGCTCAATGCCTCCGTCCAGGAGGTCCGGCCCCTTCTCTTCCAGCCAGAACTCCGCTGCCCCGGCTACCAGGTGAGCCGGACCGCTCCGTCGCCGCCCGCTCAACCGCCGCCGCCTCCGCCGCCCCATAGGGTGACGGTGACCTCGGTGACGCCGTCCGGAACGGTCCAGTCCACGGTCTCCGGCGTGGTGAACCACTCAGATTGCTGAGCAAGGGGGCCTGGTCGTCATGGCCCACGGGGTGAGGCTCAGGCCACGGGAAACCGCGTCGATCCGCGGCTGTTCAGGAAACCGTGGGGTGAGCCACGTCAAGATTCACCACCAGGTGCGTGGTCCGCATCTCGCGTGGCCCATTCGTGTCGCACGTGCGCCCAGAGCCTTCACGGCCTTCCTGGACCAGAACGAGATCCCCGGTCGAAGTCCTTTCGGATCCTCGGCAGTTGAGCCCGACCATTGAAGATCCGCGACAGCGTCAAGTGAGGAACGCGGGAAGCCCCGTCGGAGCAGGGCGACCACATGGGGCCCTTGCCCCGACGGGGCTCGGTCGGCCGGGCGGTGGGTTACCGGCGCCCGGCAGCGGCCGGTGCCGTGTGCGGTGCTGTGCGGCTCAGCCGAAGTTCACGTCGCTGCACCACATGTAGGCCTGGTCGAGGTGCGAGGCCTGCCAGATCACGAACACGATGTGGTGTCCGGTGTAGCCGGAGGTCTGGACGGGGAACGTGATGTTCTGTGCCGGGGCGAAGCGGCCGGTCTGCGTGATGAAGTCGAGGTTGCTCCAGCCCAGGGTCTGGGTCTTGGGGTCGAAGCCCTGCTTGCTCACGTAGACCTTGAAGTAGTCGGCACCGTGGGACGCCTGGTCGTACAGCTGGACCGAGAAGTTGTTGCCGATGGTGGTGGTCTTCCACGGTCCGGGCTTGTCGAGGCTGGCGTTCCTCGACAGGTTGTTGCTGCAGAGTGTCCCGTCGGGGGTCCGCGCCTGGAACTGGCCTCCGAGGCCGTCGCGGAGCGCGCTCATCCAGTTCCACATGGTGTCGGCATTGGCCTGGAAGGCCTGCCAGCACATGGGGTCTTGGGTCTGCATGGCCGGGTCCGTGTGGTGGTTGCCCCACGTCTTCCAGCACTGGTACGCGCGGGTGGCGGGGCCGACGACGGTGCCGTGAGCCTGGGCGGGGGTCGACCAGGCGAGGGCGCCGACAACCGCGGCGAACAGCATGACGAGCGCCTGGAGAGACCGACGGAGGGACGTCGTCGAGCGCCCGGTTAACGGGCTCTGGGTGCGCATATGGGGGGACTCCTTCCAGTTGCGAGACTGTTATGGGAGCGCTCCCAAAGTCAGGTCTTCTGAGTGAGATGTCAATGAAGCGGACGGACTTGATTACAGAGGTGGGCGGCGAGCAGGGAATCTGCCGTGAGCCGGGAGCCGGAATTGTTCGCGGGGCCGGAAACAGCGACCTCTCAGGACCTCGGCACCCGGTCCACAGGAAGGCCGCGCGGTTCCTTGATGCGCTTCATGATGATCTGGGAGTTGACCTCGGTGACCCCGTCCAGGGTCGTGAGGCGCTCGATCCACAGGCGTTCGTAGGCGGCCAGGTCGGCGACCGCGATGCGCAGGAGGCAGCCGGGGCTGCCGAAGAGACGGTACGCCTCGATGACGTCGGGGATGTCGTGGAGGGCGGCCTCGAACGCCTCGACCGTCTCGCGGTCCCGGCGCACCTCGATGGAGACCAGGACCTCGAAGCCGCGGCCGACCGCCTCCGGGTCGACGACCGCGCGGTAGCCCTGGATCACGCCGTCCTGCTCCAGCTGCCGCACCCGCCGCATGCAGGGCGACGCGCTGAGGCCGATGCGCTGGGCCAGCTCCTGGTTGCTGAGGCGGCCGTCCTGCTGGAGCTCGCGCAAGATATCGAGGTCAATTCGGTCCATGGCGCAATTCTGCACCATAGAAACCGGCATCTGCGGGTTGATATCGCAATCGGGTTGCGCGGGTGCTCGCCTATTCTTGCGGCGTGACTGTCCGTGAACCTCGGGCCGTCGATCAATGCGGCCGCGCGGCGCCACGCGTGGCGTCGGCCGCACTCGCGACTCATGGAGAGGCAGGCCCGCGCCGATGACGCAGCTGGCATCCCCGACGGCCCCGCGGCGGGTCGTCGTCATCAGCACCGGTGGCACCATCGCCAGCCGCTGGCAGGGCACGGGGTACGCCGCCGACGCCTCCGGCGGCGAGGTCCTGGCCCAGGCCGCCGTGCCGGACGGCGTCACGGTCGAGGTCGTCGACCTGTTCAACGTGAACAGCTCCAGCATGACCTCCGCCCGGCAGCTCACGCTGTTGCGCGCGGTGCGCGAGGCGCTCTCCGACCCCGGCGTCGCCGGGGTCGTCGTCACGCACGGCACCGACACCCTGGAGGAGTCGGCCTTCTTCGTCGACCTGCACCACGACGACCCGCGCCCGGTGGTCTTCACCGGCGCGCAGCGCCCGCTGGGCGCCGCCGACGGCGACGGCCCGGGCAATGTGTACGACTCCCTGCAAGTCGCCGCGACCGTACGGGACATGGGGGTCCTGATCGTCTTCGACGGTACGGTGCACGCGGCGCGCGGCACCGTGAAGACCCACACCCTGGCCGCGCACCCCTTTGCCGACCCGTCCGGGCAGCCCGTGGGGCGGCTCGGCTTCGGGCGCGTGGACATCGACCGGCGCCCCGAGCGGCCCGGGCCGCTGCCGCTGCCCGCGCCCGTGGGCTCGGACCCGCTGCCTCGCGTCGACATCGTGATGCACCACTGCGACGCCGATCCGCTGCTCCTGGACGCCGCGGTCGCCGCCGGAGCGCGGGGCATCGTGCTCGTCGCCACCGGAGCGGGCAACGCGACACCGCGGTTCGCCGAAGCCGTCGCGGCGGCCGTGGACCGCGGCGTCCTGGTGGCCCTCACCACCCGGGTCCACTCCGGCCCGGTCGCCGAGATCTACACCGGCGGCGGCGCGGTCGACCTGGCCGCCGCGGGCGCCGTCCTCACCGGCACCCTCCGCGCCGGGCAGGCGCGCATCGCCGTCCTCGCCGCGCTGCTCGCGGACGTCGCACCCCAGCGGCGGGACGCGCTGCTGCGACAGCTCCTGGGCACCCCGGACCTGGGCGAAGGCCAGGCGTCGGCCTCGGCCGCCTGACGCGCGTACCCGCGCCCGTCTCCCACCCCCTCCCCGCGCTGCCACACGCGTTCCCGCGCCACCCCTCGTACCACAGGACACAAAGGACCACCCCATGACCGCCCCCGCCCGGCCCGCCGCCGACGCCGCATCCGACCGTCCGATCGGCACGGCCGCCACGAACACCCCGGCCGGGCCCCCGCGCACCCGCCGCGAGCACGACCTGCTCGGTGAGCGCGACGTGCCCGCGGACGTGTACTGGGGCATCCACTCGCTGCGCGCCACGGAGAACTTCCCCGTCACGGGCGTCCCGATCTCCATCTACCCGCAGCTCGTCGACGCGCTCGCCGCCGTCAAGGAGGCGGCGGCGCGGGCCAACGAGGAGCTGGGCCTGCTGTCCGCCGACAAGGCCCGCGCCATCGTGGCCGCCTGCCGGGAGATCCGGGCGGGGCACCTGCACGACCAGTTCGTCGTGGACGTCATCCAGGGCGGCGCCGGGACCTCCACGAACATGAACGTCAACGAGGTCGTCGCCAACCGCGGCCTCGAACTCCTCGGCCACGCCAAGGGCGAGTACGCGCGTCTGCACCCCAACGAGGACGTCAACCTCAGCCAGTCCACCAACGACGCCTACCCGACCTCCCTGCGCATCGCGACGATCACGGCGGTGCACGGGCTGCTCCAGGCCATGGCCGTGCTCCAGGACGCGTTCGCCGCCAAGGCCGTGGAGTTCAGGGACGTCCTGAAGATGGGGCGCACCCAGCTCCAGGACGCCGTGCCGATGACCCTCGGCCAGGAGTTCTCCACGTACGCGGTCATGCTGGAGGAGGACCGGGGCCGCCTGTCCGAGGCCGTCGAGCTGATGCACGAGATCAACCTCGGCGCCACCGCCATCGGCACCGGCCTCAACACCCCGCCGGGCTACGCCGAGACGGCCCGCCGGTACCTGTGCGAGATCACCGGACTGCCCCTGGTGACGTCCGCGAACCTGATCGAGGCCACCCAGGACTGCGGCGCGTTCGTGCAGCTCTCCGGCGTCCTCAAGCGCATCGCGGTGAAGCTCTCCAAGACCTGCAACGACCTGCGGCTGCTGTCCTCGGGGCCGCGCGCGGGGCTCAACGAGATCAATCTGCCGCCGGTCCAGGCCGGTTCGAGCATCATGCCGGGCAAGGTGAACCCGGTGATCCCCGAGGTCGTCAACCAGGTCGCCTTCGAGGTCATCGGCAACGACCTCACCGTCACGATGGCGGCCGAGGCCGGTCAGCTCCAGCTCAACGCCTTCGAGCCGGTCATCCTGCACGCCCTGTCCAAGAGCATCACGTCCCTGCGGGCGGCCTGTCTGACCCTCGCCGAGCGCTGCGTCGCGGGCCCTGACGGCGGCATCACCGCCAACACCGAAGCACTGCGCGCCTCCGTGGAGAACTCCATCGGCCTGGTCACCGCGCTCAACCCGCACATCGGCTACACCGCGGCCACCGCCATCGCCCAGGAGGCCCTGCGGACCGGTCGCGGCGTCGCCGAACTCGCCTTGGAGAAGGGCCTGCTGCCCGCCGAGCGGCTGGCCGAGCTGCTCACCCCCGAACGTCTCGCGGGCGCCTTCGAACAGGGCGTTCGCTGGTCCTAGTGCTTTCGGCCGAGCCCGGCCGCGACCCCGGACGGAGTCCGTGAGGACCGCGCTGAACTAGCGTGGCGATCATGAGCGACGGGCAGCGGGGAGCAGAGGGCCGTGGGGGGGGGGGGGGGCCCCCCCCCGCCCCGGGCCCCCCCCCCCCGCCGGGCCGGCGCCCCCCCCCGGGGCCCCCCCCCCGCGGGGACCCGGCCCCGGTGAGCCCGCGCGGCGC
>NZ_JBITXV010000034.1:0-34471 GCF_044544845.1 Streptomyces sp. NPDC053474
GTCAGCCACAACAACAAGTCGATCCGTGACACCTGCGACCGGGTCCTGTGGCTGGAGCGCGGCGAGCTGCGCATGGACGGGCCCACCGACGAGGTTATCAAGGAGTACGAGAAGTTCACCGGCAAGTAGCCGGACGGCCGCCCCTCGCGCGCGGAGCCACGCGGAGCCGCACAGAGCCACGCAGAGCCACGCGGCGCCCAGCCGGAGCCGCCGAACCCCCTTTGTGCCGCTAATGTCCGGATCATTACACTATGGGAGCGTTGAGCGGCAGCCGGAGCCCGGAGGGACCCGAAGGAGCAGGGCATGAGCGAGGACCAGCCGCACCTGAGCGTCGTCGTCCACGGGCGCAACGTCCAGGGCCACTTGGGCGAGAGCCTCGAATCCCTCGCCCGCCAGGCGGGCCCCGGCGTGCAGGTCGTCGTCGCCGCCGTCGGCGCCTCCGCGCGGGCGGCGGCCGCCCGCCACCCCGGCCTCACCCTCGTCGCCCTGCCCGACGGCACCCCGGACGGCGCGGCCCGCGCGACGGGCGCCGCCCGGGCCAAGGGCCGCTGGCTGCACTTCGTGCGCAGCAAGGACAGCGTGCCCACCGGCGCCGTGCGCGCCGTCGCCGAGCGCGTGGCCGCGCTGCCGGACACCGTGGACGTCCTGCTCACCGACCACACCCGGTCGACCTGGCGCCACACCCGCCTGCCGAGCCCCGACGGCCGGTTCCTGGCGAAGCCGGGCCGCCGCGACGTGCGCCTCACGGACTGCCCCGACCTGCTGAAGGTCACCCCGCTCCTGGGCACCCGCGTGCTGCGCCGGGACTTCTGGCGGGCCCGGCAGGACCAACTGGACACGGACGACGAGCTGTTCACGGCGTACGCCGCGCTCCTGACCGCCGACCGGATCGCGGCGTTCGACCACGTCGCCCTGGAGGACCGGCAGCCGCGGCCCGAGAGCCTGCCGCCGCCCACGGCCGCCGACCGCTTCGCCCTCCTGGAGACGTACGAGCGGCTGCTGCGCCTGGCCGGGGAGCGCGCGGCGGGCGCGGGGCCGCTCGGCATCCTGTACGCGGCGATGGTCACCGCCAGTCTGCGGACGATCGCCCGCGCGGACCTTCCGGAACCGGACGCCCGCGCGTTCTTCCACCGCGCGGCCCGGGCCGCGGTCACCCACCGGCCGCCCGGACACCGGCGCCCCGGCGGCCTGGAGGGCGTGCGCCGCCGCCTGCTCGAAGAGGACGCGTACCCGAAGTACCGCGCCCTCCAGGCCGCCGACCAGCGGCGCCGCCAGCTGCGATCAGCCGTGGCGGGCGGCAGGCGGAAGGCGGCGAGGACCGTCCGCGCCCTCCAGTACCACCAGGACCTGCGGCGCCCCCTCGATCCCCGGCTCGCGGTGTTCTCGGCGTACTGGAACCGGGGCGTGGCCTGCAACCCGGCCGCGATCGCGGCGAAGCTCGCCGAGCTCGCGCCCCACATCCACCCGGTGTGGGTGGTCTCGCGGGCGAACGAGCCGCTGCTCCCCCCGGGCACCGACCACGTCGTCCCCGGCAGCCGCCGCTACTGGCGCGTCATGGCGACGGCGACATACCTGGTGAACAACGCCAACTTCCCCGACGCGATCGTCAAGCGGCCGGGCTCCGTCCACCTCCAGACCCACCACGGCACCCCCCTGAAGCGCATGGGCCTCGACCAGCTCGACCACCCGGCCGCCGCGCAGGGCCTCGACTTCCACGCCCTGCTCGCCCGCGTCGACCGCTGGGACTACAGCGTCAGCTCCAACACCCACTCGACGGAGACGTGGCAGCGCGCCTACCAGTCCCGCTACGTCGAACTCGACCACGGCTACCCGCGCAACGACGTCTACTACACCGCGACCGCCCCCGACGTCCGGGCCGTCCGCGACCGCCTCGGCATCGCCCCCGGCACCCGCGCCCTGCTCTACGCGCCCACCCACCGCGACTACGAGGCGGCCTGGACCCCGCGCCTGGACCTGGCCGCCCTGGCGGACCGCCTGGGCGAGGACACCGTCCTCCTGGTCCGCGGCCACTACTTCTACGGCGGCGGCGCGGTCCCGTCCCTCGCCGCCCTGCGCCGCACCGGCCGGGTCCTCGACGTGTCCGCGTACGACCCGGTGGAGGACCTCGCCCTGGCGGCGGACGCCCTGATCACGGACTACTCGTCCCTCATGTTCGACTACGCCAACCTGGACCGGCCGATCGTCGTCTACGCCGACGACTGGGAGACGTACGCGACGACGCGCGGGGTCTACTTCGACCTGCTCGCCGAGCCCCCGGGCGCGGTGGCGCGCACCCAGGAGGAGCTGACGGAGGTGCTCACCACCGACGCCTGGCGGGACGCGGCGGCGGGGCGGGCGCGGGCGGCCTTCCGGCGCCGCTTCTGCGAGTTCGACGACGGGCGCGCGGCGGAGCGGGTGGTGCGCCGCGTGTTCCTCGGCGAACCGGAGTCGGCGCTGCCGCCCGTCGTGCCGCTCGAGAGGCGCACCCCCGCCCCGACGCCCGAGGAGGCGGCCCGGTGACCCCCGACGTGACGATCACGGTCATCGTCTTCAACGACGCGGCCCGCCTCCCGCGCGCGGTCCGCTCCGCGCTCCGGCAGACCCACGGCAACATCGAGGTGATCATCAGCGACGACCACTCGACGGACGACACGCCCCGCGTGGCCCGCGCGCTCGCCGCCCGGGACCCGCGCGTCCGCTATCTCCGGCTGGAGGAGAACAGCGGCGGGTGCAGCGCGCCCCGCAACCGCGCGATCGACCTCGCCCGCGCCCCGTACCTGATGTTCCTCGACAGCGACGACGAACTCCCCGAGCGCGCCGTGGAGTTCCTGCTCGCCGCGCACGCCGAGCGGGAGGCCGACTTCGTGATGGGCGCCGTCGAGCGCGTCCGCGTCGACACCGGCCGCACCTCCACGTGGATGCCCCACCTGGTCGCACAGCGCCGCACGGTCGAGGGCATCGAGACCGAACCCGGCCTGCTCTTCGAGCACCTGTCGACGAGCAAGATGTACCGCAAGTCCTTCCTCGACCACAGCGGCCTGCGCTTCCCCGAGGGCATCCACTACGAGGACCAGCTCTTCACGGCCCAGGCCTACTGCCTGGCCAAGGCCTTCACCGTCATCCCCGAGACCGTCTACCGCTGGTACATACAGCCCTACGGCGCGGCCTCCACGGCCTCCATCTCCAACCAGCGGCACAAGCTGGCCAACGTGCGCGACCGCGTGCACGTCCAGGGCCTCATCGACGACTTCCTGCGCGCCAGCGGCCACGCGAACCTGCGCGAGGCCAAGGACTACAAGTTCCTCAAGCACGACTTCCGCATGTACGCGGGCGACCTGCCGTATCGCGACGACGCCTGGCTGCGCGGCTTCGCGGACCTCGTGAACCCGTATCTGGCGGGCCTGTCCCCCACGGCGTACGAGCGCCTTCCGCGCGCCGAGCGCGTGGTCCTGCGCCTGGTGCGGGACGGCCGCCTCGCCGAGGCCCGGGTGGCCGCCCGCGGCCTCGGCCACCCCGTCGCCCCGCGCGCGGCCGTGGCGGACCCCGGCGGCCGCCTCTACTGGGGCGCGCGGCTCCCGGAGACCCCCGAGGCCCGGCGCGAGCTGGACCTCACCGACCTGGGCCTGGACACCCGGCCGTTCCCCGGCGCCCTGTTCCGCCACGAGCTCACCCGCGTCGAGCCGGGCCCCGGCGCGACCCTGCGCCTGAGCGTGCGCACCTACGACCCGGGGCTGCGGCTCCCGGTGGGGCCGCAGGTGGCGGCCCTGGTCGTCGCCCCGGCCGGGCGGCGCCTGAGGGTCCGCTTCCGCCTCGACCCCGTGCGCCCCGGCGTCTTCGCGGGCGAGACCGTGCTCGACCTGGCCCGGGCCGCGCTGCCGCCCCAGGGCTTCGAGGGCGTCCGCCACCCCGTGGTCCAGCTCACCGAGGGCCGACTGCGCAACAGCGGCCTGCTGCTCGCTCCCCTGGGCTTCCCCGCGGTCACGGCCCGCGTCGGCTACCGGCACGGCACCGCGCCGCACCGGGTCACGGCGGAGCCGGAGGGCCGGGGCGCGGGCCGCCTCCAGCTGCGCTGGACGCCCGTGGGCGTGACGGCGCGCCTGGTGCGGCCGCTGGCGCTGCGGCTCACGCGCTCCGCGTCTGGGCGCGGTGCTGGAACACCCAGGTCCGGTACACCAGGAACCTGAAGGCCGACGCCAGGACGATGGACTGGGCCTTGGCGACGTTGGCACCGAGGGGGCCGTTCATCCCCGCCCCGTGGTAGGCCGCGTAGAACAGCAGGGTCTCCATCGCCACGCCGATGCCGCTGAAGGCGAAGAACAGCACGATCTGGCGCCGGGTGCGGCGGGCCCGGTCCCGGTAGGCGAAGAAGCGGAAGCCCAGGTAGTTGGTGCCCATGGCGACGACGCTGGCGAGGACCGTCGCGGCCATCGGGGCCGAACCCAGGCCGTGCAGCAGCAGGTTGAAGACGAGGAAGTTGACCGCGACGCCGCTGCCGCCGACCACGCCGAACTTGGCGAGCTCCACGCAGAGTCGGCGAAGGCGCGGCGGGACCCGCCGCGGCCGTGCCACGCGCCGCCCCGGCGCCGCGGCCTCGTGCGGCGCGCCCGGGAGCCGGGCCGCCTCGGGGAGGGTGCTCGTCATTCCAGCGGCCCCCGCACGCCCCGCGCCGCCCGCGCCGCGCGGGCCACGAGGGTGTCGCGCGCCCCGCGGCGGGTGTCGCGCAGGCGCAGCTTCCAGGGCATGGCGACCGACTCCAGCTGCACCATCAGATTCATCTTGGACTCGCCGACGGTGCGGTCCTCGAAGTGGATGGGCACCTCCACGAGGCCGAAGCCGTGCCGCAGCGCGCGGTACTTCATCTCGACCTGGAAGCTGTAGCCCGCGCTGTCGACCGTCGCCAGGTCCACGGCGCGCACGGCGTCGGCGCGCCACAGGTTGAAGCCGCCGGTGATGTCCCTGACCCGGGTGCCGAGGATCGTGCCCGCGTACGCGTTGGCCCAGCGGGACAGCAGCTTGCGGTGGGCGCCCCAGGCGTCGGAGAGGGTGCCGCCCTGGACGTAGCGGCTGCCGACGACGACTCCGGCGTCGGTGGCGAGGGCCACGCCGAGCAGCTCGGCGACCTTGTCGGCGGGGTGGCTGCCGTCGGCGTCCATCTGGAGCACGTAGTGCGCGCCGTCGGCGACGGCCCGCGCCATGCCCGCCGCGTAGGCCCGGCCGAGGCCGTCCTTCTCGGTGCGGTGCAGGACGCTCATGCGGCGCGTCCCGTACGTCTCCTCGACGCGCCGGGCGTGCTCCTCGGCGAGGGCCCCGGTGCCGTCGGGGCTGGAGTCGTCGACGACGAGCAGGCGCAGGCCGGGCAGCGGCAGCGCCATGAGGGCCCTGGCCATGCCGGGCAGGTTGCCCGCTTCGTTGTAGGTCGGCATCACGACGGTGAGCGGGGTGGCGCCCCACTCCTCGGGCAGCTGCGGCGCCCCGAAGGCACGGACCGCGCTTTCCGCGGCGTCCAGCGGACTTGCTTCTGTCATCGGCTTACCCTGTGACCTTCCCGAAATAATCTCATTCACCGTACCCCAAATGCCCGATTTGCCAGCGCAGGCACGTACGGCGCGTATGGCGCGTACGGACGCGAAAACGCCGGGGCGCCCCGCACCGAACGGTGCGGGGCGCCCCGGCGACGCAAGGCCTACGAATGCGTGCGCAGCAGCGTGCGCATGGTCCGCATGGCCACCGACAGGTTCGCCAGGTCGAAGGCGTCCGAGCCCTGGATCTCCTCCAGGGTGGACCGGGCCCGGCCGAGGATCGCGGCGTTCTTCTCCTCCCACGCCTTGAAGCGCTGCTCGGGCGTCGAGGAGCCGTTGCCCACGGCCAGGACGTCGGCCGTCAGCGCGGCGTGCGCCGCGTACAGGTCCTCGCGGATGGAGGCCCGCGCCATGGACTGCCAGCGGTCGTTGCGCGGCAGCTCGATGATGCGGTCCATCAGCTGCGTGATCCGCAGCCGGTCGGCGAGGTCGTAGTACACCTCGGCGACGTCCAGCGGGTCCCGGCCCATGCGGTCGGCGACGGCGACGATGTCGAGCGCCGGGAAGGCCGAGGAGAACCCGGCCACGCGCTGCGCCAGCTCGTCCGGCACCCCGGCGCCGGTCAGCTCCTCGCGGATGTTCTCGTACCACTCCAGGTCCGAGCCGCGCACCAGCTTGGGCAGCGACGCCCACACCTGCGTGACGCCCTCGCTGAAGAAGCTGACCGTCTCGGCGAGCTGGAGCGGCTGCGGCCGGTTGTTGAGCAGCCAGCGCGTGCCGCGCTCGACGAGGCGGCGGCAGTGCAGGCGGACCCGCGTCTGCACGTCGGCGGCCACCACGTTGTCCAGCGCCTCGACGGCGTCCCAGACCTCGCCGAGCCCGAAGATCTCCCGGGCGGCGAGCTGCGCCCGCACGATCTCCTCCAGGGACGCGCCGGTCTCCTCGCGCAGGCGGTGCAGGAAGGTCGAGCCGCCCGAGTTCACGGTGTCGTTGACCAGGACCGTGGTGATGATCTCCCGGCGCAGCGCGTGCCCGTCGACCTGCTCGGGGAACTTCTCCCGCAGGGCCTTCGGGAAGTACGCGTGCAGCAGCCGCTGGAGGTAGGCGTCGTCCGGCAGCGAGGTCTGGATCAGCGCGTCCGCCGCCACGATCTTCGTGTACGCGAGCAGGACGGCCAGCTCCGGCTGCGACAGGCCGCGCCCGGAGCCGAGCAGCTCCCGGATCTGCCGATCGGCGGGCAGGAACTCCAGGGAGCGGTCCAGATGGCCCTCGCGGCCCATGCGCCGCATGAAGCGCTGGTGCGCGTGCAGCAGCGAGGGGGCCTCGAAGACGGAGTTGGCGAGCGCTGTGTTCTGCGCGTAGTTGTTGCGCAGGACGAGCTGGCCGACCTCGTCGGTCATCTGGGCGAGCAGCTTGTTGCGCTGCTTGACGGTCAGGTCCCCGGCCTGCACCACGGCGTTCAGCAGGATCTTGATGTTCACCTCGTGGTCGGAGGTGTCCACGCCCGCGCTGTTGTCGATGGCGTCGGTGTTGATGCGGCCGCCGGAGCGGGCGAACTCGATCCGGCCGAGCTGGGTGAGCCCCAGGTTGCCGCCCTCGCCGACGACCTTCACGCGCAGGTCGGCGCCGTTGACGCGGATGGCGTCGTTGGCCTTGTCGCCGACGTCCGCGTGCGACTCGGTGGACGCCTTCACGTACGTGCCGATGCCGCCGTTCCACAGCAGGTCGACCGGCGACTTCAGGATGGCCTGCATCAGCTCGGCGGGCGTCATCTTCGCGCCGCCGGTCTGGATGCCGAGGGCCTCGCGGATGTGCGCGTTGAGCTGGATCGCCTTGGCCGAGCGCGGGAAGATCCCGCCGCCCGGGGAGAGCAGGTCCTTGTCGTAGTCGGCCCAGCTGGAGCGGGGCAGCTCGAACAGGCGGCGGCGCTCGGCGTACGAGGTGGCCGCGTCCGGGTTCGGGTCGATGAAGATGTGCCGGTGGTCGAAGGCGGCCACCAGGCGGATGTGCTCGGACAGGAGCATGCCGTTGCCGAACACGTCACCGGACATGTCGCCGACGCCGACGACGGTGAAGTCCTCGGTCTGCGTGTTCACGCCCAGCTCGCGGAAGTGCCGCTTCACGGACTCCCAGGCGCCGCGCGCGGTGATGCCCATGCCCTTGTGGTCGTAGCCCGCGCTGCCGCCGGAGGCGAAGGCGTCGCCGAGCCAGAAGTTGTAGCTCTCGGCCACCTCGTTGGCGATGTCCGAGAACGTCGCCGTGCCCTTGTCGGCCGCGACCACCAGATAGGTGTCGTCCTCGTCGTGGCGCACCACGTCGGCCGGGGGCACGACCTCGCCCGCGACCAGGTTGTCCGTGATGTCGAGCAGCGCCGAGATGAAGATCTTGTAGCAGGCGACGCCCTCGGCGAGCCACGCGTCCCGGTCCACCGACGGGTCGGGCAGCTGCTTGGCGACGAAGCCGCCCTTCGCGCCGACCGGCACGATCACGGTGTTCTTCACCATCTGCGCCTTGACCAGGCCGAGGATCTCCGTACGGAAGTCCTCACGCCGGTCCGACCAGCGCAGGCCGCCGCGCGCGACCTTGCCGAAGCGCAGGTGCACGCCCTCCACGCGCGGCGAGTACACCCAGATCTCGTACGCCGGACGCGGCGCGGGAAGGTCCGGGATGGCCTGCGGGTCGAACTTCATGGAGACGTACGAGTGCGGCCTGCCGCCCGCCGCCTCCTGGAAGAAGTTCGTGCGCAGCGTCGCCTTGATGACGGTGAGGAAGGAGCGCAGGATGCGGTCCTCGTCGAGCGACGCCACCTGGTCGAGGGCGCCGTCGAGCTCTTCGAGGAGGCCGTCGGTCAGCTCGGTGCCCGCGCGCTGGCGCTCCGGCGACATCCGGGCCTCGAAGAGGGAGACGAGCAGCCGCGTGGTGTGGACGTTGTTGCGGAGGGTGTCCTCCATGTAGTCCTGGCTGAAGGTGGAGCCCGCCTGGCGCAGGTACTTGGCGTACGCGCGCAGGACCATCGCCTGGCGCCAGTTCAGTCCGGCGCGCAGCACGAGCGAATTGAAGCCGTCGACCTCGGCCTCGCCGGTCCAGGCGGCGGCGAAGGCCTCCTGGAAGCGCTCGCGGCCGTCGTCGCCCAGGTAGTCGCCGCTGCCGTTGCCCAGCTTGGGCATGCGCAGGCCGAAGTCGTAGATCCACGCGTTCGTACGGTCCGCGCAGCGCAGCTCGTACGGGCGCTCGTCGGTGACCTCCACGCCCAGGCGCTGCAGGACGGGCAGGACGGCGGAGAGCGAGACCTGGCCGCCGGAGCGGTAGATCTTGAAGCGGCGCTCGTCGGGGGCGGCGCCCACCGGCTCGTACAGGCTGAGCGCGAAGTCCTTGTGGCCCTGCTGGAGGTGCTCCAGGTGGACCAGGTCGGCGACGGCGGCGCGCGGCGTGTGGTCGGCCTTGTAGCCCTCGGGGAACGCGCCCTGGTAGCGGCGGAGCAGCTCGGCGGCGCGCTCCTCGCCGCACTCGGCGGTCAGCGCCTCCGCGAAGCCGTCGGCCCAGGAGCGGGCGGCCTCCACCAGGCGGGACTCGATGCGCTCGACGTCGGTGTCGGAGAGCGCGGGGACCTCGCCGCCCTTGGGCACGCGGACCACGAAGTGGATGCGGGACAGGATCGACTCGGTGTTCCAGGCCGTGAAGTCGACGCTGGCGCCGTTCAGCTCTTCCTTGAGGATGTCGATGATCCGCAGCCGGACGCCGGTGGTGTAGCGGTCGCGCGGCAGGTAGACCAGGGCCGAGTAGTAGCGCCCGTACACGTCCTTGCGGAGGTAGAGCCGCAGGCGGCGGCGCTCCTGGAGGTACAGGACGCTGGTGACGATCGACCGCAGCTCGTCGGGGGGCGTCTGGAACAGCTCGTCGCGCGGGTACGTCTCCAGGATCTGGAGCAGGTCGCGGCCGTCGTGGCTGTTGGGCGAGAAGCCCGCGCCCTTGAGGACCTCGGCGACCTTGCGCCGGATGACGGGCACGCGGCGCACCGACTCGGTGTACGCGGCGCTGGAGAAGAGGCCGAGGAAGCGGCGCTCGCCCACCACGTTGCCGTCGGCGTCGAACTTCTTCACGCCCACGTAGTCGAGGTAGGACGGCCGGTGGACGGTCGCGCGGCTGTTGGCCTTCGTCAGGACGAGGAGCTTGTGCTCGCGGGCCTTGGCGCGGGCGTCGGCGGGCAGCCGGTTGAAGGACGGGCCGCCCGGGTGGTGGTCGTCGCCGCTGTGCTTGGGGTCGGAGCGCAGGATGCCGAGGCCGGTGCCGGGCACGGCGGCGAGGGAGTCGTCGTCCGTGAGGTCGTACTCGCGGTAGCCGAGGAACGTGAAGTGGTCCGCGGCCAGCCAGCGCAGCAGCTCGCGGGCCTCCTCGACCTCCCCCTCCTGGACGTCGGAGGCGGTCGGCTCGGTGGGCAGCTCGTCGGCGATGCGCAGCGCGGAGTCGCGCATCTTCTCCCAGTCCTCGACGGTCTCGCGGACGTCGGAGAGGATGCGCAGCAGGTCGGTGGTGATCTGCTTCAGGTCGGAGCGGTCGGTCTCGCGGTCGATCTCGACGTGGATCCACGACTCGGTGAGCGTGTCGTGCGGCTTGTCCGCGCCCGCCGCCTGCGCGGGCAGCACCTCAAGGAGCTTGCCGGTCAGGTCGCGGCGCACGACGACCTGCGGGTGGATGACGACGTGGATGCCGCGGTTCTGCCGCGACAGCTCGTTCGTCACGGAGTCCACGAGGAACGGCATGTCGTCGGTGACGACCTCGACGACGGAGTGGCTGCACGTCCAGCCGTTCTCCTCGACCGTCGGCGTGTGCACGCGGACGTTCGCGGTGCCCTGCGGGCGGTTCTCGGCCAGGCGGTAGTGCGAGAAGGCGGCGCCGAAGACGTCGACCGGGTCGCGGTCGCTGAGGTCCTCTGGGGCGGTGTGCAGGTAGTAGCGCTGGAGGAACGCGAGCACCTTGTCCTGGTCGGCCTGGGCGGCCGGGTCCGAGCCGGACCCGCCACCGCCCTTCGACCCGGTCGGTGCTCCCGTTGGCAGGCGCCCCCCGACCGGGCTGTTCTCAGCTACCCGGGCGGCCCGCGCGAGCAGCTCGGCCTTGGCTTCGTCCAGCTTGGTCTGCATTGTCCTCTGACTCCTGTCGCGCGCCGTTGCGTGACGTAGAAGGAAGTGATGTGACGTAACGCCGCGACGCGGGGTCTCCGGTCGGTGTCGACGTTATGCCGCGATGAGCGATGAGCGGGCGGGATTCCGCCATTTCCGGGGTGATCGTTGACCGGTCCTGAGGGACGCGCTGACCGCGCTGTCCGCACCGTGGGAAAACGTCGGCGCGGCGCCCGGCACGGATGTCCTCCGTGCATAGCGGGCGCAAGGCGGAGGCGACCGTGCCTCCGCGGGATATCGCGCTGATCACGGGACAAGGCTATCGCCCCCCACCGGGAACTCGTCATGAGCCGTATGTGTACAAAACCTGGGCCCGAACTTTGACAGTCTGCACAGTCCCGCCCGCGCGGCCCCCGTGCGGCCCGGGAGGCCCTCTTGGCAAACGTCCCCGCCGGATGCACGTTGACCTGGACGGGCACCACGAGGCGCCCGGCAGGCGCACGGCGCGCGGCGTACGACGCGGCGAGGGGAGCGAACAGCGATGGCAGCCAAGATCCTGATAGTCACCGGTGACGCGGCGGAGTCACTGGAGGTCCTCTACCCGTACCAGCGACTGCGTGAGGAGGGGTACGACGTCCATATCGCCGCCCCGTCCCGCAAGAAGCTCCAGTTCGTCGTGCACGACTTCGAGCCGGGCTTCGACACCTACACGGAGAAGCCCGGCTACACCTGGCCCGCCGACCTGGC
Source organism: Streptomyces sp. NPDC053474 (assembly GCF_044544845.1). NCBI lineage: Bacteria > Bacillati > Actinomycetota > Actinomycetes > Kitasatosporales > Streptomycetaceae > Streptomyces > Streptomyces sp. NPDC053474. The sequence continues at coordinate 11,384 of NZ_JBITXV010000034.1, forward strand.
CTTCGCGGAGGTCGACCCCGGGCAGTACGTCGCCCTCGTCGTCCCCGGCGGGCGGGCGCCCGAGTACCTGCGCGGCGACCCCGAGCTCCGCAAGATCCTCAAGGCCTTCTTCGACGCGGACAAGCCGGTGGCGCAGATCTGCCACGGCCCCCTGCTCACCGCGGCGGTCGGGGGCCTCGCGGGCCGCCGCGTCACGGCCTATCCGGCCCTGGAGATCGACATGCAGACCGCCGGGGCCACCTTCCAGGACGCGGAGGCGGTCGTCGACGGCACGCTGGTCTCGGCCCGCGCGTGGCCGGACCACTCGGGCTGGATGCGCGAGTTCCTCACGGTCCTGAGGGCGAAGGCCCCGGTGACGTAGCGGCCGTTCCTCCAGCTGTGGGCAGCTGGTCCGCCCAGGGGCGGAACGGGTGGGCACAGCGCCCAGGTGCCGCCCAGCCGTCGCGCCGGGCCTCCGCCCGGGGCGCCCCAGGCTTGGGCCGGGGCTGAGGTCCGGGGCCGGGGGGCCGGGGCCGGGGGCCGGGGCCCAGGGCTGGGGCCCGGGGGCTACGCCACCAGGCCCTCCGCCAGGTCCACGGCCTCGCCGAGGGAGTCCACGACGGGAACCCCGGCGGCCTCAAGGCTGCCCCGGCTGTGCGACCCCCCGGTGTACAGCACGGCCCGCGCCCCCACGTGCGCCGCGGCCACCGCGTCATCCACCGCGTCCCCGATCACGACGACCCGCGCCGCGTCGACCCCGTCGAGCGCCGCGAGGTGCCGCACCATCCGCTCGGCCTTCCCCGTGTGCGACGCGTCCGTACGCCCGTCGATCCGCACGAACCGCTCCGCGATCCCGTGCCGCCGCACCAAGGGCACCAGCTGCTCGTGCGGAGCGAGCGAGAGCAGCGACTGCGTACGCCCCACCGCCTGCCGCGAGGCGAGCAGCTCCGCCGCCCCCTCGGCGAGGGCGCACGCGTCCACCCGCGCCCCGTAGTGCTTGTGGAAGACGGCGTCCATCATCAGCCACTCGGCCTCGGTGGGCAGCCGACCCATCAGCCGCTCGTAGAACCGCGGCACCGGCACGCAGTACAGCTCGCGATACCGCTCAAGGGTGATCGGCTCCAGGCCTATCTCGACGAACGACGCGTTCGTCGCGTCGATCACGGCGTGGATGTCGTGCAGGAGTGTCCCGTTCCAGTCCCAGACGATGTGCGCCCCGCGCTGCAGCTTCCCCATGCACAAGACCGTACCCGGCCCCACTGACAGCACCGCTCCCACGGCCCTCGGGGGCGGGGCGGGGCCCGGGCTCAGGCGCCGGGCCCGACCAGGTTCGGGATCTCCTGCGTCGCGTACCAGAGCAGCTCGTGGTCCTCCGCGCCGTCCACGACGAACTGGGCGTCGTCGTCGCCCTGGTCCGCCGCCCCCAGCATGTCCGCCGCCGCCGTGACGTCCGGCTCCGCGTCGTCCGCGTCCACGTGCACGGCCGCCGCCTTGGCCAGCGGCAGCGCGCCCGCGATCCGCACCTCGCCGAGCGCCCCCGCGTCCAGGCCCCGGTCAGGGTCGGCCACGGCGGCGCCGTCCGGCACGTCCGCCGCGAGGACGACCCGGCGCCGCGGGGTGCCGGGCTCGCCCGCGAGCAGCCGCAGCGAGGCGAGCGCGGCCCGGTTGAGGGCCGCGTACTCCAGCTCCTCGATGTCGTCGGACACGTACCACTCGCGCAGCGCGGGCGTCACGGCGTACGCGGTCAGCGGCCCGGGACCCACCTCGCCCGCCTCGTGCGCCTGCGCGAGACGGGGCAGGGTCAGGGGTACGTAGACGCGCATGGCTTGGCCGCTTTCGTAGTAGCGAAGGCTCTCGGCAGGGGCTACAGGATACGTGCGCGCGTCCCCCTTCGAGGTGCTGCCCGAGCCGCTCGCCGCGTCCACTCCCGTCCCGCCCGTCACCCGCACCGGCCCCGTGGCCAGGGGGTCGCGGCCCCCTCCGCTCACCCTGATGAGCGAATCGGCGCGGCGGGCCCGGCGGGGCCTCGGGAGCGTTGCCACGGCCGCCCTCGCCGCCGTACAAGATCCCAGTGAAGTTACCCCTCGGTATCCCGATGCGGATCCCGAACCCCGAGGGCCGCGCCCACCCGCTCTCGCCGTTACGGAGGCCCAGCCGTGCCCCAGTCCCCCACACCGCCGCCCGTGGCCGTCACACCCGCTGGGCCTGCCGGGCCTGCCGGGCCTGCCGGGCCGAAGGTCATGACCCGGCCCCGACGCCCGGCGACCCGTCCGGCCGCGTCCCGCCCACCGGCGGGCCGTCCCCCGGGGCGCCCCGATCCGCGCCGCCCCGGCTCCCGGTCGCACCGGGTGCCCGCGCAGCCTCCCCCGCACCCGGCGGAGCTCTTCACGGAGCTGCTGTTACTGGTGCTCAGCGGCCAGCGCCCGGTCCACGCGGTGGCCCGCCACGTCGCCCACACCGCCTATGACGACCTGGTCCGGCTCGCCGAGCTGCTTCCGCTGCGCTCCGTGGGCGGCCACCGGCCCGCGGTGCGGCGCGTCGGCCACTACGAGGTGCGGCCCGGCGTCTACGAGGTCTTCGCCCGCGTCGGCGCGGGCCCCGCGCTGCGCGCCCTGGCGTTCCGGCTGCACCGGGGCGACGACGAGCGCTGGCGCTGCACCGCCGTGGAGGTCGACAGCGGCGTACGGCAGCACGCGTGAGCCCCACGCGTGCGCCCCGGGGAACGCCGAAGGGCCGGGCGCCCCTCGGCACCCGGCCCCACTCGGTCAGCGCCCGGAAGCGCTCCGCGGCTACTTCTTGCGGCGTCGGCCGCCCTTCTGGGCCTTGCGGCGCTCCGCGCGCGTCATGCCGTCGCCACCGGCCGCGGGCGCGCTGCCCGCGGGCTCGCCGGAGGTCGTGAAGTCGCCCTCGTCGACACCGCCCTCGGCGTTCGGCGCCTGGAAGTGCAGGCGGTCCGGGCGCTGCGGGGCGTCCAGGCCCTTGGCCCGGATCTCCGGGCGGGCGGCACCGGCCGGAACGGCGTCCTGCACGCCGTCCTTCGTCAGGGACGGCGCGGCGTCCGCCACCGGGACCTCCTCGACCTGCTGCTCGACCTGGACCTCCAGGTTGAACAGATAGCCGACGGATTCCTCCTTGATGCCGTCCATCATGGCGTTGAACATGTCGAAGCCCTCGCGCTGGTACTCGACCAGCGGGTCCTTCTGCGCCATGGCACGGAGGCCGATGCCCTCCTGGAGGTAGTCCATCTCGTAGAGGTGCTCGCGCCACTTGCGGTCGAGGACCGACAGGACCACGCGGCGCTCCAGCTCACGCATGATCTCGGAGCCGAGCTGCGCCTCACGGGCCTCGTACTGCTGGTGGATGTCCTCCTTGATGGCCTCGGAGATGAACTCGGCCGTCAGGCCCGCGCGGTCGCCGACCTCGTCCTCCAGCTCCTCGATGGTGACCTTCACCGGGTAGAGCTGCTTGAAGGCGCTCCAGAGGCGGTCGAGGTCCCACTCCTCGGCGAAGCCCTCGGCGCTCTCCGCCGCGACGTACGCGTCGATGGTGTCGTCCATGAAGTGCTGGACCTGCTCGTGCAGGTCCTCGCCCTCCAGGACGCGGCGGCGCTCGCCGTAGATGACCTCGCGCTGGCGGTTGAGGACCTCGTCGTACTTGAGGACGTTCTTGCGGGTCTCGAAGTTCTGCTGCTCGACCTGCGACTGGGCGGAGGCGATGGCGCGCGTGACCATCTTGTTCTCGATCGGGACGTCGTCCGGCACGTTCGCCATGGACATCACGCGCTCGACCATCTGGGCCTTGAACAGGCGCATGAGGTCGTCGCCGAGCGAGAGGTAGAAGCGCGACTCGCCCGGGTCGCCCTGGCGGCCGGAGCGGCCGCGCAGCTGGTTGTCGATGCGGCGCGACTCGTGCCGCTCGGTGCCGAGGACGTAGAGCCCGCCGAGCGCCTTGACCTCTTCGAACTCGGCCTTGACCGCCTGCTCGGCGCGCTCCAGGGCGGCGGGCAGGGCCTGCGCCCACTCCTCGATGTGCTCCTCGGGGTCGAGGCCCTGCTGGCGCAGCTCTGCCTCGGCGAGGTCCTCGGGGTTGCCGCCGAGCTTGATGTCCGTGCCACGACCGGCCATGTTCGTCGCGACGGTCACGGCGCCCTTGCGGCCCGCCTGGGCGACGATCGTCGCCTCCCGGTCGTGCTGCTTGGCGTTGAGCACCTCGTGCTGGACGCCGCGCTTGGACAGCTGCTGCGAGAGGTACTCGGACTTCTCGACCGAGGTGGTGCCGACGAGGATCGGCTGGCCCTTCTCGTGCTTCTCCGCGATGTCGTCGACGACCGCGGCGAACTTGGCGACCTCGGTGCGGTAGATCAGGTCCGACTGGTCCTTGCGGACCATCGGCCGGTTCGTCGGGATCGGGACGACGCCGAGCTTGTAGATCTGGTGGAACTCGGCGGCCTCGGTCATGGCCGTACCGGTCATGCCGGAGAGGCCGGGGACTTCCTTGCCCTGGTGGTCCTGGCGCTTGTAGAGGCGGAAGAAGTTCTGGAGGGTGATCGTGGCGAGCGTCTGGTTCTCGTCCTTGATGTCCACCCCTTCCTTCGCCTCGATCGCCTGGTGCATGCCCTCGTTGTAGCGGCGACCGGCGAGGATGCGGCCGGTGTGCTCGTCGACGATCATGACTTCGCCGTCGATGACGACGTAGTCCTTGTCCTTCTTGAACAGTTCCTTGGCCTTGATGGCGTTGTTCAAGTAGCCGACGAGCGGGGTGTTCACCGACTCGTAGAGGTTGTCGATGCCGAGCCAGTCCTCGACCTTGGCGACGCCGGACTCGTGGATGCCGACGGTGCGCTTCTTCTCGTCGACCTCGTAGTCCCCGGTCTCCTCGATGCCCTTGAGGGGCTCGCCGGGCTTGCCCTTGGTGAGGCGGGTGACCAGCTTGGCGAAGTCGCCGTACCACTTGGTGGCCTGGTCGGCGGGGCCGGAGATGATCAGCGGCGTACGCGCCTCGTCGACGAGGATGGAGTCCACCTCGTCGACGATCGCGAAGTTGTGGCCGCGCTGGACGAGCTCGTCCTGCGACCACGCCATGTTGTCGCGGAGGTAGTCGAAGCCGAACTCGTTGTTCGTGCCGTAGGTGATGTCGCAGTTGTACATCTCGCGGCGCTGCGCGGGCGGCATGTTCGCCAGGATGCAGCCGACGCTCAGGCCGAGGAACTTGTGGACCCGGCCCATCATTTCGGAGTCGCGCTCGGCCAGGTAGTCGTTGACCGTGATGAGGTGCACGCCCTTGCCCGAGAGCGCGTTCAGATACGCGGGGAGAGTGCCGACCAGGGTCTTGCCCTCACCGGTCTTCATCTCCGCGACATAACCCATGTGCAGGGCCGCGCCGCCCATGATCTGCACGTCGTAGTGGCGCTGGCCGAGGACGCGCTTGGCGGCCTCGCGCACGGTGGCGAACGCCTCCGGCATCAGGTCGTCGAGCGTTTCGCCGTCGGCGTAACGCTCCTTGTACTCCGCAGTCAGCGCGCGCAGCTCGGCGTCGGAGAGGACCGTGAAGTCCTCCTCGATGGAGTTGACCTGGTCCGCGATGCGGTGCAGCTTGCGCAGGATCTTGCCTTCGCCTGCACGCATGATCTTCGAGAGGACGGACACGGGGGTTGGTCTCCTTGCCGGTCGGGCCTGGCACGGTCGGTTGTACTCGTCGGGCAACGGCCATCGTATGCGAGGACCCCGCCACGCCGGGAGGTCTGCCAGTACGTCAACGCTCGGGCGCCCTGGAAGGTGCCGCATACCGGGCCATCCGACCGTGGATCCGCCTGCCGCCGCACCGCCCCCGCGACGCCTTCGGCCCCCATCGGCGCCGTACCGAGGCACCCTTCCGTCGACGCCCCGGACCGAGGGCGAGGCCCCAAACCGCTGGCGCCGCTCGGGGCGCCCCGCGCAGAATCGGCCGATGGAGCCCGTCACCCTCACCACCGAACGCCTGCTGCTGCGCACCTTCACGTCCGCCGACACGGACGAGGTCTACGCGGCGTGCCAGGACCCCGACATCCAGCGCTGGACGACCATCCCGTCGCCCTACGCGCGCGTGGACGCCGAGGGCTTCACCGGCCGCATGGTCCCCGACGGCTGGCGCCACGACGTCGAGTACACCTTCTCCGTGCGCCCCCGCGCGGGCGGTCCCCTCCTGGCCGCGACGAGCCTGCACCATCCGCGCGCGGGCAGCTGGGAGATCGGCTTCTGGACCGCCAAGGAGCACCGGGGCCAGGGCTACATGACGGAGACCGTCCGGGCGATGGCCCACTGGGCGTTCACCCGCCTCGGCTGCACGCGCCTGGAGTGGCGCGCCGAAGTGGGCAACAACGGCTCCCGCGCGGTGGCCGAGAAGTCGGGCTTCACCATCGAGGGCACCCTCCGCGCGGCCCTGCCCAACAAGAACACCCTCCGCGACTGCTGGATCGGCGCCCTCCTACCCACGGACATCGGCTTGCCGTCGCAGCAGCAGTATCTTCCGACGGCGAACTGAGCGACGAGCGCGCAGCGGACCTCCAAGCCCGTCCGGCGTTTGAGGACGAAGCGCGGAGCGCCGAAAAGGGCGGGGGCCCGGGGGCGGCAGCCCCCGGTTCGGGAAGGGGCGGGCCTGGGGCGCCTCCGCGAGGGCACCACCCGCAAAGGCCCACCCGGACTCCCGCTGTCAGACCCTCCCCCTATCGTTCCGACCATGACCGAGCCCACCCGCACCCCGCCCCCCGAGGCCACCCTCACCGCCGACGAAGCCCGCCGCCTCGCCCTCCGGGCCCAAGGCTTCCTCGGCGCCCCCGACCGCAGGGCAGGCGTCCGCGGCGTCCTCCGCCACCTGGGCGCGGTGCAGCTGGACACGATCTCGGTCCTGGCCCGCTCCCACGAGCTGATCCCGTACGCGCGCCTGGGAGCGGTGGGCCGCAAGCAGGTCGAGTCGGCGTACTGGGGCCCCGCGTCCCCCGGCGCGCCCGCGGCCCGGCCCCACGCCTTCGAGTACTGGTCGCACGCCGCCTGCGTCCTGCCCATCGAGGAGTGGCCCCACTTCGCCTTCCGCCGCCGCGCCTACCGCGCCCGTCCGCACTGGCACCACGACCTCCCGGACGGCGCGTACGACCAGGTCATCAAGCAGCTCCGCGCCGAAGGCCCGCTCACGGCCACGGAGTTGGGCGGCGCGAAGAACAAGGGCGAGTGGTGGGACTGGTCCGACTCCAAGATCGCGGTGGAGCGCGCGCTGATGTACGGCGAGGTGGTGTGCGTGGAGCGCCGCAGCTGGAAGCGGGTGTACGACCTGGCGGAGCGCGCCGTCCCCGACGACCTGCTCCACGACGACCTGGACGACCGGGAGTGCGTGCGCCGTCTGGTCCGCCTGGCGGGCCAGGCCCTCGGCGTGGGCACGCGCGCGGACATCGCGGACTACCACCGTCTCAAGGGCGAGCAGTTCGACGCGGTCGTGGCGGACTCCGGCCTGGTGCCGGTGGCGGTCGAGGGCTGGGACAAGCCCGCCTGGGCGGACCCCGAGGCCCTCGCGACGCCTCCGCGCGGCCGCCACCGCACCACCCTCCTGTCGCCCTTCGACTCCCTGATCTGGGAGCGGGCCCGGACGGAGCGGATCTTCGGCTTCACCCACCGCCTGGAGGCGTACGTCCCGAAGCCGAAGCGGATCCACGGCTATTTCGCGATGCCGGTCCTCGCGGGCGGCCGTCTGGTGGGCCGGGTGGACCCGGCGCGCGAGGGCTCCACGCTGGTCGCCAAGCAGGTGTCCCTGGAGGGCCCCAAGGCGGTTCCCGCGGTCGCTCAGGCGCTCCTGGAGGCGGCGGAGTGGGTGGGCTGCGACGCCGTGCGCGTGGAGCGCGTGGCGGACCGCCCCGAGCTGACGGCCGACCTGGTCCGCGCCCTGGGCTGACGACCACCCGGCCCGCCCCGGCCACGGCCCGCCGGGCAGCCACCGGGGCCGAGGCGGCCGCTGGGGCCGGGGCGGCTGCCAGTACCGGGCCGGTCACCGGCGGCGGGCAAGTCACCGGCGCCCGGCAGGTCAGCGGATTTCGAGGATCTTCTCCCGCATCGCGTACACCACGGCTTCCATCCGGGAGTGCAGCTGGAGCTTCTCCAGGATGTTGCGCACGTGGTTCTTCACGGTGTTCTCGGAGATGAACAGCTCCTTGGCGATGTCCCGGTTGTTCATGCCCGTGGCCACCAGCTTGAGTACCTCGAGCTCCCGGTCGGTGAGCCGGGGCGCGGGCACGAGCCGTCGCTCGTCCGTGCGCTGGATCATCGACTTGAACTCCGTGAGCAGCTTCGACGCCATCGACGGACTGATCTGCGACTGCCCGTCGGCCACCGCCCGGATCGCCGTGGCGACCTCGTCGGTGGAGATCTCCTTGAGCAGATAGCCGGTGGCGCCCGCCTTGATCGCGTCGTAGAGGTCGGCCTCCTCATCGCTGATCGTCAGCATGATGATCTTGGCGCTGGGGGCCACCTCCTTGATGGAGGTGCACGCCTCGATGCCGCCCCGCTTGGGCATACGCACATCCATGAGCACGATGTCCGGCAGCAGGTCCGCGGCCTTGTCCACCGCCTCCGCGCCGTCACCGGCCTCCCCGACCACCTGGATGTCCTCCTCGGCGGCGAGGACGATCTCCAGGCCGCGGCGGAAGAGCGCGTGGTCGTCCACCACGAGAACCCGGATGGGCTCCTTGCGCGGGGCGCCCGCGTCCGTGCCGATGCCGATGCCGTCCCCGGCATCCTCGTTCCGCATCGGTCCGAAGCTGTCCGCCATCGTTCCTCCCCCTGAAGGCCAGGGCCAGTGTCTTGCCTTGGCTGCACCAACCCTAGGCAGGGTCAAGCGGGTTGGGCTGTCGGGCCCATGATTCCATGCCCGGCGGCCGAGCCGTGCGCGCAGTGGGCGCACGGGGGTGCCCCTGGGGGCGCACACGCGCTCCAGGGGCACCGGCCTACGCGCTCCGCGAGGGGGCGTCAGCCGCCGAGGGCGCTGCCTCCGCCGGCCGACTGCGGCTGGGTGACCATGGGGTCCGCGTTGAGGTGGATCACTCCGTAGTCGTAGGCGTGCCGCCGGTAGACGACGCTCGGTTCCTTGGTCTCGGAGTCGATGAACAAGTAGAAGTCGTGGCCGACCAGCTCCATCTCGTAGAGCGCCTGGTCGAGTGACATGGGGGCTGCGACGTGCGTCTTCTCGCGGACCACGAGGGGGCCTTCGCCCTGGATCTCCAGCGAGCCGATCCTGGTGGTCGGCACGCCGTCGGGCTCTTCGTCGTGGGCCACGGTGCCGTCCCCGTTGAGATGCGCCGCGTCCGGCACGCGGTTGGCGACCTCGGCGGCGGTGAGCCTGCCGGTACCACGCCTGTTGTGGCGCTTCTCGTGCTGCTTGCGCAGCCGGGCTTCGAGCTTGGCGGTCGCCAGGTCGAGTGCCGCGTACGGATCCGACGCCGAGGCCTCGGCCCGGATCACGGGTCCGCGCCCGCGGACGGTGATCTCCACACGGTCGGAACGGTCGGCCTGACGCGGGTTGGTTTCCTTGGACACCTCGACGTCGAGGCTGATCACCTTGCCGTCGAGCTTCTGGATCTTGTCCAGCTTCAGCTTCTCGGCCACGTGCTTGCGGAACCGCTCGGGCACCTCGGTCTTGCGGCCCTTGACGACGATGTCCACGCAGAACTCCGTTCCCGGATCGCTCCGCCACCTCGGCGGGGCTTCTCCCTTTTGCACCAGACCCCGGGAACTCCCGGAGCCTCGGACTCGGTGACTTCCACCTCCTCCTCCCCCGTGGGCAAGATCTCCACCCACCGGCCCCGGGTGATTGCGGAAAACCCATGGACCGGCATTCCGATATGCGAGGAAGCGCTGTCCGCTGCTCCTCACAACCGAACATATCTCGCCCGGACGGATGTCGTCACCCTCTACTGCGGCGTACCTCCATTCGGGCGTCTTGACCCTCTCACTACCTGCAACGATGAAAGTTCTCAGTCAGTTCCGGTTTATTTCGAAGGAATCCGGTGAAGCCGCGACGACCGCCGCGCTGAGCGTCTTTGCGGCGCCCTTTGCCCCGGCCACCAGGGCATTAGCGGACGCGCCCACGGCGCCGTTCTGCTTACCGCGGCTTGGCTGGTTCCCTATCTGGTTCTCCGCCCCCTTCCGTGCCCCGGGGCCGGTCCGGTGTGCTCGGTCATCTCCTTCCCCGTCTACGCCGTTCACGCCACCCACCGCACGCACTGCTTCCCTGAGGGAGGCGCCGGTCGTCATGAGGTCGTCCACCACGACGACGTGCCCCGCCCCCCGCAGCAGCGGCCCCGCACCGGCCACCACCCCGAGCGCGCCCGACAGATTCGCCCGCCGCTCACGGGAGTTGAGGCCGGACTGGTCGGCGACCGGCCGCCGCTGCCGCAGCGCCCCGAGCACCCGCGCGGGCACCCCGTGGCGGCGCAGCTCACCCGCCGCGGCCAGCGCGATCCGCCGCACGGGGTCGTGCCCCCGCGCCCGCACCGCGCGCCCCGCGGACGGCACCGGGACGAGCAGCACGGAGGCCGCACCGACTCCCCCGGCGACCGCCCCACGCGCCCCGTCCGCGCCGCCGTACGCCAGCGAGGCCCGCACCGCGCCCGCGAGCGCCTCGCCGAGCGGCCCGACGAGCGCCAGCGCGCCCCTTTCCTTGTGTGCGAGCAGGACCGCCCGCACCGCTTCCTCGTACGCCGCCGCCGCGTGCACCACCGGCAGGCCCGGCGGCTCCGGCACCGGCCGTACCCTGCGCGGCGCGGCCCCGCACAGAGCGGCCCGGCACCGCGCGCACAGCGCCACCCGAGGCGTCCCGCAGCCTCCGCACTCGGCGGGCAGCACCAGATCCGTGAGGTCCTGCCACCACCCCCGCATGCCCACCACTGTGCCAACGTGCGGGCCGCGCTGCCACCCCTGTGGATAACCCCCTGTGGACAACCGTCCGCACCCCGTCTGGGCTGCGCCAACGCGCCTCTGTACCGACGTCCGCGCGCCGGGCGACGCGCCCGCCCCGGAGGCGCTCCGAGGGGCGCTCCAGGGGAGTTCTGGGGCGCCTTTACGCCCCCACAGGCACGTCACCCGGGATAGACCGGCCCCGTCCCGTCCTTGCCCACCGTCTGCCACTGCGCCCCCGACGGCAGCCGCACGATGCCGTCGTCCGAGTGCGCGAGCAGCGGCTGCGTCTCGTCCTCGGACGCGGCGATCTCCTTCACGCCCGTCAGACCGGGCAGCGTCGCGCCCGAGCGCGCCGAGCCGTCGCACTGGACGTACCGCATCTGCTGCACGCCACCGGACTCGCGGCCGACCACCACGAGGCGGCTCGGGCCCGCCCAGGACATGGCGGTGACCTCCTCCATCTGCGGGGCCGCCTCGCGCGGCTCGACGACGGAGATCTCCGGGCGCTCGCCCTTGCCGCCCGAGCGCTCGACCCGGCCGATGCGCAGCGACGTCTTGTCGCCCTTCTTCACGAGCAGCGCGATGCGCACGCCGTCGGCCGACACCCGGACCGCCTCGATGCGCCCGTCCAGGCCCGAGACGCCGACCTGCACCGGCTCGCCCGTGCCCTGGTCGAGCCAGAGGAGCCGCGGCCGCTTCCGGTCCCGGTCGGCCACCCACAGGTCGCCCCGGCCGTCCCAGCTGGGCGTGGACAGGCCCTGGTCCGGCGTCTTGCCCCGCGAGCGCAGCTCGGGACCGCCGAGCGCACCGCCGACCAGGGACGCCGTGTACAGCCGGTGCCCGTCGGCCGACACCCCAGCCGCGCGCACCTCGTTGCGCGACACCGCGACCGACTGCAACGCCTCCTCGGGCTGGCCGAACGGACCGGACACCGGCTCGGGCTTGGCGTTGCTCCCCGCGTTGCCCGGCATGCGCACCAGGCGCCGCTTGTCGTCGACGAAGTACTGGTAGGACGGTCGGTTCGTGCTGCGCGGCGACGCGACCGTCTCGGCGCGGTCCTTGCCGAGCACGCACAGCTGCGAGCCGCCCTCGCCCTGGAGCTCCACCTGCTCCACTCCGGAGGACGCCAAGTCCTGGAGGGTGAAGAGCAGTTGCGCGGCCATCTCGGTGCACCGCTCCTGGCCGACCCGGCCACCGCGCCCGCTCAGGGGCACGACCAGCTTGTTCTTGTCGTCGGGCGCCAGCGACTTGGCGTCCGGCGCGAGCCTCGTCCGGGTGTCGAAGCGCGAGTTGACCACCGGTTCGAGCCAGTGCGTCGGCCCCTCAAGCAGCGACTTCACCGTCTCCGTCAGCGGATCGATGCGCTGCCGTACGTAGATGGGGTCGGCGACGAGCGCCTTGGGGCCGCCGCCGCGGCTGCCCGCCCCGGGCTCGGCGAAGTAGTACTTGTTGACCGCTTCGTAGTTGCGCTGGAAGTCCGACTCGCCGAGCACGATGCCCTTGGGCAGCCGGTCGATGCGCCACGCGCGGCCGTTCTGCCCGCTCTGCTGCGACAGGTGCACGGTCTGCGCGTACGACTTCTCGTCGGGCACGTACGCGTGCTGCTTGTTCACCGTCGCGACCTGGCGTCCGGTCAGCGAGTACGTCCTGCCGCCGCCGCTGTCGTTGCCCAAGTTGTCCGCGACCGTGTTCGGGCCGTCCGCGAGGACCGTGGTGGAGTGCTCCGGGTCCCACGCCGCGGACGCTTCCTTCGTGAGGTACTTGCGGGCGATCGTGAAGTCCGGGTCGTCACTGGTCAGGGCCTCCAGGAAGCCCTGGACGATGTCCACGGCCCGCGCGTTCTCGGACGGCGGGATCGCGTACACGCGCACCTGGGACTGCGAGTCCGGGCGCTGTGACGCGTCGACCTTCTTCAGATTGCCCTCGTCGGGCATGGAGGCGCACCCGGCGAGCAGCACCGCGCCCGCGGTGAGCGCGACCCCGGCCCGCAGCCGACGCCCCTTCCCTTCAGCGCGCACGCGAGGCTCCCTCTTCCTCGTCGGCACCAGGGCCGCCGCTCCTGCCCGCACCCGGCCCGCCGCCACGGCCCGCTCCCGGCTCGTCGTCGTGATCCGCCTCGGGATCCGCCTGGTGATCCGCTGTCGGTGCGTACCGGTCCGCTCCCGGCTCCGGTACGTCGCCGCGCTGGGGCCCCGTCCGCTCGTCGCCCGGCACCAGGGGCTGGCGGGGCACCACGCGCGCGCCGTTGCCCGGCAGGGCCGTCGGGTCGACGTCCAGGGCCGCCGCCTGGGCGAGCCGGGGCGCGATCGGCGCCTTCGCGGGCACGGGCGGCGGCTGCTCCTGCGGCTGGTGCGGCACGGTGGCCCGCTTGCCGCCGCCCCCGCGCGGCAGGCCCGCGGCGTCCCGGTCGCGGTGGCGCCGCGAGTCGTCGGGCTCCAGGGGTATCGGCGAGCCCCGCAGGACCTCGTCTGCCGTGCGCGGCAGGGTGAGCCGGAACTGCGAGCCGCCGCCCGGCTCCCCCCAGGCCTGCAGCCAGCCGCCGTGCAGCCGCGCGTCCTCCAGGGCGATGGACAGGCCGAGGCCCGTACCTCCGGTGGTACGCGCGCGTGCCGGGTCGGCCCGCCAGAAGCGGCTGAAGACGCGGGTCGCCTCGCCGGGCTTGAGCCCGACGCCGTAGTCGCGCACCGCGACGGCGACCGCGCCGCCCGCCGCGGCGAGCTTGACGATGACGTCCTGGCCCTCGCCGTGCTCCACGGCGTTGACCACGAGGTTCCTGAGCACCCGCTCGACGCGCCGCGCGTCGGCCTCCGCGACCACGGGCTGCTGGTCGCCGACGACCCGTATGCGGGTGCCCTTGCGCTCCGCGAGCGGCTCGGCGCCGCCCACCACCCGGCGGACCACCTCCCGCAGGTCTATCGGCTCGGCCTCCAGGGCCGCCGCGCCCGCGTCGAAGCGGCTGATCTCCAGGAGGTCGGCGAGCAGCGACTCGAAGCGGTCCAGCTGGTCGGCGAGCAGCTCCGCGGAGCGCGCCGTGACCGGGTCGAAGTCCACGCGCGCCTCATGGATGACGTCGGCCGCCATCCGCACGGTGGTCAGGGGCGTGCGCAGCTCGTGCGACACGTCCGACACGAACCGGCGCTGCATCCGCGACAGCTCCTCCAGCTGCTGGATCTTCAACTGGAGGTTCTGCGCCATCTTGTTGAAGGCCTCGCCGAGGCGCGCGATGTCGTCCTCTCCGGTGACCTTCATACGCTCCTGGAGCCGCCCTGCGGACAGCCGCTCGGCGATCCCGGCCGCCATCCGTACGGGCGTGACGACCTGGCGCACGACCAGCCAGGCGATGGCACCGAGGAGCACCACCACAAACAGGCCCGCCGTCGCGAGCGTGCCGCGCACCAGGCGCATCGACTCCTCTTCCTGCGTCAGCGGGAAGAGGTAGTACAGCTGGTACGAGTCGCCGTTGAGGTCGTTGAGCTGCTTGCCGATCACCAAACCGGCCTGCGACGCACGGTGGTCGATGAAGTTGATGCGGGTGTTGCTCTGGTAGGCGAGCGTGCCGTCGCCGACCTTCTCGCGCACCTCTTCGGGCACGCTCTGGATCGGGTCGACGCCTCCGGAGGCACGCGGTCCGCGCACGCTGCCGACGTCACCCGTATTGGAGCTCAGCGTCACTACGTAGAACGCGTTCTGCCCACCGCTGGCGAGTTGCTCGGCCAGCTCCGACATCCACACGGCGGCGTTCTGCGCGGTGGGGCCGTCGGCGCCGTCGCCCTGCGGGGAGGTCGGGCGCGCGGAGTTGGCCTTCTCCTGGGCGACCTTGAAGCCGCCGTCGGCCTGGCTCTGGGAGGCATTGGCCTTCGCTTTGAGCAGGCCGTTGCTCACCGCACTCATGACGACGAAGCCGAGCAGCAGCACCACGCCGAGCGACATCAGGAGAGTCGTGACGACGACCCTGAACTGGATGTTGCGCCGCCACAGCCGCATCACGGGCAGCAGCGGACGGCGCACCCAGCGCGTGAAGAGCCGCAGCACAGGGCTGCCCTGCACCCCGCCCTGAAGCATCAGGCCGCTGTCGACGAGGGCCCCGAACCGGGACCCTCGCCGTGGCGGCCGCACAGTCCGCCCCGGACGCGCTCCCGGGTCGCCGGGCGCCGGAGCGGAACTGTCCTTGGACACGTCAGCTCGGTCCGGCCTTGTAACCGACGCCACGGACGGTCACCACGATCTCCGGCCGCTCCGGGTCCCGCTCGACCTTGGAGCGCAGGCGCTGCACATGCACATTCACCAGGCGGGTGTCGGCGGCGTGGCGATAGCCCCACACCTGCTCGAGCAGCACCTCGCGCGTGAACACCTGCCACGGCTTGCGGGCCAGCGCCACCAGGAGGTCGAACTCCAGCGGCGTCAGCGCGATGGACTGCCCGTCCCGCTTCACGGAGTGCCCCGCCACGTCGATGACGAGGTCACCGATGGCCAGCTGCTCCGGCGCGGGCTCCTCGGAGCGACGCAGGCGCGCCCGGATGCGGGCCACCAGCTCCTTGGGCTTGAACGGCTTGACGATGTAGTCATCGGCCCCGGACTCCAGGCCGACCACCACGTCCACGGTGTCGCTCTTGGCAGTGAGCATGACGATCGGCACCCCGGACTCCGCCCTGATCAGACGGCACACCTCGATGCCGTCCCGACCGGGCAGCATCAGATCGAGGAGCACCAGATCCGGCTTGGCCTCCCGGAAAGCCGCCAACGCCTTGTCGCCATCCGCCACGAACGACGGCTCGAAACCCTCACCACGCAGCACAATCCCGAGCATCTCGGCCAGTGCGGTGTCGTCGTCGACGACAAGGACTCGTCCCTTCATGCCTGACATCATCCCATTAGCTAATCGTTACCTGGCGTGACCTGGCACACAGCTCGGCAAGGGCCTCCGCCGTGACCGGCGACACGACGCCTTCCTCCGTGACGATGGCCGTCACCAACTCGGGGGGCGTCACGTCGAAGGCCGGGTTGTACGCCTGCGTCCCCAGCGGCGCCACCGGAATTCCGCCTCCCCCTTCCGCTCCCGACCCCGCGACGAAGGGGCCCGTGACCTCCGTCACCTCATGGGACGCCCGCTGCTCGACCTCGATGGAGGCGCCGTCCGGGGTCTCCGGGTCCACGGTCGTCACCGGTGCCACCACCACGAACGGCACGTGGTGGTAGCGGGCGAGGACCGCGAGCGGATAGCTCCCCACCTTGTTGGCCACCGAACCGTCGGCCGCGATCCGGTCGGCGCCGATCAGCACCGCGTCGACCTCACCGGCCGCGAACAGCGATCCCGCCGCGTTGTCCGTGAGCAGGGTGTACGGCATGCCGTTGCGCGCCGCCTCGTACGCCGTGAGCCGGGCGCCCTGGAGCAGCGGCCGCGTCTCGTCGACCCACAGCCTGCGCAACCGGCCCTCGCGATGTGCCGCGAGCGCCACCGCGAACGCCGTGCCCTCGCCGCCGGAGACCAGCGCCCCGGTGTTGCAGTGCGTGAGGACGCGGTGCCCGCCGCCGGGCAGCAGCTCGTCGAGCAGCGCCAGGCCGTGCACCGCCATCCGCGCGCTGGCCTCGGCGTCCTCCTGGTGCAGCGCCCGCGCCGCGGCCAGGGCGGCGCTCGCCGCGCCCCGCTGGTCCGCGCCACCGGCGACCGCGCCGCGGTACGCCGCCTGGGCCCTGCGCACGCCGTACGCCAGGTTCACGGCGGTGGGCCGCGCGGCGGCGAGCGCCTCGGCCGCCTCGTCCACGTCGAAGCCGCGGGCCGCGGCCAGCGCGACGCCGTACGCACCGGCGATGCCGAGCACCGGTGCCCCGCGCACGGCGAGCGTCCGGATCGCCTGCACCAGAGCGGGCGCGTCCGTGCACACCAGCTCCGTCTCCTCGCCCGGCAGCCTGGTCTGGTCGAGGAGGACGAGAACGGGACCCTCGGGTGGCTCCTCCCACCGGATCGTAGGAATCGCGGACGTCGCGGGCATCGCAGAGGCCGCGGAAGCCTCTGGGGTCTCTGGGGGCTCAGGGATCGCGGAGGTCGCGGTGGTGCCGGAGGGACCGGTGGGGTCGGAGAGACCGGGGATGCCGGAGGGACCGGGCGTGCCGGGCGCACCCGAGCCGCCGGGCATCCCCGGGGCGCCGCCGGAAGCCGCCGGGGGCGGTGTCGGCCGTACGTCCTCGCCGGATTGCGCGTACTGATCAGCCATCCGCCCAGTCTGCCCGCTACCCGTCGGACAATAGAAGGTGTGCAGCCCGGCCAGCACCCGGTCTCCGGGCCCCCGTGCCTGGTCCCCGGGCCACCGCCCCGTGGCACGATGGCAGGCAACCTGCCGCCGCGACCGCGGACGGGCACTGTGAAGGAGCGACGATGAACGACACTCCGGGCTGGGCCTCGCCCGGATCCGCCCCCTCCGACGGCCACGACTCCGGCGAACAGGGGCCCGAGGCCCCCCAGGACCAGCCGAGCGGCCCGTCCTCGAAGTGGTCCAAGGAGCAGCCGCCGCCCGCCCAGTGGTCCGCGCCCGGCACCCCCGGTCCGGCCCAGACCCCGCCCCCGCCCGCTCCTCCCGGCCAGGGCTGGGGCGGTGGCCAGGGCTGGGGCCAAGGCCAGGGAGGCGGCCAAGGAGGCCAGGGCGGACCCGGCGGCCCCTACCGCGGCTGGGGCGCCTGGCAGGGCCCGCCCGCCGCCGCCAAGCCCGGTGTCATCCCGCTCCGCCCGCTCGCCGTCGGCGAGATCCTGGACGGCGCGGTCTCCACGATGCGCACGTACTGGCGCACGGTCCTCGGCATCTCGCTGACCGTCGCCGTCGTCACCGAGGTCGTCGTCGTCCTGCTCCAGGGGCTCTTCCTCAACGACTCCGTCGACACCGACGCCCTGGACGACCCGAGCGCGACCGTCGGCGAGGTGACCCGCGCCCTCGGCGCCACGCTCGTGAGCAGCGGCGTCGTCCTGGTCATCACCCTGCTCGGCACGATCGTGGCGACGGCCCTGCTCAC
Source organism: Streptomyces sp. NPDC053474 (assembly GCF_044544845.1). Taxonomy (NCBI): domain Bacteria; kingdom Bacillati; phylum Actinomycetota; class Actinomycetes; order Kitasatosporales; family Streptomycetaceae; genus Streptomyces; species Streptomyces sp. NPDC053474. Next base: position 29,281 of record NZ_JBITXV010000034.1, read on the forward strand.
CATGGTCACCAGCCGCGCCGTGCTCGGCAGGTCCGTGACCACGGCGGAGGCCTGGCGGGACTCCCGCCCGATGCTGCCCAAGCTGCTCGGCCTCACCCTGCTCCTGCCGCTCATCGCGGTGGGCATCGTCGCGGTCGGCACCCTGCCCGGCATACTGATCGCCGCCTTCGGGGCCGGTGACGCCGGTGTCACCCTCGCGATCCTTGGCGGCCTCGCGGCCGGTCTCGTCGCCATCTGGCTGGTGGTCCGCCTCTCGCTCTCCTCCCCGGCCCTGATGCTGGAGAAGCAGGGCGTGAAGAAGTCGATGAGCCGGTCCGCGAAGCTGGTCGACCGCTCCTGGTGGCGGGTCTTCGGCATCCAGCTGCTCGCCGCCGTCATCGCGAACGTCATCTCGTCGATCATCGTCATCCCGTTCACCGTCATCGCGAGCGCGCTCAGCGGCGACAGCGTCTCCAACCTCCTGGACAGCGGTACCGGCGACGTCGGCTGGACCTTCCTGATCGTCAGCGGCATCGGGCAGATCATCGGCTCCATGCTCACGTTCCCGATCACCGCAGGCGTCACCGTGCTCCTCTACATCGACCAGCGGATCCGCCGCGAGGCCCTGGACCTGGAGCTGGCCCGCGCGGCCGGCGTCCCGGGCCACGGCGACTCCGACACGCCCGGTAGCACCCCGGGGAGCTGATGCGGTGACCCTGGCGGGGGCAGTACTCAACAGGCTCGGCACGGCCGTCCCGTCGTCCCTCCCTGGCTTCGGGACGCCGTCGCCGCGCACCGGCCTCAGGGCGGCCCTGTCGCTGCCGCGCACCGGCGACGAACCCCCGGTGACGGTCCCGCGCGACCCCGCGCGGGAGGCGGCCGAGAAGGAGCTGTCCAAGCCCGCGTACCACGAGAACGACCCGGGCCTCTTCCAGCGCGCCCTGAACCGCTTCTGGGAGTGGGTGGGCGACCTGCTCAACGCGGCCTCCGGGGCGGCCCCGGGCGGCGGGCTCGGCCTGGTCGTCATCGTGCTCGCCGTGGTCGCCGTCGGCGCGGCCCTGTGGTGGCGCCTCGGCACGCCCCGCCGCGCCCCCGCCACCTCGGCCGCCCTCTTCGACGACCGCCCCCGCAGCGCCGCCGAACACCGCGCGACCGCCGAGGCGCACGCCGCCCAGGGCCACTGGAACCAGGCCGTCCAGGAGCGGATGCGCGCCGTCGTCCGCTCCCTGGAGGAACGCGCCCTGCTCGACCCGCGCCCCGGCCGCACGGCGGACGAGGCCGCCGCCGAGGCCGGCCGCACCCTGCCCGCGCACGCCGCCGAGCTGCGCGCCGCGGCCCGGGAGTTCGACGACGTCACGTACGGCGGCCGCAGCGCCGACGCGGCCGCGTACCAGCGCATCGCCCAGCTCGACCAGACCCTGGAGCGCGCCAAGCCGGTGCTCACCACCGCGGCTACGACCCCCACCAGCTCCCCCGGAGCCCACGGATGACCGGCCCGACCCCCCACGCGGACGCATCGGGCGCCCCCGGAGGCTCCCCGTCCCGGACAGCCGCCCCGCCCGCCGAGGCCCCGGCGGAAGCGCCCGCAGGGACGTCCCTCGCCGCCACTCCGCGCCAGCTCTGGACCCGCACCCGGGGCATCGCCCTCGCGGTCGTCGTCCTCCTGGGCGCGGCCATCGCCATCGCCGCCGTCCGCTCCGGCGCCCAGCACGGGCGCCTGGACCCGCGCTCCGCCGACCCCTACGGCAGCCGCGCCGTCGCCGAACTCCTCGACGACCGGGGAGTGTCCACGCGCGTGGTCACCACCACCGAAGAGGCCCGGTCCGCCGCGGGCCCGGACACCACGCTCCTCGTGGCCGCCCCGGACCTCCTCACCGAACGCCAGCAGTCCCGGCTGCGCGCCGCCACCAAGGACTCCGGAGGCCGCACCGTCCTGGTCGCCCCCAACACCCTGTCCGTGTCGACGCTCGCCCCCGGGGTCACCGCGGACTCCGCCCGCAGCCTCGACTCGACGCTGTCCCCCGGCTGCTCCCTGCCCGCAGCCCGCCGCGCGGGCACCGCCGACGTCGGCGGCAACCGCTACGAGACGCTCGTCCCGGACGCCGATTCCTGCTACTCCAGCGACGGCCTGCCCAGCCTCCTGCGGCTGCCCGCCACGGCCGCCTCCGGGGACGCGAAGGGCGACACCGTCGTCCTCGGCGCCCCCGACATCCTCTACAACGACCGCCTCGACGAGCACGGCAACGCCTCGCTCGCCCTCCAACTCCTCGGTTCCCGCCCCCACCTGGTCTGGTACCTCCCCTCGCTCTCCGACGACGCCGTCGACGACAGCGCCGACGAGGACTTCTTCGACCTGATCCCCTCCGGCTGGCTCTGGGGCACCCTGCAGCTCGCCGTCGCCGCCGCGCTCGCCGCCCTCTGGCGCGCCCGCCGCCTCGGCCCGCTCGTCCCCGAGAAGCTCCCCGTCGCGATCCGCGCCTCCGAAGCCGTCGAAGGCCGCGCCCGCCTCTACCGCAAGGCCGACGCCCGCGACCGCGCCGCCACGGCTCTTCGCTCGGCCACCCGCACCCGCCTCGCCCCCCTCGTCGGCGTCCCCACCGCCCGGGCCCACTCGCCCGAGGCGCTCCTGCCCGCCCTGACGAGCCGCCTGCGCACGCCCGGCCAGGACCTGCACCCCCTTCTCTTCGGCCCGCCGCCCGGCGACGACGCAGGGCTCATCGCCCTCGCCGACCAACTCGACGCCCTCGAAAGTGAGGTACGTACTTCATGATGGACCCGACCACTGACAACGCCGGGAGCTCCGACCGCGCCCGCTCCTCCCTGGAGGCCCTGCGCACCGAGATCTCCAAGGCCGTGGTCGGCCAGGACCCCGCCGTCACCGGCCTCGTCGTGGCCCTCCTCTGCCGCGGCCACGTCCTGCTCGAAGGCGTCCCGGGCGTCGCGAAGACGCTGCTCGTACGCGCCCTCGCCGCCTCCCTGGAACTCGACACCAAGCGCGTCCAGTTCACGCCCGACCTGATGCCGAGCGACGTCACGGGCTCCCTCGTCTACGACGCCCGCAGCACGGAGTTCTCCTTCCAGCCGGGCCCGGTCTTCACCAACCTCCTGCTCGCCGACGAGATCAACCGCACCCCGCCCAAGACGCAGTCCTCCCTCCTCGAAGCCATGGAGGAGCGCCAGGTCACCGTGGACGGCACCCCGCGCCTCCTGCCCGACCCGTTCCTCGTGGCCGCCACGCAGAACCCCGTCGAGTACGAGGGCACGTATCCCCTGCCCGAGGCCCAGCTGGACCGTTTCCTCCTCAAGCTGACGGTGCCCCTGCCCGCCCGCGAGGACGAGATCGCCGTTCTGCAGCGCCACGCGGAAGGCTTCAATCCGCGCGACCTGCGCGCCGCGGGCGTGCGCCCCGTCGCGACCGCAGCCGACCTCGAAGCCGCCCGCTCCGCCGTCGCCAAGACGTCGGTCTCCCCCGAAATCGCTGCCTACGTAGTCGACGTTTGCCGTGCGACCCGCGAATCGCCGTCCCTTACGCTCGGCGTGTCACCGCGCGGCGCCACCGCCCTGTTGTCGACGGCCCGCGCCTGGGCCTGGCTGACCGGCCGCGACTACGTCACCCCTGACGACGTGAAGGCCCTCGCCCTGCCCACGCTCCGCCACCGCGTGCAGCTGCGCCCCGAGGCCGAGATGGAAGGCGTGACAGCCGACTCCGTCATCACCGCGATCCTCAATCACGTGCCGGTGCCCCGCTGATGGCCCCCACCGGCCGCGCCGCCCTCCTGGCGGCGCTCGGCACCCTCCCCGTGGGCCTCCTGGAACCCAGCTGGACCGGCATCCTGGCCGTCAACGCCCCGCTGGCCCTGGCCTGCGCCTGCGACTACGCGCTGGCCGCACCCGTCCGCCGACTCGGCCTGACCCGCTCCGGCGACACCACCGTGCGCCTCGGCGAACCCGTGGACGTCGAGCTCACCGTCACCAACCCGACCAAACGCCCCTTGCGTGCCGAGGTCCGCGACGCCTGGCCGCCCAGCAGCTGGCAGCCCGGTACCGAAGTCGCCGCTTCCCGGCACCGGTTGGACGTCCCTTCCGGCGAGCGCCGCCGTCTCACCACGCGCTTGCGCCCCACCCGCCGCGGCGATCACCGCGCGGACCGCGTCACGATCCGCTCGTACGGCCCGCTGGGGCTGTTCACCCGCCAGGGTGGCCACCGCGTCCCTTGGGCCCTGCGCGTCCTGCCGCCCTTCGCGAGCCGCAAGCACCTGCCGTCGAAGCTGGCCCGGCTGCGCGAACTCGACGGCCGCACCAGCGTGCTGATCCGCGGTCAGGGCACGGAGTTCGACAGCCTCCGCGAGTACGTTCCCGGGGACGACACCCGCTCCATCGACTGGCGCGCCACCGCCCGCCAGTCCGCGGTGGCCGTCCGTACCTGGCGCCCGGAGCGCGACCGGCACATCCTGTTGGTCCTCGACACCGGCCGCACCTCCGCGGGCCGCGTCGGCGACGCTCCCCGCCTCGACGCGTCCATGGACGCCGCGCTCCTCCTGGCAGCGCTCGCGTCCCGCGCGGGCGACCGCGTCGACCTCCTCGCCTACGACCGCCGCGTACGCGCCCTGGTCCAGGGCAAGGCCGCGGGCGACGTGCTCCCCTCCCTCGTGAACGCCCTGGCCTCAGTGGAACCGGAGCTCGTCGAGACAGACGCCCGCGGCCTCACCGCGACGGCCCTCCGCACGGCCCCCCGCAGCTCGTTGATCGTGCTGCTGACCAGCCTCGACACGGCCCCCATCGAGGAGGGCCTGCTGCCGGTGCTCCCCCGTCTCACCCAGCGCCACACGGTTCTCGTCGCGTCGGTCGCGGACCCGCACATCGCCAAGATGGCCACGTCCCGGGGCACCACAGAGGCGGTGTACGACGCCGCAGCCGCCGCCCAGTCCCAGGCGGAGCGGCAGCGCACCGTGGAACAGCTCACCCGTCATGGCGTCACGGTCGTGGACGCCACCCCTGACGCTCTGCCTCCGGCACTGGCCGACGCCTATCTCTCCCTCAAGGCAGCGGGCCGCCTCTGAGGCAGCCGCAAGAACCATGAAAGGAATGAGGGAAAGAGGCGGGCACAAAAAACGCAGCTGAACGCAGAAAACCCCCGTGCCATCCGGCACGGGGGTCCTCTTCAAAGTTTGTTCGGCGGCGTCCTACTCTCCCACAGGGTCCCCCCTGCAGT
>NZ_JBITXV010000035.1:0-33283 GCF_044544845.1 Streptomyces sp. NPDC053474
GCGCAGAGTGTGGAGGCGTCGTTCGTGGCGTTGCAGCGCCGGGAGCAGCCCCAGGTGCGCACCGCGCTGGCCGGGCTGGCGCAGGTGCACGCGGCCGGGCACGCGGTGGAGTGGGCCCGGCTGTTCGCGGGCACCCCGGCCGCCCTGGTGGACCTGCCGACGTACCCCTTCCAGCACCAGAACTACTGGCTGGACAGCACCTCGGCGGCCTCGCGCAGCACGGCCGGGCTCGGGCTCGCCGCGCCGGGGCACCCGTTCCTCGCCACGGCCGTCCGGCTCGCCGGTGACGACGGGGCGGTGTTCACCGGGCGGCTCTCGCTGCACGCCCACCCCTGGCTCGACGGGCACCGCGTCGGCGGCACCGCGACGCTGCCCTCGGCCGCCCTGGTCGAGCTCGCGGTCCGCGCCGGTGACGAGGTCGGCTGCTCCGGCGTCGCCGACCTGACGGTCGCCACCCCGCTGACCGTGCCCGAGAGCGGCGGCGTACAGGTGCAGGTGGCCATCGGCGCTGCGGGCGAGGACGCGTACCGGCGGATCACCATCAGCTCCCGGCCCGACCGGGACGAGCAGGGCGCGCCGTGGCAGACGCACGCCACCGGCCTGCTCACCGAGGCGCAGCCCGCGCCCCTGGTGTCCCTGGAGGCCTGGCCGCCGCCGGGCGCGACCCCGGCCGGGCTCGACGGCTTCTACCAGCGGCTCGACGAGAAGGGCTTCGCGCACGGGCCGGTGTTCCAGGGGCTGCGGGCGCTGTGGCAGCGGGGCGACGACCTGTTCGCCGAGGTCGCGCTGCCCGACGACGCGGACCTGGAGGCGTTCGGGATCCACCCCGCGCTCCTCGACGCCGCGCTGCACCCGCTGCTCGCCGCCGGGCGCGACACCACCGGGCTGTCCTGGCACGGCTTCACCCTGTACGCCTCCGGGCCGCGCACGCTGCGGGTCTGGCTCAGGTCCAAGGGCGACGACGCGTTCCGGCTGTGGCTGGCCGACGGGTCGGGCGAGCCGGTCGCCGAGGCCCGCGCGCTGCGGCCGACCCCGGTGGCGCCCGTGGAGCGGCTCGACGGGGCGAGCGGCGACTCGCTGTTCCACGTGGCCTGGTCGCCGGTCGACCTGCCCGACCCCGAGGACCTCACGCCCACCCGCCTCGCCGTGCTCGGCGACGCGCCGGACGGCGTCGGGCACCGCGTCGAGAGCGTCGCGGACGCCGCGGGGGACGTCCTCGTGGCCGTACTCGACGTGCCGTCCGGGGACGGCACGGTGGACGCGGCGCACCGGAGCACCCTGCGGGCGCTCGAACTGGTGCAGGACGGTCTCGCCCTGGAGACGTCCCGGCTCGTCCTGGTCACGCGGAACGCCGTCGCGACCCGTGACGGCGAGGACGTCGACCTCGGCGCGGCCCCGGTGTGGGGCCTGGTCCGGTCCGCCCAGGTCGAGAACCCGGGCCGGATCACCCTGATCGACCTCGACGACGACCCGGCGAGTGCCCGGTGCCTCACCGCCGCGATCGCCTCCGGCCACGAGCAGCTGGCCCTCCGGGCGGGCCGCGCGAGCACCCCGAGGATGGCCAGGGTGCGCCCGGCCACCACGGCCGCGCCGGAGTTGGCGCCGGAGGGGACGGTCCTGATCACCGGTGGTACCGGTGCGCTCGGTGGTCTGTTCGCCCGGCATCTGGTCACCGCGTACGGGGTACGGCACCTGGTCCTGACCAGCCGTCGGGGCCAGGAGGCGCCCGGGGCGCAGGAGTTGGCCGCGGAGCTGACCGGGATGGGTGCCGCGGTCACGGTGGCCGCGTGTGACGCCGCCGACCGGGACGCGCTCAAGGCCGTGCTCGACGCCGTCCCCGCCGAACACCCGCTCACCGGGGTCGTCCACACCGCCGGTGTCATCGACGACGGCATCATCACCGCCCTCACCCCCGAACGCCTCACCACCGTCCTGCGGCCCAAGGTCGACGCCGCCTGGCACCTGCACGAACTCACCCACGGCCAACCCCTCGCCCTCTTCGCCCTCTTCTCGTCGGTCGCCGGTGTCATCGGCTCGCCGGGGCAGGCGAACTACTCGGCGGCCAATCTGTTCCTCGACGCCCTCGCGCAGCACCGCCGCGCCCACGGCCTCCCTGCCGACTCGCTGGCCTGGGCGGCGTGGGCGCAGGAGCACGGCATGGCCTCGCGGCTCTCCGAGGTCGACTGGAGCCGGGCGACGCAGTCGGGCCTCAGGCCCATCGCGCCGGAGGAGGGGCCCGAGCTGTTCGACGCGGCGCTCGCCGCCGCGCACCCGGCGACGGTGCCGATGCACCTCGACGTCGGGCTGCTCGAACGGCAGGCGGGCCCGCTCTTCCCGGTGCTGCGGAGCCTGGTGCGCAGGCCGGACCGGCGCGTGGTCACCGCCGCGGCAGCGCACAGCGGGCAGCTCGCGGAGCGCCTCGCCGAGCTAGACGGGCCAGGCAGGCGCGAGCTGCTGCTCGACCTGGTGCGCTCGTCGGTGGCCGCGATCCTCGGCCACGCCAGGACCGACGGCATCACCCCCGCCACCGTCTTCACGGACCTCGGCTTCGACTCGCTCACGGCCGTGGAGCTGCGCAACCACCTGGAGGGCGTGACGGGTCTGCGGCTGCCGCCGACCCTGCTGTTCGACCACAACACCCCCGCGGCGCTCATCGACCACCTCGGCGCGGAGCTGGCCAGCCGGTCCGAGGCGCCCGCCCGGTCCGCGGTGGACTTCGCGGCCGAGGTGCGGCTCGCCGACGACGTGGTCCCGGCCGACGAGGTCGTCACCGTGGTCGCCGACCCCGGGCAGGTGTTCCTCACCGGGGCGACGGGGTTCGTCGGGGGCTTCCTGCTCAGGGACCTCATGCGGTCGACGGGGGCCACCGTGCACTGCCTGGTCAGGGGCGCCGACGAGGCGACCGCCCTGGACCGGCTGCGGTCCGGCCTGACCTGGTACGGCATCTGGGACGACATCGATCCCGACCGCCTCAGGGTGCTCCCCGGCGACCTCTCCGCGCCGCGCTTCGGACTCACCGCCGAGCGGTACGACCGGCTCGCGCGGGAGGTCGACGCGGTGTACCACGCGGGCGCCACCGTCAACTGGCTGCACCCGTACCAGTCGTTGAAGGCCGCCAACGTCACCGGCACCGAGGAGGCGCTGCGGCTCGCCGCGCTGCACCGGACCGTCCCGCTGCACTACGTGTCGAGCACCGGCGTCTTCGCCAAGGCGGCACCCGGCGGCGCCGGTCTGACCCCCGAGGACCCGACCGGGCCGCCGGAGGAGCTGACCAACGGCTACCGGCAGAGCAAGTACGTCGCCGAGAAGGTCATCGGGCTCGCCCAGGAGCGCGGCCTGCCCGTGTCGATCTACCGCGCCGACGTCATCTCAGGGGCGCAGACCAACGGCGCCTGCCAGACCCGCGACTTCGTCTGGCTGAGCCTCAAGGGCAGCCTCCAGGCGGGGAAGGTGCCGACGGGCGCGAACGCGCTGTTCCCGATGGTGCCGGTGGACTACGTCAGCGCGGCCGTCCTCGAACTGTCCCGCACGGCGGACAGCCGGACCTTCCACCTGTTCAACCCGGTGGCGGTCAGCTTCGCCGACATGGTGACGCGGCTCCGCGCCCTGGGCCACGTCCTGGACGAGGTGTCCTGGGACGAGTTCGAGGCCACGGTCCGCGACGACCGGGAGAACGCCCTCTTCCCGACGATCGACATCTTCCGCGCCTACATGACCGCGGGCGAGACCCTGTACATGCGCGTAGACGTCAGCGCGACGGAGTCCGCCCTGTCCGGGACGGGCATCACCTGCCCGGAGATCGACACCGAACTCTTCACCACGTACGCGAAGTTCTTCACGCAAGCCGGATACTTCCCGGCGCCCGTGCGGGCCGCCTAGCCGGGCCCCGCCCGGAGCAACGCGGAGGGCCGGGCGCGTCCCGTGGGACGCGCCCGGCCCTCCGGCACGGGATGGCGCTCAGTCGAGTACGCGCTGGTCCTCGGCCCTCGCGGGCGGCGGGACCGGGGCGACCGCGGCCCGGCGGTGGCGGCCGAAGCGGTGCATCAAGGGTCTCTCCACGCACCAGTACAGGATCGTGGCGGAGACCACGGCCGCCGCGAGCAGGGCGAGGGCCATGAGTGAGCCGGTCGCGAGGGAGAAGGTGCGGGTGGGGCCGTGCCAGTCGGCCACCGTCACGATGATGATCCAGTGGACCATGTAGAAGGCGAAGGAGATCTCGCCGAGGAACACCATCGCGGGCCTGCGGAACACCGACGGGGTCTGTTGCCGGTCGGCGACCGCGGCGGCGGCGATGAGCGGCGCGGTCCACACCGTCGACATCCCGGCCGTGCCCGCCAGGTACGGCAGCTTCAGGGCGAGCACGTAACCGGCGACGGCGATCGCGAAGGCGGGCACCAGGCCGATGCGCGGCCACCGCCCCGCCGCCACGATCCGGGCCAGCACGATGCCGAGGACGAATTCGAGCGCGCGGACCGGCGGGAAGAAGTACACGAACCACACCTGGTCGAAGGAGACCTCGCCGGTCAGACCGAAGCCGATGAGGCCGGGCTGGTCGTCCACCGCGTACGTGGCGACGAGGAATGCCCCGACGATCAGGCCGAGCACCACGGCGAGCGCCGGCCACAGCCATTCCTCGCGGATGCGGCGCACCACGGGGAAAAGGACCGGAAAGGCCAGGTAGAAAAAGAATTCACACGCCAGCGACCAGCTCACCCCGTTGACGGCCGAACTCGTCCGGATGTCGGGGAACCACGCCTGCTGCATGGTCAGGGACGCGAGCCAGTCGACGGTGCGCGTGGGCCGGTCGGTGCTGAGCACGAAGAGCGCCGCGAGACCGAAGGTCACCCAGTGCATGGGCCCGATCTTCACCAGGCGGCGGCGCCAGAACGAGGTCGTCGTGTCGCTCGCGCGAGCGGTCCAGGCGAGGACGAAGCCGCTCAGGATGAAGAAGAAGCCGACGCCGTACGAGCCGGAGAGGGCGAAGGCGTCCCGCAGCCGCACCCCGGTGTCGCCCGGGATGAGCTGGGTGTACCAGACGACGTGCGTGGCGAAGACCATCAGGGCCGCCACGAAGCGCAGACCCGTGAGGGACGGCAGCCGCGTCAGCATGCGATCCGCCCGGAAGTCGAGCCGGAAGTCGAGCGGCCGGAAATCAGCCGCCCAGAACGCCACCGGCCGGAACTCGGCCGAAAACAAACGGAATTGGTCTGTGATTGCGCAGGAATGGCCCGCGCTATCGGGTAGCCTGACATGGGTGGCCTCCGTACCAGAAAACGAATGTGACTGGGTAGCGGAAGACTGACACGCTTTCTCCTGCGCGCGGTCATGCCACGGTAACCGCGCGCCCTTCAAGGGATTACCGCGCGATGGGCGCGGAATTGCCGCACGGCCGGGACAAGAGCGAAGGGCCCGTTCGGAGCAGCGGCCGATGCCCCGAGCGAACCCTTCGCGACTTTCGGGCCCGCCGCCCGCGGCGCCTCAGCGCGCGGTCACGGCGGGCCCCGCCCTCAACTGCCGTCCAGGAACTGGAAGAGCTCCTCGTCCGTCGCGTCCGCGACGTCGAGCCTCGGCCCGGACCTGTCGGCCTCCCTGAGCGTGCGCAGCCGTACCAGCAGGCCCTCGATCCGCTGCGCGATCTCGTCCCCGTCGGGCCCCGTCGCCGAGGACGCCGTCAGGGCCGCCTCGACCCGGTCGAGCTCCGTGAGGACCGAACCCGGCGCGGGGCGCGGTGCCCGGTCCGCGAGCTCACGGATCAGCTCACGGGCCACCGCGACGGCCGTCGGGTGGTCGAACACCAGCGTCTGCGGCAGCCGCATGCCGGTCTCCGCGCCCAGGCGGTTGCGGAACTCCACGGCCGCCACCGAGTCGACGCCCAGCTCGGAGAACGCCCGGTCGGGAGCCACCGTCCGGCCCGCCGGATAGTCCAGGACGCGGGCCATCTCCGTGCACACCAGGTCGAGAAGCACCTCGTAGCGGTCGTCATCCGGCAGCCCGGCGAGCCGGTCGAGGAGGGAGCCCGTGCTCACCGGCGCCGGGCGCGCGGGGCGCGGGGCCGCGCCCCGGCCCGCGAGCCGCCGCAGGATCGGCGGCACGTCCGCCTGGGCGCGCATCGACGCCAGGTCCAGCGCCACCGGCACCAGGACCGGCTCGTCGAGCCCGAGCGCGGCGTCGAGGAGCGCCACGCCCTGCTCCGAGGAGGACAGGGTCACGCCGAACCTGGCCAGCCTGGCCAGGTCCATGTCGGTCAGGTGCTCGGTCATCGTGCTGCGCTCGGCCCACATGCCCCACGCCAGGGACACGCCGGGCAGGCCCCGGGCCCGGCGGTGCTGCGCGAGGGCGTCCAGATAGGCGTTGCCCGCCGCGTAGTTGGCCTGGCCCGCCGGGCCGATCAGGCCGGACATCGACGAGAAGAGGACGAACGCCGACAGGTCCAGGTCGCGGGTCAGCTCGTGCAGGTTCCACGCGGCGACCATCTTGGGGCTCAGCACCGCGTCGAGCCGCTCCGGGCTCAGCTCGGTGAGCACCCCGTCGTCGACGACACCGGCCGCGTGCACGACCGCCGTCAGCGGGGCCTCGGCGGGGACGTCCGCGAGGACGCGGGCGAGCGCGGCCCGGTCGGAGGTGTCGCAGGCGGCGAGGACGACCTCGGCCCCCAGCTCCGTCAGCTCGGCCGCCAGCTCCGCGCCGCGCGGCGAGTCCGCGCCCGCGCGGCTGACGAGGACCAGGCGCCGTACGCCGTGCGCGCTCACCAGGTGCCGGGCCACGACCCCGCCGAGCGTTCCGGTGCCGCCGGTGACGAGCACCGTACCGGCGCCGAACGCCCCCGCGGGCGCGGTGGAGCCGCCCGCTTCGGCCCGGACGAGACGGGGCACGAGCACCCGGCCCTGGCGGAGGGCGAGCTGCGGCTCCTGGTCGAGCAGCGCGGCGAGTTCGCCCCACGCCACCGCCCCGGCCGCCGCCTCGTCCACGTCCACCAGGGCGAACCGGCCCGGGCTCTCCGTCTGCGCCGAGCGCACCAGGCCCCACACGCCCGCCTGGGCGAGCCCGTCGACCGGCTCGCCTGCGGCGGTGGCGACCGCGCCCTCGGTCACCAGGGCGAGCGTGCCGGAGGCGCGCCGCGGGTCGGCGAGCCACTCCTGCATGACGGCGAGGACCTCGGCGGTGACCTGCCGGGCGTCGGGCCCGGCCGGGCAGCGCAGGAACACCACGCCCGGGTCGTCGGGAACCTCCGCCACCTCCCGTACGAGCGTCCAGCGGGCGGCGGCGGCCGCCTCGGCGGGCGCGGCCGACCAGTCGACGCGGAACATCGAGTCCGCGGGCGCGCCCGGCCCGTCGGCGGGCATCTGCCGCACCCGCAGCGCGTCGACCGAGGCCACCGGCACCCCGGCGGTGTCCGCAAGGCGCACCGACACCGCGTCCGCGCCCGCGCCCGCCATCCGCACCCGCAGCGCGGCCGCCCCGGTCGCCGAGAGGGACACGCCCGACCAGGCGAACGGCAGGACCGCGCCGTCCGACCCGTCGAGGAAGTCGCCGAACCAGATGGTGTGCAGGGCCGCGTCGAGCAGCGCCGGGTGCAGCCCGAACCGGTCCGCCTCGGCCACGGCCTCCGCGGGCAGGGCGACCTCGGCGAACACCTCGTCGCCCCGCCGCCACAGCGCCGAGAGCCCCTGGAACACCGGGCCGTAGTCGTAGCCGCGCGCGGCGAGAGAGGCGTACAGGTCGTCCAGCGGGACCTCCCGCGCGCCCTCCGGCGGCCACACCGCGGCGTCGAAGCCCGCGGGCTGGGCCCAGTCGGCCAGCGAGCCCTCGGCGTGCCGGACCCACTCGCCGCCCTCCACCTGGGCGTGCACCGACACCGCCCGGCGGCCGGAGCCGTCGCCGTCCTCGACCACGACCTGGACGCGGGCCCCGGTCCGCTCGCCGATGACCAGCGGGGCGTGCAGCGTCAGCTCGTCGAGCAGGCCGCAGCCGACCTCGCGGCCCGCGCGCAGGACCATCTCCACGAACGCCGCGCCGGGCACCACCACCCGGCCGAACACCGCGTGGTCGGCCAGCCACGGCTGGGTCTCCAGGGAGAGCCAGCCGGTCAGGACCGTCGCGCCGGACTCCGGCAGCGAGAGGACCGCGCCGAGCAGCGGGTGCTCCCCCGCGGTCAGGCCCGCGGCCCGCAGGTCCCCGGCCGCCGCCGTCACGTCCATCCAGTACCGCTCGCGCTGGAAGGCGTACGTCGGCACCTCCACGGCGCGCGCGCCGGACCCGGCGAACACCTGCTGCCAGTCCGCCTCCACGCCGTGTACGTACAGCGCGGCGAGCGCGGTCAGCGCCGTGGCCGCCTCCGGCCGTTCGGCGCGCAGGACCGGCACCACGACCGGCGCGGGCTCCCCGTCCCGCTCCGCGAGGCAGCCCTCCGCCATGGTGGTCACCGCGGCGTCGGGGCCCGCGCCGACGAACCGGGTGACCCCGTCGCCCTGGAGGCGGCGCACCGCGGCGGCGAACCGCACCGGCTCGCGGACCTGGCGCACCCAGTACTCCGGCGAGCACACCTCCCGCGCGGTCAGCGGCTCACCGGTGACGGTCGACACGATCGGCAGGACCGGCTCGTGGAACGCCACACCGGCGAGCACCTCGCGGTAGGGCTCAAGCATCGGGTCCATCAGGGGCGAGTGGAAGGCGTGGCTCACCCGCAGCCGCTTGGTGCGCCGACCGAGGGCCGCGAAGTGCCCGGCGACCGCGAGGACCGCCTCCTGAGCCCCCGAGACGACCACGGACCGGGGGCCGTTGACGGCGGCGATGCCCGCCCCTGCGCCGGAGGCGCCCGCCCCTGCGCCCGGGGTGCCCGCTCCCTCGCCCGGGGTGCCCGCTCCCTCGCGGGGGGCGCCCGCCAGGACCTCGGTGACCTCCTCCTCGGTGGCCTGCACCGACACCATCGCGCCGCCCTCGGGCAGCCGCTCCATCAACCGGCCGCGCGCCGCCACCACGCGGCACGCGTCCTGCAGCGTCCACAGGCCCGCGACGAACGCCGCCGCGAGCTCGCCGATCGAGTGCCCGGCCAGGACCTCGGGGCGTACGCCCCACGAGCCGAGGAGCCGCGCCAGGGCCACCTCGACCGCGAACAGCGCGGGCTGCGCCCAGCCGGTCCGGTCGAGCGGCCCGGCCTCCCCCTCCGCGAACAGCACCTCGCGCAGCGGCCGGTCGAGCAGTCCGTCGAACCCGGCGCACACCTCGTCGAGCGCCGCCGCGAACACCGGGAACGCCGCGTACAACTCGCGGCCCATGCCGGGCCGCTGGGTGCCCTGCCCGGCGAACACGAAGGCGGTGCGGCCGCCTTGGGCGACGCCGCGCACCACACCCGGGCCCGCGCCGCCGCCCGCGATCGCCCGCAGGCCCGCGAGCAGCCCCTCCTGGTCCTTCGCCACCACGGCGGCCCGCTGCTCGAACGCCGTCCGGGTCGTCGCGAGGGTGAACCCGGCGTCCAGCGGGTCCAGGGAGTCCACCGCGGCGAGCAGCTGCCGGGCCTGGGCGGCGAGGGCCTCGGGGGTCCTGCCGGAGAGCACCAACGGCACGGCGGGCAGCGGTACTTGCTCCTGCCGCTCGGTCTCCTCCGCCTCGGGGGCCTGCTCCAGGACGAGGTGCGCGTTGGTGCCGCTGATGCCGAACGAGGACACCGCGGCCCGGCGCGGCTCGCCGGTCACCGGCCACTCGCGCCGCTCGGTCAGCAGGTTCACCGCCCCCGTCGACCAGTCGACGTGCGACGACGGGGTGTCCACGTGCAGGGTCCGGGGCAGGACGCCGTGCTGGAGCGCGAGGACCATCTTGATCACGCCGCCGACCCCGGCCGCGGCCTGGGTGTGCCCGATGTTGGACTTGAGCGAGCCGAGCCACAGGGGGCGGTCGCGGTCGGCTCCGTAGGTGTCGAGGACGGCCTGCGCCTCGATGGGGTCGCCGAGGCTGGTGCCGGTGCCGTGTGCCTCGACGGCGTCGACGTCCGCGGTGGTCAGGCCCGCGTCCTCCAGGGCCTGCCGGATCACCCGCTGCTGCGCGGGGCCGTTGGGCGCGGTCAGGCCGTTGGACGCGCCGTCCTGGTTGACCGCGCTGCCGCGCACCACGGCGAGGACCGGGTGGCCGAGCCGCCGGGCGTCCGAGAGCCGCTCCACCAGGAGCATCCCGGCGCCCTCGGCCCAACCGGTGCCGTCGGCCGCGTCGGCGAAGGACTTGCAGCGCCCGTCCGGGGACAGTCCGCGCTGCCTGCTGAAGGCGACGAGCATGCCCGGCGTCGACATCACCGTGGCGCCGCCCGCGAGCGCCATCGTGCACTCGCCGCGGCGCAGCGACTGCACCGCCAGGTGCAGCGCCACGAGGGACGAGGAGCACGCCGTGTCGACGGTGACCGCGGGACCCTCGAACCCGAAGGTGTACGCGATCCGCCCGGAGGCGACGCTGTTGGTGGTGCCGGTCAGCAGGTGTGCCTCCGCGCCGCCGACGGCCTGGTGCAGCCGGGGCCCGTAGTCCGGGGCCATGGCGCCCGCGAACACCCCGACCCGGGCGCCGCGCAGCGAGGCCGGGCGCACCCCGGCCCGCTCCAGGGCCTCCCAGGAGGTCTCCAGGAGGAGGCGCTGCTGGGGGTCCATCGCCACCGCCTCGCGCGGCGAGATGCCGAAGAACTCCGGGTCGAAGTCCGTGGCCCCGCGCAGGAATCCGCCGCGCCGGGTGTAGGTGCGGCCGGGCGTGTCGGGGTCCGGGTCGTACAGCGCGTCGCCGTCCCAGCCCCGGTCGGCGGGGAACACGGTGATCGCGTCGCCGCCCGCGTCGAGCAGCCGCCACAGCTCCTCCGGCGAGCCGACGTCGCCGGGGAAGCGGCAGCCCATGCCGACGACGGCGATGGGTTCCCGGCTCGCCCGCTCGGCGTCCGACAACCGCTGCTTGGTCTGCTGCAGTTCGGCCGTGACCCGCTTGAGGTAGTCGACCAGCTTCTCTTCGTTACTCACAAGACCCCCGCTTCAGGACGTGCCAAGTTCGCCATCGATGAGATCGAAGAGCTCCGCGAGCTCAAGACCGTCGAGCCCGCCGCCCGGCGGCGCGGACTCCGGTGCCGCCGCGGCCGGTTCGGCCGGTTCGGGTACGGCGGGTGCGGCCGGGCCGAGCGCGGCGGCGATGTGCGCGGCGAGCGCCGACGGCGTCGGGTAGTCGAACACCAGGGTCGCCCGCAGCCGGAGCCCGGTCGCCGTGCCCAGACGGTTGCGCAGCTCCACGGCCGTCAGGGAGTCGAAGCCGAGCTCCTTGAAGGTGCGGGCCGGGTCCACCCCGCCCGGATCGCCGTGGGCCAGGACGGTCGCGGTGTGCTCGCGCACCAGGGTGAGGAGGGCCGCCGCGCGCTCCTCGGCGGACAGCGCGGCCAGGCGCTCGCCGAGCGGGACGGCACCGGCGGGGCCGCCGGTGGCCGCCGCCGTGCGGCGCACCCGCTCGCGGACCACGCCGCGCAGCAGCGCGGGCACCGCCCCCTGGGCCCGTACGGCCGCCGGGTCGAGGCGGGCCGGGACGAGCAGGGGCGTACCGGAGGACACCGCCGCGTCGAAGAGGGCCAGGCCCTCCGCCGACGTCAGCGGCGCGAGTCCGGCGCGCCGCATCCGGCTCAGGTCGGCGTCCGCGAGGTGGCCGGTCATGCCGCTGGCCTCGGCCCACAGGCCCCAGGCGAGCGACACGCCGGGCAGGCCCCGCGCGGCGCGGCGCTGGGCGAGGGCGTCGAGGAACGCGTTGGCGGCGGCGTAGTTCGCCTGCCCCGGGAGGCCGAGGATCCCGGCGACCGAGGAGAACAGGACGAACATCGACAGGTCGAGCCCGAGGGTCAGTTCGTGCAGGTTGAGGGCGGCGTCGACCTTGGGCCTGAGGACCCGGCCCAGCTGCTCGGGCCGCATCGCCTCGATCACGCTGTCGTCGAGCAGCCCGGCCGCGTGCACGACGCCGGTCAGCGGCCGGTCGGCGGGGACCGCCGCGAGGAGCGCGGCCAGGGCGTCCCGGTCGGCGACGTCGCAGGACGCCACGGTGACGTCCGCGCCCAACTCGGTCAGCTCGGCGGCGAGTTCGGCCGCGCCGGGGGCGTCGGGGCCGCGCCTGCTGGTGAGCAGCAGGCGCGTGGCGCCGTACCGGGTCACCAGGTGCCGGGCGAAGAGCCCGCCGAGGGTGCCGGTGGCGCCGGTGACCAGGACCGTCCCCCGCGCGAGCTCGGGCCGGGCCGTCGGCAGGCCCGTGGCGCGGGCGAGCCTGGGCACGAGCAGCTGTCCCTCGCGCAGGGCCAGCTGGGGCTCGCCGGTGGCGAGGGCGGTGGGCAGCGCGGCGGCGGACTTCTCGGTGCCGTCCAGGTCGACCACCGCGAAGCGGTCGGGGTGCTCCCGCTGCGCGGTGCGGAGCAGGCCCCATACCGTGGCGCCCGCTATCCCGGAGAGCTCCGCTGGACGTGCCGCGTCGGGCCGCCGGTCGTCCGCGGGTTCGTCGTGGCTGGTCGCGCAGTTCCCCGCGCCCCTTTGGGGCGCCACCGCCTCGCGGGTGGCGAAGACCAGCTTCGACGACGCGAAACGGTCGTCGGACAGCCACTGTTGGATCAGGCTCAGCGTGCGGCCCGCCGCGGCGTGGGCGTCGGGCTCGGTGAGCGGGGCGAGGACGGTCTGCGGCACCGGGCCCGCGGCGGCGAGCGCGGCGAGGTCGGCGTGGGCGGGCGCGCCGAGCGCGAGGTCGTCGGTGCCGACGAGGGCCCACGACGGGGGCGCGGCGGGGGCTTCGGGTGCGCGCACCTCGGTCCAGTCCACGCGGAACAGCGCGTCCGGGGGCCCCGCGGTCAGCTCGCCCGCGGGCATCGGCCGAAGGGCGAGGGCCTCCACCGAGGCCACCGGCGCCCCGGAGGCGTCGGCGAGCCGCAGCGCGAGGGTGTCCGGGCCGTCCGGGGTGATCCACACGCGCAGCGCGGCCGCGCCGGTGGCCCGCAGCGACACGCCCTGCCAGGAGAACGGCAGGCGGCAGTCCGGGCCGTCCCCGACGGCGGCGTGCAGGGCCGCGTCGAGCAGCGCCGGGTGCAGCCCGAACCGGCCCGCGTCCGCCGCGACCGCCTCGGGCAGGGCGACCTCGGCGAACACCTCGTCGCCCCGCCGCCACCAGGAGCGCAGGCCCTGGAACGCCGGGCCGTAGCGGTAGCCGAGCTCGGTCCAGCGGTCGTAGCCGCCGTCCCAGTCCACCGCGACGGCGCCCGGCGGCGGCCACGCGCTCAGGTCGAACTCCTCGGCGGGGCCCGAGGCGAGCAGGCCGCTCGCGTGCCGGGTCCAGCCGCCGGAGCCGTCCGCCGGGCGGGCGTGGACGGCCAGGGCGCGGCGGCCGTACTCGTCCTCGTCGCCGACCGTGACCCGGACGGCGACCGCGCCGTGCGGCGGCAGGACCAGCGGCACCTCGCAGGTCAGGTCCGCCACCTGGTCGCAGCCGACCTCGTCGCCCGCGCGGATCGCCAGTTCGGCGAAGGCCGCGCCGGGCAGGACCACCGTGTCGCCGAGCCCGTGGTCGGCCAGCCAGGCCTGGGTCCGCACGGAGAGCTGTCCGGTCAGGACGACGCCGCCGGAGTCGGGCAGTTCCACCACCGCGCCGAGCAGCGGGTGGTCGGCGGCGGCGAGGCCCGCGGCCTCGACGTCCGCCGACGCGTCGGTGCGCGCGGGCTCCAGCCAGAAGCGCCGCCGCCGGAACGCGGAGGTGGGGACGTCGACGGGCCGGGCGCCGGGGAAGACGGCCCGCCAGTCGGGGCGTACGCCGCGTGCGTACGCCTCGGCGAGCGAGGTCACAAAGCGCTCCGGGCCGCCGTCGTCGCGGCGCAGGGAGCCGACGGCGACCGCGTGGTCCACCAGGTCCTCGACCGCGCTCGTCAGGGCCGGATGCGGGCTGACCTCGACGAAGACCGAGTGCCCTCGCTCGGCGAGCACGCCCACGGTCTCGGCGAAGCGGACCCGCTGGCGCAGATTGCGGTACCAGTACGCGCCGTCCAGGGCGGTGGTGTCCAGGACGTCGGCGGTGACCGTCGAGTAGAAGGGGATCGCCGCGGGGCGCGGCGTGAGACCGGTGAGGAGCGCGGCGAGGTCGTCGGCGATCCGCTCCACGGGCGCCGAGTGCGAGGCGTAGTCCACCGGGAGCCGCTTGACGCGCACCCCGTCGGCCTCGCAGGAGGCGACGAGTTCGTCGAGGGCGTCCAGGGCCCCGGCGACGACGACCGCCCCCGGGCCGTTGACGACGGCCACGGAGATCCGGCCCTCCCACCGGTGCAGGCGGGCGGCGGCCGCGTCCTCGGACAGGGCGACCGAGACCATGCCGCCGGTGCCGGACAGGGCCAGGATGGCCTTGCTGCGCAGGGCGACGACCTTCGCCGCGTCCGCGAGGTCCAGGGCCCCGGCGACGCAGGCGGCCGCGATCTCGCCCTGGGAGTGGCCCACCACGGCGGCGGGCTCCACGCCGTAGGAGCGCCACAGCGCGGCGAGGGACACCATCACCGCGAACAGCGCGGGCTGGACGACGTCCACCCGCTCCAGGGCGGCGGCGTCGCGCAGCACCGCGAACAGGTCCCAGTCGACGTGCGGGGCCAGGGCCTCGGCGCAGGCCCGCATCGACGCGGCGAACACCGGGGCCGCGTCGAGGAGTTCCACCGCCATCCCGGCCCACTGCGAGCCCTGGCCGGGGAAGACGAACACGATCCCGCCCGGCTCGCGCGCGGTGCCGCGCACCACGCCGGGGGCGTCGCTGCCCTCGGCGAGCGCCGCGAGGCCCCGGCGCCGCGCGGGCAGGTCCGCGGCGACGACGGCGGCCCGGTGCGGCAGTCCGGAACGGGCGGCGGCCAGCGCGAACCCGGCGTCCACCGGGTCGAGGCCGGGGTGCGTGTCCAGGAAGGACAGCAGGGCCGCCGCCTGGTCCGCGACGGCGTCCTCGCCGCTCGCGGAGAGCACCCAGGGCAGCACGGGGCCGGGCTCCGGGCGCGCCGACGGGGGCCGCACCTCCTGCTCCTCCTGCGGGGCCTGTTCGATGACGACGTGGGCGTTCGTGCCGCTGATGCCGAAGGAGGACACCCCGGCCCGGCGCGCCCGGCCGGTCTCCGGCCACGGGCGCGCCTCGGTCACCAGCTCAAGGCCGCCCGCGGCCCAGTCCACGTGCGGTGTCGGCTCGTCGACGTGCAGGGTCGGCGGGACCGTGCCGTGCCGCAGGGCCTGCACCATCTTGATCACCCCGGCCACGCCCGCGGCGGCCTGGGCGTGGCCGATGTTGGACTTCAGGGAGCCGAGAAGGAGCGGGTGTTCCGGGGCCCGGCCGCGGCCGTAGGTGGCCGCGAGCGCGTCGGCCTCGATCGGGTCGCCGAGGGTCGTGCCGGTGCCGTGCGCCTCGATCACGTCGACGTCGGAGGCGGACATTCCGGCACTGGCGAGGGCCTGGCGGATGACGCGTTCCTGGGCGACGCCGTTCGGCGCGGTGAGGCCGTTGGACGCGCCGTCCTGGTTGACCGCGCTGCCGCGCACCACGGCGAGGACGCGGTGTCCGTTGCGCCGCGCGTCCGAGAGCCGTTCGAGCACCAGGGTGCCCGCGCCCTCGGCCCAGCCGGTGCCGTCGGCCGCGGCGGCGAACGCCTTGCACCGGCCGTCCTCGGAGAGGCCGCGCTGCCTGCTGAACTCCACGAACATGCCGGGCGTTGACATCACCGCGACGCCTCCGGCGAGGGCCAGCGAGCACTCCCCCGCGCGCAGGGCCTGGGCGGCCAGGTGCAGCGCCACGAGGGACGAGGAGCACGCGGTGTCCACGGTCACGGCGGGGCCCTGGAGGCCGAGCGTGTAGGCGATGCGCCCGGAGGCCACGCTGATGGTGCTGCCGGTGAGGCGGTAGCCGTCGGACTCGGCGTGCGCGGCGTGCAGCCGGGGGCCGTAGTCCTGCGCCATCGCCCCGACGAAGACGCCCACGGACGCGCCGCGCTGCCCCGCGGGGTCGAGCCCGGCCCGCTCCAGGGCCTCCCAGGACGTCTCCAGGAGGAGCCGCTGCTGCGGGTCCATCGCGAGGGCCTCGCGGGGCGAGATGCCGAAGAACTCGGGGTCGAACTGGTCGGCGTCGTGCAGGAATCCGCCGTGCCGGGCGTAGGACGTGCCCGCCCGGTCCGGGTCGGGGTCGTAGAGCCGGTCGGTGTCCCAGCCCCGGTTGGCGGGGAACTCGGAGATCGCGTCGGTGCCGTCCAGGACGAGGCGCCACAGGTCCTCCGGCGAGGCGACGCCGCCGGGGAGGCGGCAGGCCATCCCGACGATCGCGATCGGCTCGTCGGCCGCCGCGGCCACGGCGGGCAGCGCCTCCGCGGCGCGCTCGCCGCCGGGCGCCAACGTCCGCAGATGGTCAGCGAGTTGAGCAGGCGTCGGGTGGCCGAACAGCGTCCCGGCCGGGAGCGTGAGCCCGGTCGCCGTGCTCAGCCGGTCCCGGAGCTCCACCAGGGACAGCGAGTCGAAGCCGAGCTCCTTGAAGGTCGTGCCGGGCTCCACCGCGTCGCCGTCCGCGTGCCCGAGCACGACCGCGACCGTCGACCGTACGAGGGCCAGCAGCTCGGGCCCGGCGGGGAGGGCGGGGGCCGCCACCGCGGCGGCCGCCGGGGGCTCGGCGCCCGGGGCCTCGGGGGCGGCGGGGGCCGCGGGCCTGGCCGTGGCCCCGGCCAGCCAGTACCGCTCGCGCTGGAAGGCGTACGTGGGCAGGCGCAGCGTGCGGGCGCCGAGCGGGGCGAAGACGCGCGACCAGTCCACCTCGGCGCCGCGCGCGTGGAGTTCGGCGAGCGAGGCGAGGAACCGCTCGGGGCCGCCCTCGCCCCGGCGCAGCGAGCCGGTGACGACGGCGGACGCGACCCCGGACCGCTCCACGGTCTCCCGCAGCGGCGGCACGAGCACCGGGTGCGGACTGCACTCGACGAACACGCCGTACCCGTCGCGCACCAGCGCCTCGGTCGCCCGCTCCAGCTCCACGGTCCGGCGCAGATTGCGGTACCAGTACGCCGCGTCGAGCTCGGCGGTGTCCAGCAGGCCGCCGGTCACCGTGGAGTAGAACGGCACCGCCGACGTCCTCGGGCGGATCCCTTCGAGGACGGTGCGCAGGCGTTCCTCGATCTGTTCCACGTGGGCCGAGTGGGACGCGTAGTCGACGGCGATCCTGCGGGTCTCGACGCCTTCCTCGGTCCACCGCTCGACGAGTTCGTCCAGGGCGTCGGCGTCGCCGGAGAGCACCACCGACGACGGGCCGTTGGCCGCGGCGATCGACACCGCGCCGTGCCACTCGGCGATCCGGTCGCGCACCTCGGCGGCGGAGCGCAGGACCGACACCATGCCGCCGCGCCCGGAGAGGGCGAGGATGGCCTGGCTGCGCAGCGTCACGACGCGCGCGGCGTCCTCCAGGGACAGGGCGCCCGCCACGCAGGCGGCGGCGATCTCGCCCTGGCTGTGCCCGACGACCGCCGCGGGCTCGACCCCGCAGGAACGCCACGCGGCGGCCAGGGACACCATCACGGCGAACAGCGCGGGCTGGACGACGTCGACCCGCTCCAGGGCCGCCTCGTCGCGAAGCACCGCGTCGAGGGACCAGTCGACGTAGGGCGCGAAGGCCTCCTCGCACGCGCGCATCGACGCGGCGAACTCCGGTACGGACTCCAGGAGTCCGACGGCCATGCCCGCCCACTGCGAGCCCTGCCCGGGGAAGACGAACACCGTCTTGCCGGACGCCGTCGCCTGGCCCTCGACCACTCCGGCGACGGCCGCGCCGGAGGCGAACGCGGCCAGGCGGCTGCGGAGTTCGGCCCGGTCGCTGCCGGTCACGACGGCGCGGTGCCGGAAGGCGGTCCTGGTGGTGGCGAGGGACAGGCCGATGTCCGCGGCGGGCGCCGTCGGCCGCGCGTCGACGAAGGAGAGGAGCTGGGCGGCCTGGGCGCGCAGCGCTTCGGGGGTGCGGCCGGAGACCGGCCAGGCGAGGGCGGCGGGGGCCGGGCGCTCGTCGACGGCCAGGGCGGCGGTCGGGGCGGCGGTCGGGGCGGTCGCGGCACCGGTCACCGGACCGGTCGCGGGGTCGGTCGCGGGGGCGGTCGCCGGGGGCTCGCTGACCACCAGGTGGCAGTTCGTGCCGCCCATGCCGAACGAGCTCACCCCGGCCACCAGCGGCTTGTCCGGCTCGGGCCACGGCGTCAGCGCGGTCTGCACCCGCAGGCGCAGCTCGTCGAGGGGGATGTCCGCGGGCGGCGCGGTGAAGTGCAGGCTGGGCGGCAGCTGCCGGTGGCGGATGCTGAGGGCCACCTTGAGCAGCCCGGCGATGCCGCCCGCGCCCTCCAGGTGACCGATGTTGGACTTGACCGAGCCCACCGCGAGCGGGGCGTCCGGCTGCCGGGCGTGGCCCAGGGCGGCGCCGAGCGCGGCTGCCTCGATGGGGTCGCCCACCCGGGTGCCGCTGCCGTGCAGCTCCACGTACTGCACGCCGCGCAGGGCGACACCGGCGCGCCGGTACGCCTGTCGGACGACCTCCTCCTGCGCGGACCCGCTCGGCACGGTGAGCCCGGCGTGCTCGCCCTCGCCCGCGCCGTCGTTGTTCATGGCGCCGCCGTTGAGGACGCAGTAGATGTCGTCGCCGTCGGCGAGCGCGGCGGCCAGCGGCTTGAGCACCACGGCGCCGCCGCCCTCGCCCCGGACGAACCCGTCGGCCCGCTCGTCGAAGGTGAAGCAGCGGCCCTCCGGCGACAGGCCGCCGAACCGGGCCGCGCCGAGCGTCGTCTCGGCCAGGATGTTGAGGTTCACGCCCCCCGCGATGGCGACGCCGCACTCCCCCCGGCGCAGGCTCTCGCACGCCATGTGGACGGCCACGAGCGAGGAGGACTGCGCGGTGTCGACGGCGAGGCTCGGCCCGCGCAGGCCGAGGTGGTGCGAGACGCGGTTGGCGATGATGCTCCGCCGGGTGCCGGTCATCGTGTGGCGGCCGACCCCGGCCTCGCCGAGGCGGTCCTGGAGCGCCGCGTAGTCGTCGTACATGACGCCGACGAACACGCCGGTGTCGCCGCCGCCGAGCGTGGCGGGGACGATCCGGGCGTCCTCCAGGGCCTCCCAGGTCAGCTCCAGCATCAGGCGCTGCTGCGGGTCCATCGCGGCGGCCTCGCGCGGCGAGATGCCGAAGAACGAGGCGTCGAACCGGTCGATGCCGTCGACGAACCCGCCGAGCCGGTGCGGCAGTTCGGCGCCGCGCCAGCGGTCGTCGGGGGCCTCGCGTATCGCGTCGGTCCCGGTGCGCAGCAGGTGCCAGAACTCGTGGCCGTCGCTGGCCCCAGGGAACCGACAAGCCAATCCGACCACGGCGATCTGTCTCATGCCATGCAGTCAACAATGCGCGCGGACGAACCGGCTTGTCGCCGGGTCCCAAAACGCGATGCGGAATCTGGTGGCCGGGAACAGCGGAGGAAAAGGAGGCTGCCACAAAAAGGCGCACCGGCATTATCCAGTGGCCGTATTCTTTCGGCCACAGACAATACCGGTGCGCGGGCGACACATGGGTCCGGCCGTTCCTTTTCGGAGGGCCGGAACCATGGCGTCAGTAGAGCAGGGTCACCGCCGGGTGCACATCGAGGACGGCACGGCTGTAGTCCTCCAGGATGAGCGGCGCGTTCAGCGCGTTGTGCCGACTCATCACGGCGATGTCGCGCCACAGGCGCTGCAACGGGTTCGAGAGGGCGAAAGCGCTGCCGCCGACCGCGTCGAGGAGCTTCTCCACGCCCGCCCGGGACTTCTCCTGGGCGGACTTCTCGTGCATGCGGATCCGCGCCCGGTCCGCCCACGGCATCTGCTGGGTCTCCGGAATGCCGTCGAGCGCCCTGCCGACCTCCGTCAGATGCAGCTGGGCGGTCTCGATGAGGTGCGCGGCCTCGCCGAACCACATCTGCACCGAGGGCGCGTCCGCGGCCCGCTCGAAGTTGGCGTACGTGATCGGACGGCCCTTGTCCAGGTGCGCCTTGGTGACCTCCAGGGCGCCGTGCGCCGCCCCGACGATCGCGGCAAGCGACTGCGCGCTGCCCTGGATGAGCATGCTGTCCCGGTGGTCCTCGCCCACGAGGTCCGTGAGGCTGAACGGGGTCGCCCGGCGCTCCGGGATGAACACGTCCTCGGCCACGACCGTGTGGGTGCCGGAGCCGGACAGGCCCGCGGAGTGCCAGGTCCGCTCGATCCGCAGGTCGCTCATGGGCACCACGACGCCCACGAGGTCCGTGGTCTGCTCGTCCCCGTCGTAGACGTGTACGACCGGGATGTACGCCCAGTCGGCGATCTCACAGCCCGAGCTCCACGGGAAGGTGCCGCTCACCTTGAACCCGCCCTCGGCGCGCCACGCCTTCGTCGTGGACAGGTGCGCCGTGGAGATCACGTACGCGTCGGGGTTGCCCTCGAACACGTCCTCCAGGGCGGTCTCCGGCAGCGCGTTCAGCGCGAACCGGGTCGACGCGGTGTCGATGGACAGGTTCCAGCCCGCGGAGCCGCAGGCCTTGCCGACCTCGACGATGATCGACAGGAGGTCGGGCATCGGCAGCTCGTAGCCGCCGAACCGGGTCGGCGTCGTGAGCCGGAAGAGCCCGGCGTCCCGCAGCGCGACCACGACCTCCTCCGCGAGCCTGCGGTCCTGCTCGGTCTTCACCGCGTGCTCGCGGATCAGCGGAGCGAGCTCACGGGCCCGGCGCAACAGCTCCGCCGCGTCCACCGCTGCCGCTCCGGTTGTGATGTCAGCCCGCTCACCGGCCACTGCTGTCACGAAGTCCTCCTCGGTAGGTCGCATCACTCCGTGCGGGCTAGTCAATCCAGTGGGGCCTTGCGGCCCCAGGGGCCCCGAACACCAAAAGCGGCCGCCCCGCTGGTACTTGGGACCAAGTACCAGCGGGGCGGCCGTGGAGCGCTTTTCGCCTGCGGGTGCGTCGTGGCTTGTCGCGCCCGCGCGGCGGAGCCGCATATCGACGCAGCCCCGCGCCCCTTTGGGGCGCTGATCTCACACGCCGGGTACGGGGGCTGCCCCTCCCACCTCGGCGTCGGCCTGGGCCGTCACATGGCGGTCGAAGAGGAGGCCGCAGATGACCGCCCCCGCGAGGAAGACCACCGCGCCCCAGAAGAACGCCGTGGTGTAGCTCTCCACGGACGCCTCCGCGGCGAGCTGCGGCGTGGGCTGCTTGCCCTCGACGAAGTTGTCCGCCGCAGTGATCGCCAGCGTGCTGAGCAGCGCCGTACCGATCGAACCACCCACCTGCTGCACGGTGTTGACCAGGGCTGACGCGGCACCGGCGTCCTGCGGTTCGACCCCGACCGTGGCGACCGCCGCGCCCAGGGAGACCACCAGGCCGAAGCCGACGCCCGCGATGAAGATGGGCGCGAGGACACCGGCGGCGTACGAGCTGTCGACGCTGAGCTGGCTGAGCCAGAACGAGCCCACGGCGGCGAGGATGAGACCGCCGGGGATCAGCACGCGCGAGCCGAGCTTCGGTTCGAGCACCGGCGGGATGGTGGTGGCGCCGATCGCGATGCCGACGATCATCGGCAGGAAGGCGAGACCGCTCTCGATCGCCGAGAAGTCCAGGATCAACTGGAGGTAGTAGGTCAGGAAGAGGAACTGGACGAACAGGCCGATGCCCAGCAGGAACATGCCCAGATACGCGCTGCCGCGGTTGCGGTGCAGCACGATCCGCATGGGCAGGAGCGGGGTGCGCGTACGGAGTTCGAACAGCACGAACGCGACGATCAGGACGCCGCCCGCGAGGAGCAGGCCCCAGACGTCGGCGCCGCCCCACTCGCCGTCGTCGGCGTTGGACAGGCCGTAGGCCAGGCAGAACAGGCCGACGGACGCCGTCACCGTGCCGGGCAGGTCGAGCTTGTCCGGACGGTGCTCCGCCTGCCGGTTGTGCATGGTCAGCATCGCGCCGACGAACACCGCCGCCGTGAAGATGACGTTGACGTACAGGCACCAGCGCCAGTCGAGCCAGTCGGTGAGGGCGCCGCCGAGCAGCAGGCCGAGCGCGAGGCCGCCGCTGCCGAGCGCGCCGTAGACGCCGAAGGCCTTGACCCGCTCCTTCGGGTCCTTGAACACGGTCAGCAGGAACGACAGCGCGGCCGGTGCGACCAGCGCGGCGAAGGCGCCCTGGAGCGCGCGCGCCGTGATCAGCATGGCGAAGCCGTTGGCCGCGCCGCCGAGCACGGACATGACGCCGAAGCCGACGATGGAGATCATCAGCGACCGCTTGGCGCCGATCAGGTCGACGATCCTGCCGCCGATCAGCAGGAGGCTGCCGAAGGCGAGGGCGTAGGCCGTGACCACCCACTGCCGGTCGCCGTCGCCGAAGCCGAGGTCGGCCTGGGCCGACGGCAGCGCGATGTTGACGACCGTGGTGTCCAGGAAGATCGTGAACTGGGCGATACCGATGACGGCGAGGATTAACCAGCGCTTGGCGTAGTGCGGATCGGACGAGAGTTCCGCCGCCACCTTCGCTCCGGATTCTGCTGACTCTGACATTCCACTTACCCTTTGTCGATCAGGCCGGACCATCGGCCGATGGTCCGGCGAGCTGAATTCCCGGCAGACGTCAGGTGGAAATCGCCTCGAACCCGTGCTGCTGGGCGAGGTCGATGATTGCGTGCACCCGTTCCTGGGTAATGGCGCCTTCGCTCAACGTTCCGCCAGCGCCGGACAGGGCGAGGACGATTGCTTCCGCAGTCCCCGCCAGCAATTCACCCGTGTTCAATGGACCATTGAAACCACGCGGCAGAATAGTATCCTCCGGTACCGAAAGAACACCACCCCGTATGTAAAGCAAATCGTCCCGCTCGGCGACAATGGCTGATTCCGCACCGGTGCCGAAGAAGGAGAGATCGGCGACGATCGCGCCCTGCGCGAGATGCTCCTTGGCGAGAACCGGAACCGGACTCGAATGCGCCGCTATCACCGCGTGCGCGTTCCGTGCCTCGGCGAGGTCGTCGGTCGCGACGACGAACGGGTTGACGTCATAGGAATCAGCGAGATGCGCGGCGATGGCCTCGGCGCTCGGCTCGTCGCCGGAGCGCCCGTCGGCGAGCCACTTGGTGATGAGCGGCTCGGCGGACAACGCCGCCGCGATGCCGCTCAGTTCGCCCCCGGCCGCGATCCGCGTCCACGCGTCCTGGTAGATCCGGTGCTCCGTGGCGCGCAGCCGCTCGGCCGAGCCCTCCCGGCCGCTGCCCACCAGGACGATCCTCGCGACGTACTCGGCGCTGAGCGCGGCCAGGGCGGAGCCCACGCGGCCACCGCCGCCGACGACCGCGACGGTCAGCCCGGCCAGGTCGCCGAAGCGGGCGAGCGCGGGCTGTTCGAGCGCGGCCAGGGTGGCGCCGACCGCGAGGGTGCTGCCCGCGGTCACCGTGACGCCGGGCACCCGCAGCGCGCTGCCGTGCTCGCTGACCGTGCCGAGGCCGAAGCCGATGCCGACGGTCTCGTGGCCGTCCGCCTTGGCCGCGCGCACCCGGCGGTCGAGGTCGAGGCCGATCAGGAAGGTCTGCCCGGTGGTCCGGTAGGCGCGTAGCTGGTGCTGCGACACCAGGAGCGGGTAGACGGTGAGGTCGACCGAGGTGCCCTGCGGGGACGTGTAGCGGACCGGGGCCGTCGCGGGCAGGTCCTTGAGCAGCTCGGAGCGCTGGACGTAGGCGAGCAGCGCCGCGTCGTCCAGGTCGGCGAGCGAGGGGTCGAGCTCCCGCAGCGTGTCCGGGGTCAGCGGGTAGCTGACGAGCGCGACCTTGTGGGCGGCTGCGTCGGCGGGCTCCGGCGCGGCGGCCGCGGCCTGCCGCTCCGTCCGGAAGTCCTGGATCTCGCGCGGCTGCCCCGCGGCGCCGGTCAGCGGGTGGATCAGCGGCAGCGCGTCCTGGTGGCGCAGGATCTCGCAGACCGCGGTGAGGCCGGTGCGCAGCTGCTCGATCTCCTTGTCGGTGAGGTGGATCGAGGGCTCGATGCGCAGCATGTTGGGCACGCTGGCCGTCGGCCCGGTGCGGATGCGGTGGACGAGCTGGAGGTAGCTGCCGATGAGGAAGACCAGCAGGCCCGCGGCCGCCTTCTCGCGGATGACCGGCGATGCGGCCTGGCTCTGGTCGGCGAACTCCAGGCCGATGAGCAGGCCCTTGCCGCGGACGTCGAGCACCACGTCGGGGTACTCCTCGGCCAGCTCGCGCAGCATGCCGAGGACGCGTTCGCCGCGCTCGGCGGCCAGGTCGTAGGCGGCCCCGCCGTCGGCTTCGAGGAGTTCGAGGGTGCGCAGGGCGATGGCGGTGGTGAAGCCGTCCTTGGCGAAGGTCGAGCTGTGCACCAGCTCGAACTCGGGGCGGTAGCGCGACTGCCGGACCAGCATGGCGGAGGTCTTGCCGATGCCGCCGCCGAGGGACTTGCCGAGGAGGTAGTAGTCGCCGAGCAGCCCGATGTGGGCGCTCGCGAAGAACTTCCCGGTGCGGCCCATGCCGGTCTGGATCTCGTCGATGATCACCGGGCACCCGGCGGCGTCGCAGAGCTCCCGGACGCGGGCGGCGTACTCGGGCGTCAGCGCGTGGATCCCGCCCTCGCCCTGGATCGGCTCCACGATCAGCCCGCCGACGACGGGGAAGGGCCGCTCGACGAGGGTGACCCGGCCGTCCACGACCTCGACGTCGAGCGCGGCGACGCGGTGTTCGGCCAGCGCGCTCTCCAGCGCGGCCGCGTCGTTCGGCGGTACGAACGTCACGGGCAGGCCGAGCGAGGCGAACGCCGCGCGGAACGTCGGGTTGAAGGTGAACTGGGTGCTGCCGAGGAGCTTTCCGTGGAAGGCGCGCTCCAGGGCGAAGAACACCGGGCTCGTGCCCGCGAGGCCGATGTTGTGCGCGGCCACCGCGCCGAGCAGCGCGCCGAACTCCTCAGCGGTGGTCGGCACCGGCACGTCGCCGGGCAGCAGGGACGTGTCGTCCGGCAGCTGCGCGGAGCCGTCGCCCACGGCCTTCACGGCCGCGTCGGCGTTCCACTCGACCTGCTCGAAGAGGCTCTTCACCCGCAGCACCCGGTCGAACTCGCAGTGCTTGACGGCCGCTTCGACGGCCTCCGCGCCGCTGTTGGCGAAGATCACCGGGTAGGGCTCGGCGCCGGGGAACTCCCGGCCGAGTATCCCGTTCAGGACCTCGCCGACGCGGTCGGCGGTCGGGTGCTCGGAGAACTGCGAGTGCACGGGCACGCCCGTGTCGAGGAGCTGCTTGGCGTGCGCCACGATCTCCGGGTGGTTGTGGCCGAGCATGAGCGAGCCCCAGCCGCCGACCAGGTCGAGCACCGGCACCTCGGCGCCGCTCTCGTCCAGGTAGTACAGGGAGTTCTGCTCCGCCCGGACGTAACTGAGGTTCAGGCCGAAGGTGCCGAGCATGCCGGTCAGTAGGGCTTCGGCGTATCGGGTGGGTGAGTTCACCGTGTCTCCTGGTGGTCAGCGGTTCGGTTGGGCGGAAGCGCGGCCGAGTTCCCGGTCGATGAAGTCGAAGACCTCGTTCTCCGTCGCGGTCTCGATCGCGGCGGTCAGGTCCGTGTCGCCGGTGCCGGGGACCGCGTCGGGCCGCGCGTCGGTCCAGGCCTTGTTCCAGCGGGT
Organism: Streptomyces sp. NPDC053474; assembly: GCF_044544845.1. Lineage (NCBI taxonomy): Bacteria > Bacillati > Actinomycetota > Actinomycetes > Kitasatosporales > Streptomycetaceae > Streptomyces > Streptomyces sp. NPDC053474. Next base: position 25,643 of record NZ_JBITXV010000035.1, read on the forward strand.
GAGGATGGCGTTGAGCCGGGCGGCGATCTCGGTGCGGCCGGACTCCTCGTCGGCCTCCGCGTCGACCGGTACGGCCATCAGGACGGCCTCCAGCTTGTCCAGTTCGGCGAGGGCCGAGCGCCGGCTGACGCCGTCGGTGAGGGCGAGGCGTTCCAGCAGGTGGTCGACAAGGGCGCCGGGCGAGGCGTAGTCGAAGACCAGCGTCGTCGGCAGGGACAGGCCGGTCTGCTCGCCGAGCCGGTTGCGGAACTGCACGGCGGACAGCGAGTCGAAGCCGGAGTCCCGGAAGGACACCTCCCACTGGAGGTGGTCCGGTGCCGCGTGCCCGAGCACCGCGGCCGCCTCGGCCCGCACCAGGTCCCGCAGGTACGCCTCGGCCTCGGCCCGGCCCATGTCCGCGAACCGGTCGCCCGGCGCGTCCGCGCTGGCCCGGCGGCGCTCGCCGCGCGGCACGAGCCCGCGCAGCACCGCCGGGACCTGCGCCGGGTCGCGGCGCAGGGCGGCCAGGTCGAGCGGCGCGGGCGCGACCACGGCGAGCCCGGTGGCGAGGGCGGCGTCGAACAGCGCGCACGCCTCGTCCCCGGCGATCACCCGAAGGCCCGGCTGCCCGCCCTCGACCATCCGGCCCCAGGCGAGCGACACCGCGGGCAGCCCGCGGGAGCGGCGGTGTGCGGCGAGGGCGTCCAAGTAGGCGTTCGCCGCGGCGAAGTTGGCCTGCCCGGGGCTGCCGAGCAGGCCGACCACGGAGGAGAACAGCGCGAACAGCGCGGGCGGGGCGTCGGCGGTCAGCTCGTGCAGATGCCGGGCCCCGTCCACCTTGGGCCGCAGCACGGCGGCGACGCGCTCCGGGGTCAGCGCGGTGAACACCCCGTCGTCCAGGACGTTCTCGGTGTGGACGACCCCGGTGAGCGGGTGCTCGGCCGGGATGTCCGCGAGCAGCGCGCGCACGGCCTCGCGGTCGGCCAGGTCGCACGCCACCACGGTGGCCGTCGCGCCCAGAGCGGCGAGTTCGTCGCGCAGCGCTTCGGCGGGCGAGCCGGGGCCGTGCGGGTCGGCGAGCACCAGGTGCCGCACCCCGTACGCGGTGACCAGGTGCCGGGCGAACAGGGCGCCCAGCTCCCCGTCGGCGCCGGTGACAAGCACGGTGCCGCCGTCCACGAGGGCGGGTGGTGCCGCCTCCGCCGGGGCCGTGGGCGCGAGCCTCGGCGCGAACAACTCACCCTTGCGGACGGCCAGTTGGGGCTCTCCCGCCTGGGCCACCAGGGGCAGTTGGTCGACGGAGGCCGGGTCGTCGTCCAGGTCGACGAGCAGGATCCGGTCGGGGTTCTCCGCCTGGGCGGAGCGCAGCAGGCCCCACACGGCGGCTCCGGCCGGGTCGCGTACCTCGTCCTCGGCGCCGACGGGCAGCGCGCCCCTGGTCACCACGGCCAGGCGGTTGTCCGGCAGGTCCTCTTGGGCCAGCCAGCGCTGGGCCGCGTCGAGTGCCCGCGCCACGGCCCGGTGCGCGGCGGCCACCGGGTCGCCCGCCGGGTCCGGCTCCGACGGCTCGACGAGGAGGACGTCCCACGGGGTGAAGGACGCGGCCGCCTCGTCGAGGCCGTCGAAGCGCAGCGGCGCGATCCCGGCGAGGTCGCCGGTGGCGTCGCCGAGCAGGGCGAGCAGGCTCTCCGGCTCGTCGTCGGACACCGGTGCCACCGGTGTCCACTCCGGCGCGAACAGCGGGGCCGTACCGGCGGACACCGGAGCCGCGCCGCCGTCCCTGGGGGTCAGGACCGCCGGGGCGAGCCGCACGGACGCGGCCACGAGGACGGGGAGCCCGGCCTCGTCGACGGCCTCCAGGCGGAACGCGTCCGCACCGGCGGGAGCCAGGCGCACCCGCACGACCGTCGCCTCACTGGCGTGCAGGGCGACGCCCTCCCAGGCCAGCGGAAGCAGCGCGGAGCCGTCCGGGCCCGCCCCTGGCCCGCCGATCAGCAGCGGCTGCACGGCGGCCTCCAGGAGGGCCGGGTGGATCCCGTGGCCGCCGACGTCCAGGGCCGCCCCTTCGGGCAGCCGGACCTCGGCGAACAGCTCGTCGCCCCGGCGCAGCACCGCCGTGAGGCCCTGGAACGCCTCGCCGTAGCGGTGTCCGGCGTCGGCGAGGTCCTCGTACGCCCAGTCCACCGCCGTGGCCTTGGCCGGGGGCCAGACGGCCGGTTCGGTGTCGGGCCGGTCGGCGGCGGGGGCGAGCACGCCGGTGGCGTGGCAGGTCCACTCCGGGGCGGGGCCTTCGCCGTCCGTGGCGTCGGCGGGCCGCGTGTAGATGCCCACGGTCCGCCGCCCGGTGCCGTCGGGCGCTCCGGTCACGACCTGCGTCCGCAAGGCGCCCTGGCCGGGCAGCACGAGGGGCTCGGTGACGGTGAGTTCGGCGAGGTCGGGGCAGCCGGTGGCGTCGCCCGCGCCGATCGCCAGGTCCACCAGGGCCGCCCCGGGCAGCACCGGCACCCCGGCGACGACGTGGTCGGCGAGCCACGGGTGGGTGGTCAGGGACAGCCGGTTCGTGAACACCGTCTCGTCCCGGCCCGCCACGGCGACGGCCGCGCCAAGGAGGGCGTGCCGCCCGGCCTCGGCGCTCTCGCCGCCGGTGGGGCCGGACTCGGCGGCCCAGTACCTGCGGCGCTCGAACGGGTAGGTGGGCAGGGCCGTCCGGCCCGCTCCGGTGCCCGCGAACACGGCCGCCCAGTCGACGGCCGCACCGGCGACGAACAGCTGCCCCACGCCGTCGAGGACGGCGTGCACGGCGGGTCGCCCTTCGGCGAGCAGGAGCACCGACCCGGCGAGCACCCGCCGGGGGCCGGACTCCACGTACCGGGTCACGCCGTGCTCGGCGAGCCACCGTTCGGCGGCGGCGCTGCCCTCGGTCCCGTCGCGGCCCGGTCGGTCGTCGGCGGTGAGCGGCCTGCCGGTGCGCAGCGACACCACGGGGATCCGCGGTTCGTCGTACGTCACCGGCGCCGGGTCCCCGGCCGTCAGGAGGCGGCCCGCGTCGGCGAGGGAGAGCGCCCCGGCGACGTGCGCGGCGGCGAGCTCGCCGACGCCGGTGCCCGCGACGCAGCCCACGGTGACGCCCCAGGCCCTGACCAGGAGGTACAGCGCGACCTCGGCGGCGAACGCGGCCGCTTCCGGGCCCTGTTCGCCGAGCCCGGCCAGGGTCTCGTCGTAGGCCTTCGCGTACGCGGGCAGCGTCTCGTACAGCGCGGGGTCGGGGCCGTCGGCGGCCCCGGTGAACAGGAACGCGGTCCGGCCGTCCCCGGCGGCGGGCGCCTCGGCGGCGGCGATCGCCCGCAGCCCGGTCAGGGCCTCGGCGCCGCCGCCGGTGACGAGCACCGCGCGGTGGTCGAACGCGGAGCGCTGCGCCAGCGAGAACCCGACGTCGAGCGGGTCCGGCTCGGTGTCGGCCTCCAGGAGGGCGAGCAGCCGCTCGGCCTGGGCGCGCAGGGCCCGCGGCGACTTGGCCGAGAGGACCCACGGCACCACCGGCAGGGACACCTCGGCCCGGGGCGCGGCCGGTGCGTCGGGGGCCTGCTCCAGGATGACGTGCGCGTTGGTGCCGCTGAGCGCGAACGCGGAGACCGCGGCGCGGCGCGGCCGGTCGAGCTCCGGCCACGGGCGGGCCTCGGTGAGCAGCTGAACCGCGCCCGACTCCCAGTCCACGGCGGAGGTCGGCTTGTCGATGTGCAGGGTCTTCGGCAGGACGCCGTGGCGCATGGCCATGATCGCCTTGAGCAGGCCGCCGGCGCCCGCGGCGTGCTGGGCGTGCCCGATGTTGGACTTCACCGAGCCGAGCCAGGCCGGGCGGTCGGCGGGCCGGTCCCTGCCGTACGTCGCCATCAGGGCCTCGGCCTCGATGGGGTCGCCGAGTTGGGTGCCGGTGCCGTGCGCCTCGATGAGGTCCACGTCGGCCGGTGCGACACCGGCGTTCGCGAGGGCCTGGCGGATGACGCGCTGCTGCGAGGGGCCGTTGGGCGCGGTCATGCCGTTGGAGGCGCCGTCGGAGTTGACCGCGCTGCCCCGGACCACGGCGAACACGGTGTGTCCGTTGCGCCGGGCGTCGGAGAGCCGCTCCAGGACGAACAGGCCCACGCCCTCGGACCAGCCGGTGCCGTCCGCGGACTCGTCGAACGCCTTGGACCTGCCGTCGGGCGCGAGGGTGCGCTGCCGGGAGAACTCGACGAAGCCGATGGGCTGCGCCATCACGGTCGCGCCGCCCGCGAGCGCGAGGCCGCACTCGCCGCTGCGCAGCGCGTTCGAGGCGAGGTGCAGGGACACGAGGACCGAGGAGCAGGCCGTGTCGATGGACATCGTCGGGCCTTCGAGGCCGAGGACGTAGGAGATCCGGCCGGAGCCGAACGACGTCGTGGAGCCCGTCAGGAGGTAGCCCTCGGCGCCCCCTTCGGCCGCTCCCGCGCCCGCGCCGTACTCCTGCGCGGTCAGGCCGGTGTAGACGCCGGTGTCGCTGCCGCGCAGCGACTGCGGGTCGATGCCGCCGCTCTCCAGGGCCTCCCACGAGGTCTCCAGGAGGAGGCGCTGCTGCGGGTCCATCGCGAGGGCCTCGCGCGGCGAGATGCCGAAGAAGCCCGCGTCGAACTCGGCGGCGTCGTAGAGGAATCCGCCTTCCCGCGTGTAGAAGGTGCCCGGCTTGTCGGGGTCGGGGTCCCACAGCCGCTCGATGTCCCAGCCGCGGTCGTCCGGCATGTCGCCGATCGCGTCGACGCCGTCGGCGACGAGCCGCCACAGGCCCTCGGGCGTGGTGGCCCCGCCGGGGAAGCGGCAGGCCATGCCGACGATCGCGATGGGCTCGTTCTCGCCGCCGGAGCCCGGGACCGCCGCCGCGACGGCCGCGGCCGGAGCCGCCAGCTCGCCGCTCAGCTCGGCCAGGACGTACGCGGCGAGCGCCGAGGTCGTCGGGTAGTCGAAGACCACGCCGGGCGACAGGCGCAGGCCGGTGACCGCGGCGAGCCGGTTGCGCAGTTCGACCGCCGTCAGGGAGTCGAAGCCGAGGTCGCGGAACGGCACGTTCTCGCTGATCCGCTCGCCCGCGCCGAACTGGAGCACGGCGGCCACCTCGGTCCGCACCAGCTCGGTGACGTGCTCGTGCCGGTCCTGCTCGGGCAGCGCGGCGAGCCGTCCGGCAAGCTCCCGCTGGTCGCCCGCGCCCTGGCGGACCACCCGGCGCGAGGGGCGGCCGACGAGGCTCCGCAGCATCGCGGGGACCGGCACGGAGCCGGACCGCAGCGTCCGCAGGTCGAGCCGCGCGGGCAGGGTGACCGGGCTGTCCAGCGCGAGGGCCCGGTCGAACAGGGCCGCACCGGCCCGCGGCGTCAGGGGCTTGAGGCCCGTCTGCCTCAGCTGCTCCGCGGCCCCGGCCTGCAGACCGCCCTCGGTGTCCCACAGGCCCCAGCCGAGGGAGACGGCGGGCAGGCCGTGGGCGCGGCGGTGGTGCGCGAGGGCGTCGAGGAAGTGGTTGGCCGCCGTGTATCCGGCCTGCCCGGCGTTGCCCAGGGTGCCCGCGAGGGACGAGAAGAGGGCGAAGAGGGCGAGGGGTTGGCCGTGGGTGAGTTCGTGCAGGTGCCAGGCGGCGTCGACCTTGGGCCGCAGGACGCTGCCAACGCGCTCGGGGGTGAGGGCGGTGATGATGCCGTCGTCGATGACACCGGCGGTGTGGACGACCCCGGTGAGCGGGTGCTCGGCGGGGATGGCGTCGAGCACGGCCTTGAGCGCGTCCCGGTCGGCGGCGTCACACGCGGCCACCGTGACCGCGGCACCCATCCCGGTCAGCTCCGCGGCCAACTCCTGCGCCCCGGGCGCCTCCTGGCCCCGGCGGCTGGTGAGAACCAGGTGCCGTACCCCGTACGCGGTGACCAGATGCCGGGCGAAGAGCGCGCCCAGCGCACCCGTACCACCCGTGACCAGCACCGTCCCCTCCGGCGCCAACTCCGGCGCGGCGGCGTCCGGCGGGGCCTGCGGGGCCAGGCGCGGCGCGGTCACCGTACCGGCGCGCACCGCGACCTGGTCGTGGCCCGCCGCGAGCACCGCGGGCAGGGCCGTGAGCGAGGCCGGGTCGTCGTCGACGTCCACGAGCACGATCCGGTCGGGGTGCTCGGCCTGCGCGGACCGCAGCAGGCCCCACACGGCGGCGCCCGCCAGGTCCGGCGCGCCGCCGTCCTGGCCGGTCGGCACCGCGCCGCGGGTCACCACGACGAGGCGGCCCGACAGGAACGCCTCGCCGGTCAGCCACTCCCGCACCAGGTCGAGCGTCTCCACGACCGTGTCGTGCACCGAGGCCACGACCTCGGCGTCCGTCTGCCCGGCGGGGGCGAACAGGAGCACGTCGGCCCCGGCCGCGTCCGCCAGGGCCGCGCAGCGGTCGACGGGCAGCACCTCGCCGACCGGTAGGACGGGGGTGCCGAGGAGGGCCCAGCGTCCGGCCGGTTCGGCCGGGGCCGCCTCGACGGGCGCCCAGTCCACGCCGAAGAGCGAACCAGCCGTCTCGTCCCGCCCGGCGGGCTGGTCGGCCGAGACGGGGCGGGCCTCCACGGAGCGCACCTCGGCGACCGGCTGCCCGCTCTCGTCGGCGAGCTGCACCTGGCAGGAGGTCTTGCCGTCGGTCTCCGCGTCGATGACCACGCGCACCCGCAGGGCTCGCGCGCCGGTGGCGTAGAGGTAGATCTCGTTCCACACGAACGGCAGCTGGAGCGTGAAGTCCTCGCCCGCGTCGGCGATCGCGGCGACGACGCGCGGGTGGATGGCCGCGTCGAACAGGGCCGGGTGGATGCCGAACCGGGCCGTGTCCGCGCCGTCCGGCAGCGCGACCTCGGCGAAGAACTCGGCGCCCGCGTCGCCGTCGCGGCGCCACAGGGCGTGCAGGCCGCGGAAGAGCGGGCCGTAGACGTAGCCGCTCTCGGCGAGCCGGTCGTAGAACCCTTCCGTCGCCACGGTCTCGGCGCCCGCGGGCGGCCACTGGCTCAGCTCGAACGCGGGCTCCGGGGCCTCGGCGGCGAGCACGCCGGTGGCGTGGCAGGTCCACTCCTCCTCGGCGTCCTGGTCGGCCTCCGGGCAGGAGTAGATCGCGAACGGCCGGTGGCCGGTGTCCCGCGCCTCGCCCACCACGAGCTGGACGCGGACGCCGCCCGACTCGGGGACGCGCAGCGGCGCGGTGACCACCATCTCGTCCACACCGGCGCAGCCGACCTCGTCGCCCGCCGCCATGGCCATGTCGATCAGCGCGGTGCCGGGTACCAGGGCGCGGCCGCCCAGCTCGTGCTCGGCCACCCAGGCGTGCGTCCGCGCCGAGAGGCGCCCGGTGAACACGACCTCGTCGGCACCGGCGACGCGCACCACCGCGTCCAGCATCGGATGGCCCGCCGCCACCTGCCCCGCCGACACGACGTCGCCGGACGCCGGACCCGCCATCCAGTAGTTCTGGTGCTGGAAGGGGTACGTCGGCAGGTCCACCAGGGCGGCCGGGGTGCCCGCGAACAGCCGGGCCCACTCCACCGCGTGCCCCGCCGCGTGCACCTGCGCCAGCCCGGCCAGCGCGGTGCGCACCTGGGGCTGCTCCCGGCGCTGCAACGCCACGAACGACGCCTCCACACTCTGCGC
>NZ_JBITXV010000036.1:0-32570 GCF_044544845.1 Streptomyces sp. NPDC053474
CGTTGGCGCGGTTGTGGCGGGTGTTTGGTGTGGTGGCGGATGCGGTGGTGGGGCATTCGCAGGGGGAGATCGCTGCGGCGGTGGTGGCTGGCGCCCTGTCTTTGGAGGACGGGGCGCGGGTGGTGGCGTTGCGCAGCCGTGCGATTGTGCGGCTGGCGGGGAGCGGCGGGATGGTGTCCCTGGCCCTGCCTTCCGCTGAGGTGGAGGAGCGGCTCGCCGTGTGGGGTGGGCGCTTGTCGGTGGCGGCGGTCAACGGCCCGTCGGCGGTGGTGGTCTCGGGTGACACCGACGCCCTGGATGAGCTGGTGGAAGGCTGCGAGGCCGAGGGCGTACGGGCGCGTCGTATCGACGTGGACTACGCCTCCCACTCCGCCCATGTGGAGCGCATCGAGGCCGAGCTCCTGGAGGCCTTGAAGGGGATCTCGCCGTCCTCGTCAGAGGTACCGCTGTATTCCACGGTGACGGGTGACTGGTTGGACACCTCGGTCTTGGATGCCGGGTACTGGTACGGCAATCTCCGTCGCACGGTGGCCTTCGAGCCCGCCATCCGCGCCCTCGCAGGCGAGGGCTGTGGCGCGTTCGTGGAGATCAGTCCGCACCCGGTCCTGACGACGGCGGTCGAAGCGACCTTGGAGTCGGCCGACAGTACCGCTGTGGTGCTGGGTACTCTGCGCCGCGACGAGGGCGGTCTGGAGCGCATGCTCCTGGCGCTCGGGCAGGCCCATGTCCACGGCCTCTCCGTGGACTGGTCGCCGCTGTTCGAGGGCACCGGTGCCACCCGCGTCGAGCTGCCCACCTACCCCTTCCAGCGTGAGCGCTTCTGGCTGGGCCCTCAGGAGAGCGCGGCCCCGGCGCCCGCTACGGACGGCCTGTGGGAGGTCCTCGTACGCGAGGAGCCCGCCCGGCTCGCGGAGACGCTGAAGGTGACCCCGCAGGCCCTGGACGAGGTGTTGCCCGCGCTCTCGGCGTGGCGTGCCGAGCGGGCGCGGGAGCGGAGCGTCGACGCGTGGCGCCACCGCGTGGCATGGCAGCCGCTCGAACTGCCGCCCGCCTCGGTGCCCGAGGGGCGCTGGCTCGTGGTGTGCCCCGAAGCCGCGTGCCCCGAAGAAGCCGCGTACGTGGAAGAGGCGGCAGAGCCCGCAGCAGGCGCCGCCGACGACGTCGTGCGCGGGCTCCGCGCGCTCGGGATCGACCTCGCCGTGGTCACTGCCGAAGGGCCCGGACAGGGCCGCGCCGAGCTGGCCGCCGCGCTCGCGGACGCCGTGGCGGAGCGGCCCGTCGCCGGAGTCCTGTCCCTGCTCGCGGACGAGCGCCGCCCGCACCCCGACCACACCGACCTGCCCGGCGGACTCGCGCTCACCCTCGCGCTCGTGCAGGCGCTCGGGGACGCCGGGATCGACGCGCCGCTGTGGTGCGTCACCAGGGGCACGGCCGTGGTCGGCGCGGGGGAGCGGCCGGGCCCTTCCGCGTACGCGGCCGTCGCCGGTCTCGGCCGGTGCGTCGCCCTCGAACACCCGGACCGCTGGGGCGGGTTGGCCGACCTGCCCGCCGCACCGGACGAGCGGGCCCTGCGACGGCTGTGCGCCGTCCTGGCGTCGGTGACCGACGAGGACCAGGTCGCGGTCCGCTCGACCGGGGTGCACGGCCGTCGGCTGCGGCCCGCGCCCGTCACGCGCGGCGGCGCCCCCGCCGTCGAGGAGGGCTTCGGGACCGGCACCGTACTGATCACCGGAGGCACCGGAGGCGTCGGCGCCCATGTGGCGCGCTGGCTGGCCGCACAGGGCGCCGGACACCTGCTGCTGGTCAGCAGGCGCGGGCCGCAGGCGCCCGGGGCCGCCGCGCTGCGGGCCGAACTGGCCGACGCGGGCGCCGCCGTGACGGTCGCGGCGTGCGACGTCGCGGACCCCGGCCAGGTGACGGCGCTGCTCGACGCGCTGCCCCAGGACCGTCCGCTGACCGGGGTCGTGCACGCGGCGGGCGTCCTCGACGACGGCATGCTCGACGCCCTCACCCCGGCGCGGCTCGCCGTGTCGCTGCGCGCCAAGACGACCGCCGCCCGCGTCCTGCACGAGGCGACCGCGGGCCTGGACCTGGCGGCCTTCGTCGTCTTCACCTCCGTCATGGGCGTCGTCGGCAACGCCGGACAGGGCAACTACGCGGCGGCGAACGCGGCGTTGGAGTCCCTCGTCGCCGCCCGGCGCGCCGCCGGGCTGCCCGGCACGGCCCTCGCCTGGGGCGCCTGGGCCGCGGGCGAAGGCATGCTCGACGACGGCGTCGCCGGACGCCTGCGGGACCGGGGCCTGCCCTCCATGGACCCCGCGGCGGCCGTGACGGCCATCGGCCGCGCCCTCGCCGAGGACGACGGGCACGTCGTCGTCGCCGACGCGGACTGGCGGCGCTTCGCCGCCGCCACGGGGCCGCGCGCGACCGCGCTGCTCGCCGCGTACACCCGCCGGGACGGCGACGACGGCGAGCGCGCGCCCGGCACCCTGGACGGGACGCTGCGCGACCGGCTCGCCGCCGTGCCCGCCGCCGAGCGCGGCAGATTCGTCACCGACCTCGTCCGTACGCACGCCGCGGCCGTCCTGCGGCACCCCACCCCCGACGCCGTGCGGCCCGAACGGGCCTTCAACGACATGGGGATCGACTCCCTCACGGCGGTCGAGCTGCGCAACCGCCTCGCGGCCGCCACCGGTGTGCGCCTGCCCGCCACCGTGCTCTTCGACCGGCCGACCCCGGCCGTCCTCGCCGCCCACCTCCTGGCCGAACTCGGCGAGGCGGGCGCGGAAGGCGGGACCGACGGCGCCCGGGAGCCGGACGGCACGCCGACCGCGTACGACGCGGAGCCCATCGCCGTCGTCGGCATGGGCTGCCGGTTCCCCGGCGGTGCCGAGCGCCCCGCCGACCTGTGGCGGCTGCTCGCCGAGGGCCGGGACGCGGTCACGGACTGGCCCGCGGACCGGGGCTGGGACGCGGCCGGGCTCTACGACCCGGACCCGGACCGGGCGGGCACCACGTACTGCACCCAGGGCGCGTTCGTCACGGACGTGGCGGGGTTCGACGCCGAGTTCTTCGGGATCTCGCCGCGCGAGGCCCTCGCCATGGACCCGCAGCAGCGGCTCCTCCTGGAGACCTCCTGGGAGGCCCTGGAGCGCGCGGGACAGGACCCCGAGGCGCTGCGCGGCCGCCGCGTCGGCGTGTTCGTGGGCACCAACGGGCAGGACTACATGGGCCTCGCCGGAGCCGACCCCGAGGTGTCCGAGGGGCACCTCCTCACCGGGAACACGGCCAGCGTGCTGTCCGGCCGCGTCGCCTACGTCCTCGGCCTCGAAGGCCCCGCCCTCACCGTGGACACGGCGTGCTCCTCGTCGCTCGTCGCCGTGCACCTCGCCGTGCAGGCGCTGCGGCGCGGCGACTGCGAGCAGGCCTTCGCGGGCGGCGTCACGGTGATGAGCACACCCCGGCTCTTCGTCGAGTTCAGCCGCCAGCGCGGCCTCGCCCGCGACGGCCGCTGCAAGGCCTTCGGCGCGGGCGCCGACGGCACCTCCTGGGGCGAGGGCGCCGGAGTACTACTCCTGGAACGCCTCTGTGACGCCCGCCGGAGCGGCCACCCCGTCCTCGCCGTGCTCCGCGGCTCGGCCGTCAACCAGGACGGCGCCAGCAACGGCCTGACCGCCCCGAACGGCCCCGCCCAGCAGGACGTCATCCGGGCCGCGCTCGCCGACGCGGGGCTCCGCGCCGACCAGGTGGACGCCGTGGAGGCACACGGCACCGGCACCGTGCTCGGCGACCCGATCGAGGCCCAGGCGCTCCAGGCCGTCCACGCGGGGCGCCCCGCCGGACGGCCGCTGTGGCTCGGCTCGGTCAAGTCCAACATCGGGCACACCCAGGCCGCCGCCGGAGTGGCCGGGCTGATGAAGATGGTGCTCGCCCTCGAAGCCGGGGAGCTGCCCGGCACGCTCCACGCCGAGGAGCCGAACCCGCACGTCGACTGGGCCACGGGCGACGTACGCCTGCTGACCGGGCGCACCCCGTGGCCGGAGACGGGTGAGCCGCGCCGGGCCGGGGTCTCCTCGTTCGGCATCAGCGGCACCAACGCCCACGTGATCGTGGAACAGGCACCGCCCGCCGACGCCCCGGGCGCGGCGGACTCGCCTGACCCCCGTGGCGCCGCAGCCTCCCGCGCGGACGCTCCCCGCCCCGGCGTCGCCGTCCCGCTGCTCCTCTCCGCCCGTACGCCGGACGCCCTGCGCGCGCAGGCCGCGCAGCTGCGTGCGTACCTCAGCGGCCACCGGCCGTCGGACGAGGGGCCCACCCCCGGCGCCCTCGCCGACACGGCCCACGCCCTCGCCACCCGGCGCGCCGCGCTCGACCACCGCGCCGCCGTCCTCGGCCAGGACCCCGACGCCGTGCTCGCCGCCCTCGCCGCGCTGGCCGAGGGGAACTCCTCCGGGCGCCTTGTCACCGGGCACGCGGGCGCGGCAGGGCGCACGGCCTTCCTCTTCCCGGGGCAGGGCAGCCAGCGGGCGGGCACGGGCGCCGAACTGTACCGGCGCGAACCGGTCTTCGCCGACGCGCTCGACGCCGTCCTCACCCACCTGGCCCCGCACCTCTCGCCGGAGCTCGAACTGCCGCTGCGCGACGTCATGTTCGCCGCGCCCGGCACCGACGCGGCGGCGCTCCTCGACCGCACCGGCTGCACCCAGCCCGCGCTGTTCGCCCTCCAGGTCGCGCTGTTCCGGCTCACGGAGCACTGGGGCGTGCGGGCCGACCTGCTGCTCGGCCACTCCGTCGGCGAACTCGCCGCCGCCCACGTGGCCGGAGTCCTCGGCCTGCCGGACGCCTGCGCCCTGGTCGCCGCGCGCGGGAGACTCATGGACGCCCTCCCCGGCGGCGGCGCCATGGCGGCCGTCGAGGCCGACGAGGACGAGGTACGCGCCCTGCTCGCCGAAGCCGAGGACCCGGGCGTCTGCGTCGCGGCCGTCAACGGGCCGCGCGCCACCGTCCTGTCCGGCGACCGCGCCCCCGTGCTGCGCCTGGCCGAGTCCTTCCGGGCGCGCGGCCGCCGCACCAAGGAGCTCGCCGTCAGCCACGCCTTCCACTCGGCGCGCGTGGACGGCATGCTCGACGCCTTCCGGGCCGTGGCCCGGCAGATGACGTACGCGCCGCCGCGCATCCCCGTGATCTCGAACCTCACCGGGGCGCGCGCCACCGCCGACGACCTGTGCGACCCGGAGTACTGGGTGCGGCACGTGCGCGGCACCGTCCGCTTCCTCGACGGCGCCCGCACCCTGCTCGCCGAGTCCGCCACCAGCTGCCTCGAACTCGGCACGGGCGGCGTCCTGTCCGGCCTCGTCGAGGCGTGCCGGACCGACGGCGACGACTGCCGCGCGGTGCCGCTGCTGCGCGACGGCAGGGACGAGACCGCGTCGGTCACGGGCGCCCTCGCCGCGCTGCACGTCCGGGGCGCGGCCGTCGACTGGTCCGTGGGCTGCCCCGACCGGCTGCCCCGCCTCGACGACCTGCCCACCTACCCGTTCCGGCACCGCAGATACTGGCCCACCCCGCGCCCCGCCGAATCCGTCGACGCGGCGGACACCCGGACCTACCGCGTGGCCTGGCGCGCCCTGCCCGAACAGGCCGCCACGCCCGCCCTCACCGGCACCTGGCTGCTCGTCGTGCCCGAGGCCGCCGCGAGCCAGCCGCTCGCCGACGCCTGCCGGGGCGCGCTCGCCGAGCACGGCGCCGCCGTGTCCGTCCTCACCGTCCCGGACGGCACGGACCGGGCCGGGCTCGCCGCGCTCGTACCGGCCGGAGCGAACGGCGTCCTGTCGCTGCTCGCCACCGCTCCCACCGGAGGGACCGAGGCCACCCTGCTGCTCGTCCAGGCCCTCGGCGACGCGGGCACCGACGCCCCGCTGTGGTGCGCCACCACCGGCGCCGTCGCCGTGGACGGCCGGGGCCCGGGCCACCCCGAGCAGGCTCAGGTGTGGGGGCTCGGCCGGGTCGCGGCCCTCGAACACCCCGGCCGCTGGGGCGGGTTGGTGGACCTGCCGGAGCGGCCCGACGCCGCGTCGCTGCGCCGCCTGTGCGCCCTGCTGTCCGGATCCGTACGCACCGACGGCGGCTACGCCGAGGACCAGGTGGCCCTCCGCGCGGACGGCCTCCACGGACGCCGCCTCCTGCGAGCCGCGCCGACACCGGCGTACGACTCCCGTACGGCAGCCGACGACGCTCGTACGGCAGACAGCGGCGAGCCCGAGTGGTCCGCGCGCGGCACCGTCCTCGTCACCGGCGGCACCGGCGGTCTCGGCGCGCACGTCGCCCGGCGGCTCGCCCGCGACGGCGCCGAACACCTCGTCCTGACGAGCCGTCGCGGCCCCGAGGCGCCCGGCGCCCAGGAACTCGCCGCGGACATCGAGGCCTTGGGCGCCCGGGTCACCGTGGTGGCCTGCGACATGGCCGACCGGGACGCGCTCGCGCAGCTGCTCGACCGGCTCGCCGCCGACGGCGATGCCGTACGGGCCGTCTTCCACGCCGCGGGCGTCACCTCCGACACCCGCGTCGCGGACTGCACCCCGGCGCTGCTCGCCGAGGAGACCGCGGCCAAGGTGCGCGGCGCCGTCCACCTGGACGACCTGCTCGGCGAAGGCCTTGACGCGTTCGTGCTGTTCTCGTCGGTCTCCGCCACCTGGGGCAGCGCGGGCCAGGCCACCTACGCCGCCGCCAACGCCCACCTGGACGCCCTCGCCGAGCGGCGGCGCGCCGACGGCCGCGCGGCGGTCAGCGTGGCCTGGGGGCCCTGGGCGGGAGCGGGCATGGCGCACGGCGCGACCGGCGCGGGCCTGCGCCGCCTCGGCCTGGTCCCGATGGCGCCCGACGTGGCGCTCGACGCGCTGTGGCGGGCCCTGGAGCGCGACGACAGCGGCATCGTCGTCGCGGACATGGACTGGCCGCGCTTCGCCCCGGCCTTCCGGTCGGGGCGCGACAGCGCGCTGCTCGCCGAACTCCCCGACGCCGCCCCGGAGCCGGGCCCGGCAGCGGACCACGCGGTGTCGGACGCCTCGGCCCGCTGGCGCGACCGGCTCGCCGCGCTGCCGCACGCCGAGCGACCGCGGGCGCTCACCGACCTCGTGCGCGCCGAGGCGGCCGCCGTCCTCGGCCACGACTCGCCGGTCGCCGTCGAAGCCGCCCGGCCCTTCCACGACCTCGGCTTCGACTCGCTCACCGCCGTCGAACTGCGCAACCGCCTCGCCGCCGCCACCGGTCTGACCCTGCCCGCAAGCACCGTCTTCGACCACCCCACGGCCACCGCGCTCGGCGGCCACCTGCACGCCGAACTGACCGGCGCCGCCCCCGCACCGCAGGACGAGCCCACGCGGCCCGCCACCACCGACGAGCCGTTGGCGATCATCGGGATGGCGTGCCGCTTCCCCGGCGGCGTACGCGGCCCGGAGGACCTGTGGGACCTCGTCGCGGGCGAACGCGACGCCATCGGCCCGCTGCCCGCCGACCGGGGCTGGCCGCTGGAGGACCTCTACGACCCGGACCCCGAGCGCGAGGGCACCTTCTCCACCACGGGCGGCGGATTCCTCGACGGCGCCGGGGACTTCGACGCGGGCTTCTTCGGGATCTCGCCGCGCGAGGCCCTCGCCATGGACCCCCAGCAGCGCCTCCTCCTGGAGACCGCCTGGGAGGCCCTGGAGCGCGCGGGCATCGACCCGGGCTCGGTCCGCGGCAGCCAGGGCGGCGTCTACCTCGGCGTGGCCGCCCAGGGGTACGGCACCGGGCCGCGGGACCCGGCCGCCGCCGTCGAGGGGCATCTGCTCAGCGGCACGGTCACGAGCGTCGCCTCCGGCCGCATCGCCTACACCCTCGGCACCGAGGGCCCGGCCGTCACCGTCGAGACCGCCTGCTCCTCGTCCCTGGTCGCCCTGCACCTGGCCGGGCAGGCGCTGCGCGCGGGGGAGTGCTCCTTCGCGCTCGTCGGCGGCGCGGCCGTGATGGCGTCGCCCGACGTGTTCGTGGAGTTCAGCCGCCAGCGCGGCCTCGCGCCCGACGGCCGCTGCAAGTCCTTCGCCGCCGCCGCGGACGGCACCGGCTGGGGCGAGGGCGTCGGCATGCTCGTCGTCGAGCGGCTCTCGGAGGCCCGCCGCCGGAGCCACCCCGTCCTCGCCGTCGTCCGGGGCTCGGCGGTCAACCAGGACGGCGCGAGCAACGGCCTGACCGCACCCAGCGGCCCCGCCCAGGAGCGCGTCCTGCGCCGGGCGCTCGCCGCCGCCGGGCTCACCGGGGCCGACGTCGACCTCGTCGAGGCACACGGCACCGGCACCACCCTCGGCGACCCCATCGAGGCACAGGCCCTGCTCGCCGTCTACGGCCAGGACCGGCCCGCCGAACGGCCGTTGTGGCTCGGCTCGCTCAAGTCCAACATCGGCCACACCCAGGCCGCCGCGGGCGTCGCCGGGGTCATCAAGACGGTCCTGGCCCTGCGCCACGGCCTGCTGCCCCGCACCCTCCACGTGGACACGCCCACCCCCGAGGCCGACTGGTCCCGGGGAGCGGTGCGCCTGCTCACCGAGGCCCGCCCGTGGGACGACACCGGCCGCCCCCGCCGCGCGGGCGTGTCCTCCTTCGGCATGAGCGGCACCAACGCCCACGCGGTGCTCGAACAGGCCCCGGACGAGCCGCCGCTGCCCGAGCCCGCCGCGACGGCACCCACGGTCGACCCGGTCGCCACCGACACTGTCGTACTGCCCCTGTCGGCCGCCTCCGCGCCCGCCCTGCGCGCCCAGGCCCGCCGCCTGCGCGAGCACGCCGAAGCCGCCCCCGCCCTGCCCCTCGCGGACCTCGCCCACGCGCTCGCCACCACGCGCACCGCGTTCCCGCACCGGGCCACCGTGACCGGGCGCACCCGGGACGAACTCCTCGCCGCGCTCGCGGCCCTGGCCGACGGGGCGCCCGCGCCCGGCGCCGCCACCGGCCGCGCCGGAGAGGCCCGGACCGTGTTCGTCTTCCCCGGGCAGGGCTCGCAGTGGCCCGGCATGGCGCGCGAACTCCTGGACGGATCACCGGAGTTCGCCGCGCGGATCACCGCGTGTGCCCAGGCCCTCGCCCCGCACACGGACTGGTCGCTCCTTGACGTCCTGCGGGAAACCCCCGAGGCGGCGTCCCTGGAGCGCGTGGACGTGGTGCAGCCGGTGCTGTTCGCCGTGATGGTGTCGCTCGCGGAGGTGTGGCGCTCCTACGGTGTCGAGCCCGCGGCCGTGGTCGGGCACTCCCAGGGCGAGATCGCCGCGGCCTGCGTGGCCGGGGCGCTCACCCTGGAGGACGCCGCCCTGGTCGTCGCCCTGCGCAGCCGGGAGCTGCGGCGACTCGCGGGCCGCGGCGGCATGGTCTCGCTCGCCGCCCCCGAAGAGCACGTACGGGAACTGCTGCTGCCCTACGACGGGCGGATCGGCGTGGCCGCCGTCAACGGACCGGGGGCCGTCGTCGTCGCGGGCGCGCCCGACGCGCTGACCGGCCTCCAGGCCGACTGCGAGCAGGCGGGTGTCCGCGCCCGGCGGCTGCCCGTCGACTACGCCGCGCACTCCGCCCAGGTCGCCGACGTGGGCGACGCGCTGCGCACCGCCCTCGCCGACGTGCGGCCCCGGCCCTCGCGCATCCCGCTCTACTCCACCGTGACCGGCGACGTCGTCGACGGCACCGCCCTCGACGCCGACTACTGGTACCGCAACCTGCGCGAGCCGGTCGAGTTCGCCCGCACCACCGAGACCCTGCTCGCCGCGGGCCACGACCTGTTCGTCGAGACGAGCCCGCACCCCGTCCTGACCGCCGCCCTCACCGGGACCGCCGAGCGCGCGGAGCGGCCCGTCGCCGCCGTCGGCACGCTGCGCCGCGACGACGGCGGCACCGACCGGCTGCTCACCGCGCTCGCCGAGGCCTGGATCCACGGCGCCCCCCTCGACTGGGCCGCCGCCCTGCCCCGGCCCGCCCACCCCCACGTCCCCCTGCCCACCTACGCCTTCCAGCACGAGCGCTACTGGCTGGCCACACCGGGCCGGACCGCCGCCGTCGCCACCACCGCACCCGCGCAGGCCCCCGCGCCCGTGCCGAACGGCGACCCCGCGGCCGCCCTCGCCGCCCGGCTCGCGCCCTTGGACCGGGCCGACCGGCGCCGCGCCGTCCTCGACCTGGTCACCGCGCACGCCGCCGCCGTGCTCGGCCACTCCGGCCGCGCGGCCGTGGAGCCACGGCGGCCGTTCACCGCCGCGGGGTTCGACTCGATGCTCGCCGTGACGTTCCGCAACCGGCTCGGGGAGGCGACCGGGCTGCGGATCTCGCCCACCGCGGTCTTCGACCACCCCACGCCCGCCGCCCTCGCCGACCACCTCCACCAGCGGCTGTGCGCGGCCTCCGCACCGGCCCTGCCGGACCGCCCCCTCCACGAACACCTGGACGGGCTCGCCGCCGCGCTGGCCGCCGCCGGGCCCGACACACCGGGCGCCGACGCGATCGGCACCCGCCTGCGGGACCTGCTGCGCGCCTGGAACGACCGGCTGCCGCGGGACGGCGGCGAGGCGGACGGCGGGCCCGCCGTCGACACCGCCACCGCCGACGAACTCTTCGAACTGCTCGACAACAACTACGGGGCCTGAGGGAGAAGCGAGAACACCCATGCCGGACAACGACAAGCTCCTCGAATACCTCAGGCGCGCCACCGCCGACCTGGGAGACGCCCGCCGCCGACTGCGCGAGGCGGAGGACGCCCGCCACGACCCCGTGGCCATCGTCTCCATGAGCTGCCGCTACCCCGGCGGCGCCGACACCCCCGAACGCCTGTGGGACCTCGTCGACAGCGGCACCGACGCCATCACCGAGTGGCCCGCGGGGCGCGGCTGGGACACCGAGGCGCTCTACCACCCCGACCCCGACCACCCGGGCACCTCCTTCACGCGGCACGGCGGATTCCTGCACCGGGCCGGGGACTTCGACGCGGGCTTCTTCGGGATCTCGCCGCGCGAGGCCCTCGCCATGGACCCGCAGCAGCGCCTCGTCCTGGAGACCGCCTGGGAGGCCGTCGAGCGCGCCGCCATCGACCCGGACGCGCTGCGCGCCACCAGGACCGGCGTGTTCGTCGGCGCGATGCGCAACGACTACGGCAGCACCGCGCGGCACGTCCCCGAACTCCAAGGGCTCCTCGACACCGGCACGGCCGCCAGCGTCGTCTCCGGGCGCGTCGCCTACACCCTCGGCCTCGAAGGGCCCGCGCTCACCGTCGACACCGCCTGCTCCTCGTCCCTGGTGGCCGTGCACCTCGCGGTGCGCTCGCTGCGCTCCGGGGAGTGCTCCCTCGCCCTGGCGGGCGGCGTCGCCGTGATGGCGACCCCGGACGCGTTCGTCGCCTTCAGCCGTCAGCGCGCCCTGTCCGCCGACGGGCGCTGCAAGGCCTTCGCCGCGGCCGCCGACGGCACCGGCTGGTCCGAGGGCGTCGGCGTCCTCGTCCTGGAGCGCCTCGCCGACGCCCGCCGCAACGGCCACCAGGTCCTCGCCGTCATCCGCGGCTCCGCCGTCAACCAGGACGGGGCGAGCAACGGCCTGACCGCGCCCAACGGACCCGCGCAGGAGCGCGTCATCACCGACGCCCTCGCCGACGCCAGGATCGCCCCCGGCGACGTCGACGCCGTCGAGGCCCACGGCACCGGCACCCGCCTCGGCGACCCCATCGAGGCGCAGGCCCTGCTCGCCACCTACGGCAAGCACCGGCCCGCCGAACGGCCGTTGTGGATCGGCTCGTTGAAGTCGAACATCGGCCACACCTCCGGCGCCGCCGGTGTCGGCGGCATCATCAAGACGGTCATGGCCCTGCGCCACGGGCGGCTGCCCCGCACCCTCCACGTCGACGAGCCGACGCCCTTCGTCGACTGGTCACAGGGCGCCGTACGGGTCCTGGCCGAGCCCCGCCCCTGGCAGGCGCAGGGGCGCCCGCGCCGGGCCGGGGTGTCGGCGTTCGGCGTGAGCGGCACGAACGCGCACCTCGTCCTGGAGGAGGACACCCCGCAGGCCCCCACCGAACCGGAGCAGGACGCCACCGCGCCCGAACCCGCCGCGGGCCCGCTGCCCTGGGTGCTCTCCGCCCGCGACGAGGACGCCCTGCGCGCCCAGGCCACACGTCTGCTCGCGCACCTCGAAGACACCGGCACCGGCACCGACGAGGGCTCCACGGCAGGCGCGATCGGCCGGGCCCTGGCCACCACCCGCGCCGCCTTCGAGCACCGCGCCGCCGTCGTCGCCGACGACCGGGCGGGCTTCGTCGACGGCCTGACCGCGCTCGCCTCCGGCGCCACCGCGCCACACCTCGTCCGCGGCACCACGGGACCCGACGGCAAGACCGCGTTCGTCTTTCCCGGGCAGGGTTCGCAGTGGCCGGGCATGGCGGTCGGACTCCTGGACGCGGAGCCGGTGTTCGCGGCGCGCATGGCCGCGTGCGAGCGGGCCCTCGCCCCGTACGTGGACTGGTCGTTGGAGGCCGTGCTGCGCGGCGCTGATGGTGCGCCGTCGCTGGAGCGCGTCGATGTGGTGCAGCCTGCCCTGTTCGCAGTGATGGTGTCGCTGGCGGAGCTGTGGCGGTCGTACGGGATCGAGCCGGACGCGGTGGTGGGGCATTCCCAGGGCGAGATCGCGGCCGCCTGTGTGGCGGGCGCGTTGTCCCTGGACGACGCGGCGAAGGTCGTGGCGCTGCGCAGCCAGGCCCTCGGGGAGCTGGCCGGGCGCGGTGGCATGGCGTCCGTGCCGCTGCCCGCCGCGGACCTCGGCCCGCACCTGGAGCCGTGGGGTGACCGGTTGTCGGTCGCGGCTGTCAACGGGCCCGCGACCACGGTTGTTTCGGGTGATCCCGAGGCCGTGGAGGGTGTCGTCGCCGCCCTCGTCGCCCAGGACGTGCGGGCCCGCGTGATCCCCGTCGACTACGCCTCGCACTCCGCGCACGTCGAGGAGATCGAGGAGCGCCTCCTGGCCGCCCTCGCGGACCTCGCGCCGCGCCCCGCCGAGGTGCCGTTCTACTCCACTGTGGACGCTGCCTGGCTGGACGGCGGAGCTGTCCTCGACGCCGCGTACTGGTATCGCAACCTGCGGCGGACCGTGCGCTTCGAGGAGGCCGTGCGTGGCCTTCTCGACCAGGGCTACGGCTATTTCGTCGAGGCCAGCGCCCACCCGGTGCTCACCCTCGGCGTGGAGCAGACCGCCGAGGCCGCCGACCTGGAGCGGCCCGTCGCCGTGCTCGGCACGCTCCGCCGCGACGAGGGCGGCCGCGCGCGCTTCCTGCTCGCCCTCGCCCAGGCCCACACCCGCGGCCTGTCCCCGGACTGGTCCCGGGTGTTCGCCGGGCACACGGCCGCGACCGGGCTGCCCACCTACGCCTTCCGGCACCGCCCGTACTGGCTGGAGCTTCAGTCCGCGCCCACGGCCGTGGCCGCGCCGCCCGCCGACCCCGTGGCGGACCGGTTCTGGGAGGCCGTGCGCGCCGGTGACCTGCCGGAGCTGACCGCCACCCTCGGCGTCGGCCCCGAGGAGCCGCTGAGCGCCGTCCTGCCCGCGCTCGCCGCCTGGCGCGAACGGCGCGCCGCGCTCACCACCGTCGAGTCCTGGCGCTACCGGCCCGACTGGCAGCCGCTGCCCGAGCCCGCCGCCGCCCGGCTCCACGGCACCTGGCTCGTGCTGCTGCCCGCGTCGCTCGCCCTCGACCCGCAGTCCCTGGCCTGCGTCCGCGCCCTCCAGGACGCCGGGGCCACCGTGGTGAGCGTCGCCCTCGACGTGGCCGACCCCGAGCGGGGCCCGCTCCGCGACCGGCTCGCCGACGCCCTCGCCGAAGCCCTCACCGACGCCGAGGAGCCGCCCGCCGGAGTCCTGTCCCTGCTCGCCACCGACGAACGGCCGCACCCGCGCCACCCCGCCCTGTCCGTCGGCACCGCCCTGAGCCTCGCCCTCGTCCAGGCCCTCGGCGACGCGGGCCTCGACGCGCCGCTGTGGTGGGCCACGCGCGGCGCCGTCGCCGTCGGCCCCGCAGACCCGCCGGTGCGGCCCGCGCAGCACGCGGCCTGGGGCCTCGGCCGGTGCGCCGCCCTGGAGCACCCGCGCCGCTGGGGCGGGCTCGTCGACCTGCCGCCCGAGCTCGACCCCCGCGCCGCGTCCCGCCTGTGCGCGGTGCTCGCCGCGCCCGGCGACGAGGACCAGCTCGCCGTGCGCGCCGCGGGAGTCCACGGCCGCAGGCTCGTCCGGGCCCCGCTCGGCGACGCCGCGCCCCGCCGCGCCTGGACCCCGCGCGGCACCACGCTGATCACCGGCGGCACCGGCGGCCTCGGCGCGTACATCGCCCGCTGGCTCGCCCGCGAGGGCGCCGAACACCTCGTCCTGATCAGCCGCCGCGGCGCCGACGCCCCCGGCGCCACCGAACTCGCCGCGGAACTCACCGCGTTGGGTGCCCGCACCACCGTCGCCGCGTGCGACATCACCGACCGG
The DNA here is from genome assembly GCF_044544845.1 of Streptomyces sp. NPDC053474. Lineage (NCBI taxonomy): Bacteria > Bacillati > Actinomycetota > Actinomycetes > Kitasatosporales > Streptomycetaceae > Streptomyces > Streptomyces sp. NPDC053474. The sequence goes on from NZ_JBITXV010000036.1 coordinate 14,518, forward strand.
GACGCCCTCGCCGCCCTCGTCGCTGGCCTCACGGCCGACGGCTGCGAGATCCGGTCCGTGCTGCACGCCGCCGCCGGGGGCTCCCTCGTGGCGCTCGACGACACGGACGCGGCCGAGTTCGCCGACACGCTGCACGCCAAGGCCCTCGGCGCGGACCACCTGGACGCCCTGTTCGACCGGGACACGCTCGACGCGTTCGTGCTCTTCTCCTCCATCTCCGGCGTCTGGGGCAGCGCGATCCACGGCGCCTACGCCGCCGCCAACGCCCACCTGGACGCGCTCGCCGAGAACCGCAGAGCCCGGGGCCTGGCCGCCACCTCCGTGGTGTGGGGCATCTGGAGCCCCGAGGACGGCGGCGGCATGGCCGCGAACCTCGCCGAGGACCAACTCCGCGCCCAGGGCGTGCTCTTCATGCCGCCCGCCACCTGCGTCACCGCCCTGAAGCAGGTACTCGACCACGACGAGACCCTCGTCCTGGTCGCCGACATCGACTGGGACCGCTTCGCCACCGTCTTCACCACCAGCAGGCCGAGCCCCCTCATCACCGCCGTCCCCGAGGCCCGCGCCGCCCTCGCCCCGGACCCCGCCCCCGCCGACGCCGCCACGGACCCGGCAGGCGGCCTCCGCGCCCAGCTGCGCGACCTGACCGAACCCGAGCGCGAACGCGCCCTGTCCGCCCTGGTGCTCACCGAGGCCGCCGCCGTACTCGGCCACGACGCGCCCGACGCGCTCGCGCCCGAACGCGCCTTCCGCGACCTCGGCTTCGACTCGCTGACCGCCGTCGAGATGCGCAACCGCCTCACCGCGGCCACCGGTCTGCGCCTGCCCGTCACCCTCGTCTTCGACTACTCCTCGCCCGCCGCGCTCGCCCGCCACCTGCGCGCCGAACTCCTCGGCGACGGGGCCCCGTCGGCCGCCGCGCCGGAGCTGCGCGCCGCCCCGGCCGACGACGACCCGATCGTCATCGTCTCCATGAGCTGCCGCTACCCGGGCGGCGTCACCACCCCCGAAGAGCTGTGGCAGCTCGTCGCCGAGGGCCGCGACGCGGTCGCGGGCCTCCCCGCCGACCGGGGCTGGGACCTCGACGCGCTCTACGACGCCGACCCCGACCGGCCCGGCACCAGCTACGCGACGGCGGGCGGCTTCGTCTACGACGCGGGCCGCTTCGACGCGGGCTTCTTCGGCATCTCCCCGCGCGAGGCCCTCGCCATGGACCCGCAGCAGCGCCTGCTCCTGGAGACCTCCTGGGAGGCCCTGGAACGCGCCGGGATCGACCCGCACACCTTGCGCGGCAGCCGCACCGGCGTCTTCGCGGGCGCCGCCTACCAGGGCTACGGCGGCAGCATGGACGACGTACCGGAAGAGCTGGAGGGCCTGTTCGTCGCGGGCATCTCCACCAGCGTCCTGTCCGGCCGCGTCGCCTACACGCTCGGCCTCGAAGGGCCCGCCGTGACCGTCGACACGGCCTGCTCCTCCTCCCTCGTCGCCGTCCACACCGCCGCGCAGGCCCTGCGCAACGGCGACTGCACGCTCGCCCTCGCGGGCGGCGCCACCGTCATCGGCTCGCCGCTCACCTTCACCGGCTTCAGCCGTCAGCGGGGCCTCGCCGCCGACGGCCGCTGCAAGTCCTTCGCGGCCGCCGCCGACGGCTTCGGCATGGCCGAGGGCGTCGGCCTGCTCCTCCTGGAGCGCCTGTCCGACGCCCGCCGGGGCGGCCACCCCGTCCTCGCCGTCCTGCGCGGCTCCGCCGTCAACCAGGACGGCGCGAGCAACGGCCTCACCGCCCCCAGCGGCCTGGCCCAGCAGCGCGTGATCGCCGAGGCCCTCGCCGACGCGGGCCTGTCCGCCGCCGATGTCGACGCCGTGGAGGCCCACGGCACCGGCACCACCCTCGGCGACCCCATCGAAGCCGACGCGCTGCTCGCCACCTACGGGCAGGAGCGCGAAAAGCCCCTGCTCCTGGGCTCGTTGAAGTCCAACATCGGGCACAGCCAGGCCGCCGCCGGAGTCGCGGGCATCATGAAGATGGTCCTCGCCCTGCACCACGAGGTGCTCCCCGCGACCCTGCACGTGGACGCGCCGTCCCCGAACGTCGACTGGTCCGCGGGCGCCGTCTCGCTGCTCACCGAGGCCGCGCCCTGGCCCGCGAACGGCCACCCCCGGCGCGCCGGGATCTCCTCCTTCGGGCTCAGCGGCACCAACGCCCACGTCGTCGTCGAGGAGCCGCCCGCCGACGAGGAACCGGCCGGGGCCGAGCCCGAGTGCCCCGACACGGCCGTGCCGTGGGTGCTCTCCGCGCGCAGCCCCGAAGCGCTGCGCGAGCAGGCCGTCCGCCTGCGCGCCCACGTCACGGCCCGGCCCGGCCTGCGCCCCGCCGACGTCGGACACTCCCTGGCCACCACGCGCACCGCCTTCGAACACCGCGCCGCCGCCGTCGGACGCGACCGGGACGCCCTCCTCGCCGCCCTCGACACCCTGATCGACGGCCGCACCGGACCCGGAGCCGTGCGCGGCACCACCGCCCAGGACCGGCGCGCCGTGTTCGTCTTCCCCGGACAGGGCTCGCAGTGGCCGGGCATGGCGCGTGAACTCCTGGACACCTCGCCGGAGTTCGCCGCGCGGATCGCCCAGTGCGCGGACGCGCTGGCCCCGCACACGGACTGGTCGCTCCTTGACGTACTGAAGGAAGCCCCTGAGGCGGCGTCCCTGGAGCGCGTGGACGTGGTGCAGCCGGTGCTGTTCGCCGTGATGGTGTCGCTCGCGGAGGTGTGGCGCTCCTACGGTGTCGAGCCCGCGGCCGTGGTCGGGCACTCCCAGGGCGAGATCGCCGCGGCCTGCGTGGCCGGGGCGCTCACCCTGGAGGACGCCGCCCGCGTCGTCGCCCTGCGCAGCAAGGTCCTGCGCGCGCTCACCGGGCGCGGCGGCATGCTGTACGTCCCGCTGCCCCCGGAGCGGGTGGAGGCCCGACTCGCCCCCTGGACGGACCGGTTGAGCGTCGCCGCCGTCAACGGCCCCACCACGGTGACCGTCTCGGGCGACCCCGACGCCCTGGGTGAGCTGCACACCGCGCTCGCCGACGACGGCGTACTGTGCTGGCCGCTGCCCGGCGTCGACTTCGCCGGGCACTCGCCGCAGGTCGAGGAGATCCACGACGAACTGCGCACCCTGCTCGCCGGAATCGCCCCGCGCCCCTCCCGCGTGCCCTTCTACTCCACCGTCACCGGCGCCGCCCTGGACACCACCGCCCTCGACGCCGACTACTGGTACCGCAACCTGCGCGAGCCCGTCGACTTCCACCGGGCCCTGGGCGCCCTGCTCGCCGCCGGACACCGCCTGTTCGTCGAGGCCAGCACCCACCCCGCCCTCACCGTCTGGCTCCAGGAGGCCCTGGAGGCCGCGGGCGGCGACGGCGGCGCCGTCGGCACCCTGCACCGGGGCGAGGGCGGCCGCGACCGCGTGCTCACCTCGCTCGCCGAACTCCACGTCCTGGGCCACCCCGTGGACTGGGACGCCGTCTTCGACGGCACCGGCGCCCGCCGCGTCGACCTGCCCACCTACGCCTTCCAGCGGCGCCACTACTGGATGGAGCCCGCGCCCCGAAAGGCCGCCACCGCCCCCGTCGGCACGGACCCCGTCGACCGCGGCTTCTGGGACGCCGTGGCGGGTCAGGACCCCGACGCCCTCGCCCGGCACCTGCGCATCGAGGACGACGACGTACGCGCGGCCATGAGCACCGTCGTGCCCGCGCTCTCCCAGTGGCTGCACGGCCGCCGGGGCCGGACCACCCTCGACTCCTGGCGCCACCGCGTCACCTGGAAGCCCTTGCCCCAGGAGCGCGCGGCGGAACTCGGCGGCACCTGGTGGGTGGCCGTGCCCGAGGCCGCCGCCGCGGACCCGGCCGTCGCCGCCTGCGCCCAGGCCCTGCGCGAGCACGGCGCGCACCCCGTCGTCGTGGAACTCGGTGCGGACGACGCCGGGGCGAGCGGGCGGGGCCCGCTCGCCGGGCGCCTGCGTGCCCTCGCCCAGGAGTCCCCGGCCGACGGCGTCCTGTCCCTGCTCGCCCTCGCCGACGCCCCGTACGCCGAGGGCACCGCCCTGCCCGTCGGCCTCGCGCTCACCACCGCGCTGCTCCAGGCGCTCGGTGACGCCGAGGCGAAGGCACCGCTGTGGTGCGCCACCCGCGGGGCCGTCTCCGTGGGCCGCTCCGACCGCCTCGACGCGCCCCTGGGCGCCCTGCACTGGGGCCTCGGCGGAGTGGCCGCCGTCGAGCACCCCGAGCGCTGGGGCGGCCTCGTCGACCTGCCCGCCCGCCTCGACGCACGGGCCCGCGCCCGGCTCGCCGCGGTCCTCGCGGCCCCGGACGGCGAGGACCAGCTCGCGATCCGCGCCTCCGGCGTGTTCGGCCGCCGCCTCGCCCACGCCGCGCCCAGGCCCGAGCCCGAAGGACCCGGCTGGACGCCCGACGGCACCATCCTGATCACCGGCGGCACGGGCGGCCTCGGCGCCCAAATCGCCCGCAGGCTCGCCCGGAGCGGCACCGCGCATCTGCTTCTGACCGGCCGCCGCGGCCCGGACGCCCCGGGCGCCGCCGCGCTCGCCGCCGAACTCACCGCACTCGGCACCGAGTTCACCATCGCCGCCTGCGACGCAGCCGACCGCGACGACCTCGCCGCGCTCCTCGGCGCCGTCCCGCCGGGGCGCCCGCTGCGCGCCGTGTTCCACGCCGCGGGCGTCCTGGACGACGGCGTCCTCGACACGCTCACCCCCGAACGCGCCGCCGGGGTCCTGCGCCCCAAGACGGACGCCGCGCTCCACCTCGACGCGCTCACCCGGGACGCGGACCTGACGGCCTTCGTGCTGTTCTCCTCCCTCGCGGGCACCCTCGGCGGCACCGGGCAGGGCAGCTACGCCGCCGCCAACGCCTTCCTCGACGCCCTCGCGCAGACGCGCCGCGACCACGGCCTGCCCGCCACCTCCGTGGCCTGGGGCCTGTGGGGCGGCGACAGCCTGGCCGCGGGCGCCACCAGCGAACGCCTGGTCCGCAGCGGCCTGCCCGCCATGGACCCCGAACTCGCCGTCGAGGCCCTCTGGCAGGCCCTGGCCGACGACGAGACCCGGCTGATCGTCGCCGACTTCGCCTGGGACCGCTTCGTCCGCGCCTACACCGCGCTGCGGCCCAGCGCTCTCCTGGCCGACGTGCCCGAGGCGCGCGGCGCCCTCGCCGAGCGCGCCGCCGCACCGGGCGCCGCCGAGAACACCCTCGTGGCGCGGCTCACCGGCCTCGGCGACGCCGAACGCACCCAGGAACTGGCGGACCTGGTGCGCGCCCTGGCCGCCGACGTGCTCGGGCACGACGACCCCGCCGCGATCGCACCGGAGCGCGCCTTCAAGGACCTCGGCTTCGACTCCCTGACCGCCGTGGAGCTGCGCAACCGCGTCGCCGAGGCCACCGGCCTGCGCCTGCCCGTCACGCTCGTCTTCGACCGGCCCACCACCACCGCGCTCGTCGACCACCTGCGCGAGGAACTGCTCGGCACGGCGGCGCCCGCACCCGCGACGGCCCCCCTGCCCGCCGCGGCGGCCGTCACCGACGACGACCCGATCGCGATCGTCGCGATGAGCTGCCGCTTCCCCGGCGGCGTCCAGACTCCCGAGGACTTCTGGCGGCTCCTCGCCGACGGCACCGACGCCATCTCCGCCTTCCCCACCGACCGCGGCTGGGACCTGGAGGGCCTCTACGACCCGGACCCGGAGAAGGTCGGGCGCACCTACGCCCGCGAAGGCGGATTCCTCTACGACGCCGCCCACTTCGACCCCGCCTTCTTCGGCATCTCGCCGCGCGAGGCCCTCGCGGTCGACCCCCAGCAGCGGCTCCTCCTGGAGACCGCCTGGGAGGCCTTCGAGCGGGCGGGCATCGACCCGCGGACCCTCAAGGGCAGCGACGGCGGGGTCTTCGTCGGCTCCAGCTACCGCGACTACGGCTCCCGCGTCACCGAGCCGTCCGAGGAGTTCGAGGGCTACCTCGGCATCGGCAGCGCGGGCAGCGTCGCCTCCGGGCGCATCGCGTACACCTTCGGCCTGGAGGGCCCCGCCGTGACCGTGGACACGGCCTGCTCCTCCTCGCTGGTCGCCGTCCACATGGCGGCGCAGGCGCTGCGCTCCGGCGAGTGCTCCCTCGCGCTCGCGGGCGGCGTCACGGTGATGGCCACGCCCGGCGCGTTCGTCGAGTTCTCCCGCCAGCGCGGGCTCGCCGCCGACGGCCGCTGCAAGCCGTTCGCGGCCGCCGCCGACGGCACCGCCTGGGCCGAGGGCGCGGGCATGGTGCTCCTGGAGCGCCTCTCCGACGCGCGCAGGAGCGGCCACCCCGTGCTCGCCCTGGTCCGCGGCTCGGCCGTCAACCAGGACGGCGCCAGCAACGGCCTCACCGCCCCCAACGGCCCCTCCCAGCAGCGCGTCATCCGCCAGGCCCTCGCGGGCGCGGGCCTCGCCCCCGGCGACGTGGACGCCGTCGAGGCCCACGGCACCGGCACCCGCCTCGGCGACCCCATCGAGGCCCAGGCCCTGCTCGCCACGTACGGACAGCAGCGCGACACACCGCTGTACCTGGGCTCGTTGAAGTCCAACATCGGTCACGCCCAGGCCGCCGCGGGCATCGCGGGCATCATCAAGATGGTCCTGGCCATGCGGCACGGCGCGCTCCCGGCCACCCTCCACGTCGACGAGCCGACGCCGTACGTGGACTGGTCGGCGGGGCGCGTCCGCGTGGTCACCGAGCACACCGCCTGGCCCGAGGGGGACCGCCCGCGCCGCGCCGGCGTGTCGTCCTTCGGCGTGAGCGGCACCAACGCGCACACCATCCTGGAACACGTCCCCGACCCCGCGCCCCCCGCCGCGGCGCCGCCCTCGGGCCGCCGTCTGCCCTGGCTGCTCTCCGCCCGCGGCGAGGACGCCCTGCGCGCCCAGGCCCGGCGCCTGCTCGATGGCGTCACCGCCGCGCCGGAGCAGCACCCCGACGCCGTCGGCAAGGCCCTGGCCACCGGCCGCACCGCCTTCGAGCACCGGGCCGTCCTCGTCGGCGCCGACCGCGAAGGCCTCCTGGCCGCGCTCGCCGACGGCACCCCCTCGGCCGACGTCATCGAGGGCGCCACCGGCCGGGCGGGCAGGACGGCCTTCCTCTTCCCCGGCCAGGGCAGCCAGCGCCCGCGCATGGGCGCGGAACTGTACGAGCGCTTCGAGGCGTTCGCCGACGCCTTCGACGCGGTGTGCGCGGAACTCGACCCGCTCCTCGACCGCCCGCTGCGCGACGTGATCGCCGCGCCGGAGGGCAGCGCGGACGCGGCCCTGCTGCACACCACGGCCTACACCCAGCCCGCCCTGTTCGCCGTCGGCGTCGCCCTGCACCGGCTCCTGGAGTCGTACGGCGTGCGCCCCGACCTCGTCACCGGGCACTCCGTGGGACAGCTCGCCGCCGCGCACGCCGCCGGGGTGCTCTCGCTGCCGGACGCCTGCGCCCTCGTGGCCGCGCGCGGCCGCCTGATGCAGGCCATGCCCGGCGGCGGCGCGATGGTCTCCCTCACCGTCCCCGAGCCGGAGCTGCTGCCCCACCTCGCGGGCCGCGAGGGCGAGATCGCGGTGGCCGCCGTCAACGGACCCGCCGCCACCGTCCTGTCCGGCGACGCGGCGGCCGTCGAGGAGATCGCCGCCCACTGGCGGGACAAGGGCCACAAGACCCGGCGCCTCACCGTCAGCCACGCCTTCCACTCCCCGCACATGGACGACATGCTGGACGACTTCAGGGCCGTCGCCGAACAAGTCACCTACCACGCGCCGCGGATCCCCGTCGTCTCCGACCTGACCGGCGCCGTCGCCACCGCCGAGGAGCTGCGCGACCCCGGCCACTGGGTCCGCCACGTCCGCTCCACCGTCCGCTTCCTGGACGCCGTACGGACCCTGGAGGCCGAAGGCGCCACCGCGTACGTGGAACTCGGGCCCGACGGCTCCCTGACCGCGCTCGGCCAGGAGTGCCTGACCGGGCCCGCCGACGGCACCGCCGCGGTGCCGCTGCTCCGCAAGGACGCGCCGGAGGAGGCCGCGTTCACCGGGGCCCTGGCCCACCTGCACGTCCACGGCGTGCGGGTCGACTGGGCGCCGCTGTTCGCGCGGGTCCCGGCCGGGCACGTCGAGCTGCCCACGTACGCCTTCCAGCGCGCCCGCTACTGGCTCCCGCCGACCCCGCCCACCGGCGACATGCCCGCCGCGGGCCTGCTTCCCGCCGGGCATCCGCTGCTCGGCGCGGGCGCCCCGCTCGCCGACACCGGCGGCCACCTGTTCACCGGCCGCCTCTCCGTGGCCGCCCACCCCTGGCTCGCCGACCACGCCGTCCTCGGCGCCGCGCTCCTGCCCGCCACGGCCTTCCTCGAACTCGCCGTCCACGCGGGCGACGAGCTGGGCTGCGCCGAGGTCGACGAACTCACCCTGGAAGCGCCCCTGACCCTGCCCGAGCGGGGCGCCGTCACCCTCCAGCTCACCGTCCAGGCGCCCGACGCGGGCGGCGGCCGCGCCTTCGCCTTCCACGCCAGGCCCGAACACGCCGCGCCGGACGAGCCCTGGACCCGGCACGCCACGGGCCGCCTGAGCCCCGGCGAGCACACACCGCCCGAGGACCTCACCGCCTGGCCGCCCGCCGGAGCCGAACCCCTCGACGTCGACGGCCTCTACGCGCGCCTCGCCGACGGCGGCTTCGCCTACGGCCCCGCCTTCCAGGGCCTGTGCGCCGCCTGGCGCCTGGGCGACACCGTCTACGCCGAGGCCCGCCTGCCCGAGGCCCAGGCACCCGACGCCGGACGCTACGGCCTCCACCCCGCGCTCCTCGACAGCGTCCTGCACGCGCTGGCCTTCGGCGTCCTCGAAGGCAGCGACCAGGGCTGGCTGCCGTTCTCCTGGAGCGCCGTACGCCTGCACGCCGCGGGCGCGGCCGCGCTGCGCCTGCGCATGACACCGGCCGGGCGCGACGCCGTCGCGTGGACGGTGGCCGACCCCACGGGCGCCCCGGTTGCCTCGGCCCGCTCCCTGGTGCTCAGGCCCGTGTCGGCCGACCGCCTCCAGGAGTCGCGCACCGGCACCCACGAGGACATGTTCCGCCTGGAGTGGCCCGCCCTCGCGGTGGCCGACACCGCCCCCGCGTCCTGCGCCGTGCTCGGCGACGCCCTGCCCGGCCTCGCGCCCGCCCATCCGGACCTCGCCGCCCTGGGAGCGGCGATCGAGGCGGGCGCCGAGGTACCCGCCCTCGTCGTGACCGCGCTGCCGCCCACGACCGGGGAGCTCGCCGCGTCCGTCCACGAGCTCACCGGCAGCGTCCTGGAGCTGGTGCGGGCCTGGCTCGCCGACGAGCGGTACGCGGGCGCCAAGCTGGCCCTCGTCACCACCGGAGCCGTGCCCGTCGGACCCGACGACGACGTGGCCGACCCCGCGCAGGCCGCCGTCTGGGGCCTGGTCCGCTCCGCGCAGACCGAGCACCCCGACCGGTTCGTGCTGCTCGACACCGACGGCGAGCCCGCGTCGGACGCCGCCCTCGCCGCGGTCCTCGCCGCGGCGCACGGCACGGGGGAGCCCCAACTCGCCCTGCGCGCCGGGCAGCCGCACACCGCGCGCCTCGCCCGGGTGCCCGGCTCCACCCCCGTGCGCGCACCCGGCTGGGACCCCGAGGGCACCGTCCTGATCACCGGCGGCACCGGCTCCATCGGCTCCCTGATCGCCCGTCACCTCGCGGGCGAGCACGGCGTACGGCACCTGCTGCTCACCAGCCGCAGCGGACCCGCCGCCGACGGCGCCGACGCGCTCCGCGCCGAACTGGCCGCCCTCGGCGCCGAGGCGGAGATCGTCGCCTGCGACGCCGCCGACCGGGAGGCCCTGGAGAAGGTCCTCGGCGCCCTGGAGCACCCGCTGCGCGGCGTCGTGCACACCGCGGGCGTCATCGACGACGGCGTCGTCGCCGACATGACCGGGCACCAGCTCCACCGGGTGCTGCGCCCCAAGGTGGACGCCGTCGTCCACCTGCACGAGCTGACCGCGGACCTCGACCTGTCCGCGTTCGTCGTCTTCTCCTCCATCGCCGGTGTCTTCGGCGGCATGGGCCAGGCCAACTACGCGGCGGCCAACGCCTTCCTGGACGCCCTCGCCCACCGGCGCCGGGCCCGGGGCCTGCCCGCCGCCTCGCTCGGCTGGGGCCTGTGGGCCACCGGCGGCGGCATGACCGGACACCTCGGCGAGGCCGACCTCGCCCGCATCGCCCGCGGCGGCATCGTCGCCTTCACCCCTGCCGACGGCGTCGCCCTCTTCGACGCGGCCACCGGCCTGGACGCGCCCGCGCTGCTGCCCCTGCGCCTGGACACCGGGGCGCTCGCGGCCCAGGCCGCCGCCGGAGGCGTGCCCGCCTTCCTGCGCGGCCTCGTCCGCACCCCGGCGCGCCGGGCCGCGGCGGGCGACGGGCCGGGGCCCGACGCCGCGGACGCCCTGCGCGGACGCCTGGCGGGGCTGCCCCCGGCGCAGCGCGCCCGGGTCCTGGCCGACGTGGTCCGCACCCACGCCGCGCTGGTCCTCGGCTTCCCCGACCCGGCGGCCCTCAGCACCGAACAGCCCCTGCTCGACCTCGGCTTCGACTCGCTGACCGCGGTGGAACTGCGCAACCGGCTGCGCGCCGCCACCGGCCTGCACCTGCCCGCGACCCTGCTCTTCGACCACCCGACGGCCGCCGCGGTGGCCCGCCACCTGGCCGACGAGATCGCCCCGGGGGACGGCACGGCCGGGACCGGCCCCGCCGCCCTCGCCGAACTCGAACGCCTGGAGGCCGTGGTGCGCGACGGCCTGCCCGACGACGGCGCCCGCACCACCCTCACGGCCCGCCTCCAGGACCTCCTGGAGACGCTCCGCCCCGGCACCGAACCGGACGCGGACGCCGTGGAGGACCGCATGGGCTCCACCGACGACGACCTCTTCGCCTTCATCGACAACGAACTCGGCAGGCCATGACGGCACCCCGCCGCCCCACGCCCTTTCTCCGACCGCCCCGCGTACCAAAGGTGACGATGCACGGTGAATGACGACAAGCTGCGCGACTATCTCAAGCGGGTGGCCGCCGACCTGCACCGGACCAAGCAGCGCCTCGGCGAGGCCGAGGCGAGGGACCGGGAACCGATCGCCGTCGTCGCGATGGGCTGCCGCTACCCCGGCGGCGTCCGCACCCCCGAGGACCTGTGGCGGCTCGTGTCCACGGGCACCGACGCGATCACGCCCTTCCCCGCCGACCGCGGCTGGGACCTGGCCGCCCTGCACGACCCGACGGGGGAGCGGCCCGGCAGCACGTACAGCGCCGAGGGCGGCTTCCTCGACGACGCCGCCGCGTTCGACCCCGGCTTCTTCGGCATATCTCCGCGCGAGGCCCTCGCCATGGACCCGCAGCAGCGGCTCCTCCTGGAGACCACCTGGGAGACCTTCGAGCGCGCCGGGATCGACCCGCACGCCCTGCGCGGCAGCCGCACCGGCGTCTTCGCCGGGGTGATGTACCAGGACTACGCGGTGCGCCTGCGCCAGGTGCCCGACGACGTCCAGGGCTACCTGGGCAACGGCAGCTCCGACAGCGTCGCCTCCGGCCGCATCGCCTACACCTTCGGCCTCGAAGGCCCCGCCGTCTCCGTCGACACCGCCTGCTCCTCCTCGCTCGTCGCCCTCCACCTGGCCTGCCAGGCGCTCCGTCAGGGCGACTGCGCGCTCGCCCTCGCGGGCGGCGCCATGGTGATGTCCACGCCGGTGCCGTTCACCGAGATGAGCAGGCAGAACGGCCTCGCGGCGGACGGCCGGTGCAAGTCCTTCTCGGCCGCCGCCGACGGCACCGGCTGGGGCGAGGGCGTCGGCATGCTCCTCCTGGAGCGCCTGTCCGACGCCCGCCGCCACGGCCACCCCGTGCTCGCCCTGGTCCGCGGCTCAGCCGTCAACCAGGACGGCGCCAGCAGCCGCCTCACCGCCCCCAACGGCCCCTCCCAGCAGCGCGTCATCCGCCAGGCCCTCGCGAACGCCCGGCTCGCCCCGGCCGACGTCGACGTCGTCGAGGCCCACGGCACCGGCACCCCGCTCGGCGACCCCATCGAGGCCCAGGCCCTGCTCGCCACGTACGGGCGCGAGCACACCGCCGAACAGCCGCTGCTGCTCGGCTCGCTGAAGTCCAACATCGGCCACACCCAGGCCGCCGCCGGGGTCGGCGGCGTCATCAAGATGATCCTCGCCATGCGGCACGGCGAGGTGCCGCCGTCCCTGCACGGCGGCGACCCCACCCCCCAGGTCGACTGGTCGCCGGGGACGCTGCGGCTCGTCACCGAGGCCACGCCGTGGCCCGGCACGGGGCGCCCGCGCCGCGCCGCCGTCTCCTCCTTCGGCGTCAGCGGCACCAACGGCCACGTCATCCTCGAACAGGCCGAGCCCACCGACGGACCCACCGCCGACAGGGACCGCACCGGCCCCGTGCCCTGGCTGGTCTCCGCACGCGACCCCCGGGCCCTGCGCGCCCAGGCCGCCGCGCTCCACGCCCATCTGACGCGGCACCCCGCGCTGCACCCGGCGGACGTCGCCCACACCCTGGCGACCGGCCGCGCCGCCCACGAACAGCGCGCCGCCCTCGTCGCCGACGACCGGCAGACGCTGCTCGACGCCCTGGACGCGCTCGCCCGCGACACGGACCCGCTGCCCCCGGGCTGCACGCGCGGCACGGCCCGCACCGGCGAGGCGGTCGCCTTCGTCTTCCCCGGCCAGGGCGCCCAGTGGCCCGGCATGGCCCGCGAACTCCTCGACGCCTCACCGGTGTTCGCCGCCCGCCTGGCCGAGTGCGCCGAAGCCCTGGCCCCGCACACCGACTGGCCGCTCCTCGACGTCCTGCGCGAAGCCCCCGGCGCGCCCTCCCTCGACCGCGTGGACGTCGTCCAGCCCGCCCTGTTCGCGGTGATGGTCTCCCTCGCCGAGGTGTGGCGCGCCCACGGCGTCGAGCCCGCCGCCGTCGTCGGGCACAGCCAGGGCGAGATGGCCGCCGCGTGCGTGGCCGGGGCGCTCACCCTCGCCGACGCCGCCAAGGTCGTCGCCGTACGCGCCAAGGCGCTGCGGGCCCTCGCCGGACGCGGCGGCATGGCGTCGGTGTCGCTCCCCGCCGACCGGGTCCGCGAGCGCATCGCGCCCTGGGGCGAGCGGATCGCCGTCGCCGCCGTGAACGGCCCCTCCTCCGTCGCCGTCTCCGGCGACCCCGAGGCCCTCGCCGAACTCCTCGCCGCCCTCGACGCCGACGGCGTACGGGCCCGCTCCATCCCCGTCGACTACGCCTCGCACGGTCCCCACGTCGAGGAGATCCAGGACGAGTTGACAGGCGCGCTCGCGGGCATCGCGCCCCGCACCGCCGACGTCCCCTTCTACTCGACCGTCACCGGCGGCCTCCTGGACACCGCACGCCTCGACGCCCGCTACTGGTACGAGAACTTGCGCCGCACCGTGCGCTTCGACGAGGCCGCGCGCGCCCTGCTCGCCGCCGGGCACCGCGTCCTCGTCGAGGTCAGCGCGCACCCCGTGCTCACCGCCGGGCTCCAGGACACCGCCGACGCCACCGGCACCGACGCGCTCGCCCTCGGCACGCTGCGCCGCGACGACGGCGGCCCGCGGCGGCTGCTCACCGCGCTCACGGAACTGCACGTACGAGGCGTGCCCGTGGACTGGGACGCGGCCCTCGCCGGGCAGCGCCCGCACCGCGTCGACCTGCCCACCTACGCCTTCCAGCGGGAGCGCTACTGGCTGGAGGACTCCGGCGCGCCCGCGGGCGACCCCGCCTCGGTCGGACTCACCCCCTCCGGGCACCCGCTCCTCGGCGCCGTCGTCACCCTGGCCGACAGCGAAGGACTGCTGCTCACCGGCAGGCTCTCGCTGCGCACCCACCCCTGGCTCGCCGACCACGCCGTCCAGGGGGCCGCGCTGCTGCCCGGCACCGCCTTCCTGGAACTCGCCGTCCTCGCGGGCGACCACACCGGCTGCCCCCGCGTCGACGACCTCACCCTCGAAGCGCCCCTGACGCTGCCTCAGGACGGCGGTGTCGTGCTGCGCCTGTCCGTCGGCGCGCCCGCCCCCGACGGCACCCGCACCCTCGCCCTGCACGCCAGGCCCGACGACCCCGACTCGGACGAGGAGTGGACCCGCCACGCCACCGGCGTCCTCGCCCCGCGCACCCCCGGCCCGGCCCCCGCCGCCCCCGCCGCCTGGCCTCCGCCCGGTGCCACCCCCCTCGACCTCGACGGCATGTACGACCGCTACGCCGAGGGCGGCTTCGCCTACGGCCCCGCCTTCCAGGGCCTCACGGCGGCGTGGCGGCTCGGCGACGACCTGTACGCCGAGGCCGAACTCCCGGCCGGACTCCGCCAGGACGCCGCGCGGTTCGCCCTGCACCCGGCGCTGCTCGACGCCGCCCTGCACGCCACCGGGCTCACCGCCGCCCCGGCCGACGGCGGCCGGATGCCGTTCGCCTGGTCCGGGGCCGCCCTGCACGCCTCGGGCGCCACCGCGCTGCGCATGCGCCTGACCGCGACCGGCACCGACACCCTCGCCCTCGACGTCACCGACGCCGCAGGCAGCCCCCTGGCCGCCGTGGAGTGCCTGACCCTGCGCCCGGCCGCGGCCGCACCCGGCGCGGGCCCTACCCACCACGACGCGCTGTTCCGCGTGGAGTGGACCCCCCTCGCCCGCCCGCGGGCCGGGACGGACACCACCCCCGTGGCCGTCGGCCCGCACTCCTTCGGCCTGCCGCACACGCACCCCGACCTGCGCGCGTTCCTCGCCGCCCTCGGCGCGGGCGCCCCCGCCCCCGGCACGGTCCTGCTGGCGGAACTCCCCACCGGCGAGAGCGGGACGGGCAGCGCCGACACGGGCGCGGCACGCCACGCGCTCCACCGGACCCTGGAAGCCCTCCAAGCCTGGCTCGCCGACGAGCGCCTCGCCGCCACCCGCCTCGCCGTCGTCACCCGGGGCGCGGTCGCCGCCGCCCCCGGCGAGGCCCCCACCGACCCGGCCCGTGCCGCCGTGTGGGGCCTGGTGCGCTCTGCCCAGTCCGAACACCCCGGCCGCTTCGTCCTCCTTGACCTGGACGCCGGGGCGGACACGCAGGCCGTGGCCGCGGCCCTCGCCGCCGACGAGCCGCAGCTCGCCCTGCGCGGCGACACCCTCCTCGCCCCGCGCCTCGGCAAGGTCCCCGCCGACGCCCCGACACCGGTCGCCCTCGACCCGGACGGCACGGTCCTCGTCACCGGCGGCACCGGCCTGCTCGGCTCCCGCGTGGCCCGCCACCTCGTGGCCCACCACGGCGTGCGCCACCTCCTGCTCACGGGCCGCTCGGGACCGGACGCGCCGGGCGCCGCCGAGACCGTCACGGAACTCGTCGCGCTCGGCGCCCAGGTCACCGTCGCCGCCTGCGACGCCGCCGACCGCGCCGCGCTCGCCGCCCTCCTCGACGGCGTTCCCGCCGACCACCCCCTGACGGCCGTGGTGCACGCCGCGGGCGCCCTCGACGACGGCGTCGTCACCTCCCTCACACCCGACCGTATCGACACGGTCCTGCGCCCCAAGGCCGACGCCGCGCTCCACCTCCACGACCTCACCCAGGACCTCGACCTGAAGGCCTTCGTCCTCTTCTCCTCGGCGGCGGGCACCTTCGGCGGCCCCGGACAGGGCAACTACGCCGCCGCCAACGCCTACGTCGACGCCCTCGCCCAATGGCGCCACGCCCGCGGTCTGCCCGCGCAGTCCCTCGCCTGGACCCTGTGGGAACAGCGCTCCGCCCTCACCGGCCACCTCGACGACGCCGACGTGCGCCGCCTGGCCCGCTCCGGCATGCCCGCGCTCACCACCGAACAGGGCCTCGCCCTCTTCGACGCGGCCCTCACCGTCGACGCGCCCGCGCTCGTCCCGCTCCGGCTCGACCGCCGCGCCCTGCGCGCCCGGGCCACGGAGGGCGAACCGGTGCCGCCGCTCCTGCGCGCCCTGGTACGCGTCCCCGTGCGCAGAGCCGCGGCCGCCGCGCCCACCGCGGAGACGGGCACCTCCCTGGCCGAACGCCTCGCCGCGCTGCCGGAGGCCGAACAGCGGCGCACCCTCGTCCAGCTGGTGTGCGCGCAGGCCGCCGCGGTCCTCGGCCACACCTCCGGCAGCGCCGTGGCCCCCGCGCGGGCCTTCCGCGACCTCGGCTTCGACTCCCTCGCCTCCGTCGAACTCCGCAACCGCCTGGGCGCCGCCACCGGGCTCCGCCTGCCCGCCACCCTGGTCTTCGACCACCCGTCCCCGGAAGCCCTCGCCGGGCTCCTGCGCGACGAACTGGCCGGGACCGCTACCGGGGCGACCGCGGCCGTGCCCGTGGCGTCCGCCGCGGACGAGCCGGTCGCCATCGTCGCGATGGGCTGCCGCTTCCCCGGCGCCGTCCGCACCCCGGACGACCTGTGGCGCCTCGTCGCCTCCGGCGCCGACGGCATCGGCGACTTCCCCACCGACCGGGGCTGGGACCTCGACGCCCTCTACGACCCCGACCCCGGCCACACCGGCACCTCGTACGTGCGGGAAGGCGGGTTCCTCAGCGGCGCCGGGGACTTCGACGCCGACTTCTTCGGGATCTCGCCCCGCGAGGCCATCGCCATGGACCCGCAGCAGCGCCTGCTGCTCACCATCACCTGGGAGGCCTTCGAACGCGCGGGCATCGACCCGGCCGCGCTGCGCGGCACCCCCACGGGCGTCTTCGTCGGCCTGATGCAGCAGGACTACGCGGTACGGCTCCTGCCGCACATCCCCGAGGACGTCGAGGGCTTCCTCGGCACCGGCAACTCCGGCAGCGTCGTCTCCGGCCGCGTCGCCTACGCCTTCGGCCTCGAAGGCCCGGCCCTCACCATCGACACGGCCTGCTCCTCCTCCCTCGTCGCGCTGCACACCGCGGTGCAGTCGCTACGCCGGGGCGAGTGCGCGCTCGCCGTCGCGGGCGGCGTCACCGTGATGTCGAGCCCCGAACTCTTCGTGGAGTTCAGCCGCCAGGGAGGCCTCGCCGCCGACGGCCGCTGCAAGTCCTTCGCGGCGGCCGCGGACGGCACCAGCTTCGGCGAAGGCGCCGGAATCCTCGTCCTGGAGCGTCTGTCGGATGCCCGGCGCAACGGTCATCCGGTGCTGGCGGTGGTGCGGGGCAGTGCGGTGAATCAGGACGGTGCGAGCAATGGTCTGACGGCTCCGAACGGTCCGTCGCAGCAGCGGGTGATCCGTGCGGCGCTCGTGGACGCGGGGTTGTCGGCGAAGGACGTGGACGCGGTGGAGGCGCACGGTACGGGCACGCGCTTGGGTGATCCGATCGAGGCGCAGGCGTTGCTGGCCACGTACGGCCAAGAGCGTCTGGAGGAGCGGCCGTTGTGGCTGGGCTCCCTGAAGTCCAACATCGGCCACACCTCCGCGGCGGCCGGTGTCGCCGGTGTCATGAAGATGGTCCTGGCGATGCGCCACGGCCTGCTGCCCCGGACCCTCCACGTCGACGAACCCACCCCGCAGGTCGACTGGTCGACCGGCCACGTACGGCTGCTCGCCGAGGCACGCGCCTGGGAGACCGGGGGCGGGCCGCGACGAGCCGGTGTCTCGTCGTTCGGCGTGAGCGGGACGAACGCGCACGTGATCGTGGAGGAGGTGCCGCGGGAGTCCGTGGTCGCCGGGGCTTCCGAGGTGGAGGGGCCGGTGCCGTGGGTGGTGTCGGCACGGTCGCCGCAGGCGTTGCGGGCGCAGGCGGAGCGGTTGCTTGAGGTGTGCGGCAAGGAGGACGTACGGATCTCCGACGTCGCGCTGTCGCTGATCGAGACCCGGGCACTCCACGAGCACCGGGCCGTGGTGGGTGGCGGTCGCGACCAACTGCGCCTGGGGTTGCGTGCGTTGGCGGTGGGTGAGCCGTCGTCGTGTGTGGTGTCGGGTGGGGTGTCGGTGTCCGGGGGGACGGTGTTTGTGTTTCCGGGGCAGGGGGCGCA
>NZ_JBITXV010000037.1:0-27571 GCF_044544845.1 Streptomyces sp. NPDC053474
ACGCTGACCGGCGCGCGGGCCAGCGCCGAGGAACTGTCTTCGGCGGAGTACTGGGTCCGGCACGTACGGGAGTCCGTACGGTTCGCCGACGCCGTCAGCACGCTCGCGGGTGACGGAGTAGGTACGTTCGTGGAGGTCGGCCCGGGTGGGACGCTGTCGGCGCTCGGGCAGGAGTCCGCGCCGGACGCGGCCTTCGTGCCGGTGCTGCGCGGCGACCGGCCCGAAGCGGTGGCCGTCACGGCGGCCGCGGGACAGCTGCACATTCGTGGTGTGCGCGTCGAGTGGGAGGTCTTCTTCACCGGCGGGGGCGCGCGGCGCGTGGACCTGCCGACGTACGCCTTCCAGCGCGAGCGGTACTGGCCCGACGTGCTGCCGCTGTTCGGTGACGTCTCGGCGGCCGGGCTCGGGGCGGCGGAACACCCGCTCCTGGGGGCGAGCGTCGCCCTCGCCGGTACCGACGGGGCGCTCCTGACGGGCCGGTTGTCGGTCCAGACGCACCCGTGGCTGGCCGACCACGCGGTCATGGGCTCGGTGCTGCTCCCCGGCACGGCGTTCCTCGACCTGGCGATCCGCGCGGGTGACCAGGTCGGCTGCGACCTGGTGGAGGAGCTGACCCTTGAGGCACCGCTCGTGCTCCCTGAGAGCGGTGCGGTACGGGTGCAGGTGTGGGTCGGCGCCGAGGACGCGTCCGGCAGGCGCGAGCTGACCTTCCACTCCAGCACCGGAGACATGGACGACAGCCAGGCGTGGACCCGGCACGCCACCGGTGTGCTGCGCGCGGGCGGCCGGTCAGAGGGCGACGTGCTGGCCGCGTGGCCGCCCGCCGGGGCCGAGGCCGTGGACCTGGACGGGTTCTACGAGGCCATGGCCGACGGCGGCTTCGGCTACGGCCCCGTGTTCCAGGGGCTGCGGGCCGCGTGGCGCGCGGGTGGCGAGGTGTTCGCCGAGGTCGCGCTGCCCGAGGGTGTCAAGGCGGAAGGCTTCGGCCTGCACCCGGCGCTCCTCGACGCGGCGCTGCACGCCACCGGGCTCACGGGCGCGGCCGACGCCACCGGCAAGCTGCCGTTCTCCTGGTCCGGTGTGCGCCTGCACGCCGCCGGTGCCACGGCACTGCGGGTGCGCCTCGCGCCCACGGGCCCCGACGGGGTGTCCCTGACGGTCGCGGACGGCTCCGGCGCCCCGGTGGCCACCGTCGACTCGCTGGTGCTGCGCCCGGCCGCCCCGGTCCGGGCCGCGGCCGACGACCACGACGACGCGCTGTTCGGCGTCGACTGGGTGCCGGTGCCGCTGCCCGACGACGCGGCCCCCGCGGTGGAGTGGACCACCGACCTGGCGGGCCTGGCGCAGTCGGCCGCCGAGCTGTCCGGCTTCGTCGCCCTGGCGTGCCCGGTCGCGGCCTCCGAGAACCCGGCAGTCGGCGCGCACGAGGCCGCGGCCTGGGCCCTGGCGGCCGTGCGGACCTGGCTGGCCGACGAGCGGTTCGGCGCGGCGCGCCTGGCCGTCGTGACGCGGCACGCGGTCGCCCCCGCCGACGACGAGGACGTGCCGAACCTCGCGCACGCCGCCGTCTGGGGCCTGATGCGGTCCGCCCAGTCCGAGAACCCCGACCGGATCGTCCTGGTCGACCTCGACGACGAGGCGGCCTCGGCCGACGCGCTGCCGTCGGCCCTCGCGACGGGGGAGCCGCAGCTCGCCGTGCGCTCGGGGGCCGCGAGCGCCCCGCGCCTGGCCAGGGCACGGCGGTCCGTGGTCGACGACCCCGGCTTCGGCTCGGGCACGGTGCTCGTCACCGGCGCGACGGGCACCCTGGGCGGCCTGGTCGCCCGGCACCTGGTCGCGGAGCGCGGCGTGCGCGGCCTGCTGCTTGTCAGCAGGCGCGGCGCCGCCGCTCAGGGCGCCGAGGCGCTGCGCGAGGAACTCACCGCGCAGGGCGCCGACGTCGTCCTCGCGGCCTGCGACGTGGCCGACCGCGAGGCGCTGGCCGCGCTCCTGGCCCGGCACCGGGTGACCGCCGTCGTCCACACCGCCGGTGTCCTCGACGACGGCACGATCGGCTCGCTGACGCCTGAACGGATCGACGCGGTGTTCCGGCCGAAGGTCGACGCGGCCTGGCACCTGCACGACCTGACCCGGGACGCCGACCTGGCGGCCTTCGTGGTGTTCTCCTCCGCCGCCGGTGTCTTCGGCGGCCCCGGCCAGGGCAACTACGCGGCGGCCAACACCTTCCTCGACGCGCTCGCCCAGCACCGCCGCGCCCACGGCCTGCCCGCGACCTCGCTGGCCTGGGGCCTGTGGGAGACGGCGGGCGGCATGGCGGGCAGCCTCGACGACACCGACGTACGCCGCATCACCAGCGGCGGCGCCATCCCGATCGGCCCGGCCGAGGGCCTGGCCCTGTTCGACGCCGCGGGCTCCACGGGGCGGGCGCTCCTCGCGCCCGTGCCGATGGACTTCGCCGTGCTGCGGCGGCAGGCGCGCACCCAGCCCGTGTTCCACCTGCTGCGCGGCCTGGTGCGCAACACCGCGCGCAGGACCGCCGATCCCGCGAGCAGGTCCGCGCTCGCGCAGTCCCTCGCGGGCCTGACCGAGGGCGAGCGGGAGAAGGCGCTGCTCGACCTCGTCCGCACCCACGCGGCGGCGGTGCTCGGTCACAGCTCGGCCCACGCCGTCGAGCCCGACCGGGCCTTCCGGGAGCTGGGCTTCGACTCGCTCAGCTCCGTCGAGCTGCGCAACCACCTGGGGGCGGCCACCGAGCTGCGGCTGCCCGCCACGCTCGTCTTCGACCACCCGAACCCCGCCGCGCTCGCCGCGTTCCTCAGCGCCGAGCTCGCGGGCGCCCCGGCCGTGGCCGCGCCCGCGCCCACGGCGGTGGCGGTGACCGACGAGCCGATCGCCATCGTCGGCATGAGCTGCCGCTTCCCCGGCGGGGTCGACTCGCCCGAGGACCTGTGGCGGCTCGTCCTGGACGGCACCGACGCCATCAGCGAGTTCCCCGGCAACCGCGGCTGGGACGTGGACGCCCTCTACGACCCCGACCCCGAGCGCACGGGCACCTCGTACACCCGCGAGGGCGGCTTCCTGCACGACGCCGACCTGTTCGACCCGGCGTTCTTCGGGATATCGCCGCGCGAGGCCCTCGCCATGGACCCGCAGCAGCGCCTCCTCCTGGAAACCTCCTGGGAGGCCTTCGAGCGGGCGGGCATCGACCCGAACTCGGCCCGGGGCAAGGCCGTGGGCGTGTTCGCGGGGGTGATGTACCACGACTACGTGTCGCGGCTCCGCTCCGTCCCACAGGACGTCGAGGGCTACCTCGGCACCGGCGGATCCGGCAGCGTCGCCTCCGGTCGCGTCGCCTACGCGCTGGGCCTGGAAGGGCCCGCCGTCACCGTCGACACCGCGTGCTCCTCGTCGCTCGTCGCCCTGCACTGGGCGATCCAGGCGCTGCACAAGGGGGAGTGCGCGATGGCGCTGGCCGGTGGTGTCGCCGTGATGGCGACCCCCAGCACGTTCGTCGACTTCAGCCGCCAGCGCGGCCTGTCCTCCGACGGCCGCTGCAAGTCGTTCTCCGACAGCGCGGACGGCACCGGCTGGGGCGAAGGCGTCGGCATGCTCCTGGTCGAGCGCCTCTCCGACGCCCGCCGCAACGGACACCCGGTCCTGGCCGTGGTCCGTGGCTCGGCGGTGAACCAGGACGGCGCGTCCAACGGCCTGACCGCGCCCAATGGCCCCTCGCAGCAGCGCGTGATCCGGCAGGCCCTGGCGAGCGCGGGCCTGACCACGTCCGACGTGGACGCGGTCGAGGCGCACGGCACCGGCACCACCCTCGGCGACCCCATCGAGGCCCAGGCCGTCCTCGCCACCTACGGCCAGGACCGGGCCGCCGACCGGCCGCTGTGGCTCGGCTCGATCAAGTCGAACATCGGCCACACCCAGGCCGCCGCCGGTGTCGCCGGTGTCATCAAGATGGTCATGGCCATGCGCCACGGCGTCCTGCCGCGCACCCTGCACGTGGACGAGCCTTCGTCGAAGGTCGACTGGTCCGCGGGCGAGGTGGAGCTCCTCACCGAGTCCCGGCAGTGGCCGGAGACCGGCCGTCCGCGGCGGGCGGGCGTGTCGTCGTTCGGCGTGAGCGGCACGAACGCGCACACCGTCATCGAGTACGCGCCGGAGGACGTCCACGCCCCGGCTCCGGCCGACGGGGTGGTGCCCTGGGTCCTCTCGGCCCGGAGCGAGGAGGCGCTGCGCGCGCAGGCGGCCCGGCTGCGCGAGCGCGTCGCCGCCGAGCCGCGGCTCGGCCTGCCGGACGTCGCCTACTCGCTGGCGACCACGCGATCGGCCTTCGAACACCGGGCTGTCGTCCCGGGCGACGACCGCGCGGCGCTCCTCGACGGCCTGACCGCCCTGGCCGAGGGGCGCCCGTCGCCCGGCCTGGTCGCGGGCTCCGTCGCCGTCGGCGGGGTGGGCTTCCTGTTCTCGGGCCAGGGGTCGCAGCGCCTGGGCATGGGGCGTGAACTGGCGCGCCGGTACGCGGTGTTCGCCGAGGCCCTCGACGAGGTCCTGGCTCTCCTGGCTCCTGAGGTCCGCGAGGTCCTGTTCGGCGAGGACGCGGACGCGTTGAACCAGACGGGGGTGACGCAGCCCGCGTTGTTCGCGGTCGAAGTCGCGCTGTTCCGTCTCCTTGAGTCGTGGGGCGTGCGTCCGGACGCGTTGGCGGGTCACTCCATTGGTGAGTTGGCTGCCGCGCATGTTTCGGGTGTGTGGTCGCTGGCGGATGCGGTGAGGGTGGTGTCGGCGCGTGCGGGGTTGATGCAGGCGCTGCCGTCGGGTGGTGCGATGGTGGCGATCCAGGCTTCCGAGGAAGAGGTTGCTTCGGATCTGCCGGACACGGTGGGTATCGCTGCGGTCAACGGGCCCACCTCGGTGGTGATTTCGGGTGTCTCCGCTGAGGCGGAGGCCGTGGGCGAGCGCTGGCGCGAGGCGGGCCGCAAGGTGACCCGGCTCAAGGTCAGCCACGCGTTCCACTCGCCGCTGATGGACCCGATGCTCGATGACTTCCGTACGGTCCTGGAAGACGTCTCGTACGCGGCGCCCGCGATCCCGATCGTCTCGACGCTCACGGGCGTGCGGGCGACCGCTGAGGAACTGGCGTCGCCGGAGTACTGGGTGAGCCACGTACGCGAGTCGGTGCGGTTCGCCGACGCCGTCAGCGCGCTCGTCGACGAGGGCCTGACCACGTTCGTCGAGGTCGGCCCGGGCGGCACGCTGTCGGCCCTGGGACAGGAGTCGGCGCCGGAGGCCGGGTTCGTACCGGCGCTGCGGGCCGACCGGGCCGAGGAGCTCGCGCTGGTGTCGGCCGTGGCACAGCTGTACACGCGGGGCGTACGGCTCGACTGGGACGCCTTCTTCGCAGGTCAGGGTGCGCGGCGCGTCGATCTGCCGACGTACGCCTTCCAGCACCGGCGCTACTGGCTGGACGCCGGGGTGGGCGCGGGCGACCTGAACGCCGCCGGGCTCGGCTCGGCGGGCCACCCGCTGCTCGGCGCGATCATCGAGACGGCCGACTCCGACGGGGAGCTGTTCACCGGGCGGCTGTCCGTGGAGTCCCACCCGTGGCTGGCCGAGCACGTGATCCAGGGCTCGATCCTGCTGCCCGGCACCGCGTTCCTCGAACTGGCGGTCCACGCCGGTGACCAGGTCGGCTGCGCCGCGGTGGAGGAACTGACGCTGGAGGCGCCCCTGGTGGTGCCCGAGCGCGGCGGCGTACGCGTCCAGGTGCGGGTCGGCGGAGCGGACGACTCCGGCCGCCGCACGGTGACGGTGCACGCGCGGGGCGACGACCAGGACGTGTGGGTCCGGCACGCGAGCGGCGTGCTCGTGGCCGCCCCCGACGTCCCGTCGGCCGACTCCGCCGCCTGGCCGCCCGCGGACGCGGAGGCCGTCGACCTCGACGGGCTCTACGACCGCATGGCCGACGGCGGGTTCGGCTACGGCCCGCTCTTCCAGGGCCTGAGGTCGGCCTGGCGCACGGGCGACGCCGTGTGCGCCGAGGTCGCCCTGCCGGACGGCGTGGACGCGGGCGGCTTCGGTCTGCACCCGGCGCTCCTCGACGCGGCGCTGCACGCCATCGGTCTGATGGGCGGCGCCGACGGCCCCGGCAGGCTGCCGTTCTCGTGGTCGGGCGTGCGGCTGCACGCCTCGGGCGCGACGGTCCTTCGGGTGCGCCTGGCGCCCACGGGCTCGGACGGCGTGTCCCTGACGATCGCCGACGGCGCGGGTGCCCCCGTGGCCACGATCGACTCGCTGGTCCTGCGCCCGGTGGCGGGAATGGTGTCGCGGCAGGCCTGGGAGTCGCTGTTCCGTCTCGACTGGGTGCCTGCCGCGGCGCCGTCCGGAAGCGCCCGGTCGGTCGCGGAGTTCGCGGACTGGGCCGCGCTGCGGTCGGCCCTGGAGGCGGGGGAGACCCTGCCGGAGAACGCCGTGGTCCACTGCGCGGCGCCCCCCGGCACGGACGCGGTGCGGCAGCGGGTCCACGCCGCCCTGGAGCTGGTGCGGGGCTGGCTGGCCGACGAGCGGTGCGCGGCGTCGCGCCTCGTCCTGGTGACCCGCGGCGCGGTGGCCGTCGCGGCCGAGGACGACGTACCGGACCTGGCGGCAGCCGCGGTGTGGGGCCTGGTACGCACGGCACGGGCGGAGAACCCGGACCGCATCGTGCTCGTGGACGTCGACGACGAGGACGGCTGGAAGGCGGCCGTCGGCAGCCAGGAGCCCGAACTGGCCGTGCGTGCGGGCGACGTGTTCGCGCCGCGGCTCGTCCGCGCCCGTCCGGCCGAGACGGCCGAGTCGGGGGAGCCGGGCTTCGGCGAGGGCGCGGTCCTGGTGACCGGCGCCAGCGGGATGCTCGGCGGCTTGATCGCACGGCACTTGGTGGCGCGGCACGGGGTGCGGCGCTTGGTGCTGGCCAGTCGGCGCGGCCAAGTGGGCGCGCTGTACGACGAGTTGACCGGGCTCGGTGCCGAGGTCGCCGTGGTGGCCTGTGACGTGGCCGAGCGGGACGCGGTGGCGGCGCTGCTGGCCGAGCACCCGGTGACGGCCGTGGTGCACACGGCGGGCGTACTGGACGACGGCACGATCGGCTCGCTCACCGAGGAGCGCTTCGACACGGTCTTCCGGCCCAAGGTCGACGGGGCCCGGCATCTGCACGAGCTGACCCGCGAGATGGACCTGTCCGCGTTCGTCCTGTTCTCCTCGGTGACGGGCACGCTGGGCTCGCCCGGCCAGGCCAACTACGCGGCCGCCAACGCGTACCTCGACGCCCTCGCCCGGCACCGCCGGGCCCAGGGCCTGCCCGCGACCTCGCTGGCGTGGGGCCTGTGGGCCACGCAGGACGGCATGGGCGCGCGGATGGCCCAGTCCGGAGCGGTGGGCCTGAGCGCCGAACAGGGCCTGGAGCTGTTCGACGCGGTGGCCCTCGGGGCCGACCCGGTCGTCGTGCCGACGCGGCTCGACCTGAAGGCCGTGCGGGAACTCCCGGTGGTGCCGCCCGTCCTCAGCGCCCTGGTGCGCACGACGACCCGCAGGGCCGCCCAGGCCGGGGGCGACCCCGCCGCCGCACTGCGGGAGCGCCTGGCCGCGCTGACACCGGGCGAGCGGACCTCCGCCCTGACGGACCTGGTGTGCGCGCAGGTCGCGGCCGTGCTGGCGTTCTCCGGCCCCGAGGCGGTCGACGAGCGGCGGGCGTTCACCGAGCTCGGCTTCGACTCGCTGACCGCCGTCGACCTGCGCAACCGGCTCAACGTGGCCACCGGGCTCCGCCTGCCCGCCACGCTGATCTTCGACTATCCGACCCTGCTCGATCTGGTGGGTCACCTCACCGAAGCGCTCGCCGCCGACGAGCCGGGCGGGGTGGCGCCGCTGCTCGCCGAGCTGAGCCGCATCGAGGCGAGCCTCGCCGCGCTCAAGCCCGGCGACGACGAGGACGACCGGGTCGGCGCCCGGTTGTCGGCCCTCCTGGCCGCGTGGCGCGACAGCCGCGCCGACGCCGTCCCGCAGACGGCCGACGACCTCGACGCCGCCACGGACGACGAGGTGTTCGACCTGCTCGGCAAAGAGTTCGGCATCTCCTGACCCGTCCGGTCACCCCACTTGCTCGACGTTCCCTGGAGTAGAGACAGCATGGAAAACGAGGACAAGCTCCGCTACTTCCTCAAGCGGGTCACCGGCGATCTGCGCGAGACGCGGCGGCGGCTGCGCGAGGTCGAGGCCGGTGAGCAGGAACCGATCGCCATCATCGGCATGAGCTGCCGCTACCCGGGCGACGTGCGCTCCCCGGAGGACCTGTGGCAGCTGGTCGCCGACGGCCGCGACGGCGTGACACCCTTCCCCACCGACCGGGGCTGGGGGGACGTCGAGCTGTCCGACCCCGAGGACCCCGACCGGGTGTTCCGCACCGAGGGCGGATTCCTGCACGACGCGGGCGAGTTCGACCCCGGCGTGTTCGGGATCTCGCCCCGCGAGGCCCTCGCCATGGACCCGCAGCAGCGGCTGCTGCTCGAAATCTCCTGGGAGGCGTTCGAGCGGGCCGGGATCGACGCGTCGTCACTGCGCGGCAGCAGGACCGGCGTCTTCGCGGGCGTGATGTACCACGACTACACGTCACGGCTGCGGTCGGTGCCCGAGGGCCTGGAGGGCTTCCTGGGCACCGGCGGGCTCGGCAGCGTCGCCTCCGGGCGCGTGTCGTACACGTTCGCGCTGGAGGGGCCCGCCGTCACGGTGGACACCGCCTGCTCGTCGTCCCTGGTCACACTGCACCTGGCGGCACAGGCGCTGCGCTCGGGCGAATGCACCCTCGCGCTCGCGGGCGGCGTCACGGTGATGACGACGCCGCACACGTTCGTCGGCTTCAGCAAGCAGCGCGGCCTCGCCGCGGACGGCCGGTGCAAGTCGTTCTCCGACGACGCCGACGGCACCGGCTGGGGCGAGGGCGCGGGCATGCTCCTCCTGGAGCGGCTGTCCGACGCGCGGCGCAACGGCCACCGGGTCCTGGCCGTGGTCCGTGGCTCGGCGGTCAACCAGGACGGCGCGTCCAACGGCCTGACCGCCCCGAACGGCCCCTCCCAGCAGCGCGTGATCCGGCAGGCCCTGGACAGCGCGGGGCTGACCGCGGCCCAGGTCGACGCCGTCGAGGCGCACGGCACGGGCACCACCCTCGGCGACCCCATCGAGGCCCAGGCGCTCCTCGCCACCTACGGCCAGGACCGGCCCGAGGGGCAGCCGCTGTGGCTGGGCTCCGTGAAGTCCAACATCGGCCACACCCAGGCCGCCGCCGGTGTGGCGGGCGTCATCAAGATGGTCATGGCCCTGCGCCACGGCGTCCTGCCGCCCACCCTCCACGTCGGCGAGCGCTCCCGGCACGTCGACTGGTCGGAAGGCGCCGTGGAGCTGCTGACCGACGCGCGGCCGTGGCCGCGGACGGGACAGCCGCGCCGGACGGCGGTGTCGTCGTTCGGCATCAGCGGCACCAACGCCCACGTCGTCCTCGAACAGGCCCCGGCCGAGGACGCTGACGACGCCGTGGAAGAGCCCGTCGAGCCGGTCCTGACCCGGGCGGTGCCGTGGGTCCTCTCCGGCAACGACCCCGTCGCGCTGCGCGAGCGCGCCGCCGCCCTGCTGCGCCACCTGGACGGCCACGACACCTCGGCGGTGGACGTCGGCCACGCCCTCGCCCTGAGCCGGACCGCCCTGGAGCACCGGGCCGCCGTCGTCGGCACGGACCGCGCGGAGCTGCTGCGCGGCGTCGAGGCCCTTGCCACCGGCGGCGACGCGCCGAACCTGGTGCGCGGCACGGTGGGCACCCGCGGCAGGCTCGCCTTCCTGTTCAGCGGCCAGGGCAGCCAGCGGGCGGGCGCGGGCCGCGAACTGTACGGCGAGTTCCCCGTGTTCGCGCGGGCCCTCGACGAGGTCTGCGCCGGTCTGGACCCGCATCTGGACCGGCCCCTGCGGGAGGTGCTCTTCGCGGAGCCCGGCACCGAGGCCGCCGCCCTGCTGGACCTGACCACGTACACGCAGCCCGCGCTGTTCGCGATCGAGGTGGCGCTGTTCCGCCTCGTCACGGCGTGGGGCCTCGTCCCGCAGTTCCTCGCGGGCCACTCCATCGGCGAGCTGGCGGCGGCCCACGTGGCGGGCGTGTTCTCCCTCGCCGACACGTGCGCGCTGGTCGCGGCCCGCGGCAGGCTGATGGGGGCGCTGCCCGAGGGCGGGAAGATGCTGTCGCTGCGCGCCGACGAGCCCACCGTCCGGCGCCTGCTCGCCGAGCACGGCCGCGGCGCGGTGGACGTCGCCGCGGTCAACGGCCCCGAGTCCACCGTGATCGCGGGCGACGCCGACGCCGTGGCCGCGATCGACGCGGCGTGGCGGGAGAGCGGCGGGAAGAGTCGGTACCTGCGGGTCAGCCACGCGTTCCACTCGCCGCACGTGGACGCCGTCCTCGACGACTTCCGCGCCGTCGCCCGCAACGTCACCTACGGGACGCCGACCGTCCCGATCGTGTCCACCCTGACCGGCGCCGTCCTGGCCCCGGAGCAGGCGCGCGACCCCGAGCACTGGGTGCGGCACGCCCGCGAGGCGGTGCGCTTCCTCGACGGCATGCGGTGCCTGCGCGAGCAGGGCGTGGCGAACTTCCTGGAGCTCGGCCCCGACGCGGTCCTGACCGCGGCGGGCCGCGACTGCGTCGACGACGGCGCGCTCCTGGTGGCCGCCGCGCGGGCGAACAGGCCCGAGAGCACCGCGCTGACCTCGGCGGTCGCGGCCCTGCACGTGCGGGGCGTCGCCCTGGACTGGCAGGCCGTGTTCGCGGGCCGCGGCGCCCGGCGCGTCGACCTGCCCACGTACCCCTTCCAGCGCACCCGGTTCTGGCTGGACACGGGCGTGCCCGCCGGAGACATGGCGTCGGTGGGCCTGCGGCCCGCCGACCACCCGCTGCTCGGCGCCGCGGTCACCCTCGCGGACGAGGAGGGCGCCCTGCTCACCGGCAGGCTCTCCCTGGCCACCCACCCGTGGCTGGCCGACCACACCGTCGGCGGCGTGGTCCTCGTGCCGGGCGCCGCCCTGGTGGAGCTCGCCATCAGGGCCGGTGACCAGGTCGGGCTCGACCTCGTCGAGGAGCTGACCCTGGCGGCGCCCCTGGTCCTGCCGGAGGACGGCGCGGTACGGCTCCAGGTGTCCGTCGGCGCGCCGGACGCCGCCGGGCGCCGTGCCCTGAGCGCGTACGCACGGCCCGACGACGCGCCCGACGACCAGCCCTGGACGCGGCACGCCTCCGGCACGCTCGCGGCCGGTGACCGGGCCCCGGCCGCCCTCGGGGAGAGCTGGCCGCCCCAGGGCGCCGAGCCGCTCGACCTCGCGGGCCGCTACGGCGACCTCGCCGCGGCGGGGCTCGGCTACGGGCCCGCGTTCCGCGGCCTGCGCGCGGCGTGGCGGCGGGGCGACGAGGTGTTCGTCGAGGTGGAGCTCGCTGACGAGGACGCCGTGGGCTCCTTCGGCCTGCACCCCGCGCTGCTCGACTCCGCGCTGCACGCCATCGGGCTCGGCGACTTCGTCGCCGACGCGGAACGGCTGCACCTGCCCTACTCCTGGCGCGGGGTACGGCTGCACAGCAGCGGCGCGTCCGCGCTGCGCGGGCGCCTCTCCCCGGCGGGCGCCGCGGGCGTTGGCATCGACCTGGCCGACGGCACGGGCGCCCCCGTCGCCTCCGTCGAGGCACTGTCGCTGCGGCCCCTGACGGCGGACGGCCTCGCCGGAGACCGGCTCGACTCGCTGTTCCGGGTCGACTGGACGCGGGTGCGGCCCGACGCCTGTGCCCCGGCCCGCCGGGCGGTGCTCGGCGAAGGGCTCGACCTCTCCGACGGGACCCGCGCGTACCCGGACCTGGCCGCCCTCGCGGAGGCCGAGGTGCCCGACCTCGTCTTCGCCCCCGTACCCCCGGCCGCGGGTCCCGCGGAGGCGACGCACTGGGCGCTGTCCCTCGCGCAGGCCTGGCTCGCCGACGACCGGTTCGGCGCGGCGCGGCTGGTGTTCGTCACCACCGGCGCGGTGGCGGCGGGCCCCGACGAGGACGTCCCGGACCTGGCAGGCGCGCCGGTGTGGGGCTTCGTACGCGCGGCGCAGACCGAGCACCCGGGCCGGTTCGCGCTCATAGACGCCGACGACCGGTCGGCGGCGGTGCTCCAGGAGCTGCCGGACGAGCCCCAACTCGCCCTGCGGGCCGGCGACTGGTGCGCACCGAGGCTCGTCCGCGCCCGCCCCGCGCAGTCCGAGGAGGCGCGCTTCGGCGAGGGCGCGGTCCTGGTGACCGGCGCCAGCGGGATGCTCGGCGGCTTGATCGCACGGCACTTGGTGGCGCGGCACGGGGTGCGGCGCTTGGTGCTGGCCAGTCGGCGCGGCCAAGTGGGCGCGTTGTACGACGAGTTGACCGGGCTCGGTGCCGAGGTCGCCCTCGTGGCGTGTGACGTGGCGGAGCGGGACGCGGTGGCGGCGCTGCTGGCCGAGCATCCGGTGACCGCCGTGGTGCACACGGCGGGCGTACTGGACGACGGCACGATCGGCTCGCTCACCGCGGAGCGGATCGACACGGTCTTCCGGCCCAAGGTCGACGGCGCCCGGCATCTGCACGAGCTGACCCGCGAGATGGACCTGTCGGCGTTCGTTCTGTTCTCCTCCGCCGCCGGTACGTTCGGCAACCCCGGCCAGGGCAACTACGCGGCCGCCAACGCGTTCCTCGACGCCCTGGCCCAGCACCGCCGGGCCCAGGGCCTGCCCGCGACCTCCCTGGCGTGGGGCCTGTGGGCCGGTGAGGACGGCATGGGCGCGCGGATGGCCCAGACCGGGGCCGCGGGCCTCACCCCGCAGGAGGGGCTGCGGCTCTTCGACGCGGCCCTCGCCCTGCCGTCGGCCGTGGCCGTGCCCACGCGCCTGGACCTGGCGCCGCTGCGGGCGCACCCCGAAGCCGTCCCGGCCCTGCTGCGCGCCCTCGTGCGCACGGCGCGCCCCGAGGCCGCCAAGGCCACCGGGAGCCTCGCGGCACGGATCGCGGCGCTGCCGCAGGACGAGCGCCTCCCGGCGCTGCTCGACCTCGTCCGCACCTCCGTCGCCGCCGTGCTCGGCCACGCCTCCGCCGCCGAGGTGGAGCCCGAGCGGGCCTTCGACGAGCTCGGCTTCGACTCGCTCACGGCGGTCGAGCTGCGCAACCGGCTCGACGCGGCCACCGGCCTGCGCCTGCCCGCGACGCTCGTCTTCGACTACCCGACGCCCCTGGTGCTCGCGGGCCAGCTGCGCGCCGAGCTGCTCGGCGGCGAAGCGGCAGGCGCGGCGACCCTCCGCACGGCCGCCGCCGACGACGAGCCGATCGCCATCGTCGGCATGAGCTGCCGCTACCCCGGCGGCGTCCGGTCGCCCGAGGACCTGTGGCGCCTGGTGGCCGAGGGCCGCGACGCCGTGTCCGACTTCCCGGAGGACCGGGGCTGGGACGTGGCGGCGCTCTACGACCCCGACCCCGACCACACCGGAACCAGCAGCGTCCGCAGCGGCGGCTTCCTCCACGACGCCGCCGAGTTCGACCCCGCGTTCTTCGGCATGTCACCGCGCGAGGCCCTCGCGGTCGACCCCCAGCAGCGGCTGCTCCTCGAAACGTCGTGGGAGGCGATGGAGCGCGCGGGACTCGACCCGAAGGCGCTGCGCGGCAGCAGCACCGGCGTGTTCGCGGGCGTGATGTACAACGACTACGCCTCCCGGCTCCGCCGCGCCCCCGAGGGCTTCGAGGGCCAGCTCGGCGTCGGCAGCTCCGGCAGCGTCGCCTCCGGCCGGATCTCGTACGTGTTCGGCCTCGAAGGCCCCGCGATGACCGTGGACACCGCGTGCTCCTCGTCCCTCGTGGCGCTGCACCTGGCGGCGCAGGCGCTGCGCTCCGGCGAGTGCTCCCTCGCGCTCGCGGGCGGCGTCACCGTGATGGCGAGTCCGGCGACGTTCGTGGAGTTCAGCCGTCAGCGGGGGCTCGCCCCTGACGGCCGCTGCAAGGCGTTCTCCGCCGACGCGGACGGCACCGGCTGGGGCGAGGGCGTCGGCATGCTCGTCCTGGAGCGGCTGTCCGACGCACGGCGCAACGGCCACCGGGTCCTCGCCGTCGTGCGCGGCTCCGCGGTCAACCAGGACGGCGCGTCCAACGGCCTGACCGCCCCCAACGGCCCCTCGCAGCAGCGCGTGATCCGCCAGGCCCTCGCCAACGCGGGCCTGACCACGTCCGACGTGGACGCGGTCGAGGCGCACGGCACCGGCACCACCCTCGGCGACCCGATCGAGGCCCAGGCGCTCCTGGCCACCTACGGCCAGGACCGCGCCGAGGACCGGCCGCTGTGGCTAGGCTCGCTGAAGTCCAACATCGGCCACACCCAGGCCGCCGCCGGTGTCGGCGGCGTCATCAAGATGGTCATGGCGATGCGCCACGGCACGCTCCCGCGCACCCTGCACGTCTCCGAGCGCTCCCCGCACGTCGACTGGTCCGCGGGCGCCGTGGACCTCCTGACGGAGGCCCGGTCGTGGCCCGAGACGGGCCGCCCGTCCCGCGCGGGCGTGTCCTCGTTCGGCGTGAGCGGCACCAACGCGCACGTCGTCCTGGAGCAGGCGCCCGACGACACCCCGGCCCCTCAGCCGTCGGCCCCGGAAGACGCCCCGCTGGTCCTCTCCGCGCGCACGCACGACGCCCTGCGCGCGCACGCCGCCCAACTCGCCCCTGTCGTAGGGGAGACAGGCACATCGGACGTGGCGGCCGCCCTCCTCTCCCGTTCGGTGTTCGAGCACCGGGCCGTGGTGGTCGGGGGTGGCGCTGACGCGTTGGCGGCGGTGGCCCAGGGGGCGGAGTCCGCTCGGGTGGCGGTCGGTGTGGCGCGGCCGGTGGGCAAGGTGGCGTTCGTGTTCCCGGGTCAGGGGTCGCAGTGGCTGGGGATGGGGGCGGAGCTGGCGGAGTCCTCGCCGGTCTTCCGCGCTTCCCTCGACGCGTGCGCCCAGGCGCTGGCGCCGTATGTGGACTGGTCGTTGTACGACGTCCTGAACGACGCTGCCGCGCTGGAGCGCGTGGATGTCGTGCAGCCCGCGCTGTTCGCGGTGATGGTGTCGCTGGCCGCGCTGTGGCGTTCGTACGGGGTGGAGCCGGACGCGGTCGTCGGTCACAGCCAGGGGGAGATCGCCGCCGCGCATGTCGCGGGTGCGCTGTCCCTCGCCGATGCCGCCAAGGTGGTGGCGCTGCGCAGCAAGGCGGCTCTGGTGCTCTCGGGGCAGAGCGGGTTGGTGTCCCTCGCGGTGACGGTCGACGCCGCCCGTGAGCGGATCGCGCGCTGGCAGGGGCGGATCACCGTCGCCGCCGTCAACGGCCCCCGTTCGGTCGTGGTGGCGGGCGGCGCCGACGACCTGGACGCGTTGCTGGAGGCGTGCGCCGCTGACGACGTGTGGGCCCGCCGGGTCCCCATCGACTACGCCTCGCACTCGCCGTACGTCGAGCCCGTCCGCGAAGAGCTCGCGACCCTGCTGGCCGGAGTCGAGGGCAAGGCCGCGCGGGTGCCGATGCTGTCGACGGTCACGGGGGAGTGGCTGACCGGGACCGAGGTCGGGGCCGACTACTGGTACCAGAACCTGCGCAACACCGTGCGTTTCGAGGAAGCCACGCGCGGCCTGCTCGACCGGGGTGTCGGCGCGTTCGTGGAGTGCAGCCCGCACCCCGTGCTCACCTTCGGCGTGCGCGAGACCCTGGAGGCGGCCGACACCGAGGCGGTCGTGGTGGGCACGCTGCGCCGCACCGACGGCGACCTGGACCGGTTCCTGCTGTCGGCCGCCGAGGCGTATGTGGAGGGACTGCCCTTCGACTGGCACGCCGCCGTACCCGCCGTACCCGCCGGACGCCCCGTCGACCTGCCGACCTACCCCTTCCAGCACCAGCGCTACTGGCTGGACGCGCCCCGCGACCTGAGCGTCGAGGAAGCGGCCGGGGGGCTCGGCCTCGCGGGCACGGGCCATCCGCTGCTCGGCGCCGCCGTCGAACTCGCCGACGGGCAGGGCCTGGTGTGCACCGGAAGGCTCGGCACGGACACCCACCCGTGGCTCGCCGACCACGCCGTCGCGCAGACGGTCCTCCTGCCCGGCACCGCCTTCGCCGACATCGCGCTCGCCGCGGGCGGCAGGCTCGGCCTGGACGAGGTGGACGAACTGACCCTCGCCGCACCGCTGGTGCTGCCCGAACGCGGCGGCGTACGCCTGCGGGTGACGGTCGGCGCCGACGACGGCTCCGGCCGCCGGGCGCTGCACGTCGACTCCTGCCCGGACGACCCGGACGCCGCCGACTGGACCCGGCACGCCACCGGCTTCCTCACCACGGGGGCGCCCGCCGACCCCGCGGCGCTCACCCAGTGGCCGCCCGCCGACGCCGCGCGCGTCGACCTCGACGGCCTCTACGACGGCCTGGAAGAAGCCGGGTTCGGATACGGACCCGCCTTCCAGGGCCTGCGGTCGGCGTGGCGCGGCGACGGCGCCGTGTACGCCGAGATCGCACTCGACGAGGACCAGCACCGCGACGCCGCTTCGTTCGGGCTCCACCCGGCGCTGCTCGACGCCGCGCTGCACGCGTGCACGCTCGGCGGCCTCGTCGAGGACGCCGACCGGCCCCGGCTGCCGTTCACCTGGAACGGCGTCCGGTGGCACGCGACCGGTGCCACCACGGCCCGGGTCCGGCTCACCCCGGCCGGACCCGACGCCGTCTCCCTCGAACTGGCCGACGCGCAGGGGCAACCCCTGGCGACGGTCGCGTCCCTCGTCCTGCGGCCGATCGCCGCGGACCAGTGGGGTGCGCGCCACCGCGACGCGCTGTTCCGGCTGGAGTGGGTGGCCGCACCGACCGGCGCGGCCACCCCCGCTCCCGCCCGCGGTTGCGCCGTGATCGGCCCGGACGACCTGAAGGCCCGCGCGGGCCTCGCCGCGTCCGGGATCGCCGTCGAGGAACACCACGACCTCGCGGCCCTCGCCGCGGCCGGGGTCCCCGGCCTCGTCGTCGCCGCCTTCGCCGAGGACGGCCCGGAGCCGGTAGCCGCCGCTCGTACCGCCGCCGTCCGCGCGCTGCGCCTGGCTCAGGAGTGGCTGGCCGACGACCGGTTCCTCGACTCCCGCCTGGCCTTCGTGACCCGCGGGGCCGTCGCGGCCGGTCCCGACGAGGACGTGCCCGATGTCGCCGACGCGGTGGTGTGGGGCCTGATCCGGGCGGCCCAGTCCGAGAACCCCGGCCGGTTCGTCCTCGTCGACGTGGACGGGCACGACGCGTCCTGGGCGGCGCTGCCCGGCGTCACCGCAGGGGCCGAGCCGCAGGTGGCGGTGCGCGCCGGTGAGCCGAGGGCGCCGCGCCTCGCCCGGTTCGGGCCGTCCGCGCAGGAGTCCCCGATCGCCTTCGCGCCCGGCGGCACCGTCCTGGTGACCGGGGCCACCGGCATGATCGGCGGCCTCGTCACCCGCCGCCTCGTGACCGAGCACGGGGTGCGGCACCTCGTCCTCGCGAGCCGCAGGGGCGCCGCCGCGCCCGGCGCCGACGCACTGTGCGCGGCGCTGGCCGACCTCGGCGCTCAGGTCACGCTCGCCGCCTGCGACGTCACGGACCCCGCCGCGCTGGGCAAGCTCCTGGCCGAGGTGCCCGCGGACCACCCGCTGACCGGCGTGGTGCACTCGGCGGGCGTCCTGGACGACGGTGTGCTCGCCTCGCTGACGCCCGAGCGGATCGACACGGTGTTCCGGCCCAAGGTCGACGCGGCCTGGAACCTGCACGAGCTGACCCGAGAGATGGACCTGTCGGCGTTCGTCCTGTTCT
Organism: Streptomyces sp. NPDC053474; assembly: GCF_044544845.1. Classification (NCBI taxonomy): domain Bacteria; kingdom Bacillati; phylum Actinomycetota; class Actinomycetes; order Kitasatosporales; family Streptomycetaceae; genus Streptomyces; species Streptomyces sp. NPDC053474. The sequence goes on from NZ_JBITXV010000037.1 coordinate 17,888, forward strand.
CCTCCGCCGCCGGTACGTTCGGCAACCCCGGCCAGGGCAACTACGCGGCCGCCAACGCGTTCCTGGACGCGCTCGCCCACCACCGCAGGGCGGCGGGCCTGCCCGCCACGTCGCTGGCGTGGGGCCTGTGGGAGTCGGCCAGCACCATGACCGGCGGCCTGGCGGACAGCGACGTGGCACGCATGTCCCGCTCCGGCGTCACGGGCCTCACCGAGGAGGAGGGGCTCGCCCTGTTCGACCTCGGCTGTGCGGCGGGCGACGCGGTCGTCGTGCCGATGCGGCTCGACGCGGGCAGCCTGCGCGGCGGGCCCGACCAGGTGCACGCGCTGCTGCGCGGCCTCGTGCGCCCCCGGGCCGCCCGGGCGGCGGGCGCGGCCGAGGAGCCGCTGGCCCGGCGCCTCGCCGGGCTGACGGAGGAGGAGCAGCAGCGCGCACTCCTCGGCCTGGTCAGGGACCGTACGGCGGCCGTACTCGGCTACGCGCCGGACGAGCTCGACGTCTCCGGCGCCCTGACCCAGCTCGGCCTCGACTCCCTGACCGCGCTGCAACTACGCAACGAGCTCGCGGGCGCGACCGGTCTGCGCCTGCCCACCACCGTCGTGTTCGACCAGCGCACGGGCCCGGCGCTCGCCGGATACCTGCGGCGCGAACTCGCCGCGACCACCGGGGACGCCCCCGCCGCGCCCGCCGCCCTCGCCGTGGAGGACACCCTCGTCGGCCTGGTCCGCCAGTCCTACGACCTCGGCCTCGCCAAGGAGGGATGGCTGATGGTGGACGCGGCCGCACGGCTGCGGCCGGTGTTCGGCGAGGCCGACGAGGTGGCCGCGCTGCCGCCGGTCCCGCTGGCCACCGGCCCCGGCATCCCGCTGCTGTGCTTCCCGCCGACCATGGCACCCTCGGGGCCGCACTACTTCTCCCGCTTCGCCCCCGTCTTCGCGGGGCACCGGGACGTGACCCTGCTGCCCCACCCCGGCTTCGGCGCGGGGGAGCCGCTGCCCGCGACCCGGGAGGCGGTGGTCCGCTTCCAGGCCGAGGCCGTCGAGCGGCAGGCGGGCGAGCGGCCGTTCGTGCTCCTCGGCTACTCCTCGGGCGGGTGGATGGCCAACGCCGTCGCCGCGCTCCTGGAGCGGCAGGGCCGCGCACCGGCGGCGGTGGTGCTCCTGGACACGTACATCGCGACGAACTCGTTCGAGAAGCGCCTCGAGGCGGCACTGTCGGAGCGCATGTCCACCAGCCAGGCGTTCGACCTGCTGACCGGCGCGCAGATGACCGGACAGAGCGGTTACGTGCGCGTGTTCGAGGACTGGAAGCCCGAACCGGTCGGCGCCCCGACGCTGTTCGTGCACGCCACGTTCCCGCCCGGCGAGACGGAGGCGCTGCCGACCGAGGACGCCTGGCAGCCCCAGTGGCCGCACCGCCACGAGGACGCCGACGTCCCCGGCGACCACTTCACGATCATGGACGTGCACTCCGAGTCCACCGCGCTCGCCGTGCGGGCCTGGCTGGACGACGCCCGGTTCGCCACCCCCAGCTGACCCGTCGGCCCCCGGCTCACCTGACACACCCGACCCGACACCACGACAGCAGTACTCACCTCCGACCACGACAGCAGAACGGACGAGGCACATGACACCCACCGACGGCAGCGACCTCTGGCTCCGCCGGTTCCACCCCGCACCGGACGCCCCGGTCCGGCTCGTCTGCTTCCCGCACGCGGGCGGATCGGCGAGCTTCTACCACCCCGTCTCGGCCGCGCTCGCGAACGACGCCGACGTGGTGGCCCTCCAGTACCCGGGCCGCCAGGACCGGCGCAACGAACCGAACGTGGACGACATCGGCGTACTGGCGGACCGGCTGGCACCTGTGGTGGCACCGCTGTTCGACCGGCCCGTGGTGTTCTTCGGCCACAGCATGGGCGCGATCCTCGCGTTCGAGGTCGCCCGCAGGCTCGAAGGGGACGGGCACACGCTCGCGATGCTGTTCGCCTCCGGCCGACGGGCTCCGTCGACGCGGCGCGTGGAGAACGTCCACCAGCGGGACGACGACGGCCTCTTGGCCGATGTGAAGGCCCTGAGCGGCACCGACGCGAAGGTGCTCGGCGACGAGGAACTGCTGCGCATGGTGCTGCCCGCCATCCGCAGCGACTACCGGGCCATCGAGACGTACGGCTCCGTGGACGCGGTGCTCGGCTGCCCGATCACCGCCCTGGTGGGCGACGACGACCCGAAGTCGACGGTCGGGGAAGCCGACGCGTGGCGCGCCCACACCACGGCCGCCTTCCGGCTGCGGGAGTTCCGCGGCGGCCACTTCTACCTCAGCTCGCGCGCGCCGGAGGTGATCGCGGTGGTGGGCGAGGCGGTGCGCGGAGCCGTGGCCGTCGGCTGAGCGCTTCGCTGGAATCGCCGCGATGGGCCGTCGATCGCCTGCGGGTCCGTCGTGGCTGGTCGCTCCCCCAAGTTCTCGGCTTCGCTCGAACAGGGGGGACCCCCTTCGCGGCGGAGCCGCATATCGGCACAGCCCCGCGCCCCTGTGGGGCGCTCCATAGGACCGCTTGGCGGAGCGGGGGAACGGGAACGGGGGCCGGACGACTCGCTCGTCCGGCCCCCGTTCGGCCTCGGGTGCGGCCCGTCGGCCTCAGATGTAGCCCGCGCGCAGCGCGTAGGCCACCGCGTGGGTCCGGTTGCGCAGCCCAAGGCGCGAGGTCAGGTTCTGCAGGTCGTTCTTCACGGTCCGCTCGGAGTACGCGAGTTTGGCGGCGACCTCGGCGGTGTCGAGGCCGTCCGCCACCAGGCGGAGGATGTCGACCTCCCGCGGTGTCATCTCCGCCGGGGTGAGGTGCGCGGGGCCCTGCGCGCTGTTCTGGAGCCGCCCCATCTGGGCGATGAGCCTGCCTAACAGGTCGGGCGGTAAGTCACCGTGGCCCCGGTGGGCCGCGAGGACCGCCCGCTGCAGCCGGGCCGGGGTGGCCTCCCGCCGCCGCACGACCGCGGTGACACCGCAGCCCGCGACATCCAGCACATCCGCCCCGCGCATCCGGTCCACCACCAGGACCACCCGGGCGCTCTGCGCGTGCACGAGTCTGCGCACACTCACCAGGGTCGCCTCGTCCACGGTGCCGACGACGAGCAGGGCGACGTGGCCGCGGTCGTGCTGCGCGCCGTCCGCCACCGCGATCTCCGCGCACTGCCGGAGCTGGCTCACCACCCCGGCCTGGGAGATCGGGTCCGACGCGTGCACGGTCACCAGCACCGGCCGCGTCGTGGGAACGCTCTCAAGGGTCGACTGCATGGGCTAGAGCACCTCCAGGTTCCACGGTGGTCCAAAGGTGCGACGGTGACGGGAGACACCTGCGCCCACCGCTCGCTCCTCCGCTGTCAGGTAAGCAGCTGCCGCGTTCGCGCACCAAGCGGCGCCACGGGGTGTTGTCCCCCAGGTTGGTGTCCGCCGCTCACGTCCGGCTGATGTTCCGCTGATGCCTCTGGCGCCCCGATGTGAGGTGTGTCGCCGATGCGGCCTCATGTTCGAAGGTGAGAGGCGGTGCGGACGTCCCGCGGTGCCGGGGGCAAGTGGCTTTGCGTCACCTCGCGGAGACGGTGGGTATAGACCAGCGGCCTCGATGGACCTCGCGAGACGCACTCGGCAACTGTGCGCAGCACATGCCGGAGGCGGGTTTCGGCCTCCCGGGCGGGAGCCCCGAATGCCATGGAGGCCGCTGTTCCAGCGGCGGGTGGTGCCTGCGGTGACGCGTGGAACGGATCTCGCTGGCTTGTTTGTCACATCGCATTGCCGAGTGGCGTCAAAAGCGCGCTGTGGCCGGATCTGAAAGGCGCCCTTTCGGCGCCGTGGCCTCGGTGTTAAGGTCGCTGCCTCATACGTTAATCCGATCCTGTTTACCTCAGCCCCCGTCGGGGCGGCCCTCGATTTCTCGGTCAGGGGCTTTCGGTCTGCCCGTCTCCAAAGAGGTTCGTTTCTCAAATTTTGAAGATCGATTCACTTGATGGTGGCGTGTGCCATATTCCTTGGGTGTTGTGGATTTCCTCCATAGAGCCTGTGAAGGTCATGGCGGTGGCGGGGGTCGGTGCTGAATTCGCGCGGCGCATGCGGCAAGAGATGTTCAAAGCGCAACAGGAGTGAGCATGGCTCTGGGGTACCTATTCGGTGGCGGTGTGGGTTCTGAACCGCATGGGATCGAGCTGTACGAGTCGTCGGCTGCCGTGCGGACGCTGTACGAAGAGATATCCGAATGGACCGGACTGACCCCCGAGCAGATCCTGCGCGCGGAACTGCCCGAGGGGCGCGAGCGGCGGCAGAGCGCGGGGACGATCCGCGAAGCGGCGCTCGCCGTCGCCGTGCACGACCTGCTCGCCGCGGCCGGGCTGCGCCCGGACGTGGTCGGAGGCCTGAGCCTGGGGGCCATGACGGCCAGCTGCCTGGCCGGGGGCCTGGACCGCAGATCCCTGTTCACCCTGCTGGCCCGGACGGCGGAAGCCCCAGGTCCACGGCCCTCGGACCCCGAAGAGGGCATGGCTCTCGCCTTCGTGCCCGCCGAGGACGCGGGGTCCGCGTGGCCCTGGCGCGGGCGCGCGCACCTCCACCTCGCCGGTGACTTCGGCCCCGTCGCCGACGCCTCGCAGCGCATCATGATGCTCGCCGGGCACCGTGCGGCCATCGAGGAACTGGCCGCCGACGCTCCGCCCGGCACGATCGTGCCGCTGCCCGACCGCGCCATCGGTGTGCACTCGCCGCTGCGCCAGCCTTTCCGCGACTTCATCTCGCCCTATCTGGCGGAGATGCCGTTCACGGCCCCCCGTATTCCGCTGTTCTCCTGCCTGGAGCGCCGAGAACTGAAAACAGCGGACGACGTGCGTCACATGTTCGAGCGGAATTCCACGGATCCGATCAGCCTCGTCGACGTCTACGAGGGCATGCGGGAGCGCGATGTGCGCCTGGGCATCGTAGTGGGCCCCTCCATTCCTGAAGGCGTCCTCGCCTTCCCGTTCCCTGTTGTTCACGTGGAAGCAACAGACCACATTCAACTCGCCGTCAGCCAGGCCTACGACTTGGGGATCGACTTCTCCTTCGTCGGCTCCGACATGCAGGGAGTCTGATATGTGGGCGACCGTACAAGGAGGCGTGCGGGAACAACCGTGCGAAGTCGACCCCGACTTAGTCGTCCAGGACTGGCTCGGCATCGACAGGGACGAATGGACCCGCAGAGTCGTCCGGCGCACCTTCCACCCCGACCACGGCAGCCCCTACTGGCTGCGCCGCCGTGAGCGGCTCGACTTCGAGCCGCTCGACATCACGCGCTACGAGGACCTCACGGCCTTCGGCCCCTTCCCCCTCGCGGAACTGCGCACCCTGGACCCCACGGACCTCGTGCCGCGATCCGTGCCCCGGCCGCTCGCCGGGCGCGTCTGGGACACCGGCGGCACCACCGGCACCCCCTGCCGCCTCTTCTACACCCCCGCCATGATCCGCCACCGCGCGCTCTGGCGCCGCTGGTCCTTCGTCCACGAAGGCTTCGCGCCCGGCCGCGCCTGGCTCCAGGCGACCCCCACCGGGCCGCACCTCATCGGGCACGGCGTCTGGGAGGTCGCCGACCTGTACGCGGGCCGGGTGTACGCCATCGACATGGACCCCCGCTGGGTGAAGCGCCTCATCCGCGAAGGCCGCATGGCCGACGTCCAGCGGTACACCGACCACCTCCTCGACCAGGTCGTGGACGCCCTGGACCAAGGCGCCGTCGACTACGTCAACACCACCCCCGCGCTCTTCGCGGCCCTGTGCCGGCGCGACCCCGACCGCGTCGGTGCCCTCGCCGGAGTGCGCCTGAGCGGCACCCAGATCAACACCGCCATGTACCGCGACTTCCGCGCCGTCCTCAACGGCGGCCTCTGCGGCATCAGTTACGGCAACACCCTCGGCAACGCCGCCTGCCTCGGCGTGCCGGACGACGGCGGCCCGATCCCGTACATGCCGAACTACCCGCAGGTGACGATGGCCGTCGTACGCAAGGACGACTGGCGGGCCGTCGTCGCGCCCGGTGCGGGCGGACAGGTCCGCCTGACCGTCCTGCACGACGACCTCTTCCTGCCGAACGTCCTGGAACGCGACCAGGCCGTACGGCACACCGACAGCCAGTGGCCCTGCGACGGCGTCGCCGACGTCCGTCCGCTCCAGGTCACCAACTCCGCCCCCGAGGGCCTGTACTGACGCAGCGCCCCGACCGACCTCCACCCCGTCACCCCGCCTTCGTCCGCTGAGGCGCGCGCCGTGCCCGTGCCCGGCCGTGCGGATCCGCCGTGCCCCGGCGGGCCCCGCACGGCCGTGTCGCACCGGCGCGCGCCCCGCCGTCCCTGTCCCGTACGTCCTGAGGAGCCATGGCGTGAACGTGCCCGAGTCCCCCGCCGGGACCCCCCTCCTGTGGGCCCTGTCCGCCGCACGGCGGGGCGCCCTGACGGCACAGGCGCGGCGGTTGCGCGACCACCTGCGCGCCCTGCCGCAGTGGCGCCCGGCGGACGTCGGCCTCACCCTCGCCCGCGCCGTGACCACCGCCGGACGGCGCGCCGCCCTGGTGGCGGGCGACCGCGACGCGTTCCTGGAGCGCCTCGACGCCCTCGCCGACGGGCGCGGCGCCCCCGGCCTCACCGAAGGACCCGCAGGGCCCGGCGGCGGCATCGCCTTCGTCTTCCCCGGACAGGGCTCCCAGTGGCCCGCCATGGCCGCACGGCTCCTCGACTCCGCACCCTGGTTCGGAGCGCGCGTGGACGCCTGCGCGCAAGCCCTCGAACCCTTCGTCGACTGGTCCCTCATGGACGTGCTGCGCGCGGCCGACGGCGCGCCCCCGCTGGAGCGGCCCGACGTCGTCCAGCCCGCCCTGTTCGCCGTCGGCGTCGGCCTGGCCGGACTCTGGCGCGACCACGGCGTGGAGCCCGCCGCGGTGCTCGGACACAGCTGCGGCGAGATCTCCGCGGCCGCCGTCAGCGGCGCCCTCTCCCTCGACGACAGTGCCCGTGTCGTCGCCTTGTGGAGCCAGGCCCAGGCGACCCTGTCCGGGCGCGGCGAGATGGTCTCCGTGATGGCGTCCCTCGGCGACGTCGAAGCCCAATTGGCCGACTATGAAGGCAAGTTGGGAGTTGCTGCCGTCAATGGTCCACGCTCCGTGATCGTGTCCGGCGACACCGAGGCCGCCACCGAGCTGACCGCCCGGCTCACCGCCGCGGGCCTGCACGCGCGCCGCATCGCCGTCGGGCTGGCCGCCCACTCCCCGCACATCGACGCCATCGTGCCCCGCCTCCACGCCGACCTCGCCCCCGTCCGGCCGCTCCCCGCCCACCTGCCGTACTACTCGGGCCTTACCGGCGACCTCCTCGCCGAACCGGCCCTGGACGCCGCCTACTGGGCCCGCAACCTGCGCCGCACCGTCCGCTTCGACCAGGCTGCCGCCGCCCTGCTCCGGGACGGCCACCACACCCTCCTAGAGATCAGCCCGCACCCGGTCCTCACCACCGCGCTCCAGGCGATCGCCGCCGAGCACGGCGTCACGGCCCACGTCGGCGCGACACTCCGCCGCGACCACGGCGACCGCACCCAATTCCTCACCGCACTAGGCGAGATGTACGTCCACGGCGGCGTGACCCCCGACCCCGAGGCCCTCCACGAAGGGCTCGACGCCCGGCCCCTGGACCTCCCCGCGGAGCTCCTGGACGCGGCCGACGACTCCGGCGCCGAGGACCCGCGCACGGCCCTCCGCGACGAACTGGCCCCCCTCACCGCCACGGGGCAGCGCGAACGGCTGCTGCGTCTGGTGGGCCACGAAGTCGCCGCCGTGCTCGGCGAACCGGGCCCCGTCGACCCCGACGCCACCTTCACCGGCCTCGGCCTCGACTCCGTCACCGCCGTGGAGATCCGCAACCGCGTCGCCGCCGCCACGGGCGCCGCGTCGCTGCCCGTGACAGCCGTCTTCGATCATCCGACACCGCGCGCGCTCGCCGAAGCGCTGCGCGACGAACTCCTCGGCGGCGCCCGGCGGGAAGCACCCGCCGAGGCGCCCGCGACGGCCATGGACGAGGACCCCGTGGCGATCGTCGCGATGGGCTGCCGCTTCCCCGGCGGCGCCGACACCCCCGAGCGCCTGTGGCGCCTCCTCGCCGACGGCACCGACGCCGTGACGGAGTTCCCCGGCGACCGGGGCTGGAGCACCGCGGGCGCCTGCGCGCCCGAGGACACCGGGCCCGGCCGCCACTACCAGCGCGAGGCGGGCTTCCTGCACGAGGCCGACCGCTTCGACGCCGAGTTCTTCGGCATCTCACCCCGCGAGGCGCTCGTCATGGACCCGCAGCAGCGGCTCCTCCTGGAGACCTCCTGGGAGACCCTGGAGCGCGCGGGGCTCGACCCGCACACGCTGCGCGGCAGCCGCACCGGCGTCTACATCGGCGCGATGACCATGGACTACGGCCCCCGCCTGCACGAGGCGACGGACGGCAACGGCCACCTCCTCACCGGCAACACCGGCAGCGTCGCCTCCGGCCGCATCGCCTACGCCCTCGGCCTGGAAGGTGCCGCGGTCACCGTCGACACGGCCTGCTCCTCCTCCCTGGTCGCCCTGCACCTCGCCGTGCAGGCGCTGCGCCGCGGCGAGTGCGCGCTCGCGCTCGCGGGCGGCGCGACGGTGATGCCGACGCCCGGCATGTTCGTGGAGTTCAGCAGCCAGGGCGGCCTGGCCCCCGACGGCCGCTGCAAGGCGTTCTCCGCACAGGCCGACGGCTTCGGCCTCGCCGAGGGCGTCGGCGTACTGCTCCTGGAGCGGTTGTCGGATGCCCGGCGCAACGGTCATCCGGTGCTCGCGGTGGTGCGGGGCAGTGCGGTGAACCAGGACGGTGCGAGCAATGGTCTGACGGCTCCGAACGGTCCGTCGCAGCAGCGGGTGATCCGTGCGGCGCTCGCGGACGCGGGGTTGTCGGCGAAGGACGTGGACGCGGTGGAGGCGCACGGTACGGGTACGCGCTTGGGTGATCCGATCGAGGCGCAGGCGTTGCTGGCCGCGTATGGCCAAGAGCGTCTGGAGGAGCGGCCGTTGTGGCTGGGCTCCCTCAAGTCCAACATCGGCCACACCCAGGCCGCCGCGGGTGTCGGCGGCGTCATGAAGATGGTCCTGGCGATGCGCCACGGCCTGCTGCCCCGGACCCTCCACCTCACCGAGCCGACACCGTACGTGGACTGGAGCGCGGGTGACATCCGCCTCCTCGCCGAACCGACACCCTGGCCCGCGAGCGACCGGCCACGGCGGGCCGGAGTGTCCGGGTTCGGAATCAGCGGGACGAACGCGCACGTGATCGTGGAGGAGGTGCCGCGGGAGTCCGTGGTCGCGGGGGCTTCCGAGGTGGGTGGGCCGGTGCCGTGGGTGGTGTCGGCACGGTCGCCGCAGGCGTTGCGGGCGCAGGCGGAGCGGTTGCTTGAGGTGTGCGGAGCGGACGACGTACGCGTCGGCGATGTCGCGCTGTCGCTGGCCACGACGCGCTCGCGGTTCGAGAGCAGAGCCGTTGTGGTGGCTGCTAGCCGTGAGCAACTGCTGGTTGGGTTGCGGGCGTTGGCGGTGGGTGAGCCGTCGTCGTGTGTGGTGTCGGGTGGGGTGTCGGTGTCCGGGGGGACGGTGTTTGTGTTTCCGGGGCAGGGGGCGCA
>NZ_JBITXV010000038.1:0-19584 GCF_044544845.1 Streptomyces sp. NPDC053474
CTGGACTGGACCGAACGCCGCCCTCACCTGGCCGGCGCGGTCGGCGCCGCCCTGTGCCGCCACGCCTTCGACACAGGCTGGATCACCCGCGTCGGCACGACACGCGCAGTCGTCGTCACTCCGCTCGGCCGACAGGCTCTCCAGCTCCACCTCGGCTTGCCCGATGATCTCCTGGTACGGAGATGAGCGGCGGCCCAAGAGCCATGCTCGAACGGCTGCTCCCGATGGCGGCCGGTGGCCACGGCTGTGGGGGCCGTTCTCGTGACCTCATGCTCGAGTGAGGTCCTCTGAGGTCAGAGTCGCCAGCTGCGGATGCGGTCGGCCGCCTGGTAGACGGTGGTCTTGCGGCCCTGGATGTCACGGACCAGTTCGACGAGCGCGCCGTAGGGTGGGTCGATGCCTTCGCCGCAGGCGTGCATGTAGGCGACGGCGACCTGGCAGGCGTACAGAGAGTTGCGGTGCGGCAGGGGTTCGAGCCGGACCAGGGTGTGCAGCAGGGCGGCGGCGCGCCAGGCGGCGTCGGGGGGTGTGATGCCGGGGCGGGGGATGCGGGTCTTGTGGCGGGCGACCGCGGCGACCAGGGCCGAGTAGTCCGCGACGGTGACGTCCTCGGGCACGGACTGCTCCTGGACGTCGAGCAGCCAGGCGATGTCGACGTGGAGGGCCATCAGGCGGCTTCGGTGCCCTGAGCACGGGGCGACGGGGGCACCTCGTCGGGGAAGGCCTCGTCGAACTCGCCGCGATGTTGCTCGCCCCAGGACACGGCGTACCGCACGAACTGCAGTCGCTGCTTCTCGCGCAGGGACAGGTCGTGGACGTACTGCTTGAGGGAGACGCCCGCGGCGGCCGCGGCGGCCCGCAGTTCCTCCATCTCCTCGTCGCTGTAGCTGATGTTCAAAGACGGCATAACCCTGATGGTACCTACTAGGTACCTTGATCGGAATCCTCCGTCCGCGGCAGCTCGCCGTGTGGAACCGACGCGCACGCGGACGCTACGGCCGAGTCGCCTCCTGTTCGACGACGTGTACTTGGTGCGGGGCACGATTGCGCGGGTGCTGCGGGTTGAGGAACCACTTGCGGGCGGAGGCCAGCCACCAAGTGCCGCAGAAGGCGATGACGACGCCCACGGCGATGGGGGCGTAGTTGAAGGTCTTGGCGGTGACGGGGGAGGCCTGGGGCAGCATGAAGAGCACGGTGATCACTGCGACCCAGGCGACGGCGATGGTGCCGATGAGGGTGGACCAGGAGCCGAGGTGCCAGGGACCGCGCTCGAAGCGGTCGCCTTGCCGTAGTCGGAGGTAGGTGGGGATGACGTAGGCGATGTACAGGCCGATCGTCGCGATCGACGTCACGGCCGCGTACGCGGTGGAGTTCCACAGGTAGGGCAGGCCCAGGCAGAAGGCGCCGCCGGTGGCGAGCCAGACGGCGTTGGTCGGGGTGCGGGTGCCGGGGTGGAGCTTGTGCCAGATCCGGGAGAACGGCAGCGCGCCGTCGCGCGAGAAGGCGTAGATCATGCGGGAGTTGGCGGTCACCGAGGCCATGCCGCAGAAGAGTTGCGCGACGATGATCACGACGAGGAGCCACTTGCCGGTGGCCGTGCCGAGGGCGTCCATGAGGATCTGGGCCGGGGGTACGCCGGTGTCGGAGTCGAGGGCGCCGGTGTAGGACTGGATGGCGTAGGTGAAGCCGAAGAGCAGGACGAACCCGGCGACCAGGGAGACCACGATCGAGCGGACGATGCCCTTGGGCCCGGCGGTGGCGGCGTCGATGGTTTCCTCGGTCATGTGGGCGGAGGCGTCGTAGCCGGTGAAGGTGTACTGGGCCATGAGCAGGCCGATGGCTACGACGTAGAGGCTGGAGGTGAAGCCGGTGTTGTTGACGGATTCGCCGAAGACGAAGCGGATCGACTGGTGGTGGTCGGGGACGAGGACCAGGGCGCCGCAGATGAGCAGGACACCTGCGATGTGCCACCAGATGGAGAGCTCGTTGAGGAACGCGACGATGCGTACGCCGAAGGTGTTGAGGATGCCGTGCAGGACGAGGATGGCTGCGAACAGGGTGATGGTGTGGCCGGGGGTGGCTTCGTAGCCGAATTGCAGGTCAAGCAGGGCGTTGAGGAAGGTGGCGGCGCCGAAGTCGATGCCCGCGGTGACCGCGATCTGTCCGAGGGTGTTGAACCAGCCGGTGAACCACGCCCACGCGGCGGCGGTGCGGGGTGGGCCCATGCGGTGGGCCCAGAAGTACAGGCCCGCGCTGGTGGGGTAGGAGGAGCAGACCTCGGCCATGGACAGGCCGACGAACAGGGTCATCAGGCCGACGAAGAGCCAGCCCCACATGATGACGGCGGGGCCGCCGGTGTTCATGCCGTAGCCGTACAGCGTCATGCAGCCGGACAGGATCGAGATGATGGTGAAGCTGACGCCGAAGTTGGCGCGGCCGGACATGGAGCGCGACAGGGTCTGGCGGTAGCCGAGCTGCTTGAGGCGCTCCTCGTCGGAGACGCGGGATACATCGAGAGGCACTGGGTGCCCTTCCCTTCCTGTGTGACTCCTGGGTGACTCGTGCGCGATGGTGATGACGTGCGGGGAGCGGCGCCGCTCTCAAGGGCGCTTTCGCCGCTCTCAGGGGCGCTTTCGCCGCCGGGGCGGGTTGTAGGCCCAGCTGCGGTGGCGCAGGAACAGCTCGCGGGCGCGGCCGCAGTAGGACCAGGGGACATGCGTGGCGTACGGGCCGATCGCGTCGAAGACCTCGCGGGCCTCGCCGTGTCGGTTCCCGAACGACAGGGCGTGCGCCAGGTAGTTGGCGTCGTCGGCGAAGCAGGCGTGCGCCTGCGGTGGCCGGTGGCGCCACCAGCGCTCCAGTGCCTGCTCGGCCTGGGGGCAGTCGGCCCAGGGGTGGATCACCAGGCCGTACGCGCCCTGGTTCTGCTCCTGCCGACAGCGGTGCGCCTCGGCCAGGACCACCAGTGGCAGGACCGCGAGGGGCAGGCCTCGGGGAGCGAGGGCCACCTGCTCCTCGGCCCACCACATGGCCTCGCCCTGAGCGCCGTGGTGGCGGGGGAAGAGGTAGGTGACGATCTCGTGGTGTGCCTCGCGGTTCCACGGATCGCGCTGCTTGATCTCCGACCACACGTGGTTGAGGGTGTCGCGGTCAGGGGCGTGGGTGCGCAGCAGCGCGAGCATGACGACCAGGGGCGCCACGTCCTGCGGCCACACCTCCAGGGCGGTCCGGCAGGTGGCCCAGGCCTCTTCCATCTGGGTCCGGCCCTCGTCGTGTCCTGCGATCATCGCGCGCAGGGCCTGCACGTTCGCGAGCAGGGCGAGGGCGTGGGGCGAGCGCGGCTCGGCCTCGGCCCAGGTGTCGGCGAACCTCAGGCGTGCCCCGGCCTCGGCGAGTACCTGAAGGCGGAAGATCCGCCGGTCCCAGTCCGACCCGGTGGCGATGAGCACGTCCCGCGGCCCTTCCCACCGGCCCATCGAGGCGTCTTCGAGCACGTGCCGCAGGGCCTCGTCGTCGCGCGCCGGGTGCGAGTCAAGCTTGACGGACACGGCTCGGCTTCCTGCGGGCTGCCAAAAGCCCTGCTCCGGGGCGCTCGGCGACATCGCGGGGGAGTTGGATACGACGTCGGCCGGGGCCCCGGAGCAGGGGGCCGCGGGTGGTGTGCCCTCGCCGCAGGGCGTCGTGGGGTGGAGATTGTCCTGATGCCATCTGCGTCGTCCCCCTCATGGTCTGTGCCGCCGGTTCACGTGGCCAGTTACGAGTGACGTTGCTGTGCGTGCCGTCCGAAGAGGGCTGGGTGCGGTGGCTCTTGGTGATCGGGGTGGTGTGTGCCGGTGCCGGTGTCGGTGGGCGTGCTCCCCCGTGGTGCCGACGCGCCGTGGTGCCGACGCCCCGTGGTACCGATGCCCCGTGATGCGGTGGTCCCGTCGTGCCGTGGTCTCATGATGCCCGCACCGGCACGTGCAGGTCCCGTTCCGCGGCGGTGGCGAGCGCGTGCGCGCGGCCGTCATCGAGTCCGAGGAGGGTGGTGAGCCCCGCCCGGTGCGCATGGGGGCGCCGGTGCACCCATCATTACTCCCTCTTCTCCCTCTGGCCGCAAGATGCGCGGGCGTACCAACTCAAGTGGAGAAGCGAGCTTCGGCCATCCTTGGCGCGTGCCGTGATGCGCGGAGCCCAGTGGTCTTGGCGCTGGTGCTAGGGCTGACGGTCGATGACCTCCAGCCCGTCGACCTCCCACGGCGGCAGCCTCGCGGAATCCCGGTGCTCGTGGGCGAGTTGCTCAAGGGCGCGGCGCACCTCTGCCAGCGGTCTGGCAACGCCACCAGCCGTCGAGGACGGGGGTGAGCGGGACCTCGGGGGCGGCGGGCAGGGCTGCGCTAGCGTGCGGAGGCGTGGTGGTGGAGGAGAGGAGCCCCCTGTGGTGATCACGTGGCGTCGGGTCGTCGAGGGGGACTTTCCGCTGCTCGGCAGCTGGCTGCGGCAGCCGCACGTGCGGCGTTGGTGGAACCACGAGACCACGGCGGAGGCGGTGGCCCGGGACTTCGGCCCCGCCGCTCGGGGGGAGGAGCCGTCGGAGGACTTCCTCGCGCTGCTCGACGGCCGTCCGGTGGGCCTGGTGCAGCGTTCACGCCTGAGCGACTACCCCGCCTACCGGACCGAGCTGGCGGCCGTCGTCGCCGTACCCGACGAGGCGATGACCATCGACTACCTGATCGGCGACCCCCAGCGGATCGGGCAGGGCATCGGGACGGCGATGATTCGCTCGGCTGTCGAGCGAACCTGGGCCGCGCACCCGTCAGCCCCGTGCGTACTCGTGCCCGTGGTGGCGGCCAACCGCGCCTCGTGGAGGGCGCTGGAGAGGGCCGGGCTGCGCAGGATCGGGACCGGGGCCTTGGAACCGGATAATCCAGTCGATGACTGGACTCACTACGTCTACCGCGCCGACCGGCCCGGGGTCGACGCCTGACGCGCGTCCGGCGCTTGCGGTAGCTGACGTGCGGTTGGTCCCCGCGGCAGCTGACGTGCGTCCGGCGCCCGGGGCGCCCGACGTGCACGCGGCCCTCGCGTCAGCTGACGAGCGGTCGGTGCGCATCAGGCCCTCCACCGCTGTCGCGAGGGCAGGGCGAGGGCGCTCAGGCTGGCCTCGACGATCTCCTCGGCGGTGAGTTCGCCGCCGTTCAGGTGCAGTTCTTCCACCACCTCCTGCCTCCCTGCCACGAGTCTGGTGGCTCGCCAGGTGCAGGAGAGGGCGGGTTCGTGCCAGGAGATGTTGAGATAGGTGCTGGCGTCGACCTTCACGACCACCTGCGGGAAGAAGCCGTCCTCGACCGTGCACGTGATGGCCTGGCCGACGTGGTACCCGCGCTGGCGGAGGACCTCCGCGATGCCCCGGACCAGCGCGGCCAGGCGGTCGTCGGCACCGCGGGCTTCAGGGCTCGTCGGCTCCGGTCGTAACCGTTCGCAGGCGACGCCTGGGTTCTGCTTTTCCATGCGTGTTTCTCGCTCTCACTTTCTTCGGAAATCCGAGGTGACGAGACAGCCGTCGTACGTGCGCGGCAGGTAGGGGTTCCGGTAGCCGAACGCGGAAGGGGAGAACTGCGCGTGCTCCTCGCCTCGGCCGCGATGTCGGGGACATCAGAAGTGCGCTCTTGCGCCGCCTCAGGCGCGTCAGCAGGGCGCACTCCTGAGAGTCGGTCGCCGCGTCACCCTCTGGTCCTGCGCGGCCGGAGCCGACCATTGGCGCGAAGTACGTTGCAGACTGATCACCCGGGTCGTCGTGGTCGTACGTCCAACAAGACCAGACGTATGGTGAGGTACTGGATCGCTACGGTGAACATAAGCGGTCAGGAAGCACCTTTGTGCGTCAACTTCGGCCGATTCCGCTGAGAAGTGGCTGAGGTTGTCCACCGGACCCGGCAAGCCGCCGCCAGGTAGCCCGGGGCCAGGCCAAGCAGCAGACCGTGGGATTCGGCGGCGGGCGGGCTCTCGTGGAGGCGGGCCAGCATCCGCAGCACCGACGCGGCGCCCAGGTCACCCTCATCGGCGATGCACGCGAATGACGTCTCAAGAGCCCGTCTAGGCAGGGCATTTGATTCGGCCAGGGATCGCAGCGGCGCCGGGCCGCCGGGATGAACGAGTGCGAAGTCGGGCCGTTCCTGGCCCGGCCGCAGCCAAGGCAGCGCCGCCAGCCCTGGATGCTCCTCGGCGAGATAGCCCCCGACGTGCGCGGAGGCGCGGCTGTCGCCATGCGCGTACTGCCAGGTCTCCTCGATGACCAGGCCCGGCGCGGCGAGGGCCTCGCGGCTGACGACCACGGCGGCCCCGCCGTCGCTCACCATGAGCTGACGGGCGAGCGCGGCGGGGGTGCGTCGGGCACGTGCACCGTCGGAGTCGACAGCGGTCAGGGGCGGGTGGATCCCGGCCGCCACCACCAGGACGGACCTGCCCGTACGCGCCATGTCCTCCGCCACGATCAGCGCGTGCACCGCGCCCGTGCTGGATAAGCCAGTCAACGGCACGCGCGCGGTGGTGGACGGCAGGCCGAGCGCCAGCACCAAGTCGCCGTCGAGGAACGGATCGGCCTCTGCGGGAGGCGGATCCTGGACGACCACGAGTGCTCCCACGTCCCGCGCGGTCACACCGGCGCGCCGCAGTGCCTGGCGGCCCGCCTGCTGCATCAGCGCGCGCAGGTCGCGGTGGCGGTCTTCCCGCGCGTACGGCTCGGGCACTCGACCGTCGGGGCACGGGTGCGTGCGTCTGCGGTGCCGCCCGGTCACCGCGCGGGTCGCGGCGAGGAAGTCCGGGTGTCCGGCGAGTTCGGGGTGGCGTCGGCTCAAGGCGGTGGCGAGGTCGTCGGTGGCGAGGTCGTACTGCCCGAGGGCGATGCCGGGCGGGCTGACGTAGGTCTGCACGTTGTCTCCTGCTGGTCACTGAAGGGATCACCTGGCGCGGGCGCGCCACCGGGCTAGGTCGGCACGGCCACGGGGAGGTGCTGCTCGTAGGTCCAGCGTGCGGTCTGTTCGGCGAGCTGGGACACGGGCGGGGGCTTGCGGCCGTCGAGGTGAGCGTATGCGGCGCCGGTGACGATGACGACGCGTTCGGCTGCGCTGATGTGCGGGTGGAAGCCGTGGGCCAGGGTGTCGGCGGCCCGGTGCGACGAGGGCCGGGCCCAGGTCATGGACCATCCGGCAGGCCCGGAGCACTGTGGAGAGGGGACCGTGCCAGTGCACCGGGTAGTCGTCGGCGAAGGCCACGTCGCCCGCTGCGGCGATGCCCTGACCGCGGGCGGTGGGCAGTTGGGTGAGCGCGTGCAGCTGCTGGGGCGTCAGCCAGCACGCGCGTCCGTGGGCGTTGGCCTCGGTGCTGATGGAGCTCGTGGGCCGGGCGAAGGCAGCGGTGAACGGCTGGCTGTTCAGCTCATCCGCCGTGCCGCGTCGTGGAGGTGGGCGAGCATCCAGAACTCCTCTACGCGTTCGCCGTCGCCGGTCATCGCTGTGGTGAGGGAGCTGAGGACGTCCGGGAGCCGGTCCGCCGGGGCCGGAAGGTGGGCGGCGACGCACCGCGCGAGGACGCCGAAGACGATGGCCTGCCGGAAGAGGCGGTGGGAGGGGCGCTCCCACTCGGGTTCGAACTCCTTCGGCTCGCCGATCAGCAGCGCGCGGGCCTGGGGGAGCGCTTGGTCGTGCGCGGCGGTGAGCTCGTCGCGCAGCCGCTGCCTCGCGGCGGCCGGGATGGTGTGCGCGGTGAGGGCCGCGGAGGCAAGGGGGTGATGGCGCAGGTCGGCGTGGGCGAGGGCCAGGTCGAGGGCGTGCCGACGCATCGGCCCCAGCAACCCCGGCCCCAGCTCGGCCAGGTAGCTGGCGAAGGGCTCCCGCTTGAGCAGGGGTGAGTCGATGAGACCCTGCCCCAGCAGATACTCCGGCACCGGCGTGATCTCCACGACGCGGTGCGGGCCGCGTACCCATGCGTCGTCGAAGCGCACGCCCGTGGCGCGTTCGACAGCTGTCAGGCCCTCACCCCAGCCGTGACCGTCGGCCAGGTCCAGGCCCTCCAGCAGGGGGTCCCAGGCGTCGGGGCGCGCCCCGAACGGGTCCTCGGGCACGACCATGTCGAGCACGGACTGGATCAGTCCATCCTCGGCCAGGCTCAGTCGGGACACGGCGTTGACGTTCCAGTAGGCGCTGGCGGTGCGGCCCAGACGGGAGAGCGGGCGCAGCACTTCCTCGCGGGACCCCTGATAGCCGTTGTTCTCCACGACGACGACTGTCGGGCCCGAGCGGGAGACCAGGATGAGGTTCGTGACGTAGTGGTTGCGCAGGTCCTCCAGGCGCATGGGGCGGGCCTGCTCGGGGTCGCCGCCGAAGAGCCGGACCACGGCGTCCTCGTCGCCGCCTCGCACGGCCGTGAACGTGGCGGCCTCCGCGAGTCCTAAGTGGGTGAGGAGGCCGTCGAGGTGCTGGGGTGAGGTCATGGGGAGATTGTCGCCGCCACCACTGACAACGGCTCTGACGTGCAGCGCGCTCCGCCCTGGAGCGCCACACCGTAGGTGGGATTGAGGGGCGTGACCGCGATCCCGTGACGGCTGATGAGGCGTTGGCCGATGGCTAGAAACAGTTCACGCACCCGAAGGCCAAGACGTAGGACCGCTGCCACGCGTCCACACCCCGGACACCCCGAAGGAGCATGACCACGAGCACCAGGAGGAACAGCACGGCGAAGCCTCCGGCGACGAGACCCCCGGCGATCGGAGCGGCGAAACAGCCCACGACCACGCTGACGACGACCATCACACCCGCCCCGAAGCGCGCGACGGACATGTCGGCGCGGACGACCTCCCTCAACCCCGCCCGCGTGGACCGCATGTCCGACTCGTACCGCTCCAGCCACCGGCCTTCGCCGCGCCGGAGCCGCCCGAGACCCTCTTCTGACGGGCCCTCACGGTGAGGCCCCATGGGCCGGGGCGCCGGTATGAGGCACGTGGCGACCATGGCGGAAGGCCCGCGCCGCTGGTGTCGTAGCGGCGGTTCGGACAGCATGCGGCGCATGGACTGGATGCCTCTGCTCTCCACGCTGGCCGGTGCGGCCATCGGGATCGCCGCCACCCTGATCGCCGATCGCAGCAGGTGGCGGCGCGAGGAAGCACGGTACGCCCTCGACATGCGGCGTGCCGTGTACACCGAGTACGCCTCCGCGCTCAAGGACGCGGGTGAAGAGATACGGGCCGTCGCCCTGGGCGACCACAGGTCCGAGTCGGCGCGGGACGCGGCGGTGCGCGAGGCCTTCCGCGGAACCGGGTTGTACACGGCGAGCGAGCGGCTCTGGCTCGTGGGGCCGTCGCCCGTCGTCGCCGCCGGGAACGAGGCGTTCCACAGCCTGCGCCGACTGCGCGACGCCTACGCCCGCGGGGTGGCGGTCGGCTCCGCCGAGGACGCGCCCTTCATCCGCCAGCGCCGCACGGCCATGGCGGAGATGCGCCGCCTCATGCGGGAGGACCTGGGGATCGGGTCCCTCGGGATCGAATGACGGGCGGCCGGGCGGGTGTCGTGCGGACATGGCAGCGGGGCTCCGCGCAGCGCGGTCCGTCCTGACCGCCGCCCGTCGGACACCCGCGATGCCCACCGTCCTCCTCAGACGCCGGACCACCATGTACGTCGTAGAGAGGGCGGCGCACCGGTTCGTGTGTGAAGGCGGGTGCGCTCTCGGCATGGCTCAGCCTGCCTGGGGCCTGGCTGGCGCATCTTGTTGGGTCGGGCTCATGGCGGCGATCGTTCGCCGACGATGCGTATCGTCTGTGATCACTGTCCTTCACGTACCGATGAGACCGGCAGGGACCGTCTTCTCACCTCCTCGATCGCGGCCACCACGAGGCCGGGGTCCTTGTCGGGGAAGCGCGGGTGGCCGCCGTTCGGGGCCGCGAGCACGGTCACCCGGTCGCTGCTCGCCACGGCTTCAACGGCGGCCCTCAGTGCGTCGGCGTCCTGGGCCCGAGCCCCGGAGAGGCGGGAGGCGCCGGAGCGCTCCCCACTCCCGGCGACGAAGACGGTCGGACAGCGCAGCGCGGCGAAGTCGGCCTGCAATTCGCCGTTGACCTCGTCCATTTCGATGACGAACTCCGCGCGCTCCGGGGCAGTCATCCGGGCCGAGCGGCCGAAGAGGGCCAGGGGGCGCGCGATCCACCCGGTCCTGCGGCACCGTCGGCGCACGCGCTCCCGGCCTGCCTCGTCGAGCACGGAGACCGGGTAGGCCCCGTCGACGAGGACGAGACCGCCGACCATGTCCGGGTACTCGGTCGCGTAGCACAGGGCGACCGTGGCGCCGTGGGACCAGCCGACCAGGATCGGACGGTCGAGCACCGTCGCCTCGATGACCCGGTCGACGTCGTCGATGGCGCCTCTCACCGAGTAGTCCGACGACGTACCGGATCTGCCGTGCGCCCGGGCGTCGAACGTGACGGAGCGGTACGTGCCGCCGAGCCGTGCGAGCACGCGGTTCCAGCACCGCTGGGTGGAGAAGCCCCCGTTCAGGAAGAGCAGCGGGGGCTCATGGCCGAGGGTGTCGACACCGCTGAGGTGGGTGTCGGCTGCCGCGATCGTGAACTCGCGTGACATGCGGGCCTTTCGTGTCCGGGGAGGGGAGGGCTGTCGAGTGACGTCGGGTGCGTCGGTGGGCCGCTGTCAGGCCCGGCGTGTGCTCCACAGCGCCAGCGAGGTGAGGAGGGTGAGCAGGGCCCCGAGGGCCAGAACACCGCTGACGGCCAGGTAGTTGGCGACGATGCCGCCGAACAGCGCCCCGAGCGCGATGGCCAGGTTGAACATCGAGGTGTTCAGGGCGGTGGCTGCCTCGGCCGACGCGGGGGCCGACTTGAGGATCCACGTCTGGACGCTCACCGGGACGCTGCCGAAGGCCAGCCCCCAGCCGATCAGGAGGACGATCCCGCCGACCGGGGTGCGTCCGAGGAGGGGGAAGGCCGCGAGGACCGCGCCGAGCAGGACGCTGATGGTGACGACGGTCGCCCGGATGTCGCGCTCCGCGGCCGCCCCGGCGAGGAAGTTGCCGACGATACCGGCCACACCGAAGCCGAGCAGGAGCGGGCCGACCGTGCCCTCGCCGAGCCCGGAGACGTCCTGGAGGATCGGGCTGACGTAGGTGAAGGCGGCGTAGTGGCCGCTCACCAGGAGGAACGTGGCGAGGACACCGGCACGCACGACGGGGTTGCGGAACTGCTCGGGGAGCGTGCGCAGCCGCACGGCCTGCTCGGCGGGCAGCGAGGGCAGCAAGGAGAGCAGGGCGACGAAGACGAGGACGCCGAGGCCGCCCACGGCCGCGAAGGCGACGCGCCAGTCGGTGAGCCCGCCGATCAGGGTACCGGCGGGCACGCCGAGGACGTTGGCGGCCGTCGCCCCGCCGAAGACGAGCGACACGGCTCGGGGGACGTACCGCTGCGGCACCAGGCGCACGGCGAGGCCCGCGGCGAGCGCCCAGAACCCTCCGATGCTGATCCCGACCAGGAACCGCGAGACCAGCAGGGTCGTGAAGTCGGGTGCCAGGGCGGAGAGGGCGTTGGCCGCCACCATCAGGACGATCAGGCAGAGCAGGACGGTCCGGCGGTCCATGCGTCGGATGACCACCGGGAGCAGGGGCGCGGTGAGGGACGCGACCAGGCCGGGGACCGTCACCATCAGGCCCGCCGTCCCCTGCGAGACGTCGAGCGACCCGCCCACGAGGGGGAGCAGCCCGACGGGCAGGGACTCGACGGTGACCAGAGCGAAGGTGCCGACGGCCATGGCGATGACCGCGAGCCACCTCTTGAGGGGAACGCCGTCCGCGGCTCCGGGGAGGGACGCGGGGGAGTCGACGGCTGTCATGGGGTACTCCGATCAACTTCGGTGGACAGGTAGTGGTAGGGGGTGTGTTGAGTCCGGCGGGATTCAGGCCGGGGTCAGGGTGTCGGCCTCGATGGCCGTGGTGTTCTGAGCGACGGCGATGCGCCAGCGGCCGTCGGTCTTCGCCATGACGTACAGCGCGGTATCCGGCGCCTCGCCGGGGTGGGCGGTCACCAGGGCCGCCCAGCGGCGGACGGCTTCGCTGGGCCCTCGGCAGCCGGTGCGCGGGCTCCCGTCGACGGGGCGGCGCAGCAGGTCGTCGAGCCGTTCCCCGTCGCGCGTGACCGGCCGCTGCCGGATCTTGACCGCGGCGATGTCGGAGCGGATGAACTGGACGGACTCGACCTCGTAGGCCCACGTCAGCGGTTGTCCGGCGGTGCCGGGGAGCATCCGGCGGGCGAAGGCGGCGATCTCGTCGAGTCCGGTCAGCGGAGAGCTGTAGGGGGCCGACCAGAGGGCGTCGTGCCGGAACAGCTCCAGGTAGGCGTCGGGCAGCGCGTTCTGCTGAGCGTGCTCGACCTCGGCGACCAGCGTCACGATGGCGGCGACGTCCTGCGCGGAAACGGCGACGCCGGTGACTTGTGGCTTCATGAAGGGCTTCCTCAGGGGGTTATCGGCAGCGGTTTCTCGTCCTTCGGGCGGCCGTCCGCGCGGTTGTCCGACCTGGTCGGCCCGGCGGCTCGGACGACGGTCGGCCGCGTGGCTAGCGCCATCCGGACGGCGGGCCGAGGCCGGGGAGCCGTACGTCTCCCAGACCCGCCGCCGTCTCGCGCCACTGCCTCGCCAGCAGGGCCGCCGCCGGGCCCGTGTCCCGTGACGGCCGGGCGCGCGGCGCGGCCAGCCTCGCGAAGGCGCGTCCGACGACGCCGAGCGGGCCGGTCACGGCGCGCCCTCGCCCGCGCCGCGGGCGAAGCCGTCGCGGACGAGGCGAGCGCCCCGGCTCCGACTGCCCTCGTGGTCGCGCACGATCTCCTCGACCGCCGCGCGCGTCTCCTCGCGGGCCCAGTCGCTCTGGAACTCACCGAGCAGCTGGAGCCAGGTCAGCGGGACGCCACCGGCCTGGGTGACGCGCTGGATGCCCAGGCGGTGGGCCTGAGGCGTGGCGCCCGCCGACGCGTCGGCGACGACGTACACCTCACGCCCCTCCTCCAGGGCGGACAGCGCGGGCAGGGCGACGCCCACCTCGGTCCAGAGCCCGGCGATGATGATCTGCCTGCGGCCGGTGCGAGGACCGCGTCCCGCACCCCGTCGTCGGCCCAGGCGTTGGCCCGGGTGCGGCCGATCACGTCGTGGTCGGGGAAGACGTCGGTCAGCTCCGGCAGGAGCGTCGGCGTGAACGCCTTCCCGGCGATGCCGGTGAGGACCGTCGGCAGGCCGAACGCCTTGGCGGTCCTGGCCAGGCCAGTGACGTTGCCGACCAGGTTCCGCCGTTCACCGGAGGCCACCTCGGACACCATCGGAGGCTGGTGGTCGACGAGGACCAGCACGCTCTCCCTGGGGTCCAGCAGGGTCTTGTACGCGTTCGGAGACATCGCTCTCTCTTCCCGGGCAACTCGTGGTGTTGCCCGGGAAGAGCTTCCGCCGGGGCGGCCTGCCCCGGCACGACGCGATCACGTGATCCCGGAAGCCCGGGGCACGTGATTGCTAAGGCCCCTTCCGGCAGCCGTTGGCTAGGCGGGTGCCTTCTTCTCGGCGAGGTGCTCCGCCGTGACGCGCGCCAGCTCGACCCGGCTGGACACGCCCAGCTTCCCGAAGACGTTCCGCAGGTGGGCGTCCACGGTGTGCCGGGACAGGAAAAGGCGGTGCGCGACCTGGCGATTGGTGAGCCCGTCGACGACGAGCCGTACGACCCGCAGTTCCGAGGGCGTGATGCTGGCCCAGCCCTCGCCCGGCCGCGCCGCCGCCCTCGGCATCCTGCGCCGCACCCCCAGAGCCCGCAGCCGCTGCCGCGCCCGCGCCGCGCCGCGTACCGCACCGGCCGTGCCGTACAGGGCGAACGCCTCCTCCCACAGGGCGAGAGCGGCGTCCCGGTCCGTCGTGGTCAGCGCCGCGTCCTCCAGGGCCCCGGCGAGGGCCAGCGGCCGCGGCGCCGAGCGCCAGAAGCCCACCGCCCCGCGCAGCTCATCGGGGTCGCCCGACAGCAGGGCGGTCACGTGCCGGGCGGCCGCCTGGGCCGAGGCGAGGCGGGGGTTGCGCTCGGCGAGCAGCCGACAGGCCGCCGCCGCGCGCTCGGCGTGCTCGGGCAACTCGCCCCGCAGCGCGATGCGTACGAGCTCCGGGCCGAGCCCCGGGTCGTAGCAGAACAGGCGGATCCGGTCGGGCAGGGTCGCCCACAGCGCGTCATCGGGGTGCGCGGCGTCCTGCGGCTTCTGGGCGCTCGCGTTCCGCAGCAGCACCTCCACCAGGAGCAGTTCGTCGATGGCCACCCGCACCCCGCTGTCCGCCAGCTTGCGCGCCTCGGCGAACAGGGCACGGGCTGCGGGCAGCTCGTCGCGCAGGATCGCCAGGCGCGCCATCAGGATGCGGGTCGACTGGACGGTGGGAGGCGTGCCCAGAGCGAGGGAGCTGTGCAGCGTGGCCTCCGCCTCGGCGGTGGCCTCGGCGATGCGCCCCGCGCCGAGCCACAGCTGCGCCCGGTGGCCGCGCAGGCGCGGCACCGCCCAGGGCACACCGAGCCGTTCGGCCTCGCGCTGGCCCGCGTCGAAGGCGGCTTCGGCCTCGGTGACGCGCTCGGCCGCGGTCAGCGCCTCGCCGAGCCATCTGCGGGGCGCGTGCCAGCGGGCCTCGCCGCCCGCGCGCTCGGCGACGTCCGTGGCCCGCTCGGCGAGGAGCACCGCGTCATCGAGGCGCCCGGCGGCGAGCGCGGCCCGCGAACGCGCCGTGTAGCCCGACGTCACGGCCACGGGCACGGCGGCGGCCTCGCCGAGCCGCACCGCCTCGGCGCCCGCCGCGTCAGCCAGTTCGCAGGACGGGTCCTCGCCGAACGGCAGGCCGCCCTCGATCAGGGTGTGGGCGCGCAGCGACCACAACTGAGCCTGGTGGTGCACGGGCACGCCCCGGTCCGCCAGGGCGAGGTCCACCAGCTTGAGGACCTCCGGGGTGCGGCCGGTGAACTTCAAGGTCGCCGCGAAGCCGTGCCGCACCGTCGCCAGGGAGGTCGGGGCGTGCGTTTGGGCCAGCTCGGCCTCGGCGAGTTCGATCGCCTCGCTCATGCGGCCGTTGAAGGAGAGGGCGCTCACCGCCTTGCAGACGTTGGCGGCCCGGTCCCGGTCGTCGGGTTCGCTCAGCTCGACGAGGCGGGCCAGCAGGTCGGCGGCCACTCCCGGCGCCGCGCCCATGATGCCGTCGGCCGCGTCCCGCAGCGCGCGCAGTGCCTGCTGGTCGCCGCGCCGGGCGCCCCAGGCCACATGGGTCGCGGACTCGGCCGCCGGTCTGCCCTCGGCGGCGAGGACCGCGCCCGCCTCGCGGTGCAGCGCCTGCTTCACAGGCCCCGGCAGGTTGTCGTACACGGCCTCCCTGATCAGGTCGTGCCGGAACCTCAGCAGCGTGCCGTCCGCCACGAGATGGCCTTGCGCGATGGCCTCCTCGGTGGCCCTGGTCAGCTCGCGCACCGGGACGCCCATCACCCCGGCGGCCTCGTGCACGCCGAACGGCCGGGCCAGCACGGCGCCCGCACCCAGCAACTGCCGGGTCGTCACGGACAGATGCCGGTAGCGGCGCGCCACCTGGGCCCGGAAGCTGTCCGGCAGCTCGCCGGGCGCCACGCGTGCGACGCCGTCCTCGACACGCACCCGGCCCTGCTCACGCAGGGCGTGGAGCAGCTCCTGCAGCAGGAACGGATTGCCCGCCGCCCGGTCGGCCAGGCTCCGGACGCAACTTCCGGGCCGGGCGCCGAGCGTGTGCTCCGACAGCTCGACCACCGCCTCCTGCGACAGCGGGCCGAGGGTGAGTAGCAGAGCCTCCCGTTCGGCGAGCCCCTCCACCGCCGCGTGCATCGCGGACTCCTCCGGCATGGGGCGCGCCGCGAGCAGCCACATCACCGGCGCCTCGGCGAGCGCGGGCACCAGGGAGCGGACGAGGAGGGCCGTGACCTCGTCGGCCCACTGCACGTCGTCCAGGACGATCAGCAGCGGGCGGGCGCGGGCGTGCTCCGCGATCCGCTCGGCGAGCAGCGCCGTCTGCCGGTAGGGGACGGCGGCCCGTGCCGCGAGCTCCGCCCGGTCCGCCTCGTCGAGCACGGGCCGGGAGCCGTGGCTGAGGGCGTTCACCAAGGTGGCCAGCGGTGAGAGCCGGTCCAGTTCGGTGGCGCGGCCCTCGGCCACGGCCATGCCCCGCTCGCTCGCGCCGTGGACAACCTCGGCGAGCAGGCGGGACTTGCCGATGCCCGCCTCCCCTTCCACTACGACGCACCGTGCCGCCCCCGCCGCGGCGGCGGCCACCGCGGCGGACAGCTCCTCCAGCGCCCGCTGCCGTCCGACCAGCGGAACCGATGCGCGCGTGCCCAGCATGTGAAGTCCCCCCTGTCACGCACCGCCCCCGTTCCGGCCGGTGCCCGCCGCCCCATGATCCGCGTTCATCGAGGCATCACCAAACGCCCCTCCGCGGCACGGCCGGGCAGCGGGTGCCCCGGGGTGGGACTGCCAGGTCGGTGAGGTAGCTGTCCACTGCGTCCTCCATGCACGGGCCACTGGTGACGCTGCCGTGTCCGTGGCCCTCGTAGGTGAGGAGTTTGCCGCTGCGGCCGAGCTGCCGGGCTACCGAGACCGCCCACGGGTAGCCGGTGGCGGGGTCGTGCAGCGCGTTGGACACCAGGATCGGCGGGGCACCGGGTGCGTCCAGGCGGTGCTGCGGGTTGGCGGTCGGCGTGCCCAGACATGCCGCTGCCATGTGGGTCGGCAGCAGGGAGGGCAGGTCAGGCGCGGTCGTGTTGGTCATGGAGATGAGTGAGGCGTACTCGTGGTAGTCGCGTACCGGCAGGTGCCAGTCCGCGCAGAAGACCGGGGTGGCCGGAGGTAGCGGTGCGATCGAGGTGGGTGACGCGGGCAGTGGCTTGCTCGCGTCCATCCTCGCGATCGCCGTGGCCAGGCCCGCGTAGTCGGCCTGGTAGAACTTCCGGAACGCGATCTTGTTGACCAGGTCCGCAGAAGACAGTGAGGTGCCCGGTCTTGCCGGGTCCTCCAGCTCGCCGCGCCCGGCGCGGGCCAGCAGGCTCTGCCAGACGGCGCGGACGTCGCGGGCGTGCAGCGCGCAGTCCGGGGCGCCGTGGCACCACTTCACGAACTCCTGGAAGGAATCCTGTGCCGCGGCCGCCTCGGCCCGCAGGAAGCCTCGGGTGGTCGGGACGCTGTGGTCCATGACGCTTTCGAGCACCATCGCGCGCACGCGACGCGGGTAGGTCTCGGCGTACTGCGCGCCGAGCAGCGTGCCGTAGGAGCTGCCGTGGAAGGTCAGCTTCCGCTCGCCGAGGGTGGCCCGGAGGGCGTCCAGGTCCCGGACGCTCTGGGCGGTGTCCAGGTGGTCGAACACCGGGCCGGTACGGGCCCGGCAGTCGGCACGCAGCCGCCTGTTGTACGCCACGGTGGCGTCGAAGTCCGCCTGGCTCTTCAGCTCCGGTGACGGCCGCTCGGCGAGCAGGTCGCCGGAGCAGGTCACCGGGCTGCTGCCGCCCACGCCGCGCGGGTCGAAGCTGACGATGTCGAACCTGCGGCGGACCTCGGGGCTGAACCGGCTGATACCGCGCACCACCCTCTCCACGCCCGAGTCGCCCGGTCCTCCGGGGCCGAACACCATCGAGCCGACGCGGGCTCCGGGGTCGGTGGCCGTGCGGCGGGCCACGGCCAGATCGAGTCTGGGCCCGTCCGGTTGGGCCCAGTCGACCGGCACGGAAAGAGTGGCGCACTCGGCTCCTGGCCTCGCCGGGTCGTCACACGGCGCCCACCGCAGGGCCCCGGCGGCGGACGGCGACGCGCTGACCGCGGGAGCGACGGTGAGGCCGGTGATGACAGCCATGGCGGCTCCCAGCACCATGGCTGTGCCCCGTGCGGCGACGCGCCGCACAGCGGATCTGCCCCTTAACGGCATGGATCCTCCTCGTGGAGGTGACGGTTGTGTCAGGCAAGAGGACCCGGCCGGGGTTCCGTCTTCACGTTAGGTGAACGGTCGTCCGTGTGGGGCGCCTGTCAGGGGCTTATCCGGGTCAAGTGGGGGACTCTTCAGGGGCGATCGGGGCCCGTGGCTTTGGGGCAGGCCACGTAGGGCGGTCCGAAGCGGGAGGCTCACAGCGCGACGAGCGGCCGCATCGGCCGGGCCTGCCCTGGGCCCGGCCGATGCGGCTGCTCGGTGTTCACTTGGCGAGGAACGCGAGGATCCGCCGGTTGACCTCCTGCGGGGCCTCGACCATCGGGAAGTGGCCCACGCCGGGGAGCAGGGCGCCGTCTGATCCCTCGGGCAGGGCGGCGACGATGTCGGCGAGGATCTCCTCGTCCACGACGGGGTCCTCGCCTCCGTGCAGGTACAGGGTCGGCTGCGTGGGCAGCTCGGCCAGCAGGCGACCCATGTCCCACGCCGGGGTGCCGAACTCCGCGGCGGGGAAGTTCTGGCGGTAAAGGCCCAGGCCCGCACGGAGGTTGGCGGGCTCGCGCAGGGCGTCCTTGCCCGCCTGCCGGTCCTGAGCGGAGTCGAATCCGGGTACGTTGCCGCTCCAGTGCTCCCACAGCCAGTCGAGGTAGGCGAAGTCGTTCACGGGCACCAGCTGGTCGGCGACGGACATCTGGAAGAAGTAGAAGTGGCTGTTCTTGTGGATCTGTTCGGGGACCGCGGCCCTGCGTTCGTAGAACCGCACCGGCGGGACGTCGG
Organism: Streptomyces sp. NPDC053474; assembly: GCF_044544845.1. Taxonomy (NCBI): domain Bacteria; kingdom Bacillati; phylum Actinomycetota; class Actinomycetes; order Kitasatosporales; family Streptomycetaceae; genus Streptomyces; species Streptomyces sp. NPDC053474. Next base: position 18,738 of record NZ_JBITXV010000038.1, read on the forward strand.
CCACGATCACCTTCGACCAGCGCTCCGGGGCGAGGGCCGCGGCGCCCCAGGTGGTGAAGCCGCCCCAGTCGTGCCCGACGATGACGGCGTCGCCGTCGCCGCCCAGCGCCTCGTGCAGCGCGTTGGCGTCCGCGATCAGATCCTTCATGAGCATGCTGCCGTCAGGCGGCACTTGGCTGGGCGCGAAGCCTCTCATGTACGGGGCGACGACGCGGTACCCGGCGTTCACCAGCTCGGGCATCAGGTGCCGGAACATGTCCGGAGTCTCCGGGAACCCGTGCAGGAGCAGGGCCAGCGGGCCCTCGCCCTGCTCGACGTAGGCCAGGTCGAGGCCGTTGACGGTGATGTGCTTGATATCCATGGGGCATCCCGACATAACAGGCGTTCCACGACGCGGAGCGGCGCGGAACGACGACTAAAACAAACGTTCTAACCAGAACCTAGCATCATTAGAACGATCGCTCTAGTGGGGATGGCGAGAGGCCCGGCCGAGGTCCTCGGTCGCTCCGGTTGGTGACGGACGCGAGCGGCCGGACCGCCCCCGCTGCGTCTGGGGTTAGTCGTCGTTGGTGGTTGTTGCCGTGCGTCGGTGGTTGAGGGCGTCGAGGTGTTCGATGAGGTGGGTGTGGCGGGTGTCGAGGTAGGGGCGCATGTCGTTCAGCGGGGTGATGAGCTCGGCGGCGTCGGTGGCGCCGAGGGCGGCGTCCAGGGCGGCCTGGGCCGAGTGCGCCTGGGGCGCGAGGTGGTCGAGCGCGGTGATTTGTCCGGCGAGGCGGCGTAGGTCGGCGGCGTTGTGGCGGGCCCAGGTGGCGGTGGCGCGGTGGGCGGCTCTGGCCTGGCGGGTGGC
>NZ_JBITXV010000039.1:0-15603 GCF_044544845.1 Streptomyces sp. NPDC053474
CCCAACACCAACAACGGCCACACCCGCCGCACCACCAACACCACCACCACAACCACCTGCAACCCCAACCCCGCCCACGGCCCAAACCGCGGATGGCCGTTGTCCACGTTGCCGATGGCGACCAGGACGTTGGCCACGATCAGAGCGGTGAGAAGAATGAGGTCGGACGCCACGGGACGGAACGTCCTGGTCCGCTGTGCTCCGGCCGTCCTGACGTGCGGCACGACAAGCCCACCCCCGTACATGTCGGCTTCGCGCTGTGTGGGTCGTGGAGAGCTTAATGCGTGCTGCACGGAGGCCGCAGCCACCCTCCTGACCTGCGGCTTTAACGCCCTCTTAGCGCCTTTTGGGGCCTCGGGCCGAGGGCCGCGGCAGCGCGGCCGTGCATCCCCGGCCCGGCGCACACCAGGTCCACGAGAGGGGGAACGCGTCATCCGGTCACAACTTTCGTCGGTAGCGGTACCAACGTTTCCCTCTGCCCCGCCGGGTACCGGAAGCGATGGAATAGGTCTTGTTGGCGGCCCGGCGGGAACACCGGGAAGCGGAACGAGAAGCACGAGAGTGCTCACCCCGTACAGAACAATTGAGGAGCGGCATGCTGTGGGTCGGCATCGTCCTGGCGGTTCAGGGAATCGGTTCATTCCTGACTGAGCGCATCTGGGACACAAAATTCGGTGTCACGGCACTGCTGCCGGAGGACACTCCCTCGTGGGTGAGCCTGGCGATCGGAATTGTCGGTCTGATCGTCCTCGCGTTCTGCGTGAGTTCACGGTCCCGCAAGTCCGTGCACAGCTGAATTCCATAGACTCCCGGTGGCCGGTTCTCCCCCGTAACTGGCCACCGGGTCCTTTTTGGCCGCTCATACGACTGGGCGGGGCGGTCACCACGTCGCACACGCGTGGTGACCGCCCCGCCCAGTGGCGTTTCACGACGTGAGGTGCGCCTTCAGGACGGCGATCACGTCCGCGGCGTGGTCCGTGAGGTAGAAGTGGCCGCCGGAGAACACCTTCATGTCGAAGGAGCCCAGGGTGTGCGGCTCCCACGCCCGCGCCTCGTCGAGCGTGGTGCGCGGGTCGTCGTCGCCGACCAGGACCGTGATGGGGCTGCCGATCTGCGCGCCGGCCTCGGCGCGGTAGGTCTCGATGGCGGTGTAGTCGCTGCGGATGGCCGGAAGGACCAAGCGCAGCAGCTCCTCGTCGCCGAGCACCCGCGGGTCCGTGCCGCTGAGCCCCCGCATCTCGGCGATGATGCCCTCGTCGTCGCGCTGGTGGACGTTCTCGGGCCGGAACCGGGAGGGCGCGCGGCGGCCGGAGGCGAAGACGTGCACGGGGGCCTGGCCGTCCTTCTCCAGGCGCCGGGCCACCTCGAAGGCGAGGACGGCGCCCATGCTGTGCCCGAAGAAGGTCAGCGGCAGCGTCGTGTGGCCGCGCAGCGCCTCGGCGATGCGGTCCGCCATCTCGGCGATGGTCTCGATGCCCTTCTCGGTGTGGCGGTCCTGACGCCCCGGGTACTGCAGGGCGATCACGTCGGCGACCTGGCTCAGGGCGGCCGACACCGGGAAGTAGAAGCTGGCGGAGCCGCCCGCGTGCGGGAAGCAGACGAGACGGCGGCGGGCGTCGGGGGCGGGGTGGTAGCTGCGGACCCACAGGTCGGCGGCGGTCGTCATGACGGTGTCCATCCAAGGTCGTCGGTGGCGGTACGGGTCGAGAAGGGACGGCAAACAGACCGAAGGCGGGCCTCAGCCCGCCTTCGACGGCGTGCGCACGAACGTGCCGTACGCACGTGAACAGCATGCACCCCAACTCACTTGAGCGGGAAGCGCACTTCCCCGGCCACGATCGGGTTCGCGTAGTTCTTGCTGGAGATCTTGATGCGGTTCAGGGCGAGGCCGGTGAGCGCCTCGAAGACGGCCCTGCGGGCGTTCATGGCGGTGGAGTAGCCCGCGTCCAGGTGCGGGGCGACCTCGACGACGTCCATGCCCACCAGGTTCGTCTCGTGGGCGATGCGGCGCAGCGCGGTGAACAGCTCGCGGGTGCTGAGCCCGGCGGGCTCGGGGGTGCCGGTGCCGGGCGCGAACGCCGGGTCGAGGACGTCGATGTCCAGGGACAGATAGACGTGGTCGGCGACCGCGCGGGCCTCCTCGATGACCTTGTCGATGACCGCGGCGAAGCCGATCCGCTCGATCTCGGCCATGAAGTGCGAGCGCATCCCGGCCCGGCGCATCCAGTTGAACAGCTGGTCGTCGGGGCCCGAGATGGTGCGGATGCCGACCTGGATGACGTTGGGCCCCGGCACCATCTCCTCGTCGATGAGGCGCCGGATCGGCGTGGTGTGGGTGGCGCGGTGCCCGAACAGCTCCTCGTGGCAGTCCGGGTGCGCGTCGAAGTGGATGACGGCGATGGAGCCGCGCCCGTGCACCTCCGACAGGGCGCCCACGCTGGGCCACAGCAGCGAGTGGTCGCCGCCGAGGACGACGGGCCGGGCCCCGACCTCGGCGATCTCCCGGACCAGGCCGCGGATGGGCTCCATGGACCGGGTGATGTCGAAGGGGTCGACGGCCGCGTCGCCGTAGTCGACGACCTTCAGGATGTTGAAGGGGTTGACGCGGGTCGCGGAGTGCACGAACCCCTCGGGCGTGGCGTACAGGTAGCGCTCGTCGGCGCGGATGGCGCGCGGCCCGTAGGCGGCGCCGCGGTGCCCGCTGGAGACGTCCACGGGGCAGCCGACCACGGCCACGTCCACCTCGCCCGCCCGCAGGTCCTCCTGGGTCAGGGCGAGGGGGACGCCCATGAAGGTGGGCACGCCGGAGTAGGACGGCTGGACGTAGTAGCGGCGCAGGTCGATGGGGCCGGGCTCGCGCCGCGGGAAGGTGGAGCGATCGACCTCCCGCCGCCAGGCCTCGGACTCGGGTGTCTCGCTCATCTGTCTCCTCGGATACGGGGGTGGTACGCGACGACGCCGCGCCCCGGTGCGGGGCGCGGGCCATCAAAGGGGCTCGCGGCGCTACCGGCCGCTGACGGGCAGCCGGGTGCAGCCGCTGATCACGGGCGAGCTGCGGCGCCGCACCGGACCGGCGACGCGCAGCTCGGGCAGGCGCTCCACCAGGACGCGCAGCGCCGTCTCGCCCTCCATGCGGGCCAGGGGGGCGCCGATGCAGTAGTGGATGCCGCCGGAGAACGACAGGTGCTCGGCGGGGTCCTCACGGGTGAGGTCGAAGCGGTCCGGCTCGTCGTACACCTCGGGGTCGCGGTTGGCGGCGCCGATGAGGACGACGACGGAGCTGTCGGCCCGGATGTGGTGTCCGGCGAGGGCGATGTCCTGGTGCGGGACGCGCTGGGCCTGGAGGGCGGGCGAGTCGTAGCGCAGGGTCTCCTCGACGGCGCGCGGCGCGAGGTCGGGGTCGTCGCGCAGCAGGTTCCACTGCTCGCGGTCGCCGGTCATCGCGAGGACGGCGTTGCCGATGAGGTTGGTGGTGGTCTCGAAGCCGGTGACGGCGAGGACGGTGCAGAAGGCGAGGAGTTCCTCGGTGCTGAGCTTGCCCTCGCCCTGGGCCGTGGTGAGGCGGCTGATGAGGTCGTCGCCCGGGTCCTTGGCGCGCAGCTCGATCAGTTCGGTGAAGACCTGGTCGAGGTCGTCGACGGCGGCGCGGAACTCCCGTGCCATCTTCAGGGACTTGACGCCGTCGATGACGGGCCCGACCTTGCGCCCGGCCCGGACGAACCGCTCGTGGTACTCCTCGGGGACGCCGAGGAGCTCGCCGATCACGAGCAGCGGCAGGGGTCCCGCGAAGTCCTCGATGAGGTCGAAGTCGCGCCCCGCGGCCTGGTCGAGCAGGCCGTGGCAGAGCTTCTCCACCTGGATGCGGTACTTGCTGATCATCTTGGGGCCGAAGGCGGGCTGGGCGAGCCGCCGCAGGCGGGTGTGGTCGGGCGGGTCGAGGCCGAGGATGGAGCTGTTCCAGGGGATGTCGGCCATCATCTCGTGCCCGGGTACGCCGCCCTGCTCGCGGTTCAGGAACAGCGTGCGGTCGCGCAGGATCTTGCTGCCGAGCTCGTGGCTTCCGGTGACCCAACTGCCCAGGTGGCTGCGGTGGATGGGGCCGCGCTGGCGGACCTTCGCATACAGCGGGTAGGGGTCCTCCTTGCCCTGGAGCAGATGGGTGAAGGGGTCGCCGAAGAGGCCGAAGGCGCGCAGGATCGCGCGGGTCACGCCGAGCTTGGCGCTGAACTTGAACCCGGCCGACTTGCTGTCCATGAGCGTGGTCATCACTGCTCCTTGCGCGAGGCGGTCCGGGTGGGCCTGAGGGCCTGCTCGGGCCCGAGGGCCACCACGTCGAAGTGGCGGGTGGTGACGTCGAGGCGGTGGAGGAGCCGGTCGGGCCCGGTGACGTGGACCGTGCCCACGCCCTGGGCGCGCAGGGTGTCCACGACGGGGTGCCAGCGCACGGGGTGGTCGAAGGTGTCGAGGAGGAGGGTGCGCATCTGCTCCGCGCTCGTCACCAGCGAGCCGTCGTGGTCGGCGACCACCGGCAGCTCGGGGTCGGCGAGCTCGAACTTGGCGAGGACCTCGTCCTCGACGCGGGCGCGCAGGCCCGTGAGCACCCGGCAATGCGCGGGCGGTTTCATCGAGTACAGGGAGTAGCCGCCGGCGGCGCTGATGCGCCGCTGGAAGGACTCCAGGACCTGCTCGCGCAGGGTGACCATGTGCATGCCCTCGTCGAGGTGCCCGGAGACCTCGTGGAACTCGCCGCGTTCGGCCAGCTCCCCGAGGACCTCGGTGAGGGCCGCCTCGGGCACGCGGGTGATGGTGAGCGTCACCAGGTCCTGGTGCTCCTGCTCGAAGAACCGCTGCTCGCACAGGGCGAGTTCGTAGGTCAGGCGGGTCGCCTCGGCGAAGGGCAAGGCGCCGCTGAACGCCGTCGCGGCCTTCTGGCCGAAGCTGAAGCCGACGCAGAGGTCCGGCCGAAGTCCCTGGGTCTCGACGGCCCGGTCCGCGAGGGCCACCGAGTTGATGAAGAAGGCGACCTGGGCGAACTCCCCGAAGTCGACCGCCTGGGTGCGGAAGCCGTCGAGGACCGACCGGCCGAGCGCTTCGTCGGCGGCGGCGAGGCGCCCCCGCACGAAGGGGTCGATCATCATGAACTTGCCCACGTCGGTGAAGCGCGAGGGCCCCATGCCCGGAAACACCACGGCGCTGCGTGCCTGGTCGGTCGTCATCGTGTCCGCTCTGTCTGTCCTGTGCTGGTCGTGCGGTCTGTACGGGGTGCTGGCCGGGGGCGGCTCACACGGAAGTGGCGAGTTCCGCCGTGGTCCGCTCGGCCGCCCGCTGTTCGAGGGCCCGTCGGTCGGGCTTGCCGTTGCGGTTGAGCGGGAAGCTGTCGATGACGACGACCCGGTTGGGGTGTTCGTACGCGGGCAGCGCGTCCTTGATGCGGCGGCGCCATTCGGCGACGTCCTGGCCGGTGGGGTCCTCGACGAAGAAGACCAGCTCGGCGCCGCGCGCGTCGTCGGGCAGGGCGATCACCTTGACGGTGCAGCCCGCGACGGCGGCCCGCCGCTCGATGATCTCCGGGTAGAGCGTGTACCCCATGCGGTGCACGGCGAGTTTGCGGCCCGCCACGAACACGTTGCCGTCCCCGTCGAGGTGGCCGAGGTCGCCGGTGCGGTACCAGCCCTGCTCGACCGGGGCGAGGGTGCCGTCCTCGGCGAGGTAACCGGCCATCATGTCGGGGGTGTTGACGACGAGCTCGCCCATCTCCCCGGCCGCGAGGACGTTTCCGTCGTCGTCCTGGACCGTCATCTCCAGGCCCTTCATGACCTGGCCGCAGGCGACGGGGTTGTCGATGGTGGCGAACGCGATGTTGCCGAGCTCGGTGCTGCCGTAGCTGTCGAGCAGCGGCTGGCCGAAGGCGTCGACGTACGCGTCCGAGAGCGCCGGGTCGAGCGGGGCGGCGCCGCTGCAGAACATCCGGACGCGGCCGAGGGCGGCCCGCACGTCCGCCTTGCTGCGGGCGAGGTTGAGCATGCTGCGGTAGGTGGCCGGGGTGGCGTCGATGACGGTCACCCCGCACTGGCCGCCCATGAGGAGCGACCGGTCGAGCCGCCGGTGCGGCGCGACGATGAGGGAGCACTCGGCGAGCCAGGCGATGAGCACCATGGACAGGCCGTACTGGTGCGCGAAGGGCAGCAGCGGAAGGAGGACGTCGCCGGGGCCGTGGCCCATGTGGTCGGCGTTGCGGCGCAGGTTCTCCAGGAAGCGGCCGCCGTTCTTGACCACGCCCTTGGGGGTGCCGGTGGAGCCGGAGGACCACATGATCAGGCCGTCCGGCAAGGCGCACCACGCGTCGAAGTCGAGCGCGGGCTCGGTCGGGACCAGGCCCGAGGCCTCCACGAGGAGCTTGTACAGATAGACGGCGTCGCGCGTCTCCGCGGGCATGGGAGCGTCGTCGTCGTACAGGCACAGGCGGGCGCGCGTGCGCTCGACGATGCGCGCGGTCTCGCGGGCGTGCTCCTGCTGGTCGACGAGGACGATGGAGGCGCCGACGTGCATCAGCGCGAAGAACGCGTTCAGCCAGGCCGCCGAGTTTCCGGCCTTGAGCAGCACCCGGTCGCCCGGCCTGACGCCTTCCGCGCGCAGGACCATCGCGACCCGCAAGGTGTCCTGCTCGAATTCAGCGAAGGTCCGCGCCGAATCTCCCGTGAAGATGTTCGGTGTCATCAAAGCCGCCCCCTTTCCCGGTTCTGAGAATCAACGGGCACGAAAAGGTCGAGCAATTCTCCCGCCCCGGTCCAGTCGCCGGGGAGCTAGCGTAAAAGCTAGGCGGCACCCGGGCGCCGCAGAACCCCTATCCTCCCCCTAGCACCCCCTGAGCAGCCAACTTGCCGCTCACAAGGGCAAGCTGACGGGCCGTGCGAGGGACTACCTTCGACCGTGTTTCAGGCCATCTACTTCATCAGCCGCGGAGGCCCCGGTGGGAGTTCGGACGAAGGCCGGTCAGGGACCGGTCGAGGAACAGGATAAAGAACGGCAGGAGACATCCGCGATCCTGCCGGAGAAAAAGGAAGGAAAGGAAGAGGCGGCGCGGCACCAGGCCGCGGAACTGCCGGAGTTCTCCGGCCGCTGGGCGGGGGCGGTCGCGGGCGCGTCCGGCCTCGCGCTGCTGCTCGTCAGCACGCGGTACGGCTTCCAGGGCGACGAGCTGTACTTCCTGGGGGCCGGGCGGCATCTGGACTGGGGGTACGCGGACCAGCCGGTGCTCCTTCCGCTGCTCGCCCGGGCGATCGACGCGCTGTCCGGGGGCTCGCTGTTCGCGCTGCGGCTGCTGCCCGCGCTCCTCACCGTGGCGGGCGTGCTCGTCGCGGCGCTCATCGCGCGCGAGTTCGGCGGCGCGCGGCGGGCGCAGCTGCTCACCGCGGCCGCCTACGGCTTCGCCCCCGCCGTCCTGATCAGCGGGCACGCGCTGTCGACGATGGCCCTCGACCTGTTCCTGTGGACGCTGGTGAACTGGCTCCTCGTGCGCTGGGTGCGCACGCGCGAGCACCGGCTGCTGTTGTGGACGGGCCTGGCGACGGCCCTGGCCCTGCAGGGCAAGTATCTGATCGTCGGCTACTGGCTCGTCCTCGCGGTCGCCTCCTTCGTCGTCGGCCCGCGCGAGCTGCTGCGCCGCAAGGAGCTGTGGATCGGCGCGGCGGTCTCCGTCGTCACGTCGCTTCCGGGGCTGATCTGGCAGGCGCGGCACGACTGGCCGCAGCTGGAGATGTCCAAGGTCCTGGCCGACGAGGGCATCCTGGGCGGGCGTGCGGGCTTCCTGCCGTATCTGGTGGTCCTGTCCGGCGGTGTGTTCACCGTCGTCCTGGTCTACGGCCTGGTGCGGCTGCTCCGCTCGCCGGAGCTCGCGCCCTACCGGTTCCTGGCGTGGACGTTCCTCGGTCTCACGGCCGTGTTCCTGGTCACCGGCGGCCGCCCCGCGTACGTGGTGGGCACGTTCGCGCCGCTGTGGGCGGCGGGCGCGGTCGCGCTCGGCCGCGGCGAGGGTGCCCGCTGGTGGCGGTGGCTGGCGGCCTGGCCGGTGGTCGCCCTGACGGCCCTGGTGTGCGTGGCCCTGTCGCTTCCGGTGTATCCGGTGTCGCAGGTGACGAAGACCGAGCAGCCCGACAACAACCCGATGACCGCCGAGACGCTGCGCTGGCCGCACCTGATCGACGCCGTCGAGAAGGCGTACAAGACACTGCCCGCCGACCGGCGCGAGCGGGCCGTCGTCGTCACGCAGTACTACGAGGAGGCGGGCGCCGTCGACCACCTGGGCGCCGACCGCGGCCTGCCGTCCGCCTACAGCGGCCACCGCGGCTACTGGTACTTCGGCGCGCCGTCGGACTCCTCGGGTCCGGTCCTGTACGTGGGCAGGGACGTCGCGAAGCTCAAGCCGTACTTCTCGTCCGTGAGGAAGGCCGCGAAGGCGGCGGGCGGTCCCGGCGAGAGCTTCGTCGACGGGGTCCCGGTGTGGGTGCTCGACGGCCGCACCAAGCCGTGGTCGGAGATCTGGAAGGACTACGGCCACCTGTCCTGACCGCGCTCCGGCGCCTGGCACGCGGACGGCCCCGCCCCCACCTTCCGGTGGGGGCGGGGCCGTCGCCCTTGGTGGGTCAGAGCCGCTCCAGCCACTCCTCCACGGCGCGTGCCGTGGTGCGGGAGTGCTCCTCCATCACCGTGAAGTGGGTGCCGGGCACGTCCACGGTGGAGTGCTCCAGCTTCCAGGAGGGGCGCCAGTCGTAGTCCTTCGTCCACTCCATGAGCGGCTCCCCCGCCCGGACCAGGAGCGTGGGCGCCCGCAGCTCCTGTGGCAGCAGGCCGAGGAACATGTAGCGGGCCATGGCGGTCACCCAGGCGTCGCCCCAGTCGTTGTCGTCCGCGCCGGGCACCGTGTCGTAGCGGTCGCTGAGCTGCTCACCCATCGCGGCCGCCATGTCGCCGAGCGCCTTCTCGTCGACGTAGGTGTCGACGAGCGCCACACCGGCGGGTCCGGCGCCCCGGCGCTCCAGCTCCCGCGCCACGGCGTGGGCGACGAGGCCGCCGGAGGAGTGCCCGGACAGGACGTACGGCTTGTCCCCGACGTGGCGCTGCACGGTGTCGGCGTGCAGCCGCACCAGCGCGTCCTTGTCGGCGGGCAGCAGTTCGCCCTCCAGGAAGCCGGGGTGCGTGATGACGCTGACGTCGCGCCGGTCGCGGAAGTACGCGCCGAAGCGGGCGTAGTCGTACGCGCTGGACCGCCCGACGTACGAGGTGAACAGCACCAGGGCGGTCTCCTCCGGGCCGCGCGCGAGGGTGAACGGGGCGCGCGGGGCGCCGAGTTCGGACTCCTCGGTGAACGAGGCGCGGAACTGGGCCATGGTCCGCAGGAGCGGGATCAGGTCGTCGGCCCGGCCCTGGCGCGCGGCCTCGTCGTACAGCTCGGCGAGGCCGGTCGCGGGCCGGGGCGCGGCCGGGTGCGCGGGCGGCTCGGGCGTCGGCGCGGCCTGCCGCGGCGCCTCCTCGGCCCGCCGCGGACGCTCGGCGTCGCTCCCGGGCCGTGCCGCCGTGTCGGCCGCCGGGGGCACGGCCTGCTCCAGTTCGTGCGCGAGGCGCTCGGCCAGGGCCCTCGGGGTGCGGTTCTGGAAGACCAGCGTCGCGGGCAGGCGCAGGCCGGTGGCGGCCGCGAGGCGGTTGCGCAGCTCGACGCCGGTGAGGGAGTCGAAGCCGAGCTCCAGGAAGCCGCGTTCGTCCTCGACGCGGTCGGCGGACGCGTGGCCGAGCACGGCCGCCGCCTGGTCGCGGACCAGCGCGCCGAGCAGTTCGGCGCGCTCGGCGCCACAGGCCGCGGCGAGGCGGCGTGCGAACGCCTCCGCCTCGGACGCGGCGGCGCCGACGGCGGTGCGCCGGGCGGGCACCCGCACCAGGCGCCGCAGCAGCGGCGGCACGGCGTCGCCCTGGCGCGCGCCCGCCCGCAGGGCCGCCGTGTCCAGGCGTACGGGCAGCAGCAGCGGCGCGCCGTGGGAGCGGGCGGCGTCGAGGAGTGCGACGCCTTCCGCCGAGGACAGCGGCAGGACGCCGCCGCGCGAGATGCGGGTGCGGCGGGCCTCGTCGAGGTGCCCCGTCATCTCGCTGCTCTCGGCCCACAGGCCCCAGGCGAGGGAGGTGGCGGGCACGCCCCGGGCGCGCAGGTGGTGCGCGAGGGCGTCGAGGAAGGCGTTGGCCGCCGCGTAGTTGCCCTGGCCGGGGCTGCCGAAGGTGGCGGCCGCGGAGGAGAACAGGACGAACTCCGCCAGGTCGTGCCCGGCCGTCAGCTCGGCGAGGTGCAGGGCCGCGTCCAGCTTGGGCCGCAGGACCGCGTCCACGCGCTCCGGCGTCAGGGACGCCACCAGGGCGTCGTCCAGGACTCCGGCGGTGTGGACGACGGCGGTCAGCGGGTGCGCCGCAGGGACCGTGGCCAGGGTCTCGGCCAGGGCGTCGCGGTCCGCCGCGTCGCAGGCGACCACGCGGGCCTCGGCGCCGAGGGCTTCGAGCTCGGCCACGAGGGCGGCGGCCCCCGGCGCGTCCGGGCCCCTGCGGCTGGTCAGGAGCAGTCGGCGGGCGCCGTGCTCGGCCACCAGGTGGCGGGCGACGAGGGCGCCCAGGGTGCCGGTGGCGCCGGTGATCAGGACGGTGCCCTCGGGGTCGGGGGTGCGGGGCGCCACGGCGTCCGGGGTGTCCGTGGTGTCCTGGGGGTGCGGCGTGGCCGCGGGCACCAGGCGCGGCGCGAGCAGCGCCCCGTCGCGGACGGCGAGCTGCGGCTCGTCCAGGGCCAGGCCGTGGGCCAGCAGCGTGGCGGCGCTCCGGCCGTCGGCGCGGTCGTCGGTGCCGCCCAGGTCGAGCAGCACGCACCCGGCGCCGTCCGGGCCGCCCGCCTGCTCGGACTGGGCGGAGCGGGCCAGGCCCCACACCGCGGCGTGCGCCAGGTCGGGCACGTCGCCGCCGTCGGTGGCCACCGCGCCCCGGGTCACCAGGACCAGGCGGGCGGCGCCCAGGCGCGGTTCCGCCTGCCAGGTCTGGAGCAGGCCGAGCGCCCGGTGCAGGGCGGTGCGGGCCCGGGCGGCGGTGGCGTCGGCGCCCTCGTCCGGGTCGGGGCCCGGCGCGAAGGTGACAAGCAGCGCGTCGGGCACCGCCGCCCCTGCGTCGAGGGCGGCGGCGAGCGCGTCGGTGTCGGCGTAGGCGTCCACGCGGGCGCCGGACGCGGTGAGTTCGGCGCCCACCTTCAGCTCGTCGGGGCCGACCGTCGCCCAGGTCAGGTCCTTCGCGTCGGCCGTGCCGGAGGGCAGCGGCGTCCACTCCACGCCGAACAGCGCGTCGCGGTGCCCGCCGCCGGAGGCCGCGCGCAACTGCTCGGCGGCGACCGGGCGCAGTTCCAGGGAGTCGGCGCGGGCGACCGGGGCGCCGGTGTCGTCGGCGAACAGCAGGGCCACGCCGCCGGACGCGGCAGGGCGCACGCGGACCCGCAGCACCGTGGCGCCCTGCGCGGCCAGCGAGACCCCGGTCCAGGCGAACGGCAGCCGCACGCCGTCCGCCTCCGCGAAGGGGGCGAGGGCCACGGGGTGCAGGGCGGCGTCCAGGAGCGCGGGGTGCACGCCGAAGGAGCGGGCGTCGCGGTGGGCGCTCTCGGGCAGCTCCACCTCGGCGTAGACGGCCTCGCCCGCCGGGTCCCGCCAGGCGGCGCGCAGCCCCTGGAACGCCGGGCCGTAGGCGAGCCCGCCCGCGGCGAGGCGCTCGTAGAACCCGTCGAGGGGCACGGCTTCGGCGCCCTCGGGCGGCCATGCCGTCAGGGCCGGGTCCCTCTCCTCGTACGCGTCGGCGGCGAGGGTGCCGGTGGCGTGCCGGGTCCAGGGGGCGTCGGTGGCGCCCTGGGCCCGCGAGGAGACGGTCAGCGGGCGGCGTCCGGTGGTGTCGGGGGCGCCGACCCATACCTGGAGGGTGACGGTGTCGTCGTCGGCGACGACCAGCGGCGCCTGGAGGGTGAGTTCCTCGACGAGCCCGCAGCCGACCTCGTCGCCCGCGCGCAGCGCCATCTCCACGTACGCGGTGCCGGGCAGGAGCACGGTCTGCCCGACGGCGTGGTCGGCGAGCCAGGGGTGGGTGCGCCGGGAGAGCCGCCCGGTGAGCACGTACTGGTCGGCGTCGGCCAGCTCCATCCGGGCGCCGAGCAGCGGGTGTCCGGCGGCCTCGATGCCGACGGAGGCCACGTCGCCGGTGCCCGCGACGGCGATCTCGGGCCAGTAGCGCTCACGCTGGAACGCGTACGTGGGCAGGTCGAGGGTGGTCTCGGCGCCGGGGAACAGCGCCGCCCAGTCGAGTTCGGCGCCGTGCGCGTGGGCCGCGGCGAGCGCGGTGAGGAGCCGCTCGGGGCCGCCCTCGTCGCGGCGCAGGGTGCCGAGCGCGACGGCGCTGGTGTGCGTGGCGGCCGTCGCGTCGACGGTCTCCTGCACCGGGACGGTGAGCACCGGGTGCGGGCTCATCTCCAGGAACAGGGTGTGCCCTTCGCCGAGCAGGCCGCGCGTGGCCTGCTCGAAGAGGACGGTGTGGCGCAGGTTGCGGTACCAGTAGCCCGCGTCCATGGGCGTGTCGGCGCCGAGCCACGTGCCGGTGAGGGTCGAGTACAGCGGGATCTCGGCGGCGCGCGGGCTCAGGCCGGTCAGGGCCTCCTCGATGCGGGCCTCGATCTGCTCCACGTACGAGGAGTGCGACGCGTAGTCCACCGGCACGGTGCGCGCCCGCACGCCCTGCTCGGCGCAGTGGGCGACCAGCTCTTCGAGGGCCTCGGGGTCGCCCGCGACGACGACCTGGGAGGGGCCGTTGACGACGGCGATCTCGACGCGTCCTGACCAGGCGGCCAGGAGCGTCTCGGCCTCGTCCTGCGGCAGGACGAGGGAGACCATGCCGCCCTTGCCGGAGAGTTCGCGGATCGCCCGGCTGCGCAGGGCGACGACGCGGGCGGCGTCCCGCAGCGGCAGGACGCCCGCGACGCACGCGGCGGCGATCTCACCCTGGCTGTGGCCGACGACGGCGGCGGGCCGCACTCCGGCGGCCTGCCAGACGGCGGCGAGCGAGACCATCACGGCGAACAGCACCGGCTGGACGACGTCGACGCGGTCGAAGTTCCCGCCGCCCAGCTCCTCGGTGAGGTCCCAGTCCACGTACGCGGACAGGGCGTCGGCGCACTCCCGCATGCGCGCGGCGAACACCGGCGACTCGTCGAGGAGTTCACGGGCCATGCCTGCCCACTGGGCGCCCTGGCCGGGGAAGACGAACACCGGGCGGACCGTGCCGCTGAGGGCGCGGCCCGTGACGACGGCGCGGGCTTCCGTGTCGCCCTGCGCCAGTGCGTCGAGGGCGGCGAGGAGGTCGGCCCGGCCGCGCCCGTGCACCACCGCGCGGTGCTCGAACCGGGAGCGCGCCACGGCCAGGGACAGGCCCACGTCGGCGAGTTCGGCGCCGGGGCGCGCGAGCAGGTGCTCCCGGAGCTGACGGGCCTGGGCCCGCAGGGCCTGCGGGGTCTTGCCGGACAGGGCGAGCGGCACCAGGCCGGGGACCACCGCCGGGGCGGAGGCTTCGGGCGCGGTGGGCCGCGGGGTCTGCGGGGCCTCTTCGAGGATCACGTGGGCGTTGGTGCCGCTGATGCCGAAGGAGGAGATGCCCGCGCGGCGCGGCGCGCCGTCCGCGCGGCCGGGCCAGTCCCGGCTCTCGGTGAGGAGCTCCACTCCCCCGCCGGTCCAGTCGACTTCGGGGGTGGGCGCGTCCACGTACAGGGTCTTCGGCAGCACGCTGTTGCGCATCGCCATCACCGTCTTGATGACGCCGCCGACGCCGGCGGCGGCCTGGGTGTGGGCGATGTTCGACTTGAGCGAGCCCAGCCACAGCGGCCGCTCGTCGGAGTGTGCCTTGCCGTACGTGGCGATGAGCGCCTGGGCCTCGATGGGGTCGCCCAGGGTGGTGCCCGTGCCGTGCGCCTCGACCGCGTCCACGTCGGCCGCCGTCAGGCGCGCGTCGGTGAGGGCGGCGCGGATGACGCGCTGCTGGGAGGGCCCGTTCGGGGCGGTGAGGCCGTTGCTGGCCCCGTCCTGGTTGATGGCGGAGCCGCGGACCACCGCGAGGACGGGGTGGCCGTTGCGGCGGGCGTCGGAGAGCCGCTCCAGGACGAGCATGCCGACGCCCTCGCCCCAGCCCGTGCCGTCCGCCGCGGCGGCGAACGACTTGCATCGGCCGTCGGGGGCCAGGCCGCGCTGGCGGCTGAACTCCGCGAAGGAGGTGGGCGTCGGCATGACGGCCGCGCCGCCCGCGAGCGCCATCGCGCACTCGCCCTGCCGCAGCGCGCGCACCGCCAGGTGCAGCGCGACGAGCGAGGAGGAGCAGGCGGTGTCCACGGTCACGGCCGGGCCCTCGAAGCCGAAGGAGTACGAGAGGCGGCCCGAGGCGACGCTGGCCGCGTCGCCGGTCATCACGTAGCCCTCGACGCCTTCGGCGCCGTGCAGCGTGGTCGAGTAGCCCTGGGTGGACAGGCCGACGAACACGCCCGTCTCACTGCCGCGCACCGTGGCGGGGACGATGCCCGCGCGTTCGAGGGCCTCCCAGGACGTCTCCAGGAGGAGGCGCTGCTGGGGGTCCATGGCGAGGGCTTCGCGCGGGTTGATGCCGAAGAAGTCGGAGTCGAACTCGTCGGCGTCGTGGAGGAAGGCTCCGGTGGTGACGTAGGTCAGGCCGTCGTCGCCGTCGAGGTCCGCCGGGGCGGTGACGTCCCAGCCACGGTTCACGGGGAAGCCGGTGAGGCCGTCCTCGCCCGCGGACACCATGCGCCACAGATCCTCGGGGGAGCGCACGCCGCCGGGGTAGCGGCAGCTCATGGCGACGATGGCGACGGGCTCGTCGTCCACGCCGCTCACGGTCGCGGCGGGGCGCGCGGCGGCCGGGGCCGCGGGCTCGGGCAGCGAGCCGAGCAGCTCCTCGCCCAGGTGCGCGGCCAGGGCGACCGGCGTGGGGTAGTCGAAGACGAGGCTGGCGGGCAGGCGCAGCGCGGTGGCGCCGCCCAGGCGGTTGCGCAGCTCGACGGAGGTCAGGGAGTCGAAGCCGAGCTCCTTGAACGCCTTGGCGGCGTCGACCGATTCGAGCGAGGGGTAGCCGAGGACGGCGGCGACGTTGTCCCGGACGACGTCGACGAGGGCCTGCTCGCGCTCCTCCGCGCCGAGCCCGGCGAGGCGCTCGGCCAGCGACTCCTGTGCGTCGGCCGCCGGGCCCGCCTGGGCGGTGGCGGCCCTGCGGACCTGGGCGCGGATGAGGCCGCGGAGCAGCGGCGGCACGTCGGCCCCGAACTGCCCGCGCAGGACGTCTAGTTCCAGCTTCATCGGCACGAGGGCGCCGTCGGCCTGGGCGAGGGAGGCGTCGAGCAGGGCCAGGCCCTCCTCGGCAGAGAGGGCCGCCACGCCCGCCCGGTTCATCCGGTCGATGTCACCGTCGGCGAGGGCTCCGGCCATGCCGCCCTGATCCGCCCACAGCCCCCAGGCCAGCGAGGTCGCGGGCAGACCCTGCGCACGCCGGTACTGGGCC
>NZ_JBITXV010000040.1:0-15373 GCF_044544845.1 Streptomyces sp. NPDC053474
GGCCCAGTACCGGCGTGCGCAGGGTCTGCCCGCGACCTCGCTGGCCTGGGGGCTGTGGGCGGATCAGGGCGGCATGGCCGGAGCCCTCGCCGACGACGATCTGGAGCGCATGAACCGGGCCGGTGTCGCGGCCCTGCCCGCGGAGGAGGGCCTCGCCCTGCTCGACGCCTCCCTCGCCCAGGCCGACGCGGCCCTCGTGCCGATGAAGCTGCGGACCGACGTCCTGCGCGGGCAGTTCGGCGGCGACGTGCCGCCGCTGTTCCGCGGCCTCATCCGCGGCGGCGCCCGCACCCGGCGCGTCGTCGAGGCCGGACCCGCCGCGGCGGGGACCTCGCTCGCCGACCAGCTGGCCGCGCTGCCGCCGGAGAACCGCGAGCGCGCCCTGCTCGACCTCGTCCGCGCCCAGGTGGCCGCCGTCCTCGGCTACACCTCCGGCGAGGACGTCGCGCCCACGAAGGCGTTCAAGGAGCTCGGCTTCGACTCGCTCACCTCCGTCGAGCTGCGCAACCGCCTGGGCGGCGCCACCGCGCTGCGCCTGCCCGCCAGCCTCGTCTTCGACTACCCCACGCCCAAGGTCCTCGCCCAGTACCTGGGCGGCGAACTCCTCGGCGGCCTGGGGGAGTCCGCGGCGGCGGGCGCCACGGCACCGGTGGCCGTGGCCGCCGCCCAGGACGAGCCGATCGCCATCGTCGCCATGAGCTGCCGCTTCCCCGGCGGCGTCGGCAGCCCCGAAGACCTGTGGCGGCTCCTCACCGACGGCGAGGAAGCCATCAGCGAGTTCCCGGAGGGCCGTGGCTGGGACACCGCGTCCCTGTACGACCCCGACCCCGACCAGGTCGGCACCACGTACGCCCGCGAGGGCGGCTTCCTGCACGACGCGGGCAACTTCGACGCGGCGTTCTTCGGCATCTCGCCGCGCGAGGCCCTCGCCATGGACCCGCAGCAGCGGCTCCTCCTGGAGGCCTCCTGGGAGGCGTTCGAGCGCGCGGGCATCGACCCGGCGACCCTGCACGGCAGCCCCACGGGCGTCTTCGCCGGGCTCATCTACCACGAGTACGGCTCCCAGCTCAGCAGCGTCCCCGAGGACCTCGGCGGCTACCTCGGCACCGGCAGTTCGGGCGCCATCGCCTCGGGCCGCATCTCGTACTCCTTCGGCCTCGAAGGCCCGGCGGTCACCGTCGACACGGCCTGCTCCTCGTCCCTGGTCGCCCTGCACCTGGCCGCGCAGGCGCTGCGGCAGGGAGAGTGCACGATGGCGCTCGCGGGCGGGGTGACGGTCATGCCCACGGCGGGCACCTTCCTGGAGTTCAGCCGTCAGCGCGGCCTGGCCCCCGACGGCCGCTGCAAGCCGTTCGCCGCCGCCGCCGACGGCACCAGCTGGGGCGAAGGCGTCGGCATGCTCGTCCTGGAGCGGCTCTCCGACGCCCGCCGCAACGGCCACCCCGTCCTCGCGGTCGTCCGGGGCTCCGCCGTGAACCAGGACGGCGCCAGCAACGGCCTGACCGCCCCCAACGGCCCGTCCCAGCAGCGCGTGATCACCCAGGCCCTCGCCAACGCCCGCCTCACGGCGGCCGACGTGGACGCGGTCGAGGCCCACGGCACCGGCACGCCCCTGGGCGACCCGATCGAGGCCCAGGCGCTCATCGCCACCTACGGCAAGCAGCGCCCCGCCGAGCGACCGCTGCTCCTCGGCTCGGTGAAGTCCAACATCGGCCACACCCAGGCCGCCGCCGGTGTCGCCGGTGTCATCAAGATGGTCATGGCCATGCGCCACGGCGTCCTGCCGCGGACCCTGAACTTCGACGCGCCGACCCCCGAAGTGGACTGGTCGGCCGGGACCGTGGAGCTCCTCGCGGAGTCCCGCGCCTGGCCCGACCGGGACGGTGCGCCGCGCCGCGCGGGTGTCTCCTCGTTCGGCGTCAGCGGCACCAACGCCCACGTGATCATCGAGGCGCCGGAGCGGCCCGAGCGGCCCGCGGCCGACGAGGCCCCCGCGCCGTCGGTGGTCTCCGGCGTGATCCCGCTGGCCCTCTCGGGCAAGACGCCCGAGGCGCTGCGGGCCCAGGCCGGACGGCTGCGCGAGCACCTCATCGCCCACGCGGGCCTCGCGCCCGCCGACGTGGCCTGGTCGCTGACCGCCGCGCGGTCGCGGTTCGAGCACCGGGGCGTCGTCCTCGGCCGGGACCGCGAGGCACTGCTCGCCGCCCTTGAAGGCCTGGAGCGGGACGACGCGGCCGCGCAGGGCGTGGTCGTGGGCCGCGCCCAGGGCGACACCGTCCGACCCGTGTTCGTCTTCCCCGGCCAGGGGTCGCAGTGGGCCGGGATGGCGCGTGAACTGCTCGATGAGTCACCGGTGTTCGCGGAGCGGATGCGTGAATGCGCGGATGCGCTCAGTGAGTTCGTGGACTGGGACCTGCTTGAGGAGCTGGGCGGCGAGAACTTCGACCGCGTCGACGTGGTCCAGCCCGTACTGTTCGCCGTGATGGTGTCGTTGGCTGCGGTGTGGCAGGCGGCTGGGGTGAAGCCTGCCGCTGTGGTGGGTCACAGTCAGGGTGAGATCGCGGCCGCGTGTGTGGCGGGTGCGCTGTCGCTGCGGGATGCCGCTCGTGTGGTGGCGCTGCGGAGCCTGGCGATTCGTGAGCTGTCGGGTAAGGGCGGCATGGTGTCGGTGCCGTTGCCCGAGGCCGACGTACGGGAGCTGCTGACGGCGTGGGGTGACCGCGTCTCGGTCGCCGCCGTCAACGGCCCCGCCCAGGTCGTGGTGTCCGGCGAGCCGGAGGCCCTGGAAGAGCTGGTCGCGCAGTGCGTGGCCCGCGATGTCCGCGCCCGTACGATCCCGGTGGACTACGCGTCGCACTCCTCGTACGTGGAGGAGATCGAGGCCCAGATCCTGGAGGCGCTGGAGGGCGTCAGCCCGCAGGCCGCCGAGGTCCCGCTGTACTCGACCCTGACCGGGGCCTGGCTGTCCGATGACACTCTGATGGACGCGGGCTACTGGTACCGCAACCTGCGCCAGACCGTCCTCTTCGAGCACGCCACCCGCGGCCTCCTCGCTGAAGGCCACGGCCTGTTCCTGGAGATGAGCCCCCACCCCGTCCTCACCGTCCCGGTGCAGGCCACCATCGAGGCCGCCGGGCGCGAAGGGGTGGCTGTCGCCCTCGGTTCGCTGCGCCGTGACGAAGGCGGCGCCGACCGGCTCATGGCCTCGGTCGGCGAGGCCTACGCGCAGGGCGCGGACCTCGACTGGCGGGCCCTCGTACCCGGCACCCTCGTCGACCTGCCCACGTACGCCTTCCAGCACCAGCACTACTGGCTGGTGTCCCCGGAGGCCGAGCCGGGCGCCGAGCCCGCCGTCGCCGTGGACGAGGTCGAGGCGCGCTTCTGGGAGGCCGTCGAGCGCGAGGACCTGGAGCAGCTCGCCGCCGAGCTGGAGGTGGCGGACGGCTCCGCCGCCGAACTCGGCGCCGTCCTGCCCGTCCTGTCGTCGTGGCGGCGGCAGCGGCGCGAGCGGTCCACGATCGACAGCTGGCGCTACGCCGTGAACTGGAAGCCCCTCGCGGGCAGCCTCCCGGGCCCGGTCCTCACCGGCCGGTGGCTGGTCGTCGTACCCGAGGAGGCGGCCGCGCACCCGTGGACCGCGGGCGCCCTGGAGGCGCTGGCGCGGGCCGGTGCGGAAGCCGTCGAACTCCGCGTCACCGGAGCCGAGTTGACGCGTGAGGCGCTGGCCGGACGGCTGCGCGCCGACCTCGCCGACACCGCCGGGCTCGCGGGCGTCGTCTCCCTGCTCGCCCTCGCCGAAGCGCCCCACCCGGCGCACCCGGTGCTGCCCGCCGGGCTCGCCGGTACCGTCGCGCTGGTGCAGGCCCTCGGCGACGCGGACGTCGAGGCCCGGCTGTGGGCCCTGACCAGCGGCGCCGTGTCCACCGGCCGCGGCGACCGGGTGCAGAGCCCCGCCCAGGCGCAGACCTGGGGCCTCGGCCGCGTCGTCGCCCTGGAGCACCCCGAGCGCTGGGGCGGACTCGTCGACCTGCCGGAGGCCCCCGACAGCCGTACCGGGGCCCGCCTCGCCGGGATCCTCGCGGGCGTCGGCGACGAGGACCAGCTCGCCGTGCGCGGCTCGGGCGTCCTCGTGCGCCGCCTCGTACGGGCCGAGCCCGCGGCCCCGGCCCGGGAGACCGGTTCCGGGTGGACGCCGCGCGGCACCGTCCTGGTCACCGGCGGCACCGGAGCGCTCGGCCCGCACATCGCCCGCTGGCTGGCCCGCGAGGGCGCCGAGCACCTGGTGCTCACCAGCCGCCGCGGCCCGGACGCGCCCGGCGCGGCCGAACTCCGCGCGGAGCTGGAGGAGATGGGCGTCCAAGTGACCATCGCGTCCTGCGACGTCGCCGACCGCGACGCCGTCGCGGCGCTCCTGGGCCGTCTCGCCGCCGACGGGCACACCCTGCGCGCCGTCATCCACGCGGCCGCGCTCATCGAGCTCGCGCCGATCGCCACCACCACGCTTGAGGAGTTCGCCGACATCGTCGCGGCGAAGGTCGCGGGCGCCGTCGTCCTGGACGAACTCCTGGACGGCGAGGCGGCCGCGGAACTCGACGCGTTCGTGCTGTTCTCGTCCATCGCGGGCGTCTGGGGCAGTGGCGACCACGCCGCCTACGCCGCCGCCAACGCCCACCTCGACGCCCTCGCCGAGCACCGTAGGGCACGCGGCCTGACCGCCACCTCGATCGCCTGGGGCGTGTGGAACGTCGTCAACCCCCACCTCAGCGGCAGCGCGCCCGTCGACGTCGACCCCGAGCAGCTGCGCCGCCAGGGCCTGCCGTTCCTCGACCCCGGTCTGGCCTTCGCGGGCATGCGGCAGATCCTGGACGACGACGAGACGTTCCTCGCCCTCGCCGACGTGGACTGGGAGCAGTTCGTGCCCGTGTTCACCTCGCGCCGCGCCCGCCCGCTGCTCGCGGACCTGCCCGACGCCCAGCGCGTCCTCGCCGCCCAGGGCGGAACCGGGGACGCCACCGCCGACGGCGGGACCTCGACCAAGGCGTCCGCGCTGCGCGAGCGCCTGACCGGCCTCGCCGGGCCCGAGCGGGACCGCGTCCTGGTCGACCTCGTGCTCACGCACGCCGCCGCGGTCCTCGGCTACGAGTCCGCGGGGGCCCTCGACCCGGAGCGGGCCTTCCGCGAGTTCGGCTTCGACTCGCTCACCGCCGTCGACCTGCGCAACCGGCTCGGCGCCGCCACCGGTCTGAAGCTGCCCACCACGGTCGTCTTCGACCACCCCAACGGCACCGCCCTGGCCGCCTATCTGCGCACCCAGGTCCTCGGCGCCGACGCGGTCGCCGCCCCCGCCGCCGTCGCACCCGTCGCGGCGGCCACCGACGAGCCCATCGCCATCGTCGCCATGAGCTGCCGCTACCCCGGCGGCATCAGCAGCCCCGAGCAGATGTGGCAGGTCCTCAAGGACCGTACCGACGTCGTCGGCGGCTACCCGGCGGGCCGCGGCTGGGACACCGCCCACCTCTACGACCCCGACCCGGAGACCCCCGGCACCACCACGACCAGGGGCGGCGGCTTCCTGCACGACGCGGGCGCCTTCGACCCGGCGTTCTTCGGCATCTCGCCGCGCGAGGCCCTCGCCATGGACCCGCAGCAGCGGCTCCTCCTCGAAACCTCCTGGGAGGCGTTCGAACGCGCCG
Organism: Streptomyces sp. NPDC053474; assembly: GCF_044544845.1. Taxonomy (NCBI): domain Bacteria; kingdom Bacillati; phylum Actinomycetota; class Actinomycetes; order Kitasatosporales; family Streptomycetaceae; genus Streptomyces; species Streptomyces sp. NPDC053474. Next base: position 5,694 of record NZ_JBITXV010000040.1, read on the forward strand.
GGATCGACCCCAAGGCCGTACGCGGCGAGACCGCAGGGGTTTTCGTCGGCACCAACTACCAGGACTACGGCACCGCGCCCGGTCAGGTCTCCGCGGGCGCCGAGGGCCACATCCTCACCGGCAGCGCGCCCAGCGTCATCTCCGGCCGCATCGCCTACACCTTCGGCCTCGAAGGCCCGGCGGTCACCGTCGACACGGCCTGCTCGTCCTCGCTCGTCGCGATGCACCTGGCCGCGCAGGCCCTGCGCCAGGGTGAGTGCTCGCTGGCCCTCGCGGGCGGCGTCGCCGTGATGTCGTCGCCCGGCGCCCTGATCGCCTTCAGCCAGCAGCGCGGCCTCGCCGACGACGGCCGGTGCAAGGCCTTCGCGGCCGCCGCCGACGGCATGGGCATGGCCGAGGGCGTCGGCCTGGTGCTCCTGGAGCGCCTGTCCGACGCGCGCCGCAACGGCCACAAGGTCCTCGCGGTCGTACGGGGCTCCGCCATCAACCAGGACGGCGCCAGCAACGGCCTCACCGCCCCCAACGGGCCCTCGCAGCAGCGTGTGATCCGTGCCGCCCTCGCCAACGCCCGCCTGACGGCGGCCGACGTGGACGCGGTCGAGGCGCACGGCACGGGCACCACGCTGGGCGACCCGATCGAGGCGCAGGCCCTCCTTGCCACGTACGGCCAGGAGCGGCCCGAGGGCGGGGAGCCCCTGTGGCTGGGGTCCATCAAGTCCAACATCGGGCACAGCCAGGCCGCTTCCGGCGTGGCGGGCGTGATGAAGATGGTCCTCGCCATGCAGCATGGCGTCCTGCCCCAGACCCTGCACGTCGACGAGCCGACGCCCGAGGTCGACTGGACCGAAGGCGCCGTCGCACTCCTCACCGAGGCCCGCGACTGGCCCGAGCGCGCGGACGCGCCCCGGCGTGCGGGCGTCTCCTCCTTCGGCATGAGCGGCACCAACGCCCATGTGATCCTGGAGCAGCCGCCCCTGGTCGACGAGCCGGTCGCCGACGAGGAGACCGGGGCGCCGGAGCCCGTCGTCGCCGGAGTGCTCCCGCTCGCCCTCTCCGCCAAGGGCGAGCCCGCCCTGCGCGCCCAGGCGGCCCGGCTGCGCGAGCACCTGCTCGCCCGCCCCGACCTCGAACCGGCCGACGTGGCCTGGTCCCTGGCGGCGGCCCGCTCCCGCTTCGAGCACCGGGGCGTCGTCCTAGGCCGCGACCGCGAGGAACTCCTCGCCGCCCTTGAGCGCCTGGCGCAGGACGAGGTGACACCCCAGGTAGTGTCCGGCCGCACCCTCGGCGGCGTGGTCCGCCCGGTGTTCGTGTTCCCGGGTCAGGGGTCACAGTGGGCCGGGATGGCGCGCGAACTTCTCGACGATTCTCCGGTGTTCGCGGAGCGGATGCGGGAGTGCGCGGACGCGCTCGGTGAGTTCGTGGACTGGGACCTGCTTGAGGAGCTGGGCGGCGAGCGCTTCGACCGTGTCGACGTGGTCCAGCCGGTGCTCTTCGCGGTGATGGTGTCGCTGGCTGCCGTGTGGCAGGCGGCTGGGGTGAAGCCTGCCGCTGTGGTGGGTCACAGCCAGGGTGAGATCGCTGCCGCGTGCGTGGCGGGTGCCCTGTCCCTGCGGGATGCCGCCCGCGTCGTCGCCCTGCGGAGCCTGGCCATCCGCGAGCTGTCCGGTAAGGGCGGCATGGTGTCCGTGCCGCTGCCTGAGGCCGAGGTCCGTGAGCTGATCGCGGGCTGGGAGGGCCGGATTGAGGTCGCGGCCGTCAACGGCCCGGCCCAGGTGGTTGTCTCTGGCGAGCCCGAGGCCCTCGAAGAGCTGGTCGCCCAGTGCGTGGGCCAGGACATTCGTGCTCGTACGATCCCGGTGGACTACGCGTCGCATTCGTCGTACGTGGAGGAGATCGAGGCGCAGATCGGCCAGGCGCTGGAGGGTGTGAGCCCGCAGGCCGCCGAGGTCCCGCTGTACTCGACGCTCACCGGTGCCTGGCTGTCCGATGACACCCTCATGGACGCGGGTTACTGGTATCGCAACCTGCGCCAGACGGTCCTCTTCGAGCACGCCACCCGAGGCCTCCTCGCTGAAGGCCACGGCCTGTTCCTGGAGATGAGCCCCCACCCGGTCCTGACGGTCCCGGTACAGGCCACCATCGACGCGACCGACAGCCAGGCCGCCACCCTCGGTTCGCTGCGCCGGGACGAAGGCGGTGCCGACCGCCTCGCGGCCTCCCTGGCCGAGGCCCACGTCCACGGCGTCGAACTGGACTGGAAGGCCCTCTTCCCCGGCGCCCGTACGACCGTCGACCTGCCCACCTACGCCTTCCAGCGCGAGCACTACTGGCTGCTCGCCCCGCAGGAGGAGCTGTCCGAGGAGGCGCCGCTGGCCACGGACGAGGTGGAGTCGCGGTTCTGGGACGCGGTGGAGCGCGAGGACCTGGAGCAGCTGGCCGTGGAGCTCGCGGTGGAGGACTCCTCCGCCGCGGAGCTCGGCGCCGTGCTCCCGGTGCTCTCGTCCTGGCGGCGGCAGCGGCGCGAGCGGTCGACCGTCGACAGCTGGCGCTACCAGGTGGACTGGCAGCCCCTCGCGGGCACCCTGCCGACCACCGGCCTCGCGGGCCGCTGGCTGCTCGTCGTGCCCCAGGGCGCGGAGGGCACGGAGACCACGGAGACCACGGAGGTCGTCGCGGCCCTGACGCAGGCCGGTGCACACGTCGACGAACTCCGCGTCACCGCAAGCGAGATGACCCGCGAGACCCTGACCGCGCGCCTCTTCGAGCACGCCCTGGCGGCGGACGGGGAGCCGAGCGGCGTGCTCAGCCTGCTCGCCCTCGACGAGTCCGCCCTGGCGGACCACCCGGGCGTCACCGCCGGGCTCGCGGGAACCGTCGCGCTGGTGCAGGCCCTCGGCGACGCCGGGATCGGCGCCCGCCTGTGGGCCGTGACGCGCGGCGCCGTCGCCACCGGCCGCGGCGACGCCCCGGCCCGGCCCGGGCAGGCGCAGGCGTGGGGCCTCGGCCGCGTCGCCGCGCTGGAGTACCCGGACCGCTGGGGCGGCCTCGTCGACCTGCCGGAGACCGTCGACAGCCGGGCCGCGGCCCAGCTCGCCGGGATCCTCGCGGGCGCCGGGGACGAGGACCAGCTCGCGGTGCGCCAGGCAGGCGTCGTCGTACGCCGGTTCGTCCGGGCCCCGCTCGACACCGGCGCGGCACGCGAGTGGACGCCGCGCGGCACCGCCCTGATCACCGGCGGTACGGGCGCGATCGGCGGCCATGTGGCGCGCTGGCTGGCCCGCGAGGGCGCCGAACACCTGGTGCTCACCAGCCGCCGCGGCCCGGACGCGCCCGGCGCCGAGGAACTCCGGGCCGAACTGGAGGAGCTGGGCGCCAAGGTGACCATCGCGGCCTGCGACGTCGCCGACCGCGAGGCCGTCGCCGGGCTGCTCGACCGGCTCACCGAGGACGGGCACACGCTGCGCTCGGTGTTCCACGCGGCGGGCGTCGGCCAGGGCCAGCCCCTCGCGGACATGTCCGCGGCGGACATCGCCGCCGTCCTGGAGGCGAAGGTCGCGGGCGCCGCACACCTCGATACGCTCCTGGCCGCCGAGGCACTGGACGCCTTCGTGCTCTTCTCGTCCAACGCGGGCGTGTGGGGCAGCGGCAGCCAGGGCGCCTACGCGGCCGCCAACGCCCACCTCGACGCCCTCGCCGAGCAGCGCCGCGCCCGCGGCCTGACCGCCACCTCGGTGGCCTGGGGCCTGTGGGCCGGGGGCGGCATGGCGGGGGACGACGGCGAGGAGCAGTTCCGCCGCCGCGGCCTGCGCCCGATGGCACCGGACCTCGCGGTCACGGCCCTGGCCCAGGCGGTCGCGTACGACGAGACCTTCCTCGCCGTCGCCGACCTGGACTGGGAGCGGTTCGCGCCCGCCTTCACCTCGGCCAGGACCAGCCCGTTCATCGGTGACATCCCCGAGGTGCGCCGGTACGAGCGGTCCGTGGCGGCCGAGACGGAGACGCGGGCCGACACCGGCGACGACGCCGCGGCCGAGCTGCGCCGCCGCCTGACGCCGCTCACCGAGCCCGAGCGGGAGATGATCCTGCTCGACCTGGTGCGCACGCACGCGGCCGCCGTGCTCGGCTACGGCGACGCGGAGTCGATAGACGCCCACCTGGCCTTCCGCGAGCTGGGCTTCGACTCCCTGACGGCCGTGGAGGTCCGCAACCGCCTGAACAAGGCCACGGGCCTGCGGCTGCCCGCCACCCTCGTGTTCGACCACCCGACGTCCGCCGTCCTGTCCCAGTACCTGCGCGGGGAACTGCTCCAGGACGACGCCGACGGCGTGGACTCCACGCTGCGCGAGCTGGACCGCCTGGAGGCGGGCCTCGGCACCATCGCGCCCGACGACGGCGACCGCATGCGCATCACGATGCGGCTCGAAGCGCTCATGGCGAAGTGGAAGGGCACCGACGCCGAGGCGCCCGCCGACGGCGAGAAGGTCTCCTCGCAGCTGGAGTCGGCGTCCGCCGACGAGGTCTTCGACTTCATCGACAAGGAGTTCGGCGTGTCCTGACCGAAACCGCCCGGCCGGTCCGGTGCCACGCCCGAGCGGGGCCGTGGCACCGGACCGGCCGGGCCTCTCAGCGCGGTTCTTCCGTTACTGCGCGCTTTGTCGACTGCGCGATTTTTCTGTGACTACGCGAACAGGTGAGTTTCCGATGGCGGACCAGCAAAAGCTCCTCGACTACCTCAAGCGGGTGACCGCCGACCTCCACGAGACGCGCCAGCGGCTGCGCGAAGTGGAGTCGGAGGAGCCCGAGCCCATCGCCATCGTCGGAATGAGCTGCCGCTACCCCGGCGGCGTACGCGGTCCCGAGGACCTGTGGCAGCTCGTGGCCGACGGGCGGGACGCGCTCTCCGCCTTCCCCACCGACCGGGGCTGGGACGTCGACGCGCTCGCCGGGCGCACCGGCGACGGCGCGCCGGAAGGCCCGGAGCGCGGCGGCGGCTTCGTCTACGACGCGGGCGACTTCGACGCCGCCTTCTTCGGGATTTCCCCGCGCGAGGCCATGGCCATGGACCCGCAGCAGCGGCTCCTCCTGGAGGCCACGTGGGAGACCTTCGAGCGGGCCGGGATCCCGCCCGCCTCGCTGCGCGGCAGCCGCACCGGCGTGTTCGTCGGCGCCACCGCCCAGGGCTACGGACCCGCCCTCATGGCCTCGCCGGACAACGTCGAGGGCTATCTGCTCACCGGTGACGTCTCCAGCGTCATCTCCGGCCGCCTGTCGTACGTGTTCGGCCTCGAAGGCCCGGCGGTCACCGTCGACACCGCCTGCTCGTCGTCGCTCGTGGCCCTGCACCTCGCGGCGCAGGCGCTGCGCCAGGGCGAGTGCGACCTCGCCCTGGCCGGTGGCGTCGCCGTCATGGTCACCTCCGGCGCGTTCGCCGAGTTCAGCCGCCAGGGCGGCCTCGCGGGCGACGGCCGCTGCAAGCCGTACGCCGACGCCGCCGACGGCACCGGCTGGGGCGAGGGCGTCGGCGTCCTCGCCCTGGAGCGCCTGTCCGACGCCCGCCGCAACGGCCACGAAGTGCTCGCGGTCGTACGGGGCTCCGCCGTCAACCAGGACGGTGCGAGCAACGGCCTGACCGCGCCCAACGGCCCGTCCCAGCAGCTCGTCATCCGCCAGGCCCTCGCCGCCGCCCGCCTCGCCACCAGCGACATCGACGCCGTCGAGGGCCACGGCACCGGCACGGTCCTCGGCGACCCCATCGAGGCCCAGGCGCTGCTCGCCACCTACGGCCAGGACCGCCCCGCGGACCAGCCGCTGCTCCTCGGCTCGGTGAAGTCCAACATCGGCCACACCCAGGCCGCTTCGGGCGTCGCGGGCGTCATCAAGATGGTCATGGCGATGCGCCACGGCGTCCTGCCCGAGAACCTGCACACGGACCGCCCGAGCACGCACGTCGACTGGTCCGCCGGAGCCGTGGAGCTCCTCACGGAGGCCCGGGAGTGGGCCGCGCGCAAGGACGGCGGCCCGCGCCGCGCGGGCATCTCCTCCTTCGGCGTGAGCGGCACCAACGCCCATGTGATCGTGGAGCAGGCCCCCGTCGAGGAGCCTGCCGAGACCGTCGAGCCGGTCGCGCCGGTGACGGCCGTGCCGTGGCTGGTGTCGGCGCGCAGCGCGGAGGCGCTGCGGGCGCAGGCCGAGCGGCTGCGCGAGCACGTCGCGGGCGGCCCCGGCCAGGACGCCGTGGACATCGGCTGGTCGCTCCTGTCGGGCCGGTCCGCGCTGGAGCACCGCGCGGTGGTGTTCGGCCGCGACCGCGCCGACCTCCTCGCGGGCCTGGAGACCCTGGCGTCCGGCGGCCCGGCTGCTGTGACGGGCGCGGTGGCCGAGGGCCGCCTCGGCGTGCTCTTCACCGGCCAGGGCAGCCAGCGCCTGGGGATGGGCCGTGAGTTGTACGAGACGTTCCCGGTCTTCGCGGCTGCGCTGGACGAGGTGTGCTTCCATATTGACCAGTGGATAGAACGTTCGCTCCAGAGCGTCATGTTCGGTACGGACGCGGACCTCCTTGAGCAGACGGGCTACGCGCAGCCCGCGCTGTTCGCGATGGAAGTGGCCCTGTACCGGTTGGTCGAGTCCTTCGGCGTACGTCCGGAGGTCGTGGGCGGTCACTCGATCGGTGAGCTGGCTGCCGCGTACGTGGCCGGGCTGTGGTCGCTTGAGGACGCGGCTCAACTGGTCGCGGCGCGGGGTCGGTTGATGCAGGCTCTGCCCGAGGGCGGGGCGATGCTGGCCGTGCAGGCCACGGAAGCCGATGTGCTGCCCCGCCTGTCCGACCGCGTGGGCGTGGCCGCCGTGAACGGCCCCGCTCAGCTGGTGCTCTCAGGCGAGCGCGGGGCCCTCGAAGGCCTGGAGCAGACCCTTCGGGGCGAGGGCCGGAAGGTGAAGTGGCTGAAGGTCAGCCACGCCTTCCACTCGCCCCTGATGGATCCGGCCCTGGATGACTTCCGTAAGGTCGCGGCCAAGTTGACGTACCAGGACCCGACGCTCCCGGTCGTCTCCAACCTCACCGGCGTGCTCGCGAAGGCCGCAGAGCTCAAGGACCCGGAGTACTGGGTCCGTCACATCCGTGAAGCGGTCCGCTTCCACGACGGCCTGGGCGCCCTCACCAACTTCGGCGTGTCGACCCTCCTGGAGCTCGGCCCCGACTCCGTGCTCACGGCGATGGCGCACGACACCCTCACCGACCCCGCCGCGCAGGCGGGCCTGGTCGGCGCGGTGCGCAAGGACCGCCCCGAGCCCGACGCGTTCCTGACCGCCCTCGCCAAGGCGCACGTGCGCGGCGTCACCGTCGACTGGACCCCGCTGTACGCCCCGGTCGAGTCGCGGCGCCGCGTCGACCTGCCGACGTACGCCTTCCAGCACCAGCGCTACTGGCCGCGCCCCGCCGTCGGCGGCGTCGGCGACGCGCGTGCCACCGGCCTGAACCCGGCGGACCACCCGCTGTTCGGCGCCGCCGTCGCCCTCGCCGACATGGACGGCTACCTCTTCACGGGCAGGCTCTCGCTCGCCTCCCACCCGTGGCTCGCGGGCCACGCCCTGGCGGGCACCGTCCTGCTGCCCGCCACGGCCTACGTCGAGCTCGCCCTGCACGCCGGACACCGCGTCGGCTGCGCGCACCTGGAGGAGCTGACGCTCCAGGCACCCCTGGTCCTGCCCGAGCGCGGCGGCGTGCAGATGCAGCTCGCCGTGGGCGCCGCCGACGCCTTCGGCCGCCGCCCGGTGAACCTCTACTCGCGGCCCCAGCACGTGTCCGCCGACGACCTGTGGTCCGACGAGCCGTGGCTGCGCCACGCCACCGGCACGCTCGCCCCCGCCCCGGCCGCCCGCCCCGCCGACGCCGACCTCGCGCAGTGGCCGCCCGCCGACGCCGAGCGGGCCGACACCGAGGCGCTGTACGAGAGCCTGGCCGCCGCCGGGTTCCGCTACGGCTCGGCCTTCCTGGGCCTGCGGTCCGTCTGGCGGCGCGGCGACGCGCTCTTCGCCGAGGTCGCCCTTCCGGAGGCCGAGCGCGACGAGGCCGGTGCGTACGGCCTGCACCCGGCCCTCCTCGACGCCGCGCTGCACCCGCTGGGCCTCGGCACCTTCGTGTCCGACACCGAGCAGGGCCGCATGCCCTTCTCCTGGACCGGGGTGTCCCTGCACGCGACCGGCGCGTCCGCGCTGCGCGTCCGCCTGACCGCCGCGGGAACGGACGGCGTGGCCCTCACCGTCGCCGACACCGACGGCCAGCCGGTCGCCGCCGTGGACTCCCTGGTCCTGCGGCCCATCGCCGCGCCGGACGCGGGCGCCGACCAGGGCGGCCGCAACGACTCGCTGTTCCGCGTCGACTGGAGCGTGGTGCCCGCGCCCGCCGTGACGGCCGGTGCCGCGTATGCGGTGCTGGGTGCGGACGAGTGGGGTCTGCGGGGCGCTCTGGAAGGCGTCGGCGCGACGGTGACGACGTACGCGGACGTCGCCGCTCTCGCCGCGGCGGTCGAGGTCGGGGCTCCCGTGCCGGAGTCCGTCTTCGTCACGTGCGTCGGCGGGCAACGCGCGGGCGGTACGGCCGCATCGGTGCGCGCCTCCCTGAACAGCACGCTCGGCGTCGTGGGGGAGTGGCTGTCCTTCGCGGGCGGTGAGGAGTCGCGTCTGGTCGTGGTGACGTCCGGTGCGGTGGGTGTGGGCGCCGGTGACGTGGTGTCGGCCGAGGGTCTGGTGGACGCCCCGGTGTGGGGTCTGCTGCGGTCCGCGCAGTCGGAGAACCCGGGCCGGATCGCCCTCGTCGACCTCGACGGCTCGGCGGCGTCGCTGAACCAGGTGCCCGGCCTCCTCGCGCTCGACGAGCCGCAGGTCGCCGTGCGGGGCGACGTGGTGTGGGCGCCGCGCCTGATGCGCGCGGGCGGCGGCGCTCTCGCGGCCCCGGCCGGTGCGGACTGGCAGCTCGGCGTGACCGGACGGGGCACGCTGGAGAACCTGGCGCTGCTGCCCGTCGCCGAGGACGCCGAGGTGTCCGGCAGCAGGCCGCTGGGCGCCGGTGAGGTGCGCGTCGAGGTGCGCGCGGCGGGCGTCAACTTCCGTGACCCGCTGATCGCCCTGGGCATGTACCCGGGCGACGCGGTCATGGGCACCGAAGGCGCGGGCGTCGTCGTGGAGGTCGGCCCGGACGTCACGGACCTCGCCGTCGGCGACCGGGTCCTCGGCCTCCTGGAGGGCGCCTTCGGCCCGCTGTCGGTCGCGGACCGGCGTATGGTCGCGCGGATCCCCGAGGGCTGGTCCTTCGCGCAGGCCGCGTCGGTGCCGACGGTGTTCCTCACGGCGTACTACGCGCTGCGGGACCTGGCCGGTCTGGAGGCGGGCGAGACGGTCCTGGTGCACGCGGCCGCCGGTGGCGTGGGCATGGCCGCGGTGCAGCTGGCCCGGCACTTCGGCGCCGAGGTGTACGGCACGGCGAGCGCGGGCAAGTGGGACGTCCTGCGGGACCTCGGCGTCGAGGAGTCGCACATGGCCTCCTCGCGGACGCTGGACTTCGAGGCCGCGGTCACCGAAGGCACCGCGGGCCAGGGCGTGGACGTGGTGCTCAACTCCCTGGCCAGGGAGTTCGTGGACGCCTCGCTGCGACTGCTGCCGCGCGGCGGACGCTTCGTGGAGAT
>NZ_JBITXV010000041.1:0-8961 GCF_044544845.1 Streptomyces sp. NPDC053474
ATCTGGCAGCCGGAGGCCGTCAGCTCCGCGATCTGCTGGAGCGTCGCCCCGATGTCCGACGTACGCGTCGTCGTCATCGACTGCACCGACACCGGAGCGCCGCCCCCGACGGCCACCGACCCGACCTGGATGCGCCGCGCGGTGCGGCGCTCCGCTATCGGCCGGGCCGGTGGCTCGGGCAGGCCCAGGGAGACAGGGCCTGAAGGGGTCATGACGTCACCGGTTCCCGGAGACGGTCTCGCGCATGGCGCGCAGCGACTCCTTCAGCGACCCCATCGTGGCGAGCACGGCCGTCGGCTCGTACCCGCAGTGCGCCATGCAGTTGGCGCACCGGTCGTCCTTGCCGCGGCCGTACTTGCTCCAGTCCGTCTCCTCGATCAGCTCCCGGTACGTGGGGACGTAGCCGTCGCTCATCAGATAGCAGGGGCGCTGCCAGCCGAAGAGCGAGTAGTTCGGAATGGCCCACGCCGTGCACTGGAAGTCGACCTTGCCCTCCAGGAAGTCCAGGAACAGCGGCGAGTGGTTCAGGCGCCAGCGGCGCCGGTTGCCACCGGCGAAGGCCTTCTTGAACAGCTCGCGGGTCTGCTCGACGCCGAGGAAGTGCTCCTGGTCCGGCGCCTTCTCGTAGGCGTAGGCGGGCGAGAGCATCATCTCGTCGACCTTCAGGTCGTCGTTGAGGAAGTTCAGGACCTCGATGATGGTCTGCGGGGTGTCCGTGTTGAAGAAGGTCGAGTTGGTGGTCACTCGGAAGCCGCGGCGCTGGGCCTCCTTGATGGCGGCCACGGCCTCGTCGAACACGCCTTCCTTCGCCACGGACTCGTCGTGGCGCTCCCGCATGCCGTCGATGTGCACGGCGAACGCGAAGTACGGCGACGGCGTGAACTTGTCCATCTTCTTGCGCAACAGCATGGCGTTCGTGCACAGGAAGACGAACTTCTTCCTGGCCACCAACTGGCGCACGATCTCATCGATCTGAGGGTGCATCAACGGCTCGCCGCCCGCGATGGACACCATCGGCGCGCCGGACTCAAGGACGGCCCCCACGGCCTGGGCCACCGGCATGCGCTGCTTGAGCACACCGGCCGGGTGCTGGATCTTGCCGCAGCCCTCGCACTTCAGATTGCACGCGAACAGCGGCTCCAACTCGACGATCAAAGGAAACTTGTCACGCTTGCGCAGCTTCTGTTCAAAGAGATAGGTAGCGACCTTGATTGACTGACGCAGCGGCATAGCCATCTGGCTCACCTCCGGGGGAGCGGCGAAGATCGGTGCCATTCGAAAAAAGCGGGAAGCACGGCGCGGAGCACGCGGAAGGCCGATATTCCACCGCGGACCGTGCCGATGCGGACGAGTTCGTGCTGGGGGGCGTCCACGACCACCCGGACGGCCGCAACCGGCCGGGGTCCGGCCGTGACGGCGCTGCGCAGCGTGACCGCGGACTCCATGTCGACCGCGATCGCGCCGGTGGCCAGCAGATCGCCGCGTTCGTGGCCGCGGACGACGTGGTCGGAGCCCGTGAGCGGGCCGGTGTGCACGGTACGGCCCGGCACGGCCCGCACCAGCTCCTCGACCAGGAGCGCGGTGCCCACACACGGGGTGCGGCCGCCGTCGTGCCGGGTCTCCTCGGCGACGACGAGGTCACCGGGGTGCATGCCGGGGGCGAGCCCGGCGCAGAACCCGGTCGCCACGACGGCCGCGTCGCGCAGGGAGCCCTTGCCGAGCGCCCGGGTGACAGCGCGCTCGGCGGCCTTGGGGCCCATGCCCGTGCGCAGCACGGTCACGGGACCCCGGGCTCCGCCGCGGTCGGCGGTGCGCAGGGCGAGGCGCTCGATGCCGAGCGCACAGGCGACGAGCAGCGGAGCGGGCCCCGGGCGCGCCGGGTCCGTGCTCATCAGCTTCCCTTGCCCAGGCCGCCGACGGACGGCTCGCCGTGCACGTACCGGCCGAGGGCGGTCAGCGGGAAGACCTGCCGGTACAGGTGGTAGTTGATCGAGAAGTCCCAGGGGAAGCCGGTGCCCGTGAAGTACGGCTCGTCCCAGGAGCCGTCCTCGCGCTGGCTCTCGGCCAGCCAGGCGACGCCCCGCTCGACGGCCTTGGAGTCCCGCTCCCCGGCGGCGAGCAGCGCGATCAGCGCCCACGCGGTCTGCGACGCGGTGGACGCGCCGTGCCCGATCCACTGCTCGTCGCGGTACGAGCGCAGGTCCTCGCCCCAGCCGCCGTCGTCGTTCTGCACCGACTCCAGCCAGGCGACCGCGCGGCGGATCGCCCCGTGCGCGGCGGGCAGACCGGCCGCGACGAGGGCGGGCACCACGGAGCCCGTGCCGTAGACGTAGTTGACGCCCCAGCGGCCGAACCAGGCGCCGTTCGCCTCCTGTTCGGCGAGGAGCCACTCGATGCCGCGGCGGGTGCGCGGGTCGTGGGACTTGCCCTCGTAGGCGAGCATCTCCACGACGTGCGCGGTGACGTCGGCGGAGGGCGGGTCGATGACCTCGCCGAAGTCGCAGAACGGCAGCTTGTTCGGCAGCGGGCTGGTGTTGTCGACGTCGAAGGCGGCCCAGGCGCCGTTCCTGGACTGCATGCCCAGGTTCCAGTCCACGCCGCGGGCGATGGCGCTGTCCATCCGGCGCCGGTCCGGGTGGGCGACGCGGCGCAGCGCGAGGACCACCTCGGCGGTGTCGTCGATGTCGGGGTAGTTGTCGTTGTGGAACTCGAACGCCCAGCCGCCCGGCGTGAGATGGGGCTTGCGCACCGACCAGTCGCCGGGTCTGACGATCTGCTCGCCCAGCATCCAGTCCGCGGCCTTCACCAGCTGCGGGTGGTCGGCGGGCACCCCGGCGTCGGCGAGGGCGATCGTAGCCAGACAGGTGTCCCACACCGGGGACTGACAGGCCTCGATCATCCGCGCGCCGTCCTCGCGCCACACCGCGAACCGGTCGAGCGACTCGATGCCCGCCTTGAGCACGGGGTGGTCGAGGTCGTAGCCGAGCAGGTGCAGCGCGATGACCGAGTACACGGCGGGCGGCTGGATGCCGCCCCAGCAGCCGTCGTTCTCCTGCCGCTCGATGATCCAGCGCGCGGCGCTGTTCATCGCGGCCTTGCGCACGGAGCGCGGCGCGACCTTGTGGTAGACGTGCAGCGCCTTGTCGAGGCGCTGGAAGACCCCGTCCCAACTCGCCACCGGGGCAAGGGGCTTGGGCGGGTTCGGCACGGCCGGGTCGGTGTGCAGCTCGTCGAGCGGGAAGGGCGCGGGGCGCACCGGGCGCTTGGCGGAGACGATGGTCAGCGGCACGATGGTCTGCCGCGCCCAGCAGCCGAAGTCGTAGATGTTGAGCGGGAACCACTTCGGGAAGTAGAGGAGCTCCGGCGGGAGTTCGGGCAGGTCGTCCCACTTCCACCAGCCGAAGAGGGCGAGCCAGATCCGGGTGAAGACCCGGGCCGCGGCGATGCCGCCCTGCTCGCGGATCCAGGCGGAGGCCTTCGCCATGTGCGGCGCGTCCGGCGCGTCCCCGGCCAGGCGCAGGGCCACATAGGCCTCGATGGTGGCGGAGAGCTCGCCGGGGCCGCCGTAGAAGGTGGCCCAGGTGCCGTCGTCACGCTGCTCGCCGCGGATGAAGAGCGCGGCGGCGCGGGTGGTGTCCTCGTCCCTGATGCCGAGGAACTGGCGCAGGAGCAGGTCCTCGGCGTCCATGGTCACGTTCGTTTCCAGGTCGCCCTTCCACCAGCCCTGGGGGTCCTGGCGGGACAGCAGGAACTCCGTGGAGCGCTCCACGGCACGCTTGGCGGCTTCCGATGCCCCGGCCGCCCCGGGGTTCGTGTCAGGTGTTTCGGTGGCCGAGGCCGCGCGGGGCGTCACCGCTCCGGCGGAACCGTCGGTCGTCGCTGTCATGGCTTCCCCTTCGACGCAGTGCTTCTTCTCTGCTGGGTCCGCCGTCGGACACCGCCCGCACCGGGGCGGTGTTCGGCGACTGCGAGTCAGGTGTGCCCGATAGTGATCATCTCTTCCGTACGACGACGAAGTCGGCGAGCGCGGTGAGCTGCGCCCGCACCAGGTCCGGCATCTGGACCGCGTCCAGGGCCTCGATGGCGACGGCGTGCTGCCGTCGCGCCTCCTCGGCGGTCCACTCGCGGCCGCCCGCCTGCTCGATGAGCGCGGCGCGCGCGGCGAACTCCGCCTCGGAGAAGCTGTCGAAGTCATTGCTCTTGGCGTCGGCGGCGAGCAGCTCGCCGAGCTGCTCGGAGGCGGGGCCGCCCGCCGCGAGCGCGGCGACCACCGGCAGCGACTTCTTGCGCTGGCGCAGATCGCTCCAGGTCTGCTTGCCCGTGGCCTCCGGGTCGCCCCAGATGCCGAGCAGGTCGTCGACGGCCTGGAAGGCGAGTCCGAGGTGGTAGCCGTACTTCTCCAGGGTGTCGGCGGTGGCGTCGTCCGCGCCGCCGAGGACCGCGCCGATGGAGACCGCGCAGGCGAGCAGGGCACCCGTCTTGTTGCCCTCCATCTCCAGGCACTCCTCGACGGTGACCCGCTCGCGGTGCTCGTAGGAGATGTCCTGCGCCTGGCCGTCGATGAGGGCGCGCGTCGCGGTGGTCAGGCGGCGCGTGGCGCGGCCCGCCTCGACGGTGCCGATCTCCAGGAGGACCTCGTTGGCGAGGGCGAAGAGGGCGTCGCCGACGAGGATCGCCTGGGCGGGGCCGTGCACCTTCCACACGGTGTCGCGGTGGCGGCGCTGCTCGTCGCCGTCCATCAGGTCGTCGTGCAGGAGCGAGAAGTTGTGGACCAGTTCGACGGCCACCGCGCCGGGCACGCCGACCTCCGGGAGCGCCCCCGCGGCCTCGGCGGACAGGAGCGCGAGCGCGGGGCGCACGGCCTTGCCGCCGTCGCCGTCGGCCGGGTTGCCCGCGGCGTCGATCCAGCCGAAGTGGTAGGCGGCGACGGTGTCCATGGGGGGCGCGAGGCGGTCCACGGCGGTCCGCAGCACCGGGGTGGCCAGTGTCCGGCCCCGCTCCAACAGCGCGGTCACGTCCACAGCGGCCGGTTGGGCCGAGGGCACAGTCGGCACAGTCTCTCCTCTAGTTCCGGTGCGGGGGTTCTGGGACGGCCCCAGAAGGTCGAGCGTCACGCCGCCTCCTCGAAGAGGTGGTCGCGCGGGCGGTCGAGCGCGGTCAGCGCCGCCCTCGCGGCACTGATACCGCTGCGCACAGCGCCTTCCATCGTCGCGGGCCAGCCGGTGGCGGTCCACGCGCCGGCCAGGTAGAGCCCGCGCGCCTTGGTGTGCGCGCCCGGTCGCAGGCGGCCGACGCCCGGCGTCGGCGCGAACGTCGCCGTGCGCTCCCGGGTCACGAAGAAGTCCAGGACCCGTGCGCCGTGCGCGGCGGGCAGCAGGCGCTCGAGCTCGGGCAGATAGCGCTCCCTGAGCGCGGCCACGGGCGCGTCGATCTCGTCCTGGGCGGCCGACTGGGACACCGCGAGGTACTGGCCCGAGCGCAGCCCGGAGGCCTCGGTCCGGTCGAAGACCCACTGGACGGGGGTGCCGAGCGCGGCGAAGAAGGGCCGCTTGAGGACCTTGCGGTCGTAGACCACGTGGACGTTGAGGATCGGCGCGGTGTCGATGCCGAGCAGCCGGTCCGGGTCGTCGAGGGCGCCCTCCGGGAGCAGGTCGTGCGTCTCGGCCTGGGGCACCGCGAGCACGACGGTATCGGCCTCGATGCGCTCGCCGGGAACCTCGACGCTCCAACCACCGTTCTTAAGTGGCGAGATGGAGGTGACACGTGTTCGCACTTCGGTACGGACGCCCGCGGAGTCGAGCGCCTTGCGCGCCAGGCGGTCATGGAGTTCACCGAGGGGCACCCGCGCCCAGCCGATGTCGGCGGCGCCCGGGTCCGAGAGCAGCCCGGTCTTGAAGACCATCGCGGCGAGGCCGAGCGAGGCATCGCCCGCGACGGCGTTCAAAGTGGCGACGCCGACGAGGTCCCACAGGGCCTCGATGGCGCGCGTCGACTGACCGTGCGCGGCCAGCCAGCTGCCGAAGTCCTGGCTGTCGAGCGCCGGATCGGCCGGGTCGAGCCCCTTGAGGGCGAGCGCCGCGCGGCCCACCTGGGCGCGCTCGGCGAGCGACAGATGCGGATAGGTGGCGAGGCTCGCGGCCAGATGCAGCGGCACGGGCAGCGCGGTGCGGCGCAGCCGCCCGAGGCGATTGCGCTCGGCGTCGAGCACGGGCACGTCGAGGCGCTCTTGCAGCGGCGCCAGGTGCGCGCCCTCGACGCGGTCGAGGAACCAGCGGTAGGCGGTACAGCAGCGCAGATAGACGTGCTGGCCGTTGTCGACGGTCAGCTCGCCGCGCTGGAAGGAGAAGGCGAGCCCGCCGAGCCGGGGGCGCCCTTCGAGGAGCGTGACGTCGAGCCCGGCGTCGGCGAGGGCGAGGGCGCTGGTGATCCCGGCGAGCCCGCCGCCGACGACGACGGCGGAGGTCGCGGGCCGCCCGCCGCGCGCTCCGCCGGGATGGTCCGCGTCCGTGTCACCGCCTGGTTCGGGTCGGCTGTCGTCCTGCCTCATGCGTCCTCCCTTTCGGCGGTTGCAGTCTGGGACGCCAAGGTCATGCGGAGGGTTGCCCGCCGGTCGCGGCGGTGGGAGCCGCCGGTGCCGCGGCCGCGCGTCACGTGCGCCTCCTGACGGCCTGACGTGCGACATTGCGCGCGTCGAGGCCGGAGAGACCACGCACGGCGACATACGCCTTCTCGCGCCCCGGAAGGGAGACGCGGCCCCGCAGGACCGCTTCCGGCTCGCGCTCGATGCGGTCGAGCAGACGGCGGTAGATGCCCGCCATCGCGGCCACGCAGGCGCCGCTGCGCCGGTCGAGCAGGGGCAGGAGGCGGTACCCCTCGGCGAACAGCGCGCGGGCCCGGCGCACTTCGAAGTGGACGAGGCCCGCGAAGTCGGACCCCGCGGGCGGCTCGGGCCGCGCGAACCCGGCGGAGCAGCCGAATTTGGCCAGGTCGTCGGCCGGGAGATAGGTCCGGCCCTCCAGGGCGTCCTCGCGCACGTCCCTGAGGATGTTGGTGAGTTGCAGCGCGAGCCCGAGCGTGTCGGCGTACTCCGGCGCGCGCTCCGCGTGCGGCGCCCCCGGCTCCGTGCCGAACACGCCGAGCGAGAGCCGCCCGATGGCCCCGGCCACGCACCGGCAGTAGACCTTGAGGTCGTCCCAGGTCTCGTAGGTCTCGCCGCGCACGTCCATCAGGACGCCGTCGATCAGCTCGTCGAGCCCGCCGAGCGGGATCGGGAAGTGCCGCGCGGCATGGCTGAGCGCCACGGCCACGGGGTCGGTGTCGTCCTCCTCCACCGAGCCGTCGTGGATGCGGCCGAGCAGGCTCCGCGTCTCGTCGAGACGGGTCTGCTTGACGTCCGGCGCGAGCGCGCCGTCCCCGATGTCGTCCACGCGCCGTGAGAACGCGTAGAGCGCCGACATCGCGCGCCGCTTCGGCGTCGGCAGCAACCTGATGCCGTACGCGAAATTTCGTGCCTGCTGCCCGGTCACGGCCTCGCAATAGCTGTATGCGGCGAGTACCGGTGCGGACACGCGAGGTTCTGACTCCACGGTCCGGCTCACCCCTCTCCTCGCAGAACCGCACCCACCTCGCGCAGCAAACGCGGCTTCGTGGGCTTCGGCGGCCTTGGAAGTACGTCGTATCCGGCGGCGGCGATCGCCGAGACGGCCGCCCTCCCCCCTGCCACGAACCCTGCCAGCAGCAGCTTCAGCCTGCCGTGGACGCTACCCACCAGGGGGGTGCCTTCATTCAGGAGGCAGCGGGCGCGTTCCGCTTCAAACGCAACCAGGGCGCGCACCGATGCGCCTGCGGTAGGAGCGGCCAGATCCCGTTCCTGGACGTGAAAGCGCTTCATGTCCTGGGCGGGCAGATAGATCCGGTCGCGCCCGAGGTCCTCGCGCACGTCCTGGAGGTGCTCCACGATCTGGAGCGCGGTGCAGACGGAGTCCGAGAGCCGGATCCGCTCGGGTGTCGCGGTGCCGGTGATGGCGAGCACGAGGCGCCCGACCGGGTTCGCCGACAGTTCGCAGTAGGCGACGAGGTCGTCGTACGTCTCGTAGCGCTTGACGAGCTGGTCCTGGCGGTTGGCGGCGATCAGGCCGAGGAACGGCTCGGGGGTGAGGCCGCCGCGCCGCACGGTGGGCTTGAGGGCACGCAGCAGGGGGTGGCCCGGCTCGGGACCCGCGGTGAAGACCTTCCGCAGATCGGCCTCGAAGGCGTCCAGGAGGGCGAGCGGGTCGCCCGCGGCCTCGGGGTCCGCGCCCAGGTAGCGGGCGTGGGCGGCGCCACTGGCCAGGTCGGAGTCGCCGATGTCGTCGACCAGGCGGGCGAAGCCGTACACGGCCATGAGGTCCGCGCGCCAGGCGCGGGGGAGGAAGAAGGGGGCCACGGGGAAGTTCTCGTCCGCGGCTTTGGCGAGGACGGCGGACGCATCGCGGAGCTGGAGATCGTCCGTAGCCATTGCCGTCACATCTCCCGTTCTACACTGCCGACCCAATACATCCTATTTCGGACACGCCGCCAAGGCCGCCCAGCGGCACAGCGCGCCCCGCGCCCATCCAGGGAGCGATATCGCCCCACTTGCCGCGAATCAGCACCGGTACAGCTTACGTTGTACAACGGACAGCGCTTCGTCGGGGTGTTCCGCACATCACAAGAACGCACCGATTGGCTTCAATCTTCCCTGAACTCCTGTGACTTGGGAGAAGCGTGATGTCTGAAAACGAGTCAGGGCCCGGCCGGGGTGTCCGGCGGGGCCCTGCTCCATTCGGCCGCGACCAGACGGCGGCCATCCGGCTACTTACCGGTGAACTTCTCGTACTCCTTGATGACCTCGTCGGTGGGCCCGTCCATGCGCAGCTCGCCGCGCTCCAGCCACAGGACCCGGTCGCAGGTGTCACGGATCGACTTGTTGTTGTGGCTGAC
>NZ_JBITXV010000042.1:0-3821 GCF_044544845.1 Streptomyces sp. NPDC053474
AGCGCGGCCAGCAGTTCGTTCCGCTCGGCGCCGACCACCACCGCACGGTGCTCCAACACCGCACGCGACGACACCAGCGAGTGCCCCACATCCGCTACGGACAGCTCGGCCGACGCCTCCACGAAGGACCGGAGCCGCGCCGCCTGGTCCCGCAGCGCCGCCACGCTCCGTGCCGAGAGGACCCACGGCACCAGGCCGCCGTCGTGCGCGGGCTGCGCGGTGGTCTCCTGCTCCGCCTCGGGTACTTGCTCCACGATGACGTGGGCGTTCGTGCCGCTGAAGCCGAACGAGGAGACGCCCGCGCGCCAGGGCCGGTCGACGGCGGGCCACCGCCGGTCGTCGGCGAGCAGTTCCACCGCGCCCGCCGACCAGTCCACGTGCGGCGACGGCTCGTCCACGTGCAGGGTGCGCGGCAGCACGCCGTGCCGCATCGCGAGGACCATCTTCATGACACCGGCGACACCGGCGGCGGCCTGCGTGTGGCCGATGTTCGACTTCACCGAACCCAGCCACAGCGGCCGGTCGGCAGGACGGTCCTGACCGTACGTCGCCAGGAGTGCCTGGGCCTCGATCGGGTCGCCCAGCTTCGTGCCCGTGCCGTGCGCCTCGACCGCGTCCACGTCGGACGGGTTCAGGCCCGCGCTCGCCAAGGCCTGGCGGATCACCCGCTGCTGCGAGGGGCCGTTCGGCGCGGTCAGGCCGTTGGACGCACCGTCCTGGTTCACCGCCGAGCCACGGATCACGGCGAGCACCTCGTGGCCGTTGCGCCGGGCGTCCGAGAGGCGCTCGACGAACAGCATGCCGACGCCCTCGCCCCAGCCGGTGCCGTCCGCGCCCGCGCCGAAGGCCTTGCATCGGCCGTCGGGGGCGAGGCCGCGCTGGCGGCTGAACTCGATGAACGAGCTGGGCGTCGACATCACGGTGACGCCGCCCGCGAGGGCCATCGCGCACTCGCCCTTGTGCAGGGCCTGCACCGCCAGGTGCAGCGCCACGAGGGACGACGAGCACGCCGTGTCCACCGTGACGGCGGGGCCTTCGAGGCCGAAGGTGTACGACAGGCGGCCCGAGGCGACGCTGGCGGCGTTGCCGGTCGCCGCGTAGCCGCCGACGTCCTCGGTGGCTCCGGCGAGGACCCACCCGTAGTCCTGCATGTTCGAGCCGATGAACACGCCGACCCGCTCACCGCGCAGGGAGTCCGGGGCGATGCCCGCCCGCTCGAAGGCCTCCCAGGAGGTTTCGAGGAGGAGGCGCTGCTGGGGGTCCATGGCGAGGGCCTCGCGCGGCGAGATGCCGAAGAAGCCCGCGTCGAAGGCGCTCACGCCGGAGAGGAACGCGCCCGACCGGGAGTAGGAGGTGCCCACGGAGTCCGGGTCGGGGTCGTACAGGCCCTCCAGGTCCCAGCCGCGGTCGGTCGGGAAGTCCGACACGGCGTCCCCGCCCGCCAGGAGTACGTCCCACAGGTCCTCCGGGCTGCTCACGCCACCGGGGAACCGGCACGCCATCCCGACGATCGCGATCGGCTCGTCGGACACGCCCGCCACGGTGACCGCGGCGGCCGCGGCCGGGGCCGCGCCGCAGAGCTCGTCCCGCAGATAGGCGGCCAGCGCGGCCGCGTTCGGGTAGTCGAAGACGAGGGTCGTGGGCAGGGCGGCCCCGGTGACCTCGTTGAGCCGGGCCCGCAGCTCCACCGCCGTGAGCGAGTCGAAGCCCAGCTCCCTGAAGGCGCGCGTCGCCGGGAGCGCGTCGCCGGAGGCGTGCCCGAGGACGGCGGCCGCCTCGAAGCGGACGAGGTCGGTGAGCTGCCGCTCCTGCTCGGCCTCGTCGAGACCGGCGAGCCGCTGTGCCAGGGCCGACGAGCCCTGTTCCCCCGCGGCGTTCTCGAACGCGGCCCGCACCTGCGGCAGTTCGCTCAGGAGGGGGCTCGGGCGCTGCGCCATGAACGTGCCCGCGAACCGCTCCCAGTCCACGTCGGCGATGGCGACGTTCCCGTCACCGCTTTCGAGGGCCGTGGCCAGGCCGACGATCGCGACGGCCGGAGCCATCGACGGCAGGCCCCGGCGCCGCAGTTGGGCGGCGGCGTCCTGGCCCGCGTTGGCGACCATGCCGCCGTCGGCCCACGGGCCCCAGGCCACCGCCGTGGCGGGCAGGCCCGTGGCCCTGCGGTGTTCGGCGAGGGCGTCCAGGTAGGCGTTCGCCGCGCCGTAGGCGGCCTGGGCGCCGCTGCCCCACACGCCGGAGATCGACGAGAACAGCACGAACGCGTCCAGCGGCGTGTCCGCGAGCAGTTCGTGCAGGTGCCTGGCGCCGACGGCCTTGGCCGCGAGGACATCGGCGAACCCGCCCAGGTCGGCCGGGCCGACGTCGGAGAGGAGGGCCGAACGCTCGATGCCCGCCGCGTGCACGACCGCGTCGAGCGCCGGAGCACCGGCCAGCAGCGCCGCCACCGACGCCCGGTCGGTCATGTCGCAGGCGGCGAACGTCACGCGTGCGCCCAACTCCACGAGTGCGGCCTCCAGTTCCGCGGCGCCCGGGGCCTCGGCGCCGCGGCGGCTCGCGAGCACCAGGTGCTCGGCGCCGTGGGCCGCGAGCCAGCGCGCCACGTGCCCGCCCAGGGCCCCGAGGCCGCCGGTGACCAGGACCGTCCCGCGCGGCGTCCAGCCCGCCCCGGACGCCTGGCCCAGCGGCGCGGGCACCAGCCTGCGGCCGAGGATCCCGTCGCCCCGCACGGCGACCTGGTCCTCACCGCCCGCACCGGCGAGGACCGAGGCGAGGAGGTCACCGGCCGTCTCGTCGGGTGCCTCCGGTACGTCGACGAGGCCGCCCCAGCGGCCGGGCTGCTCCAACGCGGCCGCCCGGCCCAGGCCCCACACCATCGACTGCTCGAACCCGGCCACGGCGTCGGCCGGGCCCGCCGCCACCGCGCCGGACGTGACGCACCACAGCGGTGCCGGGGCTCCGGCGGCGCCGAGCGCCCGCAGCAGTCCGACCGTGGCGCCGACCCCCGCGGGCACCACCGCCGCGCCCGCGTCCGCGAGCGCGAGGAGCGAGACCACACCGCTCGGCGCGGGCACCTCGGCGAGCCGCTCCGCCCAGTCGACGGCCTCCGGGTCCACGCGCAGGACGTGCGCCTCGGCGCCGTTGCGGGTCAGCGCGTCCCGCACCCACTCGGCCCGGTCCTCGCCCGAGGGCGCCACGACCAGCCACGTACCGTCGAGGCGCCGGGGCCCAGCGGCCACCGGCCGCCACTCGACGCGGTACCGCCAGCCTTCCACGGCGGTCCGCCCCTGCTGCTCCCTGCGCCACGCGGAGAGCCGGGGAAGGACCGCGCTCAGCGGGGCGTCGGAGGACACGTCCAGCGTACGGGCGAGATCGGCGATGTCGCCGTCCTCGACGACGCCCCAGAACCGGGCCTCCACCGGGGACAGGGCCGCCACGGCCGCATCGGCGGGCACGGCGTCCAGCCAGTACCGCTCGCGCTGGAAGGCGTACGTCGGCAGGTCCACGCGCCGCGTGTCCCGGCCGGTGAAGAAGACCTCCCAGTCCACCCGGACGCCGCGCACGTGGAGCTGCCCGGCGGCCGCCGTGAGGGCCACGGCTTCGGGCCGGTCGCCGCGCAGCACCGGCACGAAGGCGGCCTCCGGCGCGCACTCCCGGCCCAGGGCCGACAGCGTCCCGCCCGGGCCGACCTCGACGAACGTGCCTACTCCGTCACCCGCGAGCGTGCTCACGGCGTCGGCGAACCGTACGGACTCCCGTACGTGCCGGACCCAGTACTCCGCCGAAGACAGTTCCTCGGCGCTGGCCCGCGCGCCGGTCAGCGT
>NZ_JBITXV010000043.1:0-1975 GCF_044544845.1 Streptomyces sp. NPDC053474
GCCGCCGGGGGGGGTGGGGCCCTGCGGGCCCCGGCCGGGCCGGGGGCCGCCGGCCCCGGGGGGCCCCGCCCGGCCCGGGGCCGGCGGGGGGCGCCCCCCCCCCCCCCCCGCCCCGTGGCGCCCCCGCGCGCCCCGGCTCCCGCCGTCATGCCGCCGCGCTCACAGCGCCTTCAGCGCCGCCCCCGTAGCCGCCGCAAGCCGCTCCACATACCCCTTGGGCAGCCCCCCGCGCACCACCACCGCGCGCCAGTACAGGGGCCCCGACATCAGGTCCAGGGCCAGCTCCTCGTCCAGGCCCGGGCGTAGCTCGCCGCGCGCGGTGGCCTGGGCGACGATGCCGCTGGCGACGCCGTGCTGGCCCTCGCGGAGCGCCTTCCGCAGGGCCGCGTCGATGTCGGGGTTGCGGGCCGCCTCGGCCATCAGGTCGGGGATCACCTGGGAGGCGACGGGGTGGCGCAGGGCGCGCGAGGTCACCTCGTACAGCAGGCGCAGATCGCCCTCCAGGGAGCCGGTGTCGGGCGTGGGCAGGCCCTGGACCGCGATCGCCGAGACCAGGTCGAGGACGAGGTGCAGCTTGGAGCGCCAGCGGCGGTAGACGGCGGTCTTGCCGACGCCCGCGCGGCGCGCGATGCCCTCGATCGACATGCGCGCGTACCCGACGGCGGCGAGCTCCTCGAAGACGGCGGACCGGATGGCCTCGGTCACATCCTCGCGGAGCACGGCGGCCCCGGCCGGTGCCCTGCGGCCCTGCTCACCCGGCTTCTTCTCGCTCGCCTTGTCGCTCGTCGTCATGGGGACAGCATAGAACGTGACGACGAAACGGTTGCGTCCCGACGTCAGAACGCCCTACTGTCGACGTCACGACGATACGGACCCGTCCCGACGTGGAGGGTGCCGCTTGTCGTCCGCCGTCCCCGCGCCCCCGAGCGAAAGCAACGGACGTGACCCAAGCCCTGGAGAAGCCCCCCGGCGCCCCGGCCCCCGCCCCGGCGACCGGCCCGACGCCCGCCGAGCTCGCCGCCCGCCACGGCCTCACGGTCAGCGGCGCCCGCGTCCCGCTCGGCACCTACGTGCGCCGGCTGTGGCAGCGGCGCCACTTCGTCACGGCCTTCGCCACCGCGCGGCTCACCGCCCAGTACAGCCAGGCCAGGCTCGGCCAGCTCTGGCAGGTGATGACACCGCTGCTCAACGCGGCCGTCTACTACTTCGTCTTCGGCGTCCTGATGAACACCAAGCACGACGTGCCCGACTACGTGCCCTTCCTGGTCACGGGCGTCTTCGTGTTCACCTTCACGCAGCAGTCCGCCCTCGCGGGCACCCGCGCCGTCTCGGGCAACCTCGGCCTGGTGCGCGCGCTGCACTTCCCCCGGGCCGCGCTGCCGGTCTCGTACTGCCTCCAACAGCTCCAGCAGCTGCTCTTCTCCATGGTCGCGCTGCTCGCGATCCTGCTCTGCTTCGGCGTGCCACCCACCGCGTCCTGGCTGCTCGTCCTGCCCGCCCTCGCGCTGCAGTTCACCTTCAACGCGGGGCTCGCGCTCGCGCTCGCCCGGCTCGGCGCGCGGACCCCGGACGTCGCCCAGCTGATGCCGTTCGTCCTGCGGACGTGGATGTACGCGTCCGGGGTGATGTGGAGCATCGACAAGGTCCTCGCCGACCGGGACTTGCCGCACGCGGTGACCGTGCTCCTGGAGGCCAACCCGGCCGCCGTCTACATCGACCTGATGCGCTTCGCCCTCATCGACAGCTTCCACGCCGGGCAGCTGCCCGCGCACGTGTGGGCGTGGGCCGTGGGCTGGGCACTGCTCGCCGGAGTCGGCGGGTTCGTCTACTTCTGGAAGGCGGAGGACACCTATGGACGCGGCTGAACGGCACGGGCGTACCCCCACGGTGATCGCGGACGAGCTGCACATCGTGTACCGGGTGAACGGCGGGAAGACGGGGAAGGGCAGTGCGACGGCGGCGTTGAGCCGGATCG
>NZ_JBITXV010000044.1:0-1752 GCF_044544845.1 Streptomyces sp. NPDC053474
CCGCGCATCACCGGACGCGCCTGGATCACCGGCACCGCCCAGTACTACCTCGACCCCGACGACCCCTTCCCCGGAGGGTTCCTCCTATGACCGCCACCCTGACCCCGGTTGTCTCACGCAACCCGGCCGACCCCTCCGACGTGGTGGTGCGCACCGCCGCGCCCGGCGCGTTCGCCGCCGTCGACACCGTCGAGCGGGCCCGCGTCGCACAGCCCGGCTGGCGCCTGGGCGGTGCGGCGGCCCGCGCGGCGGCGCTCACCCAGGTGGCCGACGCCGTCGAGGCGGCCGCGGACGAACTGGCCGCGCTCGCCGTGCGCGAAGTGGGCAAGCCCCTGACCGAGGCCCGTGCCGAGGTGGCGCGTACCGCCGCGATCTGGCGCTACTACGCCCAGGCCCCGTACGCGGCCGAGGGCTCCGTGCACGAACCGGGCAGCGGCGCCGGGCTGCTGCTCACGCGCCGCCGCCCGCACGGCGTCGCCGGTCTCGTCACGCCCTGGAACTTCCCCTTCGCCATCCCCAGCTGGAAGGCCGCACCCGCCCTCGCGACCGGCAACGCCGTCGTCCTCAAGCCCGCGCCGGAAGCCACCGCGTGCGCCCTCCGCCTCGCCGAGATCGTCCAACAGGCCGTGCCCGACGGCGTGTTCACCGTGCTGCCCGGCGGCGCCAGCGAGGGCAACGCGGTCGTGTCGGCCGCCGACGTCATCTCCTTCACGGGCTCCACCGTCGTCGGCCAGGCCGTCGTGGCCCGCGCCGCCGCGCGCGGCGTCCCCGTCCAGGCGGAGATGGGCGGCCTGAACGCGGCGATCGTCCTGCCGGACGCGGACATCGCCACCGCCGCCGCCCACCTCGCCGCCGCGATCGCCGGGTACGCGGGCCAGAAGTGCACCGCGACCAGCCGCGTCATCGCGGTGGGCGCCGCCCTCGCCCCGCTGCGCGAGGCCCTCGCCGAGCGGCTGCGGTCCCTGGCCGTGGGCGACCCCGCCCAGGCGGCCACCGTCTGCGGCCCGCTCATCTCCGAGGGGGCCCGCGACGAGGTCGCCGAGAGCAGGCGGGGGCTGCCCGAACTCACCGGGGCCCGCGCCCCGCACGGCGACGGCTGGTACGCGGCCCCCGCCCTCGTCACGGACGTGCCG
Source organism: Streptomyces sp. NPDC053474 (assembly GCF_044544845.1). Taxonomy (NCBI): domain Bacteria; kingdom Bacillati; phylum Actinomycetota; class Actinomycetes; order Kitasatosporales; family Streptomycetaceae; genus Streptomyces; species Streptomyces sp. NPDC053474. The sequence continues at coordinate 1,134 of NZ_JBITXV010000044.1, forward strand.
CCGGGCCACCGGCTGCTGCGCGAGGAGGTCTTCGGGCCGCTGGCCGTGCTGCTCGCCGCCGACGACCTGGACCACGCGGTCCGCATCGCCAACGCCACCCCCTACGGCCTGGTGACGTCCGTGCACACCGCGTCGCTCGACACCGCCCTGCACGGCCTCGACCACCTCGGCACCGGCATGATCCGCGTCAACGCCCCGTCCACCGGCGTCGACTTCCACCTGCCGTTCGGCGGCACCAAGGCCTCCGGCCACGGCCCGCGCGAACAGGGCAGGGCGGCTCTGGAGTTCTATACGTCCAGCCGCACCTATACCTTGGCTCCCACACTGTCCCCGTGAAAACAACGTGACATTGTACGCTGGTGATCCACTCGGCCGAAGGCGCGTGGCGCGGTGCGGGCGCGAAGGCGCGCGGGCACCGCGCGGGCGACGACAGCGCGCGGGCACGGTGCGAGCGACGGTCACGAAGGGACACCACGACCATGGGGCACCTCAAGCAGCGCAACCTCATCACCACCAGGGAGCGCCTGCGCGACCAGGTGGCCCACGCCCTGCGCGCGGCACTGATCTCCGGTGAACTGCGCCCCGGCGAGGTGTACTCGGCACCGGGCCTCGCGGAGGA
>NZ_JBITXV010000045.1:0-1678 GCF_044544845.1 Streptomyces sp. NPDC053474
GGCGGTCATAGGAGGAACCCTCCGGGGAAGGGGTCGTCGGGGTCGAGGTAGTACTGGGCGGTGCCGGTGATCCAGGCGCGTCCGGTGATGCGCGGTAGGACGGCGGGCATGCCGCCGACCTCGGTCTCGGCGATGAGGCGGCCGGTGAACCGCGTACCGATGAACGACTCGTTGACGAAGTCCTGCTCCAGCGGCAGGGCCCCGCGGGCGTGCAGCTGCGCCATCCGCGCACAGGTCCCCGTGCCGCACGGAGAGCGGTCGAACCAGCCCGGATGGATGGCCATGGCATGCCGCGAACGGCGCGCGTCGGAGCCGGGCGCGGCGAGGTAGACGTGCTTGACGCCCGCGATCTCCGCCTGGAGGGGGTGGACGGGCCGCGCCTGGGAGGCGTTGATCGCGGTCATGACCGCGGTGCCCGCGGCGAGCAGGTCGTCCTTGCGGGCCCGGTCGAACGGCAGGCCCAGCGCGTCGAGTTCGACGAAGGCGTAGAAGTTCCCGCCGAAGGCGAGGTCATAGGTCACCGTGCCAAAGCCCTCCACCTCCACTGTGCGGTCGAGGCCGACACAGAAGGCGGGCACGTTGGTGAGCGTGACCGACCTGGCTGCTCCGTCCCTCACCTGGACATCGACGCTGACCAGGCCCGCGGGGGTGTCCAGGCGCACCGTGGTGACGGGTTCGGTGACCGTGACCATGCCGGTCTCCACCAGGACGGTGGCCACGCCGATGGTGCCGTGCCCGCACATCGGCAGCAGGCCGGACACCTCGATGTAGAGCACCCCGTAGTCGGCGTCGGGCCGGGTGGGCGGCTGCAGGATCGCGCCGCTCATCGCGGCGTGCCCGCGCGGCTCGTACATCAACAGCGTGCGCAGATGATCCAGGTGCTCGATGAAGTGCAGGCGGCGCTCGGCCATGGTGGCGCCGGGAATCACCCCGATACCACCGGTGATCACACGCGTGGGCATGCCCTCGGTATGCGAGTCCACCGCCTGGAAGACGTGACGCGTCCGCATGAAACCCTCCCCCCCTTCCTCTTCGCGGGTCAGTGGTGGCCGTCGGCGACGGCCTTCTCCGTGGCCGCACGCACCTGGGCCCCGGTTGCCGGGGCCAGCGCGGTGCGCGGCGCCCGGACGGGGCCGCCACGCCGCCCGACGATGTCCATGGACGCCTTGATGGCCTGCACGAACTCCGTCTGGGAGTCCCAGCGCAGCAACGGATGCAAAGACCGGTACAGCGCCAGCGCGGCTTTCAGGTCACCGGCGGTCGCGGCGCGGTACAGCGCCACGCACGAGGCGGGCAAGGCATTGGGGTAGCCCGCCACCCAGCCCACGGCACCGGCGAGGGCGAGCTCCAGCAGGACATCATCGGCGCCGATCAACAGATCCAGATCCGGGGCCAGTTCAGCGATCTCATACGCCCGGCGCACATCCCCGCTGAACTCCTTGACCGCCACCACATGCCCCGCGCCGTGCAGCTGCGCGAGCAGCGCCGGGGTCAGGTCGACCCTGGTATCCAGGGGATTGTTGTAGGCCACCACGGGCAGCTGCGCCCGGGCCACCTCCGCGTAGTGGTCCACCACCGCACGCTCATCAGCACGGTAGGCGTTCGGCGGCAGCAACAGCACACTGCCACAACCCTGTTCACCCGCCTGCTCCGCCCACCGACGCGCCTCAGCACTGCC
>NZ_JBITXV010000047.1:0-1417 GCF_044544845.1 Streptomyces sp. NPDC053474
CGCGCGGCGGCGCTCACCCAGGTGGCCGACGCCGTCGAGGCGGCCGCGGACGAACTGGCCGCGCTCGCCGTGCGCGAAGTGGGCAAGCCCCTGACGGAGGCCCGCGCGGAGGTGGCGCGCACCGCCGCGATCTGGCGCTACTACGCCCAGGCCCCCTACGAAGCCACCGGGGCCGTCCATGAACCGGCCAGCGGGGCCGGGATGCTCCTGACCAGGCGCCGCCCGCACGGCGTGGCGGGCCTCATCACCCCCTGGAACTTCCCCTTCGCCATCCCCAGCTGGAAGGCCGCACCCGCCCTCGCGGTCGGCAACGCCGTCGTGCTCAAACCCGCTCCCGAGGCGACTGCCTGCGCCCACCGCCTCGCGGAGATCGTTCAGGGGGCGCTGCCCACCGGGGTCTTCACCGTCGTCCCGGGTGGTGCCGTCGAAGGCGACGCGCTGGCCTCCGCCGCCGACGTCATCTCCTTCACCGGCTCGACGACCGTCGGCCGGGCGGTCTCGAACACCGCCGTCGCGCGGGGCGTCCCGGTCCAGACGGAGATGGGCGGCCTGAACGCGGCCTTGGTCCTGCCCGACGCCGACATCGAGCGGGCGGCGGCTCACATCGCCGCGGCGATCGCCGGATACGCCGGGCAGAAGTGCACCGCCACCAGCCGGGTGATCGCGGTCGGCGGCGCCTTCGACCCGCTGCGCGATGCGCTGGCCGAGGCGCTGCGCGCCGTCCCGGTCGGCGACCCGGCCAACGCCGCGACCGTGTGCGGACCACTGATCAACGAACACGCCCGCAACCAGGTCGGCGACGTCTCGCACGGCCTGTGCGCGCTGGCCGGTGGGACCGTCACACATGGTCCCGGCTGGTACGCGGCGCCGACCCTGGTCGAGAAGGTGCCCCCGGGGCACCGGCTGCTGCGCGAGGAGGTCTTCGGCCCCATCGCCGCCCTGCTCCCGGCCGAGGACCTCGCCCAGGCGGTGCTGATCGCCAACTCCGTGCCGTACGGCCTGGTGGCCTCGGTCCACACCAGAGACCTCGACGCGGCCCTGGGCGGACTCGACCGGCTCGACGCGGGCATGATCCGGATCAACGCCCCGTCCACCGGCGTCGACTTCCACCTGCCGTTCGGCGGCACCAAGGCCTCCAGCCACGGCCCGCGCGAACAGGGCAGGGCGGCTCTGGAGTTCTACGCCGCCAGCCGCACCTACACGCTGTCACCTGCGGGAACAACGTGACATCGTACTCTGGTGAGCTCATTCGGCAGCGAAAGCACCAAGGGAACACCATGGGCCACCTGACCCACCGCGACCTCGGCGCCACCCGCGAGCGGCTGCGCGACCAGGTGGCCCACGCCCTGCGCGCGGCACTGATCTCCGGTGAACTGCGCCCCGGCGAGGTGTACTCGGCACCGGGCCTCGCGGAGGA
>NZ_JBITXV010000048.1:0-1090 GCF_044544845.1 Streptomyces sp. NPDC053474
CGGATTCGATGTGGAAGCCGCCGTCGGGGCGGGGCCCGAACTCGAAGGTCCCCCCGACCAGCTCCACCCGCTGCCGCAACCCCTTCAACCCACTCCCCGACCCACTCGACGCCAACTCCCGGTCCACCACACCCCTCGGCGCCGTATTCCGCACCCTCAACCGCACCCGATCCGCCTCATACCGCACCTCCACCCACACCCCACACCCCGGCGCGTGCTTCCGCACATTCGTCAACCCCTCCTGCACAATCCGATACGCCGTCCGCGCCACCACCGGCGACGACACCGAACGATCCCCCACCTCACTCAACTCCACCTCCACCCCCACCGCCCGCGACTCCTCCACCAACACCGACAACCCCAAATCCCCCACACCCACCCCACCCGACACCCCACCAGAATCCCCCACCCCACCCACCACACCCGCCGCACTCTCCGGCGACCTCAACACCCCCACCAAATCCCGCAGCTCCTCCAACGCCTGACACCCCGCAGCCCGCAACCCCTCCGCCTCCGCCCGCACCCGCTCATCCGTCGCCACCACCCGCAACGCCCCCGCCTGCAACACCATCAACGACACCCGATGCGTCACCACATCATGCATCTCCCCCGCAAGACGCACCCGCTCCTCCGCCCGCGCCCGCTCCGCCAACAAAAACTGCTCCCGCTCCGCCCGCTCCGCCCGCTCCGTCAACGCCGCAATCAACCCCCGCCGCGCCGCCACATACATCCCCAACAACGCCGGCACCGCCGTCAACAACACCCCCGACGCCGCCACCGCGAACGACAACTCCCACAACCGCGTCGCCACCACCGTCAACACACCCGTCAACACCCACGCACCCCGCGGCCGCGACGAATACACCACCGCCGAATACGCCGCAAACGGCGCCGCCAACGGCACCCACACCCCCGACCCATCCACCGACGTCACCAACAACCCCGGCACCAACCACACCGACAACGACATCAACACCGCCGACACCGTCGCCACACCCAACACCAACAACGGCCACACCCGCCGCACCACCAACACCACCACCACAACCACCTGCAACCCCAACCCCGCCCACGGCCCAAACCGCGGATG
>NZ_JBITXV010000049.1:0-1028 GCF_044544845.1 Streptomyces sp. NPDC053474
AGCTTCCGATCTACGTCCCCACGACCCGCTCCTGGATCCGCCCACGCCGCCCCCGCACGGTGGGTCAGGGCTGACGAGTCCCCCGCGGCGCGCGGCGCCCGGTCGCCTGCGGTGCGGCCGGGCCGCGGCGGGGCCGCGGTGAGCGGTCGGGCGCGGTCGAGGTGTGCCGGGGCCGGAACTCAAGAAGGCCGGAGCCTCATGGCTCCGGCCTTCTTGAGTTCCGGGTGGGTGCGGGCCCCTGCGTACGGCGACTGACCGCCGCCGACGGCAGCCGGGCCCCGCCACAGCCCGCCCTTGTGGGGCGCGGGGCCCGGTCCAGCTGCGGCTCAGCGGCTGACGAGCCCCGCGTCGTACGCGAGCAGGCCCGCCTGGGTCCTGTTGGTGCACTCCAGCTTGACGAGCATGCGGGAGACATAGCCCTTGACGGTCGCCTCGCTCAGGAAGAGCTTCGTGGCGATCTGGGCGTTCGACAGGCCCTCGCCGAGGCAGGTGAGCACGTCCGTCTCCCGCTCGGTGAGCTTGCCGACGAGGGCCTTGGCCCGCTCCCGCGCCGCGTCCTCGTCGGACGAGGCGGCCACGATGCGGCGCATCGCCACGGGCGAGAGCACCGTGTGTCCGTCGGCGGCCACCCGGACGAGACCGATCAGGTCCTCGGGCGGCGTCGACTTCACCAGAAATCCACTGGCGCCACTGCGCAGCGCCCGCATCACATACTGATCGGCGTCGAATGTGGTGAGTGCCACGACCTTGGGCGGCTGATCCAGTTTCATGATGCATTCGATGGCCGTGAGGCCATCCACACCCGGCATCCGCAAATCCATGAGAACGAGATCGGGGCGATGCCGCATCACGGCCTCCACCGCGGCGGCTCCGTCGTGGGCGGCGTCGACGACGTCGATATCCTCGGCCGATCCCAGGATCGTTCTCAAATGTGCGCAGACCATGGGTTCGTCATCGACGACCAGCACCTTTACGACTTCATGCCCCATGTCCATCAGTCTATCCATGGGCCGCATCCAGAGGCAGTA